>NZ_JBEPSC010000006.1:0-376295 GCF_040548695.1 Arthrobacter sp. 754
AAAAACCTCGGCATGCCCGGCTGGCTCACCGCCGCCGTCATCGTCCTGGCCATGGTCCTGGTCGCAATCTTCTTCATCACCGGCGCCGACGCCGCTTCCATCGTGATGGGATCACTAAGCTCCAACGGCGCCGAACACCCCCGCCGCGGAGTAGTGATCTTCTGGGGCACCCTCACCGGCGCCGTCGCCGCAGTCATGCTCCTCGCCGGCGGCGACGAACCCTCCGAAGCCCTCGCCGGCCTGCAACGCATCACCATCGTCGCAGCCCTGCCCTTCATCCTCGTCATGCTCCTGCTCTGCTTCGCCCTCACCAAAGACCTGCGCCGCGACCCCCTCTCCCTCCGACGCCGCCTGGCCACATCCGTCGTCGAACGCGCCATCAAAACCGGCATGGAACAACACGGCGGCATCCAATTCGACCTCGTCACCAAACACGACTGCGCCGACACATGCCCCGACCCCGACTCCCACCAAGGCGGCACCCACACAGGCACCATCCTCACCACCACGCCCCCGCAACCAAACCCGAACACACACTAAACCCACCACCAACAAACACCCCGCCCCGGTGGCACACGGCCCCCAGCCCGTGCCACCGGGGCACACCCCCACCCCCACGCATGGTAAACAAATCCACGTTCACCCGCGGACCGGAAGCGTGGCGCTGGTTGCCTGCTGCGCGCCCTGGTTGAGGCCAGAAGTTACCGGGCCGGGCAGCCGCACAAGCCTCGTCGCGAGGTGCAGCGCCGCCAGCCTGCCGGTGCCGCGGGGGTCGCCGCCGCAGAGTGAGAAGATGCGCTGCAGACGCTGGTGCATCGACTGGCGCTCCAGATGCAGTTCCCGCGCAGCCTGCGCCGTGTTGCAGCCTGAATCCAGCCAGACCCTGAGCGTCTCCACCAGCAGGGACCGGCGCTGGGCATCGTAGTCAAGGACGGCGCCCAGCTGCTGGCGGACGAAGTCGGTGCGCAGTCCTTCGCCCAGGGAATGGAAGGCGAGCCGTTCCACGGCGAAGGCCTCGGCGTCGAGGGCAGCGCCGGACTGTCCGGGCCGCGCGCGGCCCGGCCCGCCGTCGGCAGCCAGTTCCAACGTGAGCCGGGCCTCCGTGAGGGACCACGGCGCGGTGGAGATGCCCGAGGCCACCGGCCCTACCGCACTGACAATCCCTTCCGCCGCGGCAATCGACTGCAGCCCGGCCACGATCGCGTTCCGGTCCTCCTGGACGTTGTCCGGGTGCAGGGCAACCAGCGCAAGCAACTCGGCGTTGTCCGCGTAGCTGACGCTGTGCTGCCCCACACGGTCCAGCAGGTGTTCCACGTTCGTGCGGATCTGCCGGGACCCCGCGGAACGGACAACAACCGCCACGAGCTGCGCGTACACCGCGATGCCCGCGGCCGGCGCGAGCTGCTGGAGCCGCCAGTTCTGTGTTCCGGAATCGACGGCGCGGATCAGCGCCGCACCCGCCATCTCCTTGAGGCCGGGCGGCATCCGCTGCAGCAGGGCAAGCGCCAGGATGTCCACCGAGCGGGATCCCGCGATCCGGGCCAGGTTGACGTCAGCTTCACCGCGGACGAAGAGGGTAAGGCGCGCAGAAGGTATGCCCCGGACAGCGACGTCAACATGGATGTCGCGGACATGATCCTGCCCGGCCCCGGCCGGTGCATCGTTTTGGGACTGCCCGGCTTGGGCCTCCTCAGAATGACCGGCCGGCAATGCGCTGGCAAGGGTAACCCCCGCGGTGGACGTCAGGACCACTTCCGAACCGGTGGCATCCGCCAGCACGGCCAGGACCCGGTCGAGGCTGCTGCCATGGGCCAGCTCCACCGCCATCGCATGGCTGGTCTGGTCCGCCTGCTGCAGCTGGCCGGCGGATTCGCTCACCAGCAGTGAGTTGATGGCTTCCATGACACCCACAAAGGGCACCTGCTTGCGAAGCTCCACGAGCGGAAGCCCGGCGGCCTGCGCTGCTGAAACCATCGACGACGGGATGGAGGGCAACGCCGCCCCCGTCTCTATCGCGAGCGCGGCCACCCCCCGCTCCGCGAGCTCCCAGATGTAGCCGATCCGCCTTTTATCAGTTGCCGAGGCCAGCGCCTGGCCGCCGGTGAGCAGCAGTTCCCCGCCCCCAAGTAACGGGGCGATGTCCAGAACCTCACTGGAGTGGATCCAGCGGAGCTGCGTCTCTGCCGCGATCGCCGCGCTGGCGCGGATCACGGGATCGGCGGGGGTGAGGGTGGAATGTTTCAAAACATCCAGCAACCGTATAGACATGACACTCCGTCAGGCAGAACAACAGATTTTAATACACATGGTATATGGCAGTTGTGGCATGGGCCACATAATCTGGATCTATCCCTTTTACTCATGGAGGCTCCCCCATGCACGACAACCTCTCCGCAACACAGTCCGGGCCGGCAACGACGCCGACCGAAGACTGCGAAGCCTGGCTTCAGCCCATTCCCGAGTCCCAGCGCACGCACAAAGTTTCCGGCCAGTTCTGGATCTGGGCCGGCGCGAACCTTGCACCGATCAACTGGGTGCTCGGTGCGCTCGGCATCCATCTCGGCCTCGGCTTTGCCGACACGGTCACCGTCCTGGTTCTGGGGAACCTGATCGGCATGCTGCTGTTCGGCTGCTTTGTCCTGCTCGGCCAGAAGACCGGCGCCACCGGCATGGTCCTGGCCCGCGCCGCCTTCGGACGCCGCGGCAACTACCTCCCCGCAGCCATCCAGGCGCTCCTGGTGATCGGCTGGTGCGCGGTCAACACCTGGATCATCCTGGACCTGGTCATGGCCCTCTTCGGAACACTCGGCTGGGTTGATCCCGAAGCCCACAACTACGCCTGGAAGATCGGTGTGGCCACCGCCATCATGGCCGCACAGGTTGCCATCGCCTGGTTCGGCTACAAGGCCATCGCGGCCTTCGAAAAGTGGACCGTACCGCCCACCATCATCATCCTCGCCGTGATGTCCGCAGTGGCATGGTTCGGCATGAAGATCGACTGGGGCTACGCCGGCCCTGCCGGTCAGATCCTCGAAGGTTCAGACCGGATCGCGGCCATGAGCGCCGTGATGACGGCAATCGGCATCGGCTGGGGCATCACCTGGTTCACGTACGCCGCCGACTACTCCCGGTTTGTCAGCACCGAAGTTCCCAAGAAGAAGGTCTACCTGGCCTCAGTATTGGGCCAGTTCATCCCCGTGGTGTGGCTGGGCATCCTCGGCGCCAGCCTGGCCACCAACAGCGGTGAGATCGACCCCGGAAAACTCATCGTCCAGAACTTCGGAGTCATGGCACTGCCCGTCCTGCTGATGGTGCTGCACGGACCTATCGCCACCAACATCCTGAACATCTACACCTTCTCTGTGGCCACTCAGGCGCTGGATATCACCATCAGCCGCCGCAAGCTCAACCTGTTCGTCGGCGTCTTCTCGCTCGCCGCCGTCGTGTTCTTCATCTTCCAGGAAGACTTCGCCGCCGTCCTGGACGCCTGGCTCATCGGGCTGGTGGCATGGGTTGCCGCCTGGGGCGGAGTCATGCTGGTCCACTACTTCTGGATCGATAAGAAATGGCCGGGCAACCCGGAGCGGCTGTTTGACGCGGTCGGTACCAAGCGCCTCCCCGGCGTCAACTGGGCAGGGGTCATCTCCCTCCTTGTAGGCATCTTCGCTACCTGGCTGTTCATGTACGGACTCGTTCCGGCAATGCAGGGCCCCATCGCCGTGGCCCTGGGCGGCTGGGACCTGTCATGGCTCGCAGGCGGCCTGGCCAGCGCCGGCTGCTACGCCCTCCTGGGCCCGGCGTACCACCGCAGGCACCTGGACTCCGCACTGCCGGCCGCCACCGTTGCCCAGGCCACGGCAGACCTGCGCTTCACCACCCGGTCCAGCGCACCTGCCGAAATCTGAACCATAGGAACCCCTGATATGACCTTCGACGCATTCGCCGACTCCGCCCACCCGATCACCTGGCCCGAGGGCAAGCAGGCAGCCGCCTCCTTCACCTTCGACGTCGACGCCGAATCCTGCACCATCGCGCACGATCCGAAGAGCACCAAGCGGATGTCCCTCATGACCCACCAGTCCTACGGACCCAAGGTTGCCGTTCCGCGGCTGCTGCAGATCCTGCAGCGGCAGGACATCCGGGCCACGTTCTTCGTCCCCGGCTTCACCGCCGAGTGCTACCCGGACACCGTCCGCCGCATTGTGGACGCCGGGCACGAGGTGGCGCACCACGGCTACCTGCACGAACCGATGCAGGGCATCGACGCCGAGACGGAGGGCCGGTACATCGACCGGGGGCTGGAGGCACTGGCCAAGGCTGCCGGCGTCGAGCCTGTTGGCTACCGCGCACCGTGGTGGGAACTGAACTGGCACTCCCCCGCACTGCTCGCGGACCGCGGTTTCCTCTACGATTCGAGCCTGCTCGACGGCGACGCCCCCTACCGCTTCAGCGTCGCCCCGGGTGACAGCCGGGACATCGTGGAGATCCCGGTGGACTGGGCCCTGGACGACTGGGAGCAGTACGCCTTCTATCCGGGCGTGACCGGCAGCGGCGTCATTGAGAGCCCGGCCAAGGTGCTTGAGATGTGGACCCTCGAGGCCGAGGCCCACCACGCGCAGGGAAGCTGCTTCGTCCTGACCAACCACCCGTTCATCTCCGGCCGGCCCTCCAAGGCAGTCGCCCTGGAAAAGCTGATTGAACGGGTCAAGTCCATGGACGGCATGTGGGTCACTACCATGGAGGAGATCGCCCAGCACACCCGGCGCACCGTCCAGGAGGTCCACGGGCACGCCCGGATCGAGGTCCCGTCCTTCCCGGACACGGGTGCAAGGTTCACGCCGTCCACGCTCCGCCAGACAAAACCAACCGCCAGCCTCGGCTGAGCTGCCGGGACACGAAAACTCCCGTCGGATTCCTTCCGGCGGGAGTTTTCCTGTTTCCGGCCCAGGACGCGGCGTGGCGGTTAGGCTCAGGAGTGTTATTGCCGGATGAGGGGAACGCACCATGACCAGCACGACGGAACCGGGCCCGACGTCGGCGCTTGAGAGCCGCGGGTGGCGCGCCCCTGCCAGCGCTTCCGGTCTCGCCTCACTCGTGACCGCCGCCCGTGGCCGGCCCACCCAGGCATCGCACGCTCCGTTCGACGGCAATCTGGTGGGCGAAGTTCCAGCCTGCACAGCGGACGACGTCGATGCCGCCGTCGTCAGCGCCCGAACTGCCCAGCGCACATGGGCAGCGGTTCCGCTGAACGAGCGCCGCGCGGTCATCCGGCGGTTCCGCGACCTCCTCCTGGAGCGGGAGCCGGAGGTCCTGGACATGGTCCAGGCCGAAAGCGGAAAGTCACGGCTCAGTGCGTTCGAGGAACTTGCGGACGTCGCCCTGACCGCCAGCTACTACGAGCGGACTGCCCCGCGGTATCTCCGGCCCGCCCGCCGGAAGGGGGCTGCGCCCCTCCTGACCAGCACGGTGGAACACCGCCTGCCCAAGGGCGTGGTCGGGATCATCAGCCCCTGGAACTATCCCCTGACCCTCGCTGTTTCGGACGCCCTTCCCGCCCTCCTCGCCGGCAACGGCGTTGTGCTCAAGCCGGATTCGCAGACGCCCTTCACTGCGCTGCTCGCCCTGGAGCTGCTGCGGGAGGCAGGGCTTCCGCAGGACCTGTTCCAAATCGTCACGGGGCCCGGGCCGTTGCTGGGTTCGGCCATCATCGAACGCGTGGACTTCGTCATGTTTACGGGCTCTTCGGCCACCGGAAAGATGGTGGCCACGCAGTGCGCCGGGCGGCTCATTGGGTTTTCGGCCGAGCTTGGCGGGAAGAATCCGATGCTGGTCCTTGCCGACGCGGACGTTGCCAAGGCAGCCCGGGGCGCCGTGCATGCGTGTTTTTCCAACTCCGGCCAGCTGTGCGTCAGCATTGAGCGGATTTACGTCCACCGCGACGTCTTCGAGCCGTTCCTGGCAGCCTTCACAGCCGAGACCCGGGGAGTGCGCCTTGGTGCGGGGCCGGATTGGGACGTCGGGATGGGGTCTCTGATCAGCACCAAACAGCTGGAGACGGTCAACGCCCATGTCCAGGACGCGGTGGCCAAGGGGGCGCGGCTCGTCACCGGAGGCCGCGCGCGGCCGGATCTCGGTCCGTTGTTCTACGAGCCCACCATCCTCACCGGCGTGACCGACGAAATGCTCCTCGCGCGGGAGGAGACGTTCGGGCCCGTTGTTGCTGTGTACGCGGTGAAGGACGACGCCGAAGCCGTGGCCCTGGCCAACGACTCCGAGTACGGACTCAATGCCAGCGTGTGGTCTGCCCGCCACGGCGTCTCGATGGCCCGGCGCCTGCTGGCCGGGACGGTCAACGTCAACGACGGGTACGCCGCAACCTGGGCGTCCCATGATGCCCCGATAGGCGGCATGAAGGAATCCGGAACGGGGCGGCGCCACGGCCGGGAAGGCATGCTCAAATACACGGAGGCGCAGACCGTGTCCCTGCAGCGGCTGCTCCCGGTGGGCCCTCCTCCCGGAATGAAGAACGAGAAATACGCCCGGATCATGAAGGCAGCAGTTAAGGTCATGAGCCGGTTCCCCCTGAGCGGCATGAGTTAAGGCATGAGTTTCCCACGGCCGCATACACCGGCGCCGTCCCAAACGAACCACCAGGAGACCTGATATGGCCCATGGAACCAAGCTGTCCGGCAGCACCGTACTGGTCACCGGCGGCGGGAGCGGACTGGGCCGCCGCATGGCCCTGTTGGCCGCACGCCGCGGCGCCCGCGTGGTGATCTGGGATCTGGCGGCCGACGGCGGCAGGAATGTCCGCGATGAAATCCGCGCCGGGGGCGGCGCAGCCGAAGCGCAGACGGTCAACATTGCGGACAAGGAGGCCGTGCAGACCGCAGCCGCCGAAGCCGGGCCCGTTGACGTGCTGATCAACAATGCGGGTGTGGTCAGCGGCCAGCTTCTTCTTGACGCTGCCGACGAGGACATCGAACGGACCTTCAACGTCAACGTGCTTGCCCTCTACTGGGTGACGCGGGCTTTCCTGCCGGGGATGACCGGCCGTGGAAGCGGAACGGTGGTCACCATCGCGAGCGCGGCAGGGCTGGTGGGGGTGGCCAGGCAGACGGATTACTCAGCCAGCAAGTTCGCGGCGTTCGGATTCAACGAGTCGCTGCGCGCCGAACTTCGCGCGGAGCTGCGCAGCGGGGGGAGCGACGGTGCCGGGGTCAGGACCATGGTGGTGTGCCCCTACTACATCGATACCGGCATGTTCGACGGCGTGAGGACCCGGTTCCCGCTGCTGCTGCCCATCCTCAAGGAGGAAGAGGTGGCGGCGAAGATCCTGGACGGGATTGAGGCCGGCCGCGAGAAGCTGGTTTTCCCGCCGCTCGTGAACCTGGTTCCGGCGGCCCGTATCCTTCCGGTCGCAGGCTTCGACCGGCTGATGGATTTCCTGGGCATTAACCGGACCATGGACCATTTCACCGGCCGGCCCGGGGACAAAGGCCCCGCAGTTGAGCAGCCGGTCAAGACCGGCCCGAACGTGGAGTAGTTTCAGTCGATTTCCTCCCCGGCCAGCGCCTTTGCGGCCAGCCGTTCTTCCTCCGCCGTTTCCCAGACCTCTTTTGCCGCGCGGATATTGAGGAGGACGATGACCGTGCCCAGCACCAGATCGGGCCAGCCGGAGGCCGTCCAGATGGTCAGGACGCCCATGGCGATGATGGCCACATTGATCAGCACGTCGTTGCGGGCTGAAAGGAACGCCGCCTTGGACATCGAGCTGCCGTGGTGCCGGAACCGGGCCAGGACGAGCGAACACGCCAGGTTGACGATCACCGCACCGCCAGCGGTCACCATCAGCGACAACGGGTCCGGGGGCTCCGGATCGGTGAACTTGATGACCGCCTGCCAGCCCGCCGCCAACGCCGGGACCAGGATGAAGAGAGCCATCGCCTTCCCGGCAAGTGCTTGGCGGTGCAGTGACCAGCCCAGTGCCAGGAAGATCAACAGGTTGATCGCAGTGTCTTCGAGGAAGTCCACGCTGTCGGCAAACAGGGATACCGAGCCGATCGCCAACGCCACCGTGAACTCGACGAAGAAATACGCGAGGTTCAGCCCGGCGACGAGCAGAACCGCGCGTTTAAGCCGCCGGCTAAGGTCCTGGGCGTCCTGGTCAGTGGTCATCGTGGCCCTCTCTCGAAGAACGTTTGTACATCAGCCGCCTCCGGATATGCCGCCTGGGTCCCTTTGCTGGTGGTGGCCAGGGCCGCCGCAACGGAGGCGAAAGCAGCCGCGTCGGCCAGCGTCGCGCCGGCCGCCAGCCTGAAGGCAACGGCTCCGGTGAAGGCGTCACCGGCGCCCGTGGTATCCACGGCCTTCACCTCTGGGGAGGACACCCGGAGCACGCGCCTGTCCTCTGTCGCCAGGGAATCAAGCACCACCGATCCCTGTGGACCCAGCGTCACCACGGCCTGCCTGATTCCCCGGTCGGCGAACCGCTCCCGCACGTTATCCCATTCGGCACCGGCGGCATCAGGTCCGGGGAAGGCGCCGTCCCCGAGGAAAAGTGTGGCCTCGTGGGTGTTGACCAGCAGGACGTCGGTCAGTTCTGTCACGGCTGACGGAACCCCGGCGTAGGGTGAGAGGTTCAGCAGCACTGTTGCGCCGGCGTCGTGCCCTGCCTGTGCAGCCGCCAGGACAGTGGCCATGCTGACTTCGAGGCAGAGGCAGACGACGGCGGCGCCGTCCAGTACGTCCGCTGCCGCCGCCACGTCCGCCGGCGACAGGGTGCCGTTGGCGCCGGCCGAAATGATGATGGTGTTTTCGCCGTTGGCGTCGACGGCGATGACCGCGACGCCCGTCTCCGTTCCGGCACGTCGGACGTGCCCGACGTCGACTCCCGCACCGACCGCGGAGGACAGCAGCAGGTCAGCGTTGGCGTCATCCCCCACTGCCCCGACCAGGCTCACGTCGCCGCCCAACAGGCTGGCAGCGACGGCCTGGTTGGCGCTCTTTCCGCCGGGACTGACAGCGAATCCGCGGCCGCGGACCGTCTCCCCCGGACGTGGAAGACGCTCGCAGTAGACCGTGAGGTCCGCATTCAGGGATCCGACGACGACGATGCGCCCGGCCCCGACTGCGGCGGCGTGTCCGTCGGAGGACTGGGCGGGGCCGTGACCGTTGCGCATGAAGTCGACCGTACCGCACGGTGCGCGGCGGAACGGTCACACCTCCACCAAGACGTCGCCGTCACGCGTTCCTGTCACACCCCCGCCGTAAGCTGGGGACATGCCGAGTAACTGGGACAGCCTGGACGTCAGCCTCCGGGAATCCGTGGAGGAGAACGTCGCCACCTATGAGCGCGTCCGCCCTGCCCTGAAACTGGTCACGCGTGATGTCCTCCATATCCTCCGGGGCATGCTCAAGGACACCGAGGTCACGCCGCTGTTCGTCACCGGCCGCACCAAATCGGTGGAGTCGTTCCGGGAGAAGATCTCAAGGATCGAGGAGCCGCTGGAGCCCGGCGGGCCGCCGGTGCTGAAGTTCCCGGACCCGTTCCGCACCCTGAACGACATGGTGGGGGTCCGCGTCATCACCAAGCTGCCCACGGAGAACGCCCTGGTGGCAAACATCATCAAACGCCAGCGCCAGGTGTTCGACTGCCGCGGGGACCGGGAAAAGGACATCGGCTCCATCGAGTCAGGCACGTACGGCTACTCCAGCCGGCACCTGATCCTGCGCACCATCCAGAATGAGGCCGTCAAGGAGTACCAGTCCGTCTTCAACCCGGATGTCCAGCCCAACGGCAGCTATTTCTTCGAGTGCCAGATCCGCACGGTCTTCGCGCACGCGTGGAGCGAGATCGAGCACGACATCCGCTTCAAGGCCGAGGACCCGCGCGCCTGGACACCGCACTTCGACCGGCAGTTCACCGCCACCGCGGCCATGCTGGAAACGGTGGAAAGCGCCTTCGCGGACCTGCACGAACGCTACGAGGAAGTCCGCAGCTACTGGGACATGGAAGGCGAGGGTGCGGCGCCGCTTACCCCCAACCGGATCCGCGATGTCTGGCGCACGCTGCTGCCGCACGTGGACCGCAAAGTCGATGACGACTGGGGGTGGGCAGCTGAACTGATGGCGGCCCACGGCCTTAACCAGACCATGCAGCTGGCCGCCCTGCTCAGCGCCCAGCGGATCACGGAAGTCCGCAGGGCGCTCGATCACCGCTACTCCCCCGGCCCTGACCGCCTGCTGGATGACCTGCTGCTCTGGCAGTACGGCACCAGGCACATCGACCTCACCGCCGAGGCGCCCGACGTCGTCCCGCACCCGCGGCGCGACAGCCTCCTGCGGCGGCTCAAGCAGATCGAGCGGTACCGGCACTCCAAGTCACCGTAGGGCGGGATTATTGGGCACTGCCGGCATTCAACTACCCTTGACACAGGGCTGTTGCAACGGACCCGATGCTCCCGGTTCCAGCCCAGCGGCAAGATCCGGCACCTGTTCTGCCCCTCTCTGACAAGGATTCCGCCATTTCCACGGACGCATTCTTCGGTACGCTCACCCGGATCCGCAACGTCATCCTTCCGCCCGCCGCACGGTCCTGGCTTAACACGCCGCGGGGCCTGCTGGTGGGCTACATCGCCGTGCACCTGGGCTTCCTGATATTTGCAGCCCTGCTCTCGTCACGCGGCGAAGCCTTCAGCGACACCTTCATCTACCGCGAGTGGGCGCTGGCCGGGTTCAACGAGGCAAACCTCAGCGGCGGGCCCAGCCCCTGGGTCTACCCCATCCTGGCGCTGATCCCCATGGCCGTCGCCGGCCTGGCCGGGCCCGGCCCCTTCTTCTTCCTCTGGGTCTTGATGACCAGCCTGCTCAACGGGTGGGGCCTGCTGAAGCTCACGGACCGCGGCCGCAACCAGGGCGCAATCCCCGCCGGCTGGTGGTGGCTCGTGTTCACCCTGCTCCTGGGCTGGCTGGGCTTCGCCCGAGTGGACGGCCTGACAGCGCCGATCGTGCTGGTGGCCCTGGCCTACGGAGTGCAGCGCCCGTTCATCGCGTCCGTCCTGCTCAGCATCGGCACCTGGATGAAGGTCTGGCCGGCCGCCATCATGCTGGCGCTCTTCGCCGTGGTCAAGAACCGGCTGCTGGTGGTGCTTGCCGGCGTCGTGACCTCCGCGGCCGTCGTCGCCCTGGCCGCCGTCCTTGGCACTGTGCCCAGGCTCCTGAACTTCCTCACCCAGCAGGGTGACCGCGGCATGCAGCTCGAGGCCACCTTCACCACCCCGTGGCTGTGGCTTGCCGTGCTGAACGTCGGCGATTCCCGGATGTATATGAACACTGACATCAACTCCATGCAGGTGGACGGGCCCGGTACGGCCGTCATGTCCTTCCTGATGCAGCCGCTCCTCATCCTGGCCGCCCTCCTCGTTGCCGGCCTGACGTTCTGGGCACTGCACAACGGCAAAATCAACGGCAGCAGCCAGCCCGACGGCGGCGTAGACCGCACGGAACTGCTGCTCGCCGGGGCCCTGACCCTTGCCACCGCTTTTGTGGTGTTCAACAAGGTGGGCTCCCCCCAGTTCATGGTGTGGCTGGCCCCTGCCGTGGCGGTCGGCCTGGCGCACAGCTGGCGCGAATGGCGGGTTCCGGCGGCAATGCTGATCGCCATCGCCGTGGCCACGTTCTTCATCTACCCGCTGTTCTATGACGCCCTCAGCCACAACAACCCGCTCATGGCCGGGGTTCTGACCATCCGCAACGTACTGCTGGTGGTCCTGTTCCTGTGGTCGGTGCGCCGCCTGTATTCACTGGGCAAAAAAACTTCCGTGTCAGTCCCCGCGCTCAAGGAGTCCTGACATTTCCACGAAGTTCTTTGACCGGCTGGTCCGCGTCCGCGGCACCCTCCTGCCCGCGCGCGTGGTGGACTGGTTCGCCCGCCCGTCCAGCGTGTGGTGGGGATTTGCCGTGGTCCACCTGTACTTCCTGGGCTGGATGGCGTCCTTCTTCCTCAACGGCGACACGTTCAGCGATACCGAGCAGTACCGCCAGTGGGCCCTGGATGGTTACAACCCGGAAAGCCTCGACGGCAAGATCAGCCCCTGGGTCTACCCGGTGCTGGCACAGATCCCTATCCTCCTCGCCGGCATCGCGGGTCCGGACCTGTACCTCCTGGCCTGGTTCCTGATCATCACGGCCCTCAACGCCGTCGGCCTCGCTTTCCTGACCCGCGGACGGCGGAAGGTGCGGGCCATTGCCCCGGCGTGGTGGTGGCTGTTTTTCACCGTCTTTATGGGTTACCTGAGCTTCGCGCGGGTGGAGGGCATCACGGCGCCCATCGTGCTGATTGCCCTGCTCTACGCCGCCGAGCGCCCCGTGGTGGCCGGGATCCTGCTGAGCGTTGCCACGTGGATCAAGGTGGCTCCGGCGGCTGTCCTGGTGCCCATCATCATTGCCAGCCGGAAGCGCCTTCAGGTGCTGGCCTCCGGGGTGGCGGTCACCGCCGTCGTCGGTCTGGGCACCTGGCTGACCGGCGGCCTGCCGCACATCCTGGACTTCCTGACCAACCAGGGCGAGCGCGGCATGCAGCTCGAAGCCACGTTCTCCACGCCCTGGGTGTGGCTCAGCGTGTTCCATATTGCGGGCTCCAGGATGGCGGACAACACGGCCATCAACTCCACCGAGGTCTACGGCCCGGGCGCGTCTGTGGCGGCTTTCCTGATGCAGCCGCTGCTGATCCTCGCGGCGGTGGTGGCCGCTGTGCTGCTGATCCGTGCGCTGAAGCGCGGAGCCGAGCGGGAAGAACTTTTCCTTGAGGGTGCCCTCATGATGACCACCGCGTTCATCGTGTTCAACAAGGTGGGGTCGCCGCAGTTCATCATCTGGCTCGCGCCGGTGATCATCGCCGGCCTCACCCACGACTGGGACCGCTGGAAGGTCCCGGCCGCCCTGCTGATGGGCATCGCCGTCACCACGTTTGTGATCTATCCGCTGTTCTACACACCGCTCATCCACGCGCACCCGGTCATGGCTGCCATCCTCACCACCCGCAACGTGCTCCTGGTGGTGCTGCTGTGGTGGTCGGTGAAGCGGACCGCGGAGCTGGGGCGGAAGACGCCGGTTGCGCCGGAGGCCAAAGCTGCCTGAGCCTGCGGGGCCCGGCTGGAGGCGTGGGTCTTAGCCCTCGCACTCGATGCAGTACTTGTGGCCGTTGCTCTCCCGCGCGAGCTGGGACCGGTGCCGGACCAGGAAACAGGAATAGCAGGTGAACTCGTCCGCGGCCTGGGGAATGACCTGGACGATGAGCTCTTCGTTGACAATCTCTCCCCCGGGGGTCATGCCTTCATCGAGTGCATCGGCCTGGTCCAGTTCGCTGACGACGCTGCGGGCATCCGGCGCGTTCGCGGACTGCAGTGCCTCCAGGGAACGGTCCTGGGATTCCTTGACGTCGGAACGGACTTCGTCGTAATCGGTTGCCACTTGGGTGATTCTCATTTCTGACGTATTTGTTTTTCTTTTCTGACGAGACTGCAACGTACACCACCCCGCCGTTGTTCCCGTACCGGAGAACCGGGTGCGACGCAGGCGGTTGCGCCGGATTGTCCGGAAAGTTGTGCTGCCAAACTTACTGGGGAGAAGAAGGAGAGATGATGCGTGTTTTCATTACAGGCTCCGCGGACGGACTCGGGCGGGCCACGGCGCAGTCCCTCGTCGACGACGGCCATGAAGTCATTGTGCATGCCCGAAGCGCCGTCCGGCTGGCTGCAATGCAGGATCTCCTTGACCGCGGGGCCACGGGCGTGGCCGGTGACCTGTCGGACATGGAGGAAACGCGCGGGGTCGCAGCCCAGGTGAACCGCGGCGGCCCTGTGGACGCTGTAATCCACAATGCGGGCGTTTACAACGGCCCTCACATCTTCCAGGTCAACGTGGTGGCCCCCTACCTTCTCACCGCGCTCATCCACCGCCCTCGCCGGCTGATCTACGTCAGCAGCGGCATGCACCGCGGCGGCAGCGCAGCCCTGCCCGGAAGCGGGCACACCGGACAGTCACAACGAACCACCTACTCCGACAGCAAGCTTTACGTCACCGCCTTGAGCGCCGCCGTCGCCCGTTTATGGCCTGACGTACTCAGCAACTCCGTGGATCCTGGCTGGGTGCCCACCAAGATGGGCGGTCCCGGCGCTCCGGATGACCTGCGGCTGGGCCACCTCACCCAGGAATGGCTCGCCACGAGTGAGGACCCGGAGGCGCTGACGAGCGGCGGCTACTGGTATCACCAGCACCGGCGGAAAGCGCACCCCGCGGTTTACGAGCTGGGGTTCCAGGACACGCTGCTGAATCACCTGGCCGGCGTCACGGGCGAGCGCCTCAGCTGAGTCGGCTCTTTCGGGGGAAGAAGCGCCTGGCAAAAGTCCAAACTCAACCTTTTGACTGGCCGCCGAACCCGCCTGCTTCGGCGCGGTTGTGGCCCCCCCAATTTTGGGCCACAACCGCCGGTTCACCCCAGCCCCGTAGGGACTGCCACAGATTCCCCCTCACCTGCCCGACGACGCAGTTCCTCTTCAACCAAGGAGAGAAGCTGCCCCGCCTCCTCTAACTCAATGAAGCCCTGGGACCACTGCAGCGTCTCGTAAAGGCTGAGAAGACTGGCTGTAGGGACAACGCATCTTCCGGCGTCTGACGGGCGGTTCTCTGGTTCTTGAGCGGTGTGGTGGTCCACTCGAACCGGCCTCACGTCGGGCATACAAGCACCGTCCATGCCTGGTGGTCGCCCGCAAAGGACGCCGGGTGGTCGCCTGCAAAGGACAAGGTGATGAGGTGGTTGCCGTCCTTGACGGTGCCGGCAGGTACCCGAGTGAAGGCCCGGACGGCAAGGCCCAAGGCAACAGTCATGGCTTTGGTTGGAGTCACGAAGGCTGGATCCCAAGACAGAAGGGGACGGCCGTTTCCTGACCCACTGTCAGGCTAGCAGGACACCCTGATCCAGGAAAGGCTTCGCGTCCGGAAGACGGGCCCTGAAGGCCTGCGAAGCCCCGATATATCCACGAATGATCATCATGCTTAGTATTGTGTTGTTCTAGGCACATGGGAGATCTGCTCACTGGGGGCAGCGGCGACTGTGCCGGATGGAGTTATGCATGAGCACCGAACAGGGATTGACCCCGCTTACTGATGAAGAACTGATGGCTCAGGGCGGCACGGCACTGCCGGACAAGGAAGTCGCTTCTGTCCTGGACCTGAACGCCGACCTGGACCTGGGCATTAACGCAGCGGCACCGATCGATCTCGCTGTGGCGGCCAATGCCAACGTCGCAGCCCCGATTGATGCGGCTGCCTCTGCGAACATCCTCTCCTTCGGGTCCGAATCGCAGGCCCTTGCTGACCAGGGAGTGATCATCGATCAGGGCATCACGGCGGATGCCACAGCAGACTCCGCGCAGGACAGCACTATTGACCAGGGCACGGATACGGCTGCCGGAGACGGCACCGCCGCTGACGCCGGAACCACCGATGGCGGGCTCCTTCCCGAGGACGGAGCGGCGGGTGTTGGCGCGTTGCCGGTGGATCCCTCCGCCGCCCTGGACGGGGACCTGCTGAACGTCAATGTGGACCTGGCCGCTCAGGCTGACATTGCAGCGCCGATCAACGGCGCTGTGGCAGCCAATGCCAACGTGGCGGCACCGATCGATGCCGCTGTTGCGGCCAACATCGGTTCCATCGACAGCGACGCCTTTGCTGTGGCGCAGCAGGACGCCATTATCAGCCAGCACATCGACGGCAGCGCAACCGCCTCCGCCGACCAGCAGTCCGATCTCCGGCAGTAGAGAACTGACGCCACCTCCCACGTGAACAAGCATCCATGAGCACAGTGCACGGCGGGCCGTCCCGGCTGGACGGCCCGCCGCCTTCTCCTGCGTCCCCCACCGCCGGGCTTGCGGTCCATCCGACCCCTGTCCCGGTCCGAGCGGACGGCATAGAGCTGATCGGCGAAACGAAAGGTTCGGGCTACCGTGAACCGCCGTCGCTGGTCCGCAGGGCAGATGGCCAGGCCATTGCGCTCACCCGCCTGCTCTACCTCGTGTTGGAGGCCATCGACGGTCAACGCACCGCCGATGACGTTGCCGACCATGTGAGTGCCCGCTTCGGAAAGCTCGTCAGCGGGGACAATGTCCGCACCCTGGTCTCCTCCCAGCTGCTCCCGCTGGGCTTGCTCCGGCTGGCAGACGGTTCACAGCCGGAAGTGAAGAAGGCCGATCCACTGCTGGGCATGCGCTTCCGCTACACGGTGACGGATCCGGAGAGGACCCGCAAGCTCACGGCCCCGTTCGCGGTGCTCTTCAGCCCGCTGATTGTTGCAGCTGTGTGCGCAGCTTTCATTGCCGTGTGCTGGTGGGTTCTTATGGTCAAGGGACTGGGATCCGCAACCCACGATGCGTTCGCCAACCCGGGACTGCTCCTGCTCGTCCTTGCCGTGACCGTACTGTCTGCCGGGTTCCACGAATTCGGTCATGCCGCCGCTGCCCGCCGCGGCGGGGCAACGCCCGGAGCCATGGGTGCCGGCCTCTACCTGATCTGGCCCGCCTTCTTCACGGATGTCACAGATTCCTACCGGCTGGGCCGTGGCGGCCGGATCCGCACCGATCTGGGCGGGCTGTACTTCAACGCGATCGTGTCGGTGGCCATCATGGGTCTCTGGTGGGCGACCGGCTTTGATGCCCTGCTGCTGGTGGTGGTCACCCAGATCCTCCAGATGGTCAGGCAGTTGCTTCCCTTGGTTCGGTTTGACGGGTACCACATCCTTGCCGATGCGACCGGTGTCCCGGACCTCTTCCAACGCATCAAGCCGACCCTGCTGGGGCTGCTGCCCTGGCGCCGGACTGACCCCGAGGCGGGGGTACTTAAGCCTTGGGCGCGTGCGGTTGTCACCGGCTGGGTGCTGGTCACCGTGCCCCTGCTGCTGGTGAGCCTGGTCCTGATGGTACTTTCCCTGCCGCGGCTCCTGGGCACGGCGTGGGCAAGCGTCCTCCAGCAGCAGCTCAAGCTGTCTGAAAGCCTGATGGCCGGGGATATCGCCGGCGCCGCGGTTCGTGCCCTGGCCATCGCAGCCGTGGCCCTGCCCGTTATGGGCATGTTTTACATCCTTGTCCGGCTGATCCGGCAACTGACCACCGGACTCTGGAAAAAGACCCGTGGCAAGGCCTTCCACCGGGCCACCGCTATGGCCGCCGTCGCGGCAGTGGCGGCCGGTCTGACGTGGGCCTGGTGGCCGAGTGCGGAATCGTACCGGCCGGTCCAGCCGTACGATCGCGGCACACTGGCCGACGTCACCACAGCCATTTTCCCGGCGTCCGATTACACGGCCCTGCGGGAAGGCCAGGCCGGCAAGACGGTCGCGCTCTGGCCTGCGGGTACCCCCAAACCGACCCGGGAACAGCCCCAGCTCAGCATGGTCCTGGTGCCTAAAGCAGGGGCCGCAGGTGCCGCGCCTGACACTGCGGCCGCGCCGGCGCCGTCATGGGTGTTCCCGTTCAACCTGCCTGCGGCGCCGGCAGAGGACGGCAACCAGGCCCTGGCGGTAACCACCGAGGACGGTTCCGTTGCCTACGACGTCGCGTTCGCGCTCGTGTGGGCCGAAGGCGGCGGACCCGTGGATACCACCAATGAGGCCTATGCCTTCGCCAGCTGCGCTGACTGCACAGCGGTGGCCGTGGGCTTCCAGGTGGTGCTGATCGTGGGCCAGGCAGATGTGATTGTCCCGGAGAACCTGTCTGCGGCCGCCAATTACAACTGCGTCCGCTGCCTGACGTACGCGCTGGCCAGTCAGCTCGTCCTTACCTTGGACGGACCGCTGAGCGATGCCGGCATGGCCAGGCTCAACGCCCTGTGGGCGGAGATCGCCGAGTACGGCCGCAACCTGCAAAACGTCTCCTTATCCGAAATCCAGGGACGTCTTAACACCTACAAGGAACAGATCCTGGAAATCGTCCAGACCGACCCCAGCGCCGCAAAAGGCACGGCAACTCCCGCAACGCCGGGCTCTGCAGCCACGCCCACGACGTCGACGCCGTCACCGGGTGCAACATCCGGAGTTGGCCTGGTTCCTTCCCCTGCCGCCTCCGCGCCGGCACCCGTGCCATCTGGAACGGCGACGGCGGCACCCGGCACGAGCGGCGGGATTGCAGAAACAACCCCTGCAACAGAACCTCCCGCCGCGGAGCCGACAGCCACTACCCTGGTGATCCCGGTACCGGCTCCCACGACGACTGGAGGGTGAGTAACCCATCCGTCCCGATCAGGTCAGTGCGGTGGCGTTGGCGGGTGACCCGGTGCCTCCGGTGATGTTCAGGGGCTTGATGCTGATGAAGGCGTCCCAGTTTCCGGTGCCCCGCATGTGGCGGCTAAGAGGTCCAAGCCGCCACAGTTCCCCCAGGGGCATGCCAAGTTTGGCGAGAAGTTGCTGGTGCATCATGCCGTGGTCATTGACGGCGCTTTCAGCGTAAGGGCTTCGCGGTACCACTGGAAGGCACTCCACGGCGAAGGTATCGGCAGCGATGACGGAGAGGCGGTTGTCCCATGCCCAGGCAATGAATTCCTGCGACTGGGCAATGCCTGTGGCGCGGCGGTTGTCCCGGGCCTGCTGCTTTTCCGCGGTGGTCAGGGCAAGAAACCACTCGCACCAGCCGGTGTGGAGCATGAGGATGTCGCCCTGCCGGAGGCTGACAGATTGGGCCTCGACCACCGCCTGGATCAGGCTGAGTTCCAGCGGTTCGCCGCCTGCGTGGTCGATGGGAGTGCCCTGGCCGGTCCGGTAGCCATCGAGGTCGATCAGCACTCCCCGTCCGGCGATGGGATGGTCCGCCCATTCCTGGATGCCAAGATCCGGCGTGCCTTCCCGGATCCGGTCATCCGCAGTGCCGTTGTAGAAGCCGACGTCGTCCGCCCGGCGGTGCCTCAGCCCGTCGATCTGGCTGGATCCCTGCAGGTAGTAGCCGTCCAGGAAGTCGTCACGGTGGGCGGGATGGGAGGAGTAGATGGTGTGGCGGGGCGCACTGCGTTTCAGCGACATTCCGGGGTCAAAGGCATCTGCCGGATAGTCCAGGCCGAACACGGCCCCTGTCCGGATGCAGGTTTTCGCCTCAAGGACCGTGTCCTGTGTGATGAACGACGGCGTCCCGCGGTCCGGTTCGGGGAAGAGTCCCCAGGACGTTCCCGCCAGCACACCCTCACGTTCAAGCAGCCCGGCGAAGGTCGGGTAGGTTCCCGGTTGCGATGTCAAAGGGTCCTGGCTTCCTGTGGCTGTTCCTGGTCCTGCCGGCGTTTGTAGCTGAGGAGGAAGCCGGCGACCGCGCAGACGGAGGCGGCGATGCACATGGGGATCTTGACGGTTTCGTTGAAGAACGCCAGCCAGCTCCCCTGCCCAAGAATCAGGGCGACGGCCTGCCCCAGCACGAAGACAATGCCGCCGAGGAGAAGGGCTGCCAGGGTCAGGACGAAGAGTACTTCGATGGCTCTTCGGATCTTATGCATGATTGTGGGTTCCTTAGATCGGCAGGATGCCGAGGATGATCAGGACGCCGATGCCGAGCAGCGGCAGGGCGTAGTGCGTGAGCAGCCGGGCGAAGGTCTTGATGGGGTCCACGTCGGCGATGCCGCAGGCCACATACAGGGGCGCGCCACCGGGCGGGACCGCGGCCTCACAGGAGGAGAAGACCAGGACCGCCACCGCTGCCGTGGTTGCAGGCACTCCCGCGGCCACCAGCGTTGCGACGCCGACAGTGCCGACGGCGGCCATCGTCGCCGTTGCAGAGAGCGGGGCCGCGACGGCAATGACGATCAGGCCGATCAGGATCGCGAGCAGCCACAAAGGAAGGTTCATTCCGTTCAGCAGCGCAGTCATCTGCTTGGGAAGGCCAGTGGCGGCGAGGGCATTAGCCCCGGCAAAGGCAAACACCACCGTGACTCCGACGATGCCAAAGCGCGGTGCAGAATTCTGGAGCAGCGCCCACCATGCGCGTCCCGCCGTCGGGAGCTTCTTCCTGCCCAGCAGTGCCCCTGTGATGATCAGGACCACCGGGATCCAGACGATGACGCTGACCGCCCGGGTGACGTCCGCCCCGGTCCAGCCGGACAGGGCGTCGGCAAGGGCGCCGGTGGTGATGACCAGCGGGATGGCCACCACGACGAACAGCAGCATGGTGGCCCACCCGCGCCCGAACGCCGCCCGGACGGACAACCGGTGGGCAGCGTCCAGCGGGGTCATTCCGCTTTTGCGGACCAGCAGCCACGTCACGATCAGGCGGTGCAGGAAGCACCACAGCCCGCCGAAAAGCAGCGGCAGGACCAAAGCGTTGATGTCCAGCAGCGGCCCCACCGTGGCGGATCCGACAAGTACGAACATCGAGGCGCTGAACGGAAACGTGATCCCCATTCCGGCGTTACCGGCGACGAGGGTTGCCGCGGAAGGCTTGTCCAGCCGGGACTTTTCCATCCACGGAATGGTGACGGATCCGACCGTTGCGGCGATGGCGGCCTGATTGTGGACCACTCCGCCCAGGCCCGCCGATGCCACCGTGGAGACCCAGGCCGGTCCGCCTTTGACACCGCCGATCAGGGAGTTCAGCAGGTCGATCATCCGGTCAAGCACCCCGGTCCGGTCCAGCAGATACCCCATAAAGACGAAGGCCATAGTGGCGTAGACGATCTCGTCCGTGATGGCCGAGTAGAGTGCCGCCCAGCCGATCTGGCCCGCCGCGGCGCCGGTGAACGGGAGCACCACCAAAAACCCGAGGATCATTGCCTCCCCGACGCTGCGCTTGATCACTGTGGTCCACAGCAGGATGACCGTCAGGTAGGCCCCGAGTGCCCAGATGCCGATCATGCTGCTGCTCCTGTCGGCGGAATGCCGTTCGTGTGGTTGGTCAAGTGACCCCTGTCCATGATTGTGCCCGACCCCGGGGTCAGCGCAAGGCGGGTGCCGGTTCCCGGGCAATCCGGGTCAGTGCTGTTGCGGATGCGGTGGTCATCTCTGCCGGCACTCCAAGATCGGAAAGGTAGCTCGCGGTGTCCTGCATTTCCTTGGAACGGCGCAAGGCATGCTTGGCCGTGCCGTTAAGGAACCTGTCGATGACCGCCTGGCCGTCTCCGGCCAGTTGGCTGGCGATCTGTCCACGGATCCACGGCTCGAGCCCTGCGGCCCTGCCTGCCTGGACGGCCTCGACAACCACCGAGGCCATGCCCTTCATCAGGACGCTGCGGAGGAGTTTATGGGCCATGGCTGCCCCGGGCTCCCCCTCGGCGATCTCCACATCCATACCCAGAGGCGCCAGCAGGCGGGCGACCGCCCGGGCGCCCGGTCCACTCACCATCAGGGGGGTTTTTTCCCCGAGCGCGGAGACCGGTCCGAGGATGGCGACGTCGGCGAAGTCCGCCTTGCTGGGCAGCTGACCCAGCTCGCGCATCACGCCTGGGGAGGATGAGGTGAAGTCCGCATAACAGCTGCCTTCCGACAGGACCGGCAAGCACTCCCGGGCAACGCTTCGCGCGGCGGCTGCTCCCGTAAGGACGAGGACAACATCCGCCCCTGCGCAGGCTTCGGCGGCGGTGGCTGCCCGGGTGACACCGGCAGGAGTAGACGGCGCAACGGGGTCAAACCCGTTGACGGTATGGCCGGCGGCGGTGAGCGCAGCGGCATAGGTGGCTCCGGCTTCACCCAGGCCGATGATGGTGCACGCTGTCATGAGTTCGCGTCCTTCTTGCTTAGTTGCGTGCCGCGACGATGGCGGCCCGGCGGTTGGTTTCGTCGGTGAAGACTGCTTCGCCGGCGTCGGCTACTGCGGCTGCCTGGTCCCGGGGAATGACGACGACGCCGTCTGAGTCGCCGATGATCACGTCGCCTGGGAGGACGGGGACGCCGCCGAATGAGATCGGCGTGCCCAGACGGAACGGCCCGTTTTTGTAGGGGCCGGCAGGGGTGGTGGAGCGGGCGAAAACCGGCAACCCGATTTCGGCGAGGGCTTCGGCGTCGCGGGCTGCCCCGTCCAGCGCGAAGCCGGCGATGCCGAGGTTGATGGCCCGTTCGCCGATCAGTTCCCCGAGGAGGGCGCGGGACTCGTCGCCGCCGCCCGAGACAACGATGACATCTCCGGGGCGGGCGTGCTCCAGTGCCTTGTGGATGCCCTGGTTGTCGCCAGGCCGGGTCCAGACGGTGAAGGCCGGTCCCGCGATCCGGGCTCCCGGCCAGATTGCCTGGATCGCCGAGTGCGCGACGCCGAGGCGATCCATGGCGTCGCCGATGTTGGCCGCGGGAAGCTTCGCAAGCCGGTCGACGATGTCCTTGTCCGGCCGGGGAAAGTCAGCGTCGAGGGTGTCGATTGCTGGGGTTGTCATGTTGGCGCCTTTTCTTGAGGAGTGCAATGGCGGGGTCAGTTGGTTTTCTGGACCAGCGGGAGGGCCTTCTTGAAGTCCTCTTCCTGGGCTGCCCAGAACTGCTCGTAGCCAGCGGCCGAGAGATAGCTGGTCTGGAGGCCCAGCGCGCTCATCTTTTCCTTGACGGTAGGGTCCTCGACTGCCTTCTGGATTGCGGCTTCGAGCTTCTTGGCGATGGCGTCAGGGAGCCCGGCGGGGGCGGAGTAGCCTCGCGCAGTACCTGCCTCAAGGTCATAGCCGGATTCTTTGAAGGTGGGGACGTCCGGCAAGGAGGGTGCGCGTTCTGAGGTCATGACGCCCAGGACGCGTGCTTTGCCTTGCTTGGTCAGGTCGGTGACGTCGCTGACGTTGGCGACGAGGATGTCCACGTGCTTGCCGAGGAATGCGGTGGTGGCCTGTGAGGCGCCTTCGGAGAAGTGGACCGGGGCGAACTCGGCGCCGACGCTTTCCTGGATCTGGGCCAGGGCAAAGTGCTCGCCGGTCTGGAGGCCGGTGGTGCTTGCGGTCATGGACTTCGGGTTGGCTTTGGCGGCGTCAAGGAGGTCCTTGAGTGTCTTGTAGGGGCTGTCGGGCTGGACAGCGATGACAGTGGGGTCGATGACCTGGCGGCCGAGCGGCTGGAAGCTGCTGCGCGTGTATTTTGCGCCGCGGGCCGGGTCCAGCGGCGAGACGACCACGGACGGGGAGCCGGTGGCGCCGATGGTGTAGCCGTCCGGTTTGGCACTGGTCATTTGGGTGTAACCGATCTGTCCGCCGGCACCAGGTTTGTTGATTACTTCGACATTGGTTCCCAGTTCCTTCTCCAGGATTGGCTGGATGAGCCGGGCGGCCGTGTCGACGGCTCCGCCGGAGGAGAAGGCCACGACGAGGTCGATGGACTTGCCCTTTTTCGGGAAGTCGTCGGCGGCGGCGGTGTTCGTGGCCCCGGCGTTGGCGCCGCAGCCGGTGAGGGCGATGAGAGTGGCTGCGGCGAAGGCTGCAGCGATGCGGGTACGGGTAATCATGGTGCTTCTCCTTTGAAGGGGTGTTCAGGTCAGGCAGAGGGGTGGACTGCTCGGGCGGTTAGGTTTCGGGGTCTTCGTTCAAGGCCTTGGGTTTCCGGAGCTTGAGCAGCGGGCTGAAGACAATGAGGATGCCGAGGCCGATCAGGACTGCGGAGATGGGGCGGCCGGTGAAGATGCTGAAGTCACCCTGGGAGATTTCGAGGGACTCGCGCAGTGAACGCTCCATGAGCGGGCCGAGGACCAGGGTCAGCACCATGGGTGCCAAGGGGATCTCAAGGTGCCGCAGGGCGAGGCCGAGGAGTCCGAAGCCGATCATCACGAAGACGTCGAAGACGCTGAAGTTGATGGTGTAGGCGCCGATCACCATGAACAGCAGGATGAGCGCTGTCAGGATCGTGGACGGGACGCGCAGGATGGAGACCCACAGTCCCACCAGCGGGACGTTCAGCAGGAGCAGCAGGAGGTTCCCGATGAAGAGGCTGGCGATGATCGCCCAGGCAATCTCGGAGTGTTCCGTGAACAGTGTCGGGCCCGGGGTGAGGCCCTGCTGGAGGAAAGCTCCCATCAAAACAGCGATCGTCGGCGAGGCCGGGATGCCGAGCGTGAACAATGGAATCAGCGCGGCGTTGGCATGGGCGTTGTTGGCTGTTTCAGGGCCGGCGACGCCTTCGATTGCGCCCTTGCCCAGCTGGTTGCGGTGACGGGAGAACTTCTTTTCCGCACCGTACGCCAGCAGGGATGATACGGATCCGGTCATGCCCGGGATGAGGCCCAGTCCGAAGCCGATGCCGGTGCCGCGGGCCATGGCCGGCGCGCTGCGGCGCCACTCATTGCGGGTGGGGAGCAGTGAGCGCAGGTTCGGGGCATGCACGGTGGGGGCGGCAGTGTCCTTGCGGTAGGAAAGGAGTTCCGAGAGTCCGAAGACACCCACGATTACCGCAACGAAGCTGACGCCGTCCAGGAGCCTGTCCATGCCGAAGGTGAACCGCGGGGCACCGGCGACCGGGTCAATGCCGACCATGGCGATCAGCAGGCCGAGGGCGCCTGAAATGACGGCCTTGACCATTGATTTGCCGGCGAGTGCGACCAGGAGGGAGATGCCGACCACCATCAGGGCGAAGAATTCCGGCGGTCCGACGAGCAGACCCAGCTCCCCCAGTGGTTTGGCGGCGGCAACCAGACCAATCGTTGCGATGGTTCCGCCAACAAAGGATCCGACGGCGGCGATGGTCAGCGCAGCCCCGGCCTTTCCGATTTTCGTCATGGCGTAGCCGTCGATGGTGGTGATCGCGGACGCTGCCTCCCCCGGAGTGTTCAGGAGGACGCTGGTGATGGTTCCCCCGTACGCGGTCCCGTAGAAGATGGCACACAGCATGATGATCGCGCCGGTCGCATCGAGGTTCAGGGTGAGCGGTATGAGCAGTGCGACACCGGCGACGGGGCCGATGCCGGGCAGGACCCCGATGATGGTGCCCAACAGGCACCCGAGGAAGGCGAAGAGCAGGTTCTGCCAGGTCATGGCGGCAGCGAAGCCGCCCATAAGTTCGTTGAGGGTATCCACGTCTAGAGTCCGATCGTGTTCAGCACGGGAAAGGCGGAAACTGGCAGCGACACGTTCAGGCCGTAGTAGAAGGCGTAGTACGCCCCGACGCTTCCGGCGAGGGCCGTTATCAGGGAAGAGACCCACGTTCTGCGGCCGCGCAGTTTCAGGTGGTACAGCAGGAACAGGAACATGCTCAGCTGGAAGCCGAGGAGGTCCATCAACGCCGCGAGGATGGTCAGGCTCAGAACGACCGCGATCACCAGTCCCCGGTCAACGCCTTCGGCGGTCTCGCTGGGGCGGCGGAGTTCCTGGCTTAGCCAGAGAACTGACATGGCGGCAAGGACTGCCCCCATGGCAAACGGGAACAAACCCGGACCGGGGCCCAGGGAGGTCCAGAGGCCCAGTTCCACCGAGCTGACCAGGACGTAGACGCCGACGGCGGCAAACGCACCAATGCCCGCCAGCACGGAGGGAGCAACCCGTACCTTGCTCCCGGGTTTCGTCAACAGTGACTCCGTTGTCATCGGTTCCTTCTAACTGTCCGTTTGATTCATTTCATACAGTGAAACTATATTGCGTACAGAGAAATAGTGACACTAGACACAGGTACTGTCAAGCGCAAGGGACTTACATAGAATGAAAGGATGACGACGGCGACCTCCACCCACTCGGGCGGCTCTGCGGAAGACGGCCCGAAGGCCTCAAACATGCGGTCCCTCTCCCGGGCCCTGGAAGTATTCGCAGAACTCCAGCGGGCGGAGCGCCCCCAGCGGCTCAGCGACCTGGCCAGGACGTGCGGCATGAGCCTGCCCACCACCCTGAGGATCCTGCGGGTGCTTCAGGACTTCGGGATGGTCAGCCAGACGGATAAGTCCTACCGGATCGGGCCGGCCGTTCTTCCGGCAGCCCGGAGTTTTCTGGAGAATGATCCCCTTGTTGTCGCCGCCCGCCCCGTCTTGCAGCAGGTGGCATCGCAGACCGGGCTCACGGCATCGCTGTACACACGGCTCGGGTTTGAGCGGATCCTGGTGGCCCGCGTCGACGGCGAGGCCCCCCTGAGGTACGACCTGCCGCTGGGCAAGCGGCTCCCTCTTTCAGCAGGCGCTGCCGGCAAGATCCTTCTCACCTCAGCCTCTGACGACGAACTCCGGCAGGTAGTCGCGGCAGCGATCGCCGCCGGTCAGGAAAAGTCCACGTTCACGCCTGAAATACTCCGCTCCCGGCTGCCCGAGCCGGGCGCTGACTATGCCTACTCCGCCGACGAGCGGGCCACGGGGGTCCTGTCGGTGGCCGTCGCCGTGCCGAACAGGACGGGCCGGCCCAGCGAATCCATTTCCCTCACCAGCCCTGTCGAGGCTGCCAGCGAAGCCACACTGAAGGCCGGCGTGCCGGAGTTGCGGCGTGCTGCGGGGAGGCTTTCTGAGCTGCTCGAAGGTTCCGTTTACTAGCGGGATCCCCCGGCGCCGCCAATCAGGCGTTCGACCGGCTCAGCGGGCGCGGATGCCCCGCCACTGGGCCCGCACCCAGTGAAGCGCCCGCCTCGCGGAGTCCGAGGGCTTGGCCTCGATCAGCAGCTTACGGGTATGGACGTCGAGGAACAGCAGGTAGAACGTGAACAGCAGCGCCGTCACGAAGGCCAGCGACGATGCGTCAATGGGCAGCTCCACGAAGGACCAGACGGAAAGCTGGTCCTGCGCGCCGAACACCACAAAGAACGTGACGCCGACGTAAAGGCTCCGGATCTGCCAGTCGTTGCGGATGCCCGTGACCGCCAGGAACGGCAGGAACCAGAGGATGTACCAGGGCTGGATGATGGGTGAAAGCATCACGACGGCGGTGAATGCCAAGGCCATCCGGCGCACCGCCCGCGAATAATCGCCACGGAACATCAGCAGCAGGACCAGCGCGATGGCCGTCCATTTCATGCCGGTGCGCAGCAGGTCGGCGAACGTTCCGCCGGGCAGTCCCAGCACGTTTCCGAGGAACTCCACCTGCTGCCCCAGGAAGCCTGACGGCGAATAGCCGGTGTAACCCGGCGTCGGGTCCATGATGGCCCACACCCAGCCCATCCCGAGGTTGTACGGCAGCCCGCTGACGGCCAGCACCCCGAAACTGATTCCCGCCGTCGCGCCCCAAATGAGGAACTTGCGGGTCCAGGAGGCGCCCGGCCCGGCCCACATGACCCCGATGAACGGGAGCAGCAGCACGGTGATCGGCTTGATCCCGATGGACGCCGTGACCAGCAGGATGCCCATCAGGTAGCGCTTCGTCGCCGCGAAGTAGACGCCGGCGACGGCGAGGCCCACCACGAGTGCGTCGTTATGGGCGCTGGCGACGAAACTGATCAGGAACAGCGGGTTGGCGACGGCGATCCAGAGTGCGCGGGCACCGTTGATGCCATGGAGTTCGGCCAGCTTGGGCACGTAGATGACGCAGAGGACCACCCCGACGCCGGCGAGCAGGCGGAAAAGCAGGACGGAGACATCCGGTTGTGCTCCAGTCAGGCCCACCACGCCGCGGGCAAGCCACAGGAAGTAGGGTCCGTAGGGCGTCCGGGCTTCTGCCCAGGCAGGATCGGCGCCGAGCGAGAACCAGTTGTTCAGCGTGGAGATGCCCACGTTGTAGGGGTTCTGGCCCTCCATGACCAGGCGGCCCTGGCCGGTATATGCGTAGACGTCCCGGGAGAAAATGGGGACGGCAAGCAGGAGGGGAAGGGACCAGGCGGAGATGGCAATCACCACCGAGCGCAGGGACGGTCCGCTCCAGTCGCCCAGCCTTTGTCCCAAACGCAGCCAGGACCGCATCAGCAGCATGGCCCCTACCGTCAGCAGGACGGTGGACAGCGTGACGCCCCAGCCCTCGGTCCGCAGGGCGATGACCACGGGCTGGCGGATCATGGGTGAGCCGTTGGCGATCCACCCCGTACCGATCGAGCCGACGAACATCATCAGCGCGCCGAGGAACCCCTGCCAGGTGGCGATATAGACCCGGCGTTTGGCCGGCGGAGCGGAGTCAGGCGCAGCAGAGTTCGGGAGTACCGCCGCGGCTGCCGTCTTTTTGGACGGCCCAGGGGAACTCTCCGAAGTGCTCAGGTGTGACCCGCCTGCCGTCATGTTATGTGTGGTCCCCTACTTGCGTTACGGCGCTGGCTGGACCAGCTATAGGCCGCCCTTCAACCACGCCATTTTAGCAGTTGGCTTACGGCATGCCCCAGAATGTTAGGGGCAGCCGCGCCCCCTCATTTCCCGGTGTGACGCCATGCCGCCGCATCCCGGATGAAAACCGAAGCCGCCGCCGCGCACTTCGACAGCACGATTGGACCACGCCATGGCCGCACGAACCGTCCCGGACGCCCGGACCGGCACGCCCCAGCAGCTCCAGTCTGTCCGCGCCACCCTCCGCTCTCCCCGCCGGCTGAAGACCGAGGCGCTGGCGGGCCTTGTGGTGGCGCTGGCCCTGATTCCGGAGGCCATCGCCTTCTCGGTGATCGCCGGCGTCGACCCCCGGATCGGACTGTTCGCCTCCTTCACCATGGCGGTGACCATCTCCTTTGTGGGCGGCCGGCCCGCCATGATCTCCGCGGCGACCGGCGCCGTGGCGCTCGTCATCGCGCCGCTCATGCGAAGCCACGGTCTGGACCACCTCATCGCCGCGGTGGTCCTGGCCGGGGTATTCCAGATCCTGCTGGCGGTCCTCGGCGTCACCCGCCTCATGCGGTTCATCCCGCGCTCGGTGATGGTGGGGTTCGTTAACGCCCTGGCCCTCCTCGTGTTCATGGCCCAGCTCCCCGAGCTGATCGGCGTGCCGTGGATGGTGTACCCGCTCGTGGCGGTGGGCCTGGTCATTGTTGTGGGACTGCCAAGAATTACGACGGCGGTACCCTCACCTTTGGTGGCGATCGTGGTGCTCACCCTGTTTGCCGTGCTTGCAGGCGTCGATGTGCCCACCGTCCAGGACAAGGGACAGCTGCCGGAGAGCCTGCCATCCCTGTTCATCCCCAACGTGCCGCTGACCTGGGAAACGCTCCAGACCATCGCCCCCTTCTCACTGTCCATGGCGCTGGTGGGGCTGCTCGAATCGCTGATGACCGCCAAGCTGGTGGACGACATCATGGACACCCGCTCCAACAAAACCCGCGAGTCCTGGGGCCAAGGCGTGGCGAACATCGTCACCGGCTTCTTCGGCGGAATGGGCGGCTGCGCCGTGATCGGCCAGACCATGATCAACGTCAAGGGCGCCGGAGCCCGGAGCAGGGTGTCCACATTCCTGGCCGGGGTCTTCCTGCTGATCCTCGTAGTGGTGCTCGGGGAGGTGGTGGGCCTCATTCCCATGGCCGCCCTGGTGGCCGTGATGATCTTCGTTTCCGCCATCACGTTCGACTGGCACTCCATCGCTCCCCGGACCCTGCGCCGGATGCCCAAATCCGAGACGGCCGTCATGCTGATCACCGTTGCAGTGGTGTCGGTGACGCACAACCTGGCCATCGGCGTCGGGGCCGGTGTCCTGGCGGCCATGGCCCTGTTCGCCCGGCGGGTGGCGCACTTCGCCACCGTGCAGCGCACCGTCGTCGAACTTAACGGCGAGACCGTGGCCACCTACACCGTGGACGGCGAGCTGTTCTTCGCCTCCTCCAATGACCTCTACACGCAGTTCGAGTACGCCCTGGACGCCGGGCCGGGGATCAGCCGCGTGGTGGTGGACCTGCACGCCTCGCACCTCTGGGACGCCTCCACCATCGCCGTGCTCGACGCCGTCACGGAAAAGTACCGCCGCCAGGGCCGGGAAGTGGAACTGATCGGGCTGAACGAGGCCAGCATCCAGATGCGCGAACGGCTGGCGGGGAAGCTCAACGCGGACGGCTAAGCGGCATTCAGTCGCTGTGCACGGTCCGGTTCCGGCCCTGCGACTTGGCCATATACAGCGCCCGGTCCGCTGAAGCGATGAGATCCTCCACGCCTGAGGTCCCGGCGTCGTACAGGGCGACGCCGTAACTGACGGTGGGCATTTCCAGGGCTCCGGCGGTGGGGACCTGGGCGAGGTGGCGGCTGATCTCACCCGCAATCTTTTCCGCCCGTAACGCGGAGGCGCCCGGCAGCAGGAGGACGAATTCCTCCCCGCCGTACCTGCCCACCAGATCCGTGGACCGGACGGTGTCCAGGCAGGCACCGGCGAAAGACTGCAGGGCGACGTCGCCGGCGGCGTGGCCGTGGGTGTCGTTGACGGCTTTGAAGTGGTCCAGATCCGCAAGGATCAGGGCACCCGTTCCCTGGGTGAACGCCCGGTCGCGGAGCAGTTCCGCGGCCATGTCCAGGAACGCCTTGCGGTTGAGGAGCCCGGTGAGATCGTCCCGGGTGGCCACCATCCGAAGGGTCCGGGTCTGCTGTTCATTGCTGAGGGCCGACATGCTGGAGGACACCACCACCAGCAGGACCATCGTCACCAAAGTGGTTACTGCGGAACCGAAGTACGTGACAAAGGTCGGCCCGTTTTGGCCCTCCAGCAGGAAAGCCACCAGCCGGCCGAAATAGAACACGGACATTCCTGCAGCCGCGGCCGCCAGCGGAACGCGCACCCGCGAATATCCGGGCTCCAGCCGCCACAGTTCACGGCTGGTGAGCCCGATTGTCAGGCACATCGCGCCAAGGAACACCGGACCGCCTGACCAGGTGTTGGTGCCGGGGTTATCGAGTGCGGATGCCACGAGGGTGACGAGTGGAACCCCGGTAAAAAGCCACCGCTGCGGCCGCACTTCCCGGAGCGATCTGGCGCCTGCCCACACGGCCACGCCGCCGTGGACCAGCAGGACGTTGCCCAGCGGATTGGCCCACCACTGGTGGGGTGTTCCATCGAGGAGGAAGGAGGCGGATCCGGCAAGGAAGAACACCAGCGCCAGGCACCACCAGCCACTGTACGGGGAGCGCGTGTAGCGGTAGGACGAAAAATAGAACAGCAAGCCGAGGACCAAAGCCATGATGCCGAAGGCGACCCGCAGCGTAGCTGTATCCAGGACCATTTCCGAAGTTCCCCTGACGACGAAGTGCTGAACGCCCAGTATCGCACCGTTAGTGGCCAGGAGTGCGGATGATCCTTCGCTGCGCGGCCAGGGCGATCGCGGAGGTCCGGTTGTCCACGCCGAGCTTGCCGTAGATGTGCACCAGGTGGGTCTTGACGGTGGCCCCGGAAATGAACAGCCTCCGGGCGATGGCGCGGTTGGTCAGCCCGGTCGCCAGCAGTTCGAGCAGCTGCACTTCGCGGGCGGTCAGGGCTGTTTGCGGGCTGCTGATCCGCGACATCAGCAACGCGGCAACCTTCGGCGCCAGCGCAGTCTCGCCGGCCGCTGCCGACAGCACGGCCTGGCGGATCTGTTCCGGCGGCGCGTCCTTGAGCATGTACCCGCTCGCGCCCGCCTCCACCGCCGCCAGGATGTCCGATTCGGTGTCATACGTGGTCAGGATCAGGACCGGCGGAGGGGAATCCAGCTGCCGGATCGCTGCCGTGGCAGTGATCCCGTCCATTCCGGCGCCCATCTGCAGATCCATCAGCACCACGTCCACGCGCTCCCCCAGGGCCCGGAGCCGGGCAAGCTCGCGCAGCGCGGCGTCGCCGTCAGCGGCTTCGGCCGCCACGCTGAAGTCTTCGAATTCGGTCAGCATGGCGCGCAGCCCGGCGCGGACCACGGGATGGTCGTCAACCAGCAGAATACGCAAGCTCACCATCAGGGCTGCTCCCCCGGACCGGACAACGCATCTCCCGTGAGCCGCAGCCGGATGGCGACGACGGTCCCCTCGCCGGGTGCCGATTCCACCTCCAGTGAGCCGTCCAGTTCGCCCACGCGGTCAGCCAGCGAGCGAAGGCCGAAGCCGCTGCCGTCCGCCCGGCCGGCCACGCCGGAACCCGCCGCTTCCGGCGAAAAGCCCGTGCCGTCGTCGTACACGTCAAGGGTGACCTCGTCACCGAGGAACGCCAGGGTGACGACGGCGGTGCTTGCCTTCGCGTGCTGCCTGACGTTGGCGAGGCTGGCCTGGGCGGCCCGGCGCAGGGTGACGCTGTACTGCGGCGGCAGCTCCGCGGGATGGCCCACCAGCTCGAACCGGCAACGCAGCGCGTCGCCCCGGGCAGCGGCCAGGGTTTCGGTCTCCCCGCAAAGCCGCTGCAGGCTTTCCGCGAGCGAGGACTCCTGCAGCCGCGGTGAGGTGAGCCCGCGGACAAAGCTGCGGGCCTCAGCCAGGTTTCCGGATGCCGTCTGCTGCACCAGCGCCAACCGCTCCGCAGCGGTGGCAGGATCGCCGGCGGCAAGGGACTTCTCCGCGGCCCGCGCCACCAGCAGAATGCTGGACAGGCCCTGCGCCAGGGTGTCGTGGATTTCGCGGGCCAGGCGCTCCCGCTCGGCCACCACACCGGCCTCGTGCTGGGTGCTGGCCAGCTCGGCACGGGTCCGCCGGAGTTCGTCCGCGGCCAGCCGCTGCGCCTCGCCCTCCAGGAACAAAGCCCGGTAAGCGAGGCCGGTGACGACGGCGAACCCTGCACCCAGCAGCGGTCCCAGGACCATGGGCAGGGTGGGCGCCGGCAGTCCGCTGGCCAGCCACTGCGAGGCAATCACGGCCGCGGTCATCACGGTGATGGTGAGCAGGGCAATCCGGCGCGGCAGCACATGCAGGTGCAGGAAGAACAGCGGGAAGGCCAGCCAGGAAAAATCGGAACTGCCCGCCAGGAGCACGGCCCAGAGTGCCGTCACTAGGGTCAGCCACAGGACGGCGTAAGGGTGCGGGTTGAAGCCGGAACGGCCCGCGGCGTACCGCTTCTCCAATACGGTGCCGGCGACATAGGCCACCGCCAGGGCAACGGCGAGCGCCGACCAAACGTAACGTTGGGCTCCCACTGGAGCGCCGCCGTCGGCCGCGCCGTCCCCCAAGGCGCCGTCCCCGAGATGGAGGCGCAGGATGGCCACCAGCAGGAGCACCGCGAACCCCACATGCAGCGTCACCCGCAGGAACCGCAGGATGGCGGCACCCGACGGCGTGGTCTGTGGGTCCGCGGCAAGCATTTCATCAGCTTATGCGCCTCCGGGGAAGGGCGGATCAACCAAAAGGTTGACCGCAGCCTCAGCCCTTCGTCCCGCCAGGCTCATCCAAGTCCCCGATGTGGGCCGGGGCTCCGGAAAGGACAGTGGATAGAGAAGGAATTCCCCCGATCGAAGGAAGTACAACGTGTTTCTCGCAATCCGCGACATCCGGTTCGCCAAAGGACGGTTCGCCCTCATGGGCGGCGTCGTGGCCCTGGTGACGATCCTGCTGGTGCTGCTCTCCGGGCTCACCGCTGGCCTGGGCGACCAGTCCACCTCCGCCATCGGAAAGCTGGGCGCCGGATCCGGTTCCGGCGGCGTCTCCGGTGCCGGGTCCCGGCCGGTGGACAGTATCGTGTTCGGCGCGCCGGGCACCAACGAGCCCACGGCGTCCTTCACCGAAAGTGAAGTGACGGCCGCGCAGGTGGACAGCTGGCAGCATGTCGCGGGGGTGGACCGGGCCGAAGCCCTGGGAATCAGCCAGTCCCGCCTCCAGGGCGGCGACGGCGGTACCACCAACGTGGCGGTGTTCGGCGTGGCCGACGGCGGGCAGCTGGCGCCGGCGCCGGTCCGGGAGGGGTCGGTGGTGATCGGGTCAACCGTGGCGGCAGATCTGTCGCTCGACGTCGGGGACACCGCCACAGTGGGCGGCACCGAACTGACTGTCACCGCCGTCGTGGCCGACCAGTGGTACTCCCACACCGGGGTGGTGTGGACGGCCCTGCCGACGTGGGCCGAGGTGACCCACCTTGCCCCGGCCGGCAGCGCAGCGGGCAACGTTCCGGGCAGCGGCCCGGGCATCCTGCCGGTCGCCACGGTCATCGCGGTTACGTACCAGGAGGGTGCCGTGGTGGACGAGACGGCGGCGAACGCGCAGGCGCGCACGGTAAGCACCAGCCGCACGGGTTCGTTCCAGGCGCTGGGCTCCTACAAGAGTGAGAACGGTTCCCTGATGCTGATGCAGGCGTTCCTCTACGGTATTTCGGCGCTGGTGATCGTTGCCTTCCTGACCGTGTGGACGGTGCAGCGGACCCGGGACATCGCCGTCCTCAAGGCCTTGGGTGCTTCCGGCGGCTACGTGCTGCGCGATGCCATCGCCCAGGCTGCCCTGGTGCTGCTGGCGGGCGCGGGCCTTGGCGGGGCAATCGGCCTGCTCGGTGGATTCGCCGCAGCCCAGGCCGCGCCGTTCCTGATCACGCCGGCCACCACCCTGCTTCCTGTGCTCGGCATTGTGCTTCTGGGGCTGGCCGGTGCCGCACTGGCGGTCCGCCGTGTCACTGCCGTCGATCCGCTGATTGCCCTCGGCGGAAACTAATCCCTCTTCCTCCACTTCGTCCCGAAAGGAACTCCCCCATGTCTGTCACCTCACCCCTTGCTACCTCAACCACCGGCTCAACCCTCAACCACCCGCTGGCCCTCAGCAACGTCACCCTCGAATACCCGGACGGGGGCGGCACCATCAAGGCACTGGACAACGTCAGCCTAAGCGTCGGCGCGGGCCGAATGGTCTCGCTCGTGGGACCGTCGGGCTCGGGCAAATCCAGCCTGCTGGCCGTTGCCGCCACCCTGGTCCGCCCCAGCCGCGGGGACGTGATCATTGACGGGACCAACACCTCCGGCCTGCAGGACAAGGAACTGACCGCACTGCGCAGGGATACGGTGGGCATCATCTTCCAGCAGCCCAACCTCCTGGCGTCCCTGACCGCCGTCGAACAGCTGATGATCGGCGCGCACCTGCGCGGAAACTCCCTGAAGGCCGCGCGTTCCCGGGCTGCCGGGCTCCTGGATCTGGTGGGTCTGGCAGCGTCCGCGGACAAGCGGCCGCACCAGCTATCCGGCGGCCAGCGGCAGCGGGTGAACATCGCCAGGGCACTGATGGGCAGCCCCAAGGTGCTGCTCGTGGATGAGCCGACGGCGGCACTGGACCACGCTCGGAGCGCCTCGATCGTGGGCCTGCTGCGCCGGGTGACTGACGAGTTCCAGGTGGCGACGGTGATGGTCACCCACGACACCGAATTCGTCCCGCTGACCGACGTCGTCGCGGTGATGCGCGACGGCCTGTTGGCCGCACCGGCGTCGGCGGTTGGAATATCTGCCAGTGGCGGTGGCTTGTCGCTCTAGGGACACGGGCAACAAACACCAGGAGGAGCTCCATGACCATCGGCGCAGGTACAACAGTGGGCACGCAGCGCACGGCTCTCGTAGTGGGGGCCACCGGCATCGCCGGATCTGCCCTTGTCGAGAGCCTGACGGCCGAAGGGTGGGCCGTTCTGGCCCTGTCCCGCCGGCCCGGAGCGGAGCGCCCCGGGGTGCGGTGGCTTTCCGCGGACCTGACCTCGGCTGCGTCACTGACCGAAGTGCTCGGGCCGGAGAATCCCTCGCACGTTTTCTTCACGGCCTGGTCCCGGCGTGACACAGAGGAAGAGAACATCGCCGTCAATGCCGGCATGCTGCGCGATCTTCTCGCTGCTCTCCGGGGCAAGGACGTGGCCCACGTTGCCCTGATGACCGGCCTCAAGCACTACCTCGGCCCCTTCGAGGCGTACGCAGCCGGAAAGATGGCCGACACGCCCTTCCACGAGGAGGAACCGCGCCTGCCGGTCCCGAACTTCTACTACGCCCAGGAGGATGAACTCTGGGCGGCGGCCGCAGAACAGGGGTTCACGTGGTCTGTGCACCGTGCGCACACGGTGATCGGGCATGCGGTGGGCAACGCCATGAACATGGGCCTGACGCTCGCCGCCCAGGCAACCCTCTGCAGGGAGAACGGGGAGCCGTTTGTCTTCCCGGGCTCCGAAACGCAGTGGAACGGGCTGACCGATATGACCGAGGCCGGCCTGCTTGCCGAACACATGATCTGGGCATCCACCACGCCGCAGGCCGCCAACGAGGCATTCAACATCGTCAACGGCGACATCTTCCGCTGGCGCTGGATGTGGCCGAAGCTCGCAGCCTGCTTCGGCGTGGAGTGGGAGGGATACGAAGGCCAGCCCCGTCCCCTCGAGCAGTCCATGGCAGGGCGGGAGGACCAGTGGAGGGAGCTTGCCGGGCGCCATAACCTCAGCGAGCCGGACCTGGACCGCGTGGCCTCCTGGTGGCACACGGACAGCGACCTTGGGCGCGGCATCGAGGTGGTGACAGACATGGGCAAGAGCCGGGATGCAGGGTTCACCGGCTACCGGCGGACTCTTGACGCCTTCACCGCGCTCTTCGACCGCTACCGGGCCGAGAACCTCATTCCCTGACCATGGCGCTGCCGGAAGGCACTGGCACCGCCGGGTAGGCGATGTCCGCGAGCGCAACAGCCGGCGGGCGTCCGGCCGTGCTCCGGATTGCCACCGCCCACCCGGTATGCGCGGAGTCCAGCAGGGACTCCATGATCTCCAGCACGTGGTACGCCAGGGCGCCCCCGGCCCGGGGCTCCTCCCCCGGCGGCGTCGCGGCGAGGTCGGCAATGCCGTAGCCGCGTCCGGAGCCGAGGTACCCGGCCGAGACCGGCAGGGTCACCCAGTCGTCGGCGCCGAGCGCGAAGAGCCGGACGTCGCCGTCGAAATGGTTGGGGTCGGGGACTGCGAGTGAACCCTGCTGGCCGTGGACTTCGATGTTTGCGGACGTCGACTGGACCGCGTCGAAACTCATCACGAGAGTGGAAACGGCGCCCGAGGTGTGCATCAGGACGCCGGTCACGTGCGTGTCGATGTCCACGGGTACGGTCTGTCCTTCACGCGGCCCCGAGCCGATGGTCCGCTCGCTGCGGCCGGCGCTGGCGGCGCCGATGACCGAAGTGACCGGGCCGAGCAGGGTGACGAGCGCGCTGATGTAGTACGGGCCCATGTCCAGCAATGGGCCACCGCCGGGCTGGTAGTAGAAGTCCGGATCCGGGTGCCAGCGCTCGTGCCCGGGCGTCAGCATCACCGCGGTCGCAGCAACCGGCGCGCCGATGAGGCCGTCGTCGATCGCTTTGCGCGCGGTCTGGATGCCGGTGCCGAGCACCGTGTCCGGGGCGCAGCCGACGAGAACCCCGGCCTCCCGGGCGGCGTCGAGCACTTCGCGGGCTTCCGCGGTGGTGGCGGCCAGCGGCTTCTCGCCGTACACGTGCTTGCCGGCCGCGATAGCCCGGAGCGCCACGCCGGCGTGCGCGGCGGGGATGGTCAGGTTGAGGACGAGGTCGACGTCGTCAGCGTCCAGGAGCGCGTCCACCGGCACCGCCCGCACGCCCGGGTACGCGTCCGCGACGGCCTGCGCGCGGGCTGGATCGAGGTCCGCCACGGCCACGAGAAGGACATCCTCAAGCCGGCGGAAGCTCTCCAGGTATTGCCCCGCGATCTTCCCGCAGCCAATGATGCCAACTTTTACCGGCTTGCCCACAGCAAACCCCTTTCGATGATGGTGCGGACGTTATTGTCCTCGAGGACATCGGTCTGGTGGCCCGGCGTGCACACGAAAATCCGGCCCTTGCCCCACTGCCGGGTCCAGATCGCCGGGGAGGTGACTTCGCGGTGCCACGGGTCCCACTCCCGGACCGATTGGGTGGTGGTGGCGAGGACGTCGATGTAACTGTCCGTGAGCACCCAGTACTGCTCGGTGACAAGGCCGAAGTCGGGGATGCCGCGGGTGATGGGATGATCGGCGGCAGCCGGGAGCATGGTGACCGTATAAGGAACGTAGTTGTCCGAGCGTTCGCCGGTCCGTTCGTCCGGGTGCTTCCCGGGATGGCAGGCGAACTGGCCACCGATCAGATGCAGGTAATCCGCGCTGTTCCGGTACGAATCGGCGATCCCGCCGTGCCAGCCGGCCAGGCCGGTGCCGTTTTCGACGGCGGTGTGAAGGCCCCGCAGTTCGTCCTTCTCGATGGTGGACATGGTCATGCACTGCATGATGAGGTCCACCCCGGCCAGGTAATCGGCGTCGGCATATATTTTGGGTGATTCCTCAACCCTGACGTCGTAGCCGTGCTCTTTGAGGTGCGGGATGAACAGCTCGGTGGCTTCGACCGGCTGGTGCCCGTCCCAGCCGCCGCGCACCACGAGGGCAGTCTTGGTGGTTTTCATTGGCCTCATTCTTATGGTTTGAAGCGGCGGAACAGCGTTCCCGCGCGGCCGCCTGCCCGGTCTTCCCGGGCAGGCGGCCGCGGAGGGATGGCCCTCCTAGCCGGACGTGCCGTTGAGAACTGACACGTTCGAGTAGGTGACGTTGTGTCCTGTGGCCTGGAGGACGTGGCCGCCCTGCGGCGCGTCGGAAGTGACGGTCAGGTCCCGTACGGTCGAGTTGTCCGCTGCCACCAGCAGGGTGACTCCCTCGCTGTTGGTCAGCACCACGTCCGCGGCCCTTCCTGTTGCCCCCGCCAGGGTGACGTTGCGCCGGTCACCCCAGATGATCGAGGGCTCATGGTAGATGCCGGGCTGCAGCAGGACGGTCACGTGCCCCGGATTGTTCGGTGGTATTGCCCCCACGGCCGCCCGGATGCTGGCGTAGTCACCCGTGCCGTCCAGTGCCACGGTGAGGAGCTTCGCCGGCGCCGGTTCCGTCCCGCCCAACGGACCTCCGAACGCCCGCACCAGAGCCGGGACCGCCCGGGCGGGCGAGAGCTCGTAGGGGTACGCCGCCACGGGATCGAAGGACTGGCCCCGCTCCACGCCGGTGTTGCCGCTGCACGCCTCGAAGACATTGTCCCGGGCCACCAGTTCGCCGCCCGGGCCCTGGTGATGGAGCGGGTTGCGGACGCTCCGGAAGTAGTTGCCCTCCACCACCAGCAGCGCCGCGTTCCGGCCCAGCATCCCGTAGCTGGAAATGTTCTCCAGGTAGTTGTTGTAGACGTGCGAGGCTGCCGTGTTGTCCAGGCTGGCGTTGCGCTGGTGGGTGTTCCGTATCCAGTTGTGGTGCAGCGTCACCCGGGTGACAACATTCTGCGTCCAGCCTTCACCCAGTGCCTTGTTGTGGTCAGCAAAGACGTTCCAGGACAGGGTGACGTTGTCGCAGTCCTTGCGGATGTCCACCAGGCCGTCGCCCAGCCGGGTGAAGTGCATGTGGTCCACCCAGACGTGCGTAGAGGTGTCCATCTGGATGCCGTCCCTGTCGTTGTCCGGCCGCTTCCCAACAAAGTCGCCCGGGATGTAGGAGTCCCTGACGGTGAAGTTGCGGAAGACCACATTGGAGACATTGATGAGCTTGAAGCCGGCGTTCACCACCGCGGCTCCTTCGCCGGCCCCAAGGAAGGACTTGTTGGCTGTGACAGTCAGTTTCTCGTACTGCGCGAACACCAGTTCGCCCTCGATGATCACCACCAGCGGCTCCGGGCTCTTGGCGAAAGCCCGGAGCTGGTCAGGCGTGGCGGCGCGGACCACCAGGCCGCCTGCCCCGCCGGTGGTGCCCGCGCGGCCGTGGGCTGCCACGCCGGCAAACCCTTCCGGCCCGTCCGTCCACGCCGTGCCGCCGAGCGCGCGGCCCACCGGCAGGCCGGCCTCCGCAAAGTCGTCGGAGCCGACGGCGGCATCCAGTCCCGCTGGACCCGCCGCCTTCGCTGCCGGGCCGAGCAGGCCCGACGCAGCTACAGCGCCCGCTGTCAGGCCGGCTGCCAGGAGGCTTCGCCGTCGGACGTTGACCGAAGGTACCTGCGCCATCTCAGCCACGTCCTTTCGGGGTCCAGTCACCGAGGAAGGCTTCCTTCGTGAACGTGAGAGCATCCGCGGGCGAGAGCTGGGGATGGAATTCATTGACGTACGCGCCGGGTCCGGTGTTGTTGAATTCGGCGAACCGTCCCTCGGTCCAGGCGTGGCCGCTCATGTCGGCCCAGCCCTGCACGGCGATGTGGTTGCCCAGGACGGAGTCCCGGATCACTGCCATCGGGTGCGCGGCCGGGTCACTGCTGGCAAACCATGGACGGCCCAGGCTGACTGTGCCGGGAGCGGCGTCGGAAGTGAGGGTGCTGTTCACGATCAGGATGCCGTACGGGTTCGAGTTCTTGGTGCTCGGGGCCACGATGTAGCCGTTGTTGGTTGCGCTGGCACGGTCAAGGGAGTGGATGGTGCAGCCGTCCAGCACTGCCGTGCCGCGGCCGTAGATGAAGTCCACGTCACCCTCGATGTAGCAGTTCTTGAGGTAGGTGCGTGCTGTGGCGTCGCGGCCGGTGGTGTCCGCGAGGTACGTGTCCTGGTTCCCCAGGAAGCGGGTGCCGTCGAACGTCACTTTGTCCGCCACGGTCCGAACGGCGAGCGCCTGGCTTCCGCCGTTGGCGGCTTCGTCATAGGAGTTCTCTACGGTGAGGTTCCGCACCGTAGTGCCCTCGGCGAGGACGTTGAGGGTGGCGCTGCCGCCGGCACCCCAGGTGCCGCCAAAGAATTTCATGCCGTTGGCCGGGAGGTCGTAGGTGATGACGACGTCGGCCGGGTTGGCTGTGGCGCCCTGGATGGTGAGGTTGGGGCGGTCCGCCCAGATGTTGACGGATTCCCGGTAAGTGCCGGGTTTGACCGTGATGGTGCGAGGGAGGGTGCTGCCGCTGGGCACCGAACCGATGGCGGCCTGGAGGCTGCCGAAATCGCCCGTGCCGTCCAGGGCAACGGTGACTTCCGTGGTGTTGTTCGGCGCGCTGCTCCCGCGGGGCCCGGCGCCGGCGGCCACAAGCTCCGGGACCCGGGCGGCGTCGTCCTTTTGGTAGGCGTAGTACTGGGTGGGATCGAAGGCCGCGCCCACGTTGTCCTTCCGGCCGCGGGTGCCGTTGAAGATGTTGTCCCGGTTCACCACCTCGGTGGCGGGATCCTTGGCCACTACCGGATCCTGGACGGCGGTGAAGGTGTTGCCCTCGAGGACCACCTTGGCGGCGTTGCGGCCCATCATTCCGTACTGGCCGATGTCCTGCAGGTAGTTGTTGTAGACGTGGGCAGCCGCGGTGTTGTCGAGGCTGAAGTTGCGCTGGGTGGTGTTGCGGATCCAGTTGTGGTGGATGGTCATCCGGGTCACCGCGTTCGCGGACCAGCCGACGCCGAGGGCCTTGTTGTTGTCTGCGAAGACGTTCCACGAGTAGGTGACGAGGTCTGAGTCCTTGCGGGTGTCGATCAGGCCGTCGCCCATCCGCTGGAACTTCATGTGGTCAACCCAGACGTGGTGGGTGGTGTCCAGCTGGATGCCATCGCGGTCATTCTCCGGGCTCTTGCCGTCCCAGTCCCCGGGGATGTAGGAATCCCTGACGGTAAAGTTCCGGAAGATGACGTTGGAGACGCTGATGAGTTTGAAGCCGGCGTTCACCACCTCCGCATCCGTTCCCACCCCGATGAAGCTCTTGTTGGCCGCCACCGGGATCTTGATGTAGTCAGCAGCGGTGAGGGTGCCGCGGATGAAGATGATTAGAGGTTCGGTTGCCGCCGCATAGTCCTTGAGTTCCTGGATGGTGGCGGCCGTGACGATCCTGCCTGCCTGGCCGCCGGTGGTTCCGGTCAGGCCGTAGCCGGGAAGGGAAGCGAACCCGTCCGGCGTCTCCTTCCACATGGCCTCGGGGGTACCTTGAACGTCCGTACCGGCTTTGACGGTTTGGGTATCGGCAGGGACCGCATGCGCGGCCGGGATCGCCGTGAGGCTCCCCAGCATCACGACGGCGGTGGCCGCGCCGAGTAGGCGTCGCAAACTCATGCAAAACTCCTTTGTTTTGTGTCCGGGCAGCCTCCAGCCAGGACGTGTTCATTGAAGGGTGTTCAGTCAGCGATGCGTACGGAGAAGTGCGGGGCGGAACTACTTGAGTCCGGTGGTGGCGATGCCGTTGATGAGGTACTTCTGGCCGGCGATGAAGAAGCCGATGATGGGGGCGATGGACACCACTGACATGGCGAACATGGGGCCCCACATGCTCTGGCCTTCCGAGTCCATAAACGCCCTGAGTGCAAGGGGAACCGTGTAGAGGTCCTGATTCTGGATGTAGAGCAGCGGTCCGAAGAACTCGTTCCAGGTTGAGATGAACGTGAAGATCGCGGTGGTGGCCATGGCCGGGATGCAGAGGGGCATGATCACCCGGAGGAAGGTGCGGAACGGTCCGCAGCCGTCGATCTGGGCGGCGTCGTCCAGTTCCTTGGGGAGCGCCTTCATGAACTGGACCATCAGGAAGATGAAGAACGCGTTGGTGGCCATGAAGTTCGGCACGATCAGCGGCAGGTAGGTATCGAGCCAGCCCAGCTGGGAGAAGATGATGTACTGCGGCACCAGGAGCACGTGGCCGGGCAGCATCAGGGTGCCCAGCATCAGGGCGAAGAAGAGCTTCCGGCCGGTGAACTCCATCCGGGCGAACGCGTAGGCGGCCAGGGCGCAGGAGAAGATGTTGCCGATGATCGAGAAGACGACGACGATCAGGGAGTTGATCAGGTAGACGTGGAACGGCTGGTTCAGCGCATTCCAGCCCTGTTCGTAGTTGCTGAAATCCCAGTTCTCCGGCCACAGGCCGAGCTGGCGGAAGATGTCGTTACTGGGCTTGAAGGAGCTGGAGATCAGCCACAGCAGCGGGTACAGCATGACCAGGCCCACCAGGCACAGGATCAGGTGGCGGGAGAAGCGGGTTCCCGGCGTGCCGGTCAGCGCATCTTCCGGAGCTTCTTCCTTTTTTTGCTTGTTCTTGACGGGTAGTTCGAGGAGAGCCATAGCGGTTGCCTTAATTGTCGTAGAAGACCCAGAACTTGGAAGCGATGAAGTTGATGGCCGTGAAAATCGCAATAATCATCAGCAGCAGCCATGCCATCGCGGAGGCGTAACCCATCTCGAATTCGGTGAAGCCCTTCTGGTACAGGTACAGGTTGTAGAACAGCGTTGAATCCGCCGGGCCGCCTGTGCCGCCGCTCATCACGTAGCCCTGGGTGAAGGTCTGGAAGGACCCGATGAGCTGCATGATGAGGTTGAAGAAGATGATGGGGCTGATCAGCGGCAACGTGATGGCGCGGAACTGCCGCCACTTCGAAGCGCCGTCAATGGAGGCGGCCTCGTAGTACATGGTTGGGACCTGCCGCAGGCCGGCCAGGAAGATCACCATGGGCGAGCCGAACGTCCACACGTTCAGGACGATCAGGGTGCTCAAGGCAAACTCGGGGTCGGTGACCCAGGCCGGTCCCTGGATGCCGAACCAGCCCAGGAATCCGTTGACGATTCCGTCGTTGCCGAAGATGTAGCGCCACAGCATCACGATCGCCACGCTGCCACCCAGCAGGGACGGCAGGTAGTACACGGACCGGTAGATCGAGAGGCCGCTGAGTCCGCGGTTCAGGACCAGTGCCACCAGCAGCGCGATGGCCAGCGAGATCGGCACAGAGACGAAGGTGTAGATGAACGTGACCTTCAGGGACTGCAGGAGCCGGGGGTCCTCGAACATGGCCTGGAAGTTGGCCAGCCCCACGAAGTTCGGCTCGGTGAAGAGGTTGTAGTCCGTGAAGGCCAGGTACAGCGAGGCGAAGAACGGGATGATCGTAAAGAGCATGCCGAGGAACCACGGCAACAGGAAGAGGTAGCCCGAGCGCTGGTTGGTGCGCCGGGAGGGGCCCCGCTTCGGTTTGCCCCGCCCCGGCGCTGCGAGGGTGGCGGCAGCGCCGGAGGCCTGCTTGGTCAGCACTGACATGGTGTCAGGCTCCTATCTGCTTGGCTGGGTGTCTGAGCGCGGGGCGGCTACTTGTTGATGGCGGCATTGCTCTTCTCGAGGAAGGTCTTTGCTGCGTCTGCCGGGGTGATGCGGCCAAATTCGACTTCGGTGCCGAGCTGCTTGAGGGTGTCCGCAACCACGCTGGCGCCCTTGGGGTAGACATAGGCGGGCGGCAGGTCGTCCTTCTGGATGTCAGCCACCATCTCAACGAACTTGGTGTCATCCGGCCCCAGCTTGGACAGGATGGCCTCGGTCACGTCCGGGTTGATGGGCACACCGCGCTGGGTCAGGGTCTGGGCGGCGCCATCGACGTCGTTGATCAGGAAGTTCAGCAGCTTGGCGGCTTCCTTGGGGTGCTTCGACTTTGCGGCAACGGACCAGAGCATGCTGGGATCCGCGGAATAACCGCGGCGCTTTTCAGTGGTCTCACCGGGCATCCGCAGCAGGACCAGGTTCCCGCCGGAGGCCTCGTTGTAGCCCTTGAAGTTGTTGATGGGAATGATCTGGGAGGCGACAGTTCCCTTGGCGAGGTAGGACTGCGCGGGCGAACCGCCGATCTGCTCGAAGAATCCGGCGGGCGGGTAGCCGCCGGCCTGGCGCAGGTCCACGCTGTACTGGAACCATTCGCGGATGGTTTCCTCGCTCACGCCGAGCTTGTTGTCCTTGGTGTAGAAGTCCTCGCCGCGCTGCCGGGCGAACAGGATGGGGCCCGTTTCGGTGGCGACGTCATACCCGGCACCGTAGATTTTTCCGCCGGTCTTCTGCGACACCTCGGTGGCGAACTTGGCGTAGTCCTCCCAGCTCCAGGTCTTGTCATCCGGGATGGTGACGCCGGCCTGGTCCGTGATGGTCTTGTTCACCACCATGCCGATGAGGTTGACGCCGGTGGCCAGGCCGTACAGTTTGCCGTCCACCTCGCCGCGGCTCTGGATGGTTCCGGGAATCTTGGCCAGATCGATCTCCGGCAGTGTCTTCAGGTCTGCAAGTGTGCCGCGCTGGGCGTATTCCAGCAGGGTCCGGTTGGCCATGTTCAGCACGTCGGGGGGATTGCCGCCGGCGAACCGGGTTGCCAGCTTGTCCGCGTAGGGACCGCTGTCCTGGTATTCGCTCTTGACCGTAATCCCCGGGTTCTTCTCCTCGAAGATCTTGATGGCGGCGTCGGTCATCTTGGCGCGGTTGGAATCACCCCAGTAGACGAAGTTCAGTTCCACGTTGCCGCCTGCCGAAGGCGTGGATGCTCCGCCGCAGCCGCTCAGGGCAAGGCCAGCCGCGGTGATCGCTGCTCCCAGGATGATTCTGCGCGGGATGCGGGTGTTCGCTGTCTTCTTCATCGAATGACGCCTCTCTAGGGATGTCCGGGCTGCCTCCTGGCGGCTTAAAGAGCGCCTCGGAGGCAGGAAAGTTTCTGAAGCAAACCACTAACTTCACTCCACGGTGTGAGATCTGCTTGCAGCTATCAGAAAAAGTGAGTAAACGATTTCTAGCAACAAACCACTGTGACTGTCAACACAATTTTTTGAAGGCAATCAGCAAAACTAGCACAGAAACTTTCTGTACTACTTGCCGAAGATTTCTGTGATGGCTATGCTAATCCCCACATCACCGGTCACCAACCAACAGGAGGTCTTGTGGCCACCCACGCGCTCCCGGCGGAAGCACCTCGCGGCCCTGCAGACTCCGGGCAGCAGCTTGCGACCCACGTCACTACCCTGCGGCAGCCCGCCACCAGCTCGCCCCGCCCGTTCCTCCATCCGGTGCGTTCCCTCGCGGGCGCAACCGTGACCGAGGCCGGGCCGGCGGACCACCCGCATCACCTGGGCCTGTCCGTTGCCTTCTCCGACGTCAACGGAACCAACTTCTGGGGCGGGTCCACCTTCACCGCCGCCACCGGCCCCATGCTCCTGGCCAACCACGGCCGGCAACTCACCCAGGGCTGGCAATCATCCGAGAACGAAACGGGCGCAACAGAAGAGGGCGGCGTCTCCTGGCGGTCGGAATCGGACAACGAGCTCGCCGTTGAGCAGCGGCGCATCGAGCGCTTCGTCCACCCTGAAGCCGGAAGCTGGAGCCTTTCCCTGGCATCGGTGATTTTCCCGGCGGCGGGCGTCGAGCAGCTGCTGGTGTCGTCGTCGGCCGTCAAGGGCAGGGCAGGCGCCGGGTACGGCGGAATCTTCTGGAGATTTCCGCGGGGAACCGGGGATCCGCACATCCTGTCCGCCGCGGGCAGCGGCGCAGACGCCGCCCACGGGTCAAGGTCGCCGTGGCTCTCGGTCACCATGCACATCGATGGCGCGCCGGTCAGCGTTGTCCTAGCCCAGGACCCCGATTTCCCGCTCCCGTGGTTCATCAGGGCAGAGGGCTACCTGGGGGCAGGACCGGCGGTTGCATGGTCGGATGCGGCACAGGCGGACCGCAGCCACCCGCTCAGGCTCAGCCTGCACGCCGTGATCCACGACGGCCCCGTGCCCACGGCAGCCCGCGCCCTTGAACTTCTCCGGCACCACCCACGAACCAGCAGCCCCGGCACATCCGACAGGACACCATGACAACCCGGATCACCCCCCTCTACTCCAATCCCATCCTCAACGGCGACTGGCCGGACCCTGATGCGGTGCAGGTGGACGGCACCTACTACCTCATCGCTTCAAGCTTCAACCGGGTTCCCGGGCTGCCCGTCCTGAAATCGGGGAATCTCGTGGACTGGGAACACGCCGGCCACGCCCTCGCCGAACTGCCGCAGGGCAGCCACTACTCGCTGGTGCGCCACGGGAGCGGGGTGTGGGCGCCTGCCCTGCGCCACCACAACGGCCGTTTCTGGATCTTCTACCCGGACCCGGACCACGGCATCTTTGTCCTCAGCGCCGAACGCGCCGAAGGGCCGTGGACCAGGCCGCACCTGCTGTACGCCGGGCGTGGAATCATCGATCCGTGCCCGCTTTGGGACGACGACGGCGAGGCCTACCTTGTCCATGGCTGGGCGCACAGCCGGGTGGGCGTCAAAAACCGGCTGACGGTCCACCGCATGAGCCCGGACGCGGACCGGCTCCTGGACCACGGCACCCACGTGATCAACGGGACGGACCTCCCCGGCTACACCACACTGGAAGGACCCAAGTTCTACAAACGCGATGGCTGGTACTGGATCTTCGCGCCCGCGGGCGGGGTGGCCACCGGCTGGCAGTCGGTTTTCCGCTCCCAATCCCCGTTCGGCCCCTATGAAGGGCGCAAAGTGCTGGAACAGGGAAGTTCCCAGGTCAACGGCCCCCACCAGGGCGCCTGGGTCACCACGCCCGAGGGCCAGGACTGGTTCCTGCATTTCCAGGACCGCGGCCCCTACGGCCGGGTGGTCCACCTCCAGCCGATGGGCTGGGGCGCGGATGGCTGGCCGTGGATGGGAACACCGGCGGACGACGGCGGCCCGGGGACTCCCGTGGCCAGCCACCCTTACCCGGCCGGAACAGTGATCAAAGAAGCGGCGCCGCCCGCCGGCGACACCTTCGAATCCCCCGGGCTGGGGCCGCAATGGCACTGGCAGGCGAACCCTGTGGATTCTTGGTCACGCCAGCCCGGCGGCGGGCAGCTGGTGCTGTGTCCGCAGGCCAACGATCCCGGGAACCTTCGTGAGCTGCCCAACGTACTGGGCCAGATCCTGCCCGGCACGCCGTCCGTGTTCACCACCACGCTGGAACTGGACGGTGTTCCGGTGGGTACGCGGGCCGGCGTCATCGTCCTCGGGCAGCGGTATGCATGGCTCGGGATCACCAAAACCGCCGACGGCTACATCCTCGGGAGCGGCACGGGCGGCGATTCCCCGCACGAGCTGCCGCTGGGCCGGCCCGTCCCGTTGACGGGGGCGAGGATCGAACTGCAGATCCGCACGGACGGCACCCCGCGCTCCACGTTCGCGTGGCGTGCCGGGCGGACTGACCCCTGGGAAGTCCAGGGGTGGAACTTCGAGGTGGTGGAAGGCAAATGGATCGGCGCTGAACTGGGAATCTTCACGGCTTCGCCGTTGGGATCACCGGAAAGCGGCAGTGTTATCGTTGGTCCCGTGCGGGTTGAGACTGCGCCGGTCCGCCGGGCATTTGCCGCGCATCTCGCCGCCGCTTCCCGATGACCCCAAGGACTGCTCTTTTGACCGCCACTCCGCGCCCCAAGATCGCAGATGTGGCCGCCGCGGCAGGAGTCTCGGTCCCCACCGTATCCAAGGTCCTCAACGGTCGGGCGCATGTTTCCGAAGCCACGCGCGCCAAGGTCCGCCAGGCGCTCGAGGAGCTGGACTACACCAAACGGAATGTGCCAGCGGACCAGCCCGGCCTGCTGCAGCTGGTAGTCAACAACTTCGATTCCCCGTGGGTGCTGGAGATTATGGCCGGGGCCGAGGATGCCGCCGCCAGGCTGGGCTACTCGATCGTTTACACGCGGGCCGAACACGCCACTGCCGAGTCCTGGCGGAAACTCCGGGAGTCCTCCGCCAACCGGCTGGCAGGCGTGGTGCTCCTGGCTCCACGCCGCGGTTCCCGGCTGGTGACCACCCTCCGCAGCCTCAATATCCCCGCCGTCGCCGTTGACCCGGAAGGCACGGAGGGGCTCACCATCCCCAGCGTCAGCCCGGCGTCGTTCTCCGGAGCCCTCGCCGCGGTGGGCCATCTGCTGGAACTGGGCCACCGCCGGATCGGCATCATCACCGGCCGGGGCCACGGGTCCGGACACAGCCGGGCACGGTATGCCGCGTACGCCGCCGCACTGCACGAAGCGGGACTGCCGGTATTTCAGGAGCTGGTGCGCGACGGCGACTTCAGCATCGAAGCGGGCGTCCGCCACGGCGGGGATCTTCTCGACCTGCCGGAGCCTCCCACGGCGATATTCGCAGCGAATGACCTGCAGGCCCTGGGCGTCATGAACGCAGCCACCGGGCGCGGGCTGAAGATTCCGGCGGATCTGAGCGTGGTGGGTTTTGACGATATTGCCCAGGCAGCCCTGACATCGCCGCCCCTCACCACGGTCCGGCAGCCCCTGGCCCAGCTGGCGTCCATGGCTGTGAGCATGCTTACGGAACAGTTCGACCAGCACCGACCGGCCTCGCCGGCTGCCCTGGAATTGGCCACGGAAATGGTGGTGCGCGGCAGCACCGCCCCGCCCCGCGTAGGCTAATTCGGTTCCGCAAGCTGACTAAGGTTCCGCCGTCGTGCGGTTCTCCGCCGCCTCTGCAGCGGCCCGCGCATAGGACTCCGAGACGCGGCGGTAGACCGGGGTCAGGAAAGCCAGCAGCGCGGCGATGATCATGATAATCCCGGCTACCAGGAACACGAGGGCGATGCCGCGGGAAACGCCCTCGCCCAGCAGCGGGGCGAGCTGCGCGGCGCCGTCGGCGGACCGCGCGTACGGGATGATCCAGAACTGGGCAATCGGTGCGATGAGGAACGCGGTGACCGGCGCCGCCGCCGATTCGAACGCCATGGCGAATCCGAACACGCGGCCTTGCCGGGGCAAGGGCACCACCTGCTGGATGACCGTCTGCTCGGCAGCCTCCACGAAAGGCACCAGGACCAGATACAACCAGATGCCCGCGACGTACAGCCAGGCCCACTCCCGCAGCGTGAACACCGCCCCCAGTGCCCCCATCGCGATGACCGCGATGAGCATGGTGCGCAACGGGTTGGACCCCAGCCCGAACTTGCCGATCAGTGCGCCGCCGATGATGAACCCTGTGCAGCCGAGCGCAAAGACGGCCCCCCACACCTCCACCGGGAACATCTCCAGGCCATACGGATCCATCAGTGCCATGTAGACGCCGCCGATGAAGTTGTTGAACGTGGAGAACAGGATCAGTGCGAACAGGCCGGAAATGGCCAGCACCGCGGCGAGGGAGCCGCGAAGGTCGAACCCGCCCTGCGCGTCCGTGGCGGCGGCGCGCACCTCTTCGGGCATCCGCAGGGTCAGCAGATGGGCGAAGGCCAGTGCCGTGAGCACCAACGAGACGACGATCGTCCAGCCCATCCCCAGCAGCCCGACGGACAGCCCGGACAGCACTGAGGTGATAATGAACATCAATCCCTGGACCATGCCCACCAGACCATTGGCTTTGTCCCGCCGGTCCGGCTCGATGAGGATGGTGACCGTCGTGGACAGGGCGATGTTGCGCATGTTTTCCACCACCGCACCGATCAGGATGATCAGGGTGAGGAACCAGAACCACGGCTGGGTGAGGTCCAGCATCAGCGCCGCAGGTGTCAGCAGGAACAGGACCCCGGACAGCACGAACATCACCAGGGTGAAGCCGGCGGCAAAGCGCATCACGGCCAGCTTGCGGTAGCGGTCCACGAAGGTGCCGAAGCTGATGCTTGAAAGGGCAATCAGGAGCATGTATGCACCGCCGATCACTCCGGTGGCGATCACGTTGCGCGTCTCCAGGTACACCCAGAAGGTCAGGGCGAACCACAGGTAGCTGGTGGTGATGTTGGCGACGCCGGTGTTCATCAGGATGCCGGCGAACGTGCGGGACCGCTGCGCCGGACCGCGGACAGACGCGTCGACCGCGGCGGCGGCGGCGGGGGCGGCCTCCGTGGCCTGGGAAGGGACCGGTTTATGCTCGGTCATGCGGTCCAGTTTACTGAGGACTCTGGGGCTCGGACAGGTTTTCGCGTGGTACAGGAACGTACGACGGCGGGAGGTCCCCGCCGTCGTACGTTCATGAAATTCCCTCGGCCTGGCCCGCGCCCTCCGGGCCCTCAGCACGCCGGTTGAGTGAGCGCTTGCGCACCATCACAGTCCGAAGTTGCTGCGGAAATGTCAGCCTGCTCCTCCTGCTGACCACAATCACGGAGATCAGGCCGGTCAGCAGCACCACCGTACCGCCGGCGGCCACTGACCAGCGTGCGCCGAACTCGGTGCCGATCCACCCCATCAGCGGTGCGCCCAGGGCGGTGCCGCCCTGCAGGACTGCAAGGTACAGCGCGAGAACGCGCCCCCGGAATTGCGGATCCACCGACAGTTGGATGCTGGTGTTGCAGCTGTTCAGAAAGGTGATGGCGGCCAGGCCCACCGGAATAAGGACGGCTGCATAGAGCCAGAATGACGGCGAAACGCTGGCTATCAGCGTGAACAGGCCCAGGGCCAGGGCGCCGCCGAGCATGAACCGGATCCGCGGACCGGACCTGCGTGCTGCAAGAAGTGCTCCCGCCAGCGTCCCGATAGCCATGACAGAACCCAGGAGCCCGAATTCGCCCGCACCCATCCCGAATTCCGCCGTCGACATCAGGGCGTTGATGATGGGAAAGTTCATGCCGAAGGCACCCAGGATCCCCACCATGACGAGGATGAGCACCAGGTCCGGACGCTGACGGACGTAGCGCAGTCCGTCTGCCACCTGATGCTTGCCGCGGACAGCCGGCGTGGAAGGGGCAAGTTCCGAGGTCCTGATCCGCCACAGCGAAAGGAGGACTGCGGCGAAGCTGGCCGCGTTGAGCAGGAACACCGGCCCGGTGCCGATCCACGAGATGAGCAGGCCGGCGACGGCGGGGCCGGTGAGCCGTGCCGTGTTGAACGACGCCGAGTTCAGCGCCACTGCATTGGCGACGTGTTTCTGACCCACCAGTTCGGAGACGAACGCCTGGCGCGCCGGTCCGTCAATGGCGCTGGCCAGTCCGAGGCACAGAGCCGCCAGATAGGCCTGCCACAGCTGCGCCGTCCCGGTCAGCACCAGGATTCCTACCAGCAGGCCAATCAGACCCATGGCTGACTGCGCCCACACCAGGATCACGCGTTTGCGGTAGCGGTCCGCGAGCACTCCCGCATACGGACCCAGCAGGAGCATCGGCAGGAACTGAAGTCCTGTGGTGATGCCGACGGCGGTGCCTGAATTGTCCGTGAGAACGGTCAGCACAAGCCAGTCCTGGGCGATCCTCTGCATCCAGGTTCCGATGTTGGACACGAGCGCCCCGCCCGCCCACAGCCTGTAGTTGCGGTTTTCGAGTGCCCGGAACATCGCACTCATCGGGCGCTCAGCTCCTGCATGATGTGCGCGGCCCGGCTGAGGGTGCGCCGGTCCTCATCGTTGAGCCCGGCGACGCGTTGGGCCAGCCATGCCGTCCGCTGGCTGCGGGCCTCGGCCAGTACGGCCTCACCGGCCGGCGTGATGCTCACCTGGATCTGGCGGCCGTCCTCCGGATGGGGGGACCGGGACGCGAATCCCTGGTCCGTGAGCGCATTGACGATCCGGGTCATCGACGGCGCCTGCACGTGTTCCTGCTCAGCCAGTTCGCGGAGGGTCTGGGATTTGACGCGGAGGTGGGCGAGGACCGTGTACTGGCCCGGCGTGATCACATCCCCTGTTGCCTCAATGCGAAGCCTGCGGGACGTGCGCATCACAGCAGTCCGAAGATCGATCGCCAGGACGTCCGGCTGGATGGTGTCATGCAGTTCGGGGTTCATCTGGTTGGTCGTGGTCATCGGGCCTTCGGCTCTCCCTGCAATATTGTTAGCAGTGCTAATTAGTCCTGCTAACTATTATTCTCCTGTTTCGCGGAAAGGGCCAGTCCGCCGGTGCGTGCGGAGATCCAACGCCGATGCACCCCGGCCGACCGGCCCTACCCGCTGTCAGTGCCGCGGAGTAGGGTGCCGTCATGGACATCATCCTGGTACCCGGTTTCTGGTTGGACGCCTCATCGTGGGAGAAGGTGACGCCGGCCCTGGAGGCTGCTGGCCACACGCCCCATCCGCTCACCCTCCCCGGCCTTGAATCGAAGGACGCAAAGCGGGCCGGCATCACCCTCAAGGACCACATCAACGCCGTCGTCAAGGCTGTGGATGCCCTCGAAGGACAAGCTGTCCTGGTGGGGCACTCCGGTGGCGGTGCGGTCATCCACGGGGTGGCGGACGCGCGGCCCGACCGCGTGGCGCGGAACATCTACGTGGACAGCGGACCCCTGGGTGAAGGGGGCGTCATCAATGACCAGCTGCCGGCACACGGCGACGACGTCCCGTTCCCCCCATGGGACGGCTTCGAGGAAGCTGATCTGGTGGATCTCACCGACGACCTCCGCGAAGCTTTCCGCGCCCGCGCCATCCCAGAGCCCAAGGGTGTGGCCTACGGCAAGCAGCGCCTTCATGACGTCCGCCGGTACGAGGTCCCGGCAACTGTCATTTCCTGCCAGTTCCCGTCGTCGCTGCTGCAGGAATGGATTGACGCCGGCCACCCCTTCACTGCCGAGCTGGCCCGCATCCGCGACGTCGAATTCGTTGACCTGCCTACCGGCCACTGGCCCCAGTTCACCAAACCGGCCGAGCTCGGCCAGGCCATCCTGGCGGCAGTGGACCGCGCCACCTGACGTGGCCGCAGACGCCTTCCTCCGCCGCTGGTTCGTGTCCGTGACCCTTGCGGAAGCCGCGGGGTTTGCCATCCCCGCCACCGCGCTCGGCATCCTGGCCCTCCTCGCCGCGCCGGCCGGCGTCGTTTATCCCTCCATGGTGCTGGCCGGCGCATGCGAGGGCTGCCTCCTGGGATTCGGCCAGTCTGTCGGATTCGGACCGACGGTTCCCCGGGCGCGCTGGATACTCGCGACGACGGCGGGGGCAGCCGTCGCCTGGTCGATCGGGATGCTCCCCAGCACGCTGGGCGGCATCGATTTCGCCTCGCCCGGAGTGCTCGTTCTTGTCGCCGTGCTTGGGTCCGCCCTGCTGCTGTCGATCCCGACGCTCCAGTGGCTGGTCTTGCGGCGGCTGGTCCCCTACAGGCGCACAGCTTTCTGGATCCCGGTCAACGCCGGCGCCTGGGCCGTCGGCCTCCTATGGACCTTCGCGCCGTCCCCTTTCATTGACGAAACCACCCCGGTACCGGTGTTGTTCGCCGTCTATCCGCTGGCGGGACTGCTGATGGCGGCCACCGTGGCAGTGCTCACGGGATTTGCGGCCCGGCGTGTGGTTGCCGCCCCCTGACCAGCCCCAGGCAAAGAGCCGCAGCCGCTGCTGCAACGCAGCAGACCGTCCCGAAGGGAACCGCATCGTTGGCGCCGCCGATGCCGACCAGGGGCGCGGCGAGGCCGCCGAAGGCGAACCGGGCCAGCCCGAGCAGCGAGGAGGCCGTGCCGGCGATGTCCGGATATTCCTTCAGCGCAAGCGACGTCGCCGGCGGGCTGGTGACGGCCACGCCGCTGACCATCGTGAACAGGGACAGGACGATGGCGGTCAGGGGCAGGTGCAGGAGTGCGGTCGCGAGCAAACCCAGGGCGCCGGACGCAGTCAGGATCAGCCCAACGGTAAGCGTTCCCCGTTCGGACCACCGCTCGCCCAGGTGCCCCGCGATGAATCCGAAGATCATAAAGCCGAGGGAATTCAGGCCGAATGCGAGCGAGTAACCCTGCGGGGAGAGTCCGTACATGCCTTGCAGGATGTAGGTGGCTCCGCTTAGGTACGCGAAGATTGCCGAGTACGTGAAGCCGGTGATCAGCACCGCACCAACGAACACCCGGTCGGCGAGCAGCCGGCGGAAGTCGTTCAGCGTGTGCACGAAGCCACCGGCCACTCGCCGGTCAGCGGGCAGGGTCTCCTTGAAGATCACCGCCGAGGTCAGCAGTATGGCCACACCCACCGCGGCAAGGAACAGGAAGACTCCGCGCCAATCCGCCACGGTTGCGAGTTGCCCGCCAATGACGGGGCCGATGATCGCCGCAAGTCCGCCGAGCACCGTCAGGCGGGCGTAGTACCGAAGCAGCTTGCCGCCCGAGTAGACGTCCCGCCCGGCAGCCTGCGCGATCACAATGCCGACAGCGCCTGCCAGCCCCTGGACGAACCTGGCAATGATAAGGGTTTCGATGGTCGGGCTGACCGCGCAAAGTGCAGATGTGAGCGTGTAGGCAAGGACGCCGATGAGCAGCGGTGTCCGTCGGCCCAAGCGGTCCGAAAGCGGCCCGGCTATCACTTGGCCGATGGCCAGGCCGAGCAGACAGGCCGTGATGGTTAACTGGGCCGCCGACGTCGTGCTTTGAAAGCCGGCAGTGAGCGCCGGAAGGACAGGCAGGTACAGGTCCATGGAGATCGGCCCGAAAATTGTCAGCAGGCCCAGGACGATCGCCAGGGGACGGCCGACGGTCTGCTGCCGGACGGGCGTCGGAGTGTCGATGGCGGTCATAAGGGCTCCGTTCATGGGTCAGGTGTGGTTTCGCTTTCCATGCAACACGGTCCCGACAGTTCCAGCGAGGGCTCTGCTTATCCGGGTTCTGGCAGTACCTCCCTCAGCCCACGCACTCCGGGGTAGCGTGGATGAGTGGATAACAGGACGGAAATCCGCGAGTTTCTCGCATCGCGACGTGCCAAAATCACTCCGGAAGTGGCGGGGCTGACGCTCTTTGGCGGACGACGGCGGGTCCCCGGCTTGCGCCGCGAAGAGGTCGCCATGCTCGCGGGCGTCAGCGTGGATTACTACACCAAGCTTGAGCGCGGAAACCTGGCCGGCACCTCGGAAAGCGTCCTCGACGCCATCGCCAGGGCATTGAACCTCGATCAGGCCGAGCGGGAACACCTCTACAACCTCGCCCGCGCCTCCGGCCCGGCAAGCAAAACCCAGCGGCGTCCCCTCCAGAGCGGGGCCGTGCGCCCTGCCCTGCAGTTCATGCTTGATTCCATGACGGGAGCCCCGGCATTCATAGGCAACCATCACATGGATATCGTGGCGGCGAACCAGCTGGCCTACGCTCTCTACTCAGAGATGTACCGCAGACCCGCACGCCCGGCCAATCATTCCCGCTTCATCTTCCTGGATCCTAAAGCCCGGGAGTTCTATCCCAACTGGGAGCTGGCTGCCGACACCAACGTCGCCATCTTGCGCACGCAGAGCGGGCGGAACCCCTTGGATAAGCGGCTGTCCGACCTCGTGGCCGAGCTCTCGATGCGGAGCGGGGAATTCCGGTCCCGCTGGGCTGCCCACAACGTTAGGCGCCACTATGCAGGCACCAAAGTCTTTCGCCACCCCGTAGTGGGGGAACTCGAGCTCTTTTACGAGGCAATGGAGCTGGCCGAAGACCCCGGCTTCACCCTGACGGTTTACCCCGCCCTCCCCGGTTCCCCGTCCGATGAACGCCTCCGCCTGCTCGCCAGCTGGGCCGCTACTGAGCGGATTCAGGACATCGCCCGCGCACCCCAAGGACAAGCCATGCCGGGACGCGAGGAGTCACGTCCCTGAGAAAACGCCCGGAAATCCTGCCCCGCCCGCGAACCCTGGGCTAGCCTTGCCAACAAAGGTCCGGCAAACATCCCGGATCCTGACGACCAGGCAAAGCTGCCGGGTTATGACTGTTGGTTTGTTCGAGCAAAGGATGATCATGGCCGTTTCAATTGAGCTGGGCAAGAAACTCGACAAGAGCTTTGAGAACTTGAGCCTGGAGGAAGTTCTCGACGCTCCGCCGTCGGCCCTGGCCGGCCTCACGGAAAAGCACGCCGAACTCCTCGCCGGTCTGGGGATTAAGACCGTCCGCGATCTCGGCAGCAACAAGTACTTCGCCACCGCCGGGGTTCTGGTGGCCCTGTCCAACCACGTGGACTAATCCAACATTGGGCAAGCAGGTCCGGCCGGTGGCAACACCGGCCGGACCTGCTCCGGTTAAGCGCAGCCAGTGCGGTCGGCCGATATTCGAGGCGGCAAAGCGGCAAACAACAGATTTGTATTTCTGTTTACAAAATTGTCATAGCCGACTAAATTCTTACCATCCCCCAGCGGATCACATCTAGATCCGCTGCATGCGTCCGAAGAGGAAACTATGACAATTACCAGGACTCTGGCCACAAGCCTCATGAGCCTCTCAGCAGCAGCGTTGCTCGCCCTCTGCTCGGCGGGAGGAGCCGCCGCCGCGCCCCCCGCACCGGACAACGACGAATCCCGCGGCGTCAGCAGCTCAAAAGTCGCCGACTCCGCGGACGCGGGCTACTGGACGCCGGAGCGAATGCGCGCGGCGATTCCCGGGGATGTCCTGGCGAAGAAGGCACTGGACCGGCAAAAAACCAACAAGGCAGACGTCGAGGAACGTGAGGCCCCCGCAGCAGAGAGCAAGGTCCAGGGTTCCGCCCCGCAGGTGCAGCAGAAGGCCAACTCCAGCGAAAGCCCCGTGCCGCACATTGGCAAGGTCTTCTTCACCCTTGGCGGAACTAACTACGTCTGCTCGGGAAACTCGGTCGCCTCCACCAACAAGAACACCGTCGCCACCGCCGGTCACTGCCTCAACGAAGGCCCCGGCGCCTTCGCAACACGGTTCACGTTTGTTCCTGCCTACCTCAACGGCGCAGCGCCCTACGGCCAGTGGACAGCCAAAGCCCTCTACACCCCCACCCAGTGGAGTTCCTCAGGCGACATGCGGTACGACACCGGGTTCGCCGTCATGTCCCAGCTGAACGGCCGCAACCTCGCCGACGTCGTCGGAGCCTCAAGCGTGCAGTTCAACGCGGCCCGCGGCCTCGCCTACAAGGCATTCGGCTATCCCGCAGCCACGCCGTTCAACGGGGAATCCCTGAAGAGCTGCACCGGCACGGCCACCAACGATCCCTACAACCCCCAGTTCAACTCCCAGGGCATCCCCTGCAACATGACCGGCGGCTCTTCAGGCGGCCCTTGGTTCATCGGCACCAGCTCCAGCGGGTACCAGAACTCGATCAACAGCTACGGCTACGGCAGCAAATCGACCAAAATGTACGGTCCGTACTGGGGTTCCGTGATCCAGCAGGCCTACACCACCGCATCCTCCGCACCGTAGGAAGCGGAACGCGAGCGCTTTACGGCTCGCCCAGGAGTTGAATGAACGACGGCGGCCGGCCATGGGGGGCCGCCGTCGTTCATTGTGCGTCCGGGTCGTCGAGCCCGGGTCGCGGCGCCCACCCCAACGGACTGAGAGCTGCACCGGCCTGAGCACCGCCCCCAGAAGCAACGCGGGGTCACTCCGCGCCCGATTCTGGCCTCGGATTGGGCGTTTAGTGACCCCGCGTTGGAGTTTCTTGACCCCGTGTTGGAGTTTTCAGGCCTTGCGGTGGATGGACTTGTAGCTCAGGTAGGCGTTCAGACCCTCAATCCCGTACTCAGTCCCAAGGCCGGAGTCGTGCCGGCCGCCGAACGGAGCGGCATGGTTGGACGCGAAGAAGTTCAGGCCCACTGAGCCGGTATCCATCCGGTCCGCCACGGCAAGCGCCGCGTCGGGATCAGAGCCGAACACCAGCCCGCCCAGGCCGAACTCGGTGTTGTTGGCGAGTGCCACGGCCTCATCGACGGTGTCGTACTTCAGGATGGTGATCACCGGCCCGAAGATCTCTTCCCGGGAGATCCGCATGTCCGGCGTGACGTCGGCAAACACCGTGGGCTCGACGAAATAGCCCTGCTCCAGCCCGCCGCCCAGAGACGCAGCACGGCCGCCGGTGGTTGCCCGGGCCCCCTCGGCCAGCCCCGATTCCACATACTCCAGCACGGTCCGGTACTGGGACTCCGTGGCGCAGGGGCCAAAGACGGTGTCGGGCTCCAGCGGATCACCCTGTTTACCGGCGGCGATGGTGGCAGTGACCATGTCCACCACCTCGTCATGGCGGCTCGCAGGGGCAAGGATGCGGGTGGAGATGTAGCAGGTCTGGCCGGTGTTGCGCATGGAGGACCGGATCAGCACCTCGGACATGGCGTCCAGATCAGCGTCGGGCAGCACGATCGCGCTGGACTTCCCGCCCAGCTCCAGGGTGACAGGGCGCAGCAGCTCACCGCAGGCCGCGGCAATCTTCCGGCCCACCGGCGTCGAACCCGTGAACGCCACCTTGGCGACGCCGGGGTGCTTCACCAGCACATCCCCCAGCCGGCCGGAACCGGTGACCAGGTTGACCACGCCTGCGGGCACCCCGGCCGCCGCGACGGCGTCGATGATCACCCGGATGGACAGCGGCGTGGGCGACGCCGGTTTGATCACCACGGTGCAGCCGGCAAGCAGTGCCGGCGCGAGTTTGATGACCACCAGGTTGATGGGGAAGTTCCACGGCGCGATCAGAGCGCACACACCCAGGGGGTCGCGCCGGACAACGGATTCGCCGCCGCCGCGCGGGAAGGGGCGGACGTCTTCCCGCTCCAGGTATTCGGTGAGCGTTGCAAAGTAGCGGAAAATACCCGCCGCGTTGGCGGCAGCACCGGCGGATTCGGACACCGGCGAGCCGTTTTCCCGGGAGTTGGTCAGCGACAGCTCCTCGGCCCGCTTCTCCACCTCCTCGGCAATCCGGATCAGGTAGGCTGCCCGCTCAGAGGGGGTCAGCCGGGGCCACTCCCCCTGGAATGCGCGCTGGGCGGAGCCGACGGCGGCGTCCACGTCTTCCGGAGTGCCGTCCGGGACGGAGCCCCAGACTTCGCCGGTAGCGGGGTCGGTGACCGGGTTCCGGCCGGTGCCCCGCGAGGCCTGCCAGGCGCCGTCGACGAAGATCGTGTCCACATGGGTGTGCGGCAGCGATAGCGCGGTCCGGGCAGCCAGGGCAGGGGCGCCATGGGCGGCAGCGTCGCTGATGTGCGCGTCATGCGTGGCGGAGGTCATCGGATCACCGCCGTCTTCAGCAGGGCGTTGGAACGGCCGAGATCTGCCGTGGCCATGTCCACGGCCGCCTGGGTGATGAGTTCGGGCACGATTTCGGTGGCCAGCCTGTCGGTGTAGGTGGCCGGGTCCATCGCAAACCACGAGGACGCCAGGGCGATCCCCGCGCGGTCGAACCGCCACAGCCTGTCGGCGTCGCGCATCAAGGCGTCCTCCAGGGACCGGGCTACCAGGCGGGTGTCATGGCCGTCGATGATTTCACATACGCTTTCCACAAACTCCGGTGAATAGCCCAGACCCGGCAGCACCCGGCGCGCCACCTCGCAGCCCTGCTGCTCATGCTCGTAGCGGATGGCGGCTTTGCGCCAGTCACCGGAGAAGCCTTCGGAGATGATCCGGGATTCATCCACGTGGGCCCAGCCGGTGTCGTGCAGCAGGGTGGCGATGCGCACCAGCTCGGCGTCGGCGTCGGGGTAGGCACGGCAGAGCCGTTCGGCGAAGGCGAGCGAGATGGGCAGGTGGATATCGTTGCCGCGCGTCCGGGTCTCGTGGACAACGGCTTCCCAGAGCGCGTCGAGCTCCCCAAGCGCTGCGGGGGTGTTGCAGATGGCCGTCGTGTCCACCGGTCCTGCAGCCGGAACGGGGCGGACGCTGTACTCGGCGGCGAACGCCTCGGCCAGCATGTCAGAGGCCAGGGCGTCAGCGGCCGGATCGGCAGCGCCGGTCCGGGCCTCGGCGACCGGAGTCTTGGGGGTGCTCATAATGCTCCTTCGGGTGGGCCAGCATACTGTCTGAGTGCAGTCAGCTGTCCGTGGTGATGGTCTTGAGTTGCGTGGCAGTATCCGCTGCGGCGTCGGCCGGAATGTTCTGTCCCTTGGCCAGTGCGTTTTTCACTGCCATGAAGTCCAGCGGCGCATTCACGCAGTCCGCGGCGATGATCCGGCCCTGGCGGTAGTAGAGGACGCTGAACTTCCCGCGTTCCTCGTCGCGCCGGAGCACGGTCTGGTCGTAGCCGTTGCAGAGGCCGGCGATCTGGAGTTTGAGATCGGCCTGGTTGGACCAGAACCATGGAATGCCTGCGTATTCCTCGCGCCGGCCGGTAAGCGAGTACGCGGCTACCTTGGCGTGTTCGATGGCGTTGTTGACGCTTTCCAGCCGGATCCGCTCACCCGGCTCGGAGCCCGGGACCGGGTTGGGCATATTGGCAACGTCCCCCACGGCGACGGTGGTGCCGTCCGACGCCAGCGCGAACCGGTCCACCACTACCCCGTTGTCCACGGCCAGGCCGAGCTGTTCGGCCAGCTGGGTGTTGGGGATGACGCCGATGCCGATCAGCACGATCTGGGCGGGCAGCACCGTGCCGTCCTGGAGCTCGACGGTGGCGACTGAAGTCTGTTTTTCACCTGCGGCGGCATCCGCGGTAAAGCGTGCAGCACTCGTGTTGAGCCGAATGTCCAGACCGCGGGAGCGGTGCGCCTGCAGGAAGTACTCTGCGGTCTCCTCCCCCACTGCCCGGCCAACCAGCCGCGGACCGAACTCGAGCACGGTGACGTTCTTGCCCATTTTCTGCAGGCTGGAGGCGGCTTCGAGGCCGATGAACCCGCCGCCGATCACCACCACATCAGTGGCGTCGCCCACCCGGGCCTTGAGCGCCAGGGCGTCGTCGGCGTTGCGCAGGTACAGCACACCGTCCAAATCCCCGCCCTCGATGTCCAGCTTCCGGGCACGGGCACCGACCGTGAGGGCCAGCCGCTTGAAGGGGAACTCACGGCCGGAGGACGCGTGCGCCACCCCGGAACCGTCCGCTTCCTTGTCGATCCGGACGATGTATTCGCCTTTGACCAGCTCAACGTTATGCTCGGCCCAGTACTGGTTGGAGCGGAAGATCAGGGATTCGCTCTCCACCGTGCCCTGCAGGAACTCCTTGGACAGGGCCGGACGCTGGTACGGGCGGTGGTCCTCGTCGCCGAGCAGCGTGATGTGCTCGTCGAAGCCCAGGGCCCGCAGCGAGACCGCGAGCTGCACCCCGGACTGGCTGGCTCCAATGATGAGGAGGCCGGTGCGCGTGGGGACGGAACCGGTTGTGTCAGTAGCCGGCTGCGCCGCTGTCTGCGTGCCCATGGCTACACCTGGGTTTCCGGGGTGGTGACGAACAGTTCGATCTCATCCGTCAGGCGCAGCTGGCAGGACAGCCGGGAGTTGTCCTCCCGGTCCACTGCGGTGCCGTAAAGCATCTCGTCCTCCATGTCCTCCATCGGCGGGAGCTGCGAAACGCAGTCCTCCCGGACAAAGACGTGGCAGGTGGCACAGGACAGCGAGCCGCCGCACTCGGCCACGATCCCGGGAACGCCGTTGCGTACCGCAGTTTCCATGACCGAATCGCCCACGTTGCCCTGGACGTCGCGAACGGCGCCTTCGGCGTCGGTGAAGTGAACCGTTGGCATTGGTCCTCCTTGTGATTGAAGTTCGTTGGGGTGAAAGGAGCAGGCTGGTCAGATGAACTGCCGGCCGCCGTCCACCACCATGGTCTGGCCGGTGTAGTAGGAGCTGTCCGGTCCGGCGAGGAACAGCGCAGCGCCCACGATGTCCTCGGGCTGGCTGGCGCGTTTGATGGCGCCGCGGTCCACGCCGTAGTTCTCGGCGTTTTCCATCAGCCCGTAGCTGGCCTCGGTGAGGGTGAAGCCGGGAGCGATCGCGTTGACCGTAATCCCCCGCCGGCCCAGTTCCTTGGCCATGACCCGGGTCAGGGCCACCACGCCGCCCTTGGAGGCGACGTAGTGCAGCCACTGCTCGGAGCCGCTGTAGATGGTGGCGCTGGAGAGGTTGATGACGCGGCCACCCTCGGGCAGGAACGGACTCGCGGCGCGGGTCACCAGCCAGGGGCCCTTGAGGTTCACGTTCATCACCAGGTCCCATTCGGCCGGATCAATGTCCTCGAACGGGCTGCGGGTCACCCCCGCGTACACCGCGGCGTTGTTAAGGACGACGTCGATGCTCCCGTTGCCGAACTCAGCGCAGCTTTTCGCGAGGTCCTCCGTGGATTCGACGCTGGTGACGTCCGCGGCGAAAGCGGCTGCTTCGCCGCCGGCTTCGCGGACGAGTTTCGCTGTCTGCTCGGCGCCCTCAAGGTTGATGTCCGCCACGGCCACCCGGTAGCCGCGGCCGGCGAAGCCGAGCGCGAACGCCCGGCCCAGCCCGCCGGCGGCCCCGGTGATGAGGACGGTGCGGACGGGCTGTCCCTCGCCGCCATATTCCGCATTGGGCATATTCAGCTCAGACATGGCTGTGGCTGTGGGCGCCCGGTCCGGTGGCAACCAATTCATCCTCGGCGTCAAGGATCTGGACGGTGCCCTTGGTCCCGTCAACGCGGAGCCGCTGGCCGGTTTTGATGGTGGTGGATGCGGAGCCGGTCCCGGTGACGGCCGGGAGGCCGTATTCGCGGCAGACGATGGCGGCGTGGCTCATCATGCCGCCGATGTCCGTGACGGTTGCCTTGATTTTGCCGAAGATCGGGCCCCACGACGGTGCCGTGACGGTGGCAACCAGGATCTCGCCCTGCTGTACTTCGGAGAGCTGGTCGGCGTCGGTGACCACGCGTGCCAGGCCTTCCACCACGCCGGGTGAGGCTGCCATGCCGCGCAGTCCGCCGCCTTCCACCGCTTCGCCGGCGCCCAGCCACTGCTGGACCTGCTCGGTGGTGATGCCCCAGAGCATCCGGGTGAAGGGTTCGGTGATGGACTCCGGCGGGGTGTTCAGTGCCGGGGCGGGACGGGCGGTCTTCAACGCGTCCACAATGCCGCGGCGGCGTTCGATCTCCTCCGGCCAGTAGTCGGGGCCGATCGGCTTGGCGCCGACGCCCCAGCCGGTGACCAGGTCAAAGAGTGCGTCGCGGACCTCGTTGCGGCCCAGGTACAGCAGGTCATCCGGTTCGGTCCAGAATCCCTCCGCGTGCATCATGCGGGAGAGTTCGCGGATCTTGCGCCAGAAGACGCCCATGGTCCAGTGCTCGATGTAGAAGTTGTGGTTCTCCACGTACGGGTAGGCGGTGGCGGCGAGGCCGCGCTTGGCGTCGAAGATGGCCTGGTTGTCGCCTTCGAGCAGGTCGCGGTATTCCTCGATGATGCGGTCGCGTTCCACGATCAAGGCCTCGACGGGGCGCATGATTTCCTGGCCCTCGTCCACGCGGCGGATGTAGTCGGCGATGTAGCCGAGCGGGATTTCCTGGTGTTCGTTCCAGTACTTGTCGTGGCCGTAGAAGCCGTTGCCAACGGTGAAGTTGAACCACGGGTCCTTCGCGCCCTCGTACTGGGCGATCCACCGTTCCCCGCCGGAAGCGGAAGCGATGGCACCCAGGGTGGCATCGACGTCGTCCGTGTTCCCGAAGTGAGACTGCAGCCCGAGTTCGACGGCGAGCTTGGCGAGGCCCTTTAGCTCGTCGTCCGGGCGGAAGAGTTCCATGTCCACGCCCTGCACCATGGTGGCGATGGACTGGTCCGGGACGTTGGGGAAGACCTGCTTGCAGAAGTTGAAGAAGTCCAGGTAGGCGATGTAGCCCAGGTTCAGGAACTCGAAGTGGTACTGCCAGTTCTGGTAGGCGAGCTGGATGAGGCGGTCGTAGCTTTCCAGCAGCTTCTCGGACCCGTCCTTGCCCTTGCCGGACGTGATGTCCTCCATAGGGACCATGTCCGGGAGCTTGGGGAAGGAGATGGTCTCCATCTCCGCGATGGTGCCCTTGACCTTCACGTGCCAGTCCTTGAGCAGCTGCTCCCAGTTCTGGAAGTAGTGGCCCACGCGCTGCTCGAACAGCGGCACGCGCGCGGCGATCTGGTCCTCGGGCACCGGGATGGGTGACATGTAGAGGTAGCCCAGGTGGATGCGGAACTCGATGCCGTTGGCGTTCGGGATCATCAGGTGCCGGGCGTTGTACTGGCCCAGGCACTTGACGGCGAATTCGCCGCCGATGGTCTCAAACGGCTTGAAGACGGTGGGCCAGTGCTGGCTGTCGCAGAACCAGAATTTGGCGTCTTCCTGCTCCTTGAGCTTGTCCTGGAAGACCAGATAGTAGGGGTAGATCTTTTCCCAGCCCTCGGCGCCCGCGGGGACCGTGAGCTCGGAGGGTTTGGGGAAGGACTTCAGGGACATGGCGGTCCTTTCATAGGGCTCAGCGGTGAGCCTTGGTGTATGGAACGGGGACGGACGGGAACTGCGGAAGCTAAACGGCCTGCTTGGGTAGGGTGCCGCTGAATCCGCTGAAGAAGCCGCCGGAAACCACCGGCTGCGGAGCTGTTTGCGGAGCCGGTTTGGAGGAGTGCACAGTCTCCGGACGGGACTGGAGCAGGAGCAGGTTTTCGCCGTCCGGCAGGTCGGCGTCGAGCGCCCATTCGATGTCCTGCGGGCATTTGTAGTGCTTCTCGGCCCGCTTGGCCATCTGTGCGACGGCGGTGAGTTCAGCGTCGGTGAGGCTGCGGCGGCCGCGCCGTTCGTCGTCGACCTCGCGTTCCACCAGGCGCTTCGCGCCGGCGTCGGGGATGAGTTCGGCATGCTTGTCGCCGAGGTGTTCATTGACGACGGCGAGCGTGACCTTGTCCAGCAGGATGTTGTCCGGCGTGACCTGGCCGGAGACCACCATCTCGCCCACGCCATACGAGGAATCGATGGTGATCTTGGAGCGGTCCCCGTTGGTGGGGTCCATGGTGATGGCGACGCCGGAAACCCGGGAGTTGACCATCTTCTGCACCACCACGGCCATGGAGAGTCCCTCGTTGGGGATGTTGTTCTTGAGCCGGTAGATGATGGCCCGGGAGGTGTAGAGCGAGGCCCAGCACTGCCGGATGTGCTCGGTGACAGCCTTGACGCCGTCGAGCCAAAGGTAGGTGTCCTGCTGGCCGGCGAAGGAGGCGTCCGGCAGGTCCTCTGCGGTGGCGCTGGAGCGGACGGCCACGGGAACCGGCGCCTCGAAGCGTGCCATAAGCGATTCGTAGGCTGTGATGGTCAGCCCGCGCATGGCCTGCGGGACGGGGCGGGAGCAGATGTCCTCGCGGATGGCGGCGGAGACCTTGTCCACCTGGTTCATGTCCTCCACGTCCAGATCGGCCAGGAGCTGGTGGATGTGGCGGGTGATGCCGGCTTCCTCCATGAAGCTATCGAACTGGGCGGTGGTGACCACAAAGCCCGGCGGGACGGGCATGCCGGCGGAGGTCATGGTGACCAGGGATGCGCCCTTGCCGCCGAGGTTTTCGAGCTTGGGTTCGATGCCGCCGTCGAAAAACTGGATATATTCGTTGCTTTGCATATTTCTCAGGCCTTCCAGCTGACGGGAACGGTCTCGGGGACACGGAAGGAAAGGTTTTCGCGGAAAGCGATGCTCTCAGGGTCCTCAAGCTGCAGCCCCGGGGCGAGCCGGGCCACTTCCTCGAGCGCAATTTTGGCCTGGAGCTTGGCGAGCATGTTGCCCAGGCAGTAGTGGATTCCGAAGCCGAACGAGAGGTGCTCGCGGGCGTTGGGGCGGGAGATGTCGAAGTCTTCGCCGGCTTCGAACTTGCTTTCGTCACGGTTCGCCGAGCCCATCAGGAGCAGCAGCTGGGAGCCCTCCTCGATGGGGACGCCACCCACCTCAGTGTCCTTGAGGGCCTTGCGGCGCCAGCCGACGATCGAGCCGGCGTAGCGGAGGACCTCGTCGATGGCGGCCGGGATCTTCTTGGGATCCTCGACCAACCGCTGCCACTGCTCGGGGCGGGCCAAAAGCTCGCGCAGGGCGTTGGAGATCAGCGTGGTGGTGGTTTCGTGGCCGGCGAAGAGCAGGCTGTAGAGGACCGAGGCGATCTCGTGGTCCGAGATTTCGGCGCCGTCCTGCTGTGCCTTGACGAGGTCTGCGGTGAGGTTGTCGCCGCCCTGCTCGTGGGCAACCCGGACCAGGCGCAGGCACTCCTGCCAGTACTCCACCAGGTTGTGGGCGTGCGGGATCTGCTCTTCATCGCTCAGGTCGCCCCAGGTCATCGCAGCCCGGGAATCGGACCAGCGCTTGAAGGTGTCCACCTGCGAGACGTCAGCGCCGATCAGGGTGAGGATGGTGATGGTGGGGACGTCGTAGGCGAGATCCTTGACCAGGTCGCCGCGGCGTTCTTCTCGTGAGAGCATCTTCTCGAGCAATTTGACGACGTTTTCCCTGATGAAGGGCTCGAGCGCCTTGTAGCGGCGGGGCGTGAAGGCCTTCTGGACCACGGCGCGGATGCGGGTGTGCTCCGGCGGGCGGCGGGCTGACAGACCGGAGTAGGCGGTGAAGCCGCCGTCTTCCATGATCTTCTTCGCGGCGGCACCGCGTTCGCGGACGGGCGCCTGGGCGTTTTCGCTCGAGAAGGTTTCCCAGTCCTCGAACACTGCCTTGATGTCGTCATAGCGGGAGACAACATACAGGCCCACGCGCTCATCAAACATGACGGGCTGCTCGGCCCGGAGTTCGGCGTAGGCGGTAAAGGGATCCTTCATCTGGAAGGGCTCGTAGCCGTGGTGCCCGGCGGGGGCCTCGGCGCCGTACCCGAAGGGACAGCGGCCGGCCGTATCTGTCGACGATGACATCTGGACTCCTGGTGTCTTGGTTCCGCCCGCACCCTAGGGGGTGGGGGGCTTCTGAACTCCAGTGTGGTCCACATCACCGGCAGGTGGATAGGACCGGCTTCCACTGGACGGAAGGCAATATGTAGGGGGTTGAAGCTTCTTGACGGCGTCGGCGGCCGGACGCAAACTGGGCTGATGGATGACGAAACTGAAGAACACCTCGTCAATCGCGTTGTCGAGCGGCTTGCGGTCCGTTATCCGGAGGCACCCCGGACACTGATCACCGAGATTGTCGGCCAGGAATACCACGGCCTGGACAGCGGCCGCATTCGCGCCTACGTGCCGACCCTGGTTGAGAACGGTGCGCGGACCCGTCTGCACCGGGCACTCAAGAACCCTTCTCCCGACCAGTAATCCCCTGCAGGCCTGCTGCTCTCGCGGGACTGGCGGCAAATGCGGGGGCTGCGGGCACCTGGGACGGTGGGAATTTCTGGTGCCGTGCCTGGCAGCCCGGACGTAGACTTTGCTATGGCCGCGACGGATGCAGTTGAGATTGAACGGAAGTTTGACGTCAAGGAATCGGCCCACCTTCCGTCCCTGCAGGGCCTGCCCGGGGTTCACCGGCTGGATATCCCCGTGGAACATCGGCTGGAGGCCGAGTACTTCGACACCAAGGACCTTCGCCTGGCGTCCGGGCAGATCACGCTTCGCCGGCGGACAGGCGGCCACGACGCCGGATGGCATCTGAAGCTGCCCTCAGCCAAGGACGGGCGGACAGAATTCCGCGAACCGCTCGGAGAGGCTTCCGACGGCGTCCCCGAATCACTGCTGAGTCTTGTACGGGTGCACACCAGGGAGCAGCCTGTTGGTCCGGTGGCAAAGTTGGAGACCAGACGCATCGAGCACCGTCTCCTGGATGCTGAAGGTACCGTTCTTGCCAACGTCAGCGATGACCAGGTGAAGGCCGAAACGCTGGCGCCCAAACGGCCCGTACGTCACTGGCGTGAGTGGGAGATCGAACTCGTCGAGGGCTCCCGGGATCTGCTCGATGCCGGCCAGGACTGGCTGGCAGCCGCCGGCGTCCAGCCCTCCGCCCATCACTCCAAGCTTGCGCGCGCCTTCGGCATGGATCCGAATGAGCCCGCCGGCGCCACTCTGGAACCAAAACCCAAGGGCCCCGCGGGGAATGTCATGCTCGCGTACCTCGGCGAACAGGTCCGCGAGCTCAAGGCACAGGACCCCCTGGTCAGGCTGGACACCCCCGACGCCGTCCATAAAATGCGCGTCGCCACCCGCAGGATGCGCTCGGTGCTGGCGACCTACCGGAAACTGATGGGCAACCCCGACTCCGTCAATGCTCTCCGGGATGAACTGAAGTGGCTCGCCGGCGTTCTCGGCGAGGCCCGCGACGCCGAAGTCATGCACGCCCGCCTCAAGGACATGATCGGCGAGGAACCCGGACGGCTCGTCATGGGTCCCGTCATCCGCCGCATCGATCTTGAGCTCGGAGCCGACTACCAGAAGGCCCACGCCAAGGTCTTGAAGTCGCTGGACAGGCCGCGCTATTTCCGCCTCCTCGACGCACTCGAGTCGCTGCTGGCCTCCCCGGAGCTGGCCCCGCTCGCGTCCAAACGCGCCAGGAAAGTGATCCCCCGGCTGGTCAACCGCGATATCAAGCGTCTGCGCGCTGCCGTCCGGGAGGCCAAGAGGCATCCTGCCGGCACCGGTGACGACCTTGCCCTCCACGAAGCGCGGAAAGCCGGCAAAAGGCTGCGGTACGCCGCCGAGGCCGCCACCCCCATCAGCCCTAAGAAGGCCGGCCGCCTGGCCGAGGCCGCCCATGGCGTGCAGAAGGTCCTGGGCGACCACCAGGACAGCGTCGTCACCCGCGACCTGCTTCGCCGGCTCGGCGCCCGCGCATTCAAACAGGGCGAAAACGGCTTCAGCTACGGCCGCCTGCACGCGCTGGAACAGGCCATTGCCCTGGAATCGGAAGCCCGCTTCCGCCGCCAATGGAAAAAGTTCCCGTCCGTTTCACTCTAGTAACGGTTCTCGTCATCCCTGATTGCGGATGACGGCCGACCGCAGATAACCCGGCAACCACGCTTCCTACCGTGGGAACGGGAGCCCAGGTCATTCGTTACCCGCCCGGTGCACCCCGATCAGCGTCTCCAACGGGATCCGCGCGGTGGCCCGCTCGATCTGCGCCGAGATCCCCTTCAGGACAGGGAGGTGCCGGGTCATCGTGGCAGCCTGGGAGGTCGGCAGCACCAGGCCGATGGACGCCCCGATCCTGCCCGTGTGGAACACCGGAACGGCGATGGAACACGATCCCAGCCGGACCTCCTCCAACGTGGTGGCGTAGCCCTGCTCGCGGATCTGGGTCAGCTCCTCGGCGAACCGCCGCGGGTCGATGTGGGTGTGCGCGGTGGGCCGTTCGAGGTCGCGGTTGAGGTAGGCGTCGCGGACCCAGTCGTCTTCAAACGCGAGGATTACCTTCCCGACGGCGGTGGCATGCATCGGCAAACGGCCGCCTACACGGGAGGCCCGAGGCACGCGCTTGGAACCGTAGACCCGGTCGATGTACAGGACCTCATGCCCGGCCCGGATGGCCAAGTGCGCCGTCTCACCGGTCAGTGAGAACAGGTCCTGGATGTATGGGCGTGCCGCATCTCGGAGCTGACGTCCAGTGTTCTGGGCCAGTTCCCAGAGCCGGATGCCCAGCTGGTACCGGCCGTTCGGCTCGCGCGACAGGAAGCCCCAGTCAGTCAGTTCGTTGACCAGGCGGTGCGTTGTGCTGAGCGGCAGTCCGGACCTCTCGGCAATGTCTGTCAGGCTTAGGGCCCCGCGCGATTTCTCGAAGGTCTCCAGGATGCCGAGCACCTTGGACGTCACGGTGCGCCCGGGTTCGCGGCTGCCGCCGGCCATGGTGACCTCCTCGTTAAGGACGCTCTGCTTCGGAGCGCTCTGCCGCACCGAATCCGAGTCTAGACGTCGGCCCCGCCGTCGCCACGGCTTCCGGCGAGGAGCCGCTGCCGCTGCGGCCACAGGGTCACCGACTCCAACGCGGACAGCGCCCGCGCCATGGCCTGCGCCTCAGCGGTGAACAGGTAGCCGTGGACACGTTGGCTGCAGAGCCTCAGGGCCTGTCCCCGGTCGAGTCCGAACCAGTCCATCACGGTATCGATGCCGTGCGGGCTGAGCCGCCAGGTCTTGTCGGCGTCCTTGACGATGGCGTCCTCGATGGACAGCGCCTCGCGCCGGGAATCATGCCCGTCGATAATTTCCAGAATGGCTGGAACCTTCGCGGCGTCGTAGCCGCACTCCACCAGGATGCCGGCGGCGAGCCGCGCACCTTCCTTCTCGTGCAGCAGCACCAGATCCGGCCTGCCGCCGCCGGGCGCGATCGCCGCCAGGACGCCGTCGGACGGCACCTGGGACCAGCCGATATCGTGCAGCATGATCGCGGGAAGCACGACGGCGGCATCCGCTTCCGGGTGGGCGTCCAGCAGTGCGCTGGCGAGTCCAAAGGCGTAGAGCGTGTGGGCATCGTTGTCCCGGACCTTAAGGTAAGGCCCCGCCAGTTCCCAGATCGCGGCCAGCTCCGGACCCAGATCGATTACGCCATCCGGGTCCGGCTCGATCGCTGCGGCCAGTTCCGCAAGGTCCAGGCCCGAGTGGTTGGTGGCGGGCTGCAGTTTTGTCATCCACCCAGCGTGCCCTGCCGAACGGCCGCTGGCAACCGCGCGCTTCCGCCCAGCGGAAGCACGCCGGGGCGTCGGCAATAGCAACGCGGGGTCACATCACGCCCGATTCTGGCCCCGGATTGGGCGTGATGTGACCCCGCGTTGCAGTTAGCTGATCAGGGCCAGGACGGACCCGGCGTTGACTACCCCGCCCGCCTCCGCACGGACGTCAGTAACTGTCCCGGCACGGTGCGCAGCTACCTGGGTTTCCATCTTCATCGCCTCCAGCACGACGACGGGGTCCCCCGCCGCCACTTCGGCGCCTGGTTCCACGAGCCACTTCACCACTGTCCCGGCCATATCCGCGCGCAACTCACCGGGATCGGCGGCACCCACCGCGGCACCGCCGTCGTACTCCCCCGCGGAGTCCCCCGTCAGGGAAGCACCGGACGGAACCCCAGCACCTGAGCGGGCCCAGCCGTCCAACAGCGCAGCGGGGAGCCCGACGGCGTGACGCCGGCCGTCGACGTCAACGGTGATGGTGCGCCGCGCACCGTCCGGAACGGCCGTGCCGAACTCCGGATCCGCCGCGATGGAATCCGCGAAGTCAGTCTCGATCCAGCGCGTGTGGATCCCCAACGAAGTTTCGGACGTGAAGTCCGGAGCCGCCACCACGGCGCGGTGGAACGGCAGGACCGTGGCCACACCGGTGATCTCCATCTCGGCGAGCGCGCGGCGGGCGCGGCGGAGCGCCTGCTGCCGGTCGGCGCCGGTGACGATCAGCTTGGCCAGCAGCGAATCGAACTGCGGCGCCACGACTGAACCGGATCGGACGCCGGAGTCCAGCCTGATGCCCGGACCGGTGGGGCCGCTGAACGTGGCGATGGTACCGGGCGACGGCAGGAAGCCCCGGCCCACGTCCTCCGCATTGAGCCGGAACTCGAACGAATGGCCGCGGGGTACGGGATCGGATTTAAACCGGAGAGGCTCGCCCGCTGCAATCCGGAACTGCTCCTGGACCAGGTCCACGCCGGTGGTTTCCTCGGTGATGGGGTGCTCCACCTGCAGGCGTGTGTTCACCTCGAGGAATGCGACGGTGCCGTCGGCGGCCACCAGGAACTCCACCGTCCCGGCCCCTGAATAGGAGGCCTCGCGGCACACTGCCTTGGCGGCGTCGTAAATCTGCCGGGTCTGCGCGTCAGTCAGAAACGGTGCGGGCGCCTCCTCCACCAGCTTCTGGTGGCGGCGCTGGAGCGAGCAGTCGCGCGTCCCCACCACCACGACATTCCCGTGCTGGTCCGCCAGGACCTGCGCCTCCACATGCCGGGGCCGGTCCAGGTACCGCTCCACAAAGCACTCGCCGCGGCCGAAGGCCACCACCGCTTCGCGGACGGCAGAGTCAAAGGACTCCTCGATCTGGTCCATCTCGCGGACCACTTTGAGCCCGCGTCCGCCGCCGCCGAAGGCCGCCTTGATGGCAATCGGAAGGCCGTGTTCTTCGGCAAAGGTGCGCGCCTCGGCGGCCGAGGCCACGGGCCCGTCGCTGCCGGCTACCAAGGGGGCACCGGCGCGGACGGCGATCTCCCGGGCCGTGATTTTGTTGCCCAGCCGCCGGATGGCCTCCGGGGTGGGGCCGATCCAGGTCAGGCCGGCGTCCAGGACCGCCTCGGCGAAGTCAGCGTTCTCGGACAGGAAGCCGTAGCCCGGGTGCACCGCGTCCGCCCCGGACTCCGCCGCGACGCGCAGGAGCTTGAAGATATTGAGGTACGTTTCCGATGGCGCGTTGCCGCCCAGGCTGTACGCCTCACTGGCGGCGCCCACATGCATGGCGTCGGCGTCCACGTCCGCGTATACGGCCACGGATTCGAGCCCGGCGTCCTCGCAGGCGCGGGCAATGCGGACGGCGATTTCTCCGCGGTTGGCGATCAGGACCTTGCGCATCAGTTGCTCACTTCGTCTTCGGTATCGGCGTGTAAATCAGGAGAAGCATTGGCGGGCAGGCCGTAGCCGGGAGCCCAGCGGAACCGGATGGAGCCGCCGATGGGAATCTGCGCGGCGAGGTCCAACTGGTGGTCCACCACCACGCCAATCACGGGATACCCGCCGGTGATGGGGTGGTCGGCCAGGAACAGCACGGGCTGGCCCTCCGGCGGAATCTGCAGTGCACCGGCCATCGTTCCCTCGCTGGCCAGTTCCCCGTCCCGGTTCCGGCGCAGCGGTTCGCCGGCCAGGCGCATGCCCACCCGGTTGGAACGGGGCGTCACCTCCCAGTCCTGGGTGCACAGCGATTCCAGCGCGGCGGCGTCGAACCAGTCGTCGCGGGGCCCGGGCACAATGTCCAGGACCGTCACGCCGGTTTCCGGGAAGTCCGGCTGCAGCTCGGGATTGCCCACCACGTTGGAGGAGGTGGCCACCCCCGCGCCCAGCAACTGCCCGGCGGCCAGCGGTGCGGGCCCGATTCCGGACATGGTGTCCGTGGAGCGGCTGCCCAACACGGCCTCGGCTTCCACGCCGCCGCGGATGGCCAGGTAGCCGCGGAAGCCGCGCTCCGGCGCACCGACGGTCAGGATTTCACCGTCGAGCAGGGCGAACGCGGTGGCCATGGGCACCTCGCGCACCCGCTCCGGCAGGTCGCCGTCGGCGTCCCCTGAGTCCGGAACGTCCGACGGCGTCACAACAGTGAGTGCCGACGGCGCGCCGGCCACTGCCAGCACCTGGTCGCCCACGGCCTGCACACGCAGCCCGCCGGCAACGGTTTCGACGACGGCGGCTGAGGGCTGGTTGCCCACAATGCGGTTCGCGCGGCGCACCGAGGAACGGTCCAGGGCGCCGGCGGAGGACACGCCCAGGCCTGCGTGGCCGGGGCGGCCCAGGTCCTGGATCAGGCTCTGCAGTCCCGGCGAGAGGATCCGCAGCCCGGACCGGACCTCCGCGGCATGAGCCGCCGGGATTTGGGAGCCAAGGGCCGGCGCGGCAACTTCCACGAGCTCGCGCACGGCCCGGAACTGCACGCGGTCGCCGGGCGCGGCCAGGGCCGGCTGCTCGCGGCTGAGGTCCCACATGTGCGCGGCGGTGCGGCCGATCAGCTGCCAGCCGCCTGGGGATTTCCGCGGATAAACGGCGGAGTAGTTGCCGGCCAAAGCCACGGAACCGGCGGGCACCGCAGTCCGGGGCGAACTGCGGCGCGGGACTTCCAGCGCCTGGTTCTCCCCCACCATGTAGCCAAAGCCGGGGGCGAAGCCGCCGAAGGCAACTGTCCAGAGCTGGCCGGTGTGGGCGGCCACCACTCCCTCGGCCCCCAGGCCGGTGAGCCGCCCCACCTCGGCGAGGTCCTCGCCGTCGTACACGGTCTCGATGGTGACCAGCTTGCCCTCGGCATGTGACTGGACCGTCAGGTCCATCTCCAGCAGCCGTGCTGCCATCTGGCGCGCAGATGCTGGCGAGTCCGCCTTGACCATCACGGTCTCGGCGGCGGCCAGTACGTCCACCTGGCCGGGCAGCGGCTGCTCCAGCAGGAGGGCCTGCAGGGCCAGCACATCGTGGAGCCCGGAGAGTTCGGCGAGCACCGCCGTCGTGCCTACCGGCCGGACGGCGAGCACCCGGGCCGCAGTGGCGGGGTTGCTGACTGTTTCCATGGTGATCAGGCCGCGCCGCTCAGGCGTGGCTCGCCTGGGCGTTGCCGTTGTGGAGCAGGCGGAGGTCCTCTTCCGGCTGCGGGTCGCGGCCCAGTCGCATGCCCACGATGGTGATGACGGCGGTGAGGGCGATGTAGCCGGCGATCAGGTACCAGCCGCCGGACGCGGCGCCGTAGAGGGCGGTGAAGATCAGCGGGGCCACCGCGCCGCCGATGACACCGGCCAGCGTGTAGGCCAGTGAGCTGCCGGCGTAGCGGAGGCGGGCCGGGAACTGCTCGGTGATGAACGCGGCCTGCGGGCCGTACATGAAGGCGTGGAGGGCCAGGCCGATTACCACGCCGATGGACAGCATCACCACTGACTTGCCCTGGATCATCAGGAAGAACAGCGGAATGTAGAGGGCGGTCGCCGCGGCGGCAATGCCGTAGACCCAGCGGCGGTTCCAGCGGTCAGTGAGGGCGCCGGCGAGCGGGATGAGGAAGAGCTGGAAGGCGGAGCCGATGAGGATGGCGGCCAGCACGTTGCCGGTGGTCATGCCCAGTTCCTTGGTGGCGTAGACGGCCACGAAGACGGTGAACAGTGCGTAGAGGACGTCGGGGCAGAGGCGGGACAGGGCTGCCGAGATCAGGGCCCTGGGTTCGGTGGTGAAGACTTCCTTGATGGGGGCCTTGGGACGGTCGCCGTGGGCCTGGATGGCCTTGAAGACAGGGGTTTCCTCGAGCTTGAGCCGGATCAGCAGGCCGAAGACCACCAGGATTGCCGAGGCAAGGAACGCTACACGCCAGCCCCAGGAAAGGAACGCCTCGGTGCTGAGGGATGCGGCCAGGACAGCCAGGACGCCGTTGGCCATGAGGTTGCCGGCGGGCGGCCCGATCTGGGCGGCGGAGGACCAGAAACCGCGCTTGTTGGGGTCGCCGAACTCGCTGGAGAGCAGCACCGCGCCGCCCCATTCGCCGCCGACGCCGATGCCCTGGGCCAGGCGCAGCAGCACCAGGATGACGGGGGCCGCGATGCCGATCGCCGAGTAGTCGGGCAGCGCGCCGATGAGGACGGTTGCGGCGCCGATCAGCATCAGGGTGAAGACCAGGACGTACTTGCGGCCAACCTTGTCGCCCAGGCGGCCGAAGACGACCCCTCCGATCGGGCGGGCCAGGTAGCCCACCGCGAAGGCCGAGAAGGACAGAAGGAGCCCGACGAACTCGTCGTTGGAGGGGAAGAAGATTTTGGGGAAGACGAGGGCGGAGGCCACCGAGTAGATGGCGAAGTCGTAGTACTCGAGCGAGGTGCCGGTGAGGCTGGCGACGTACGCCTTAAGGGCGCCGGCGGGCGGCTTCCTTGCCGCCGTCTTGGCTGGTTTGTTGGAGCTGGTCATGTTTCCTCCGAAGGGTGAGGGATGGTGCGGGGGGCCTGGAGCGGCCGTGGAAGGGGGCGGGGCGAGACAGGCTAAACGAAAGAGCCGATGCTGACGCCGGCGTCGCCGAGTGCGGACTTCACTGCAGTGGCCATGGCTACGGCCCCCGGTGAGTCACCATGCACGCAGATACTCTCTGCGCGGATCTTCAGAACGGAACCATCAATGGCGCGGACGGTGGATTCGGTGGCCATCCTTAAGACATGTTCCGCCACTTGCTCGGGATCCTCAAGGAGTGCTCCCGGGAGCGAGCGCGACACCAGGGTGCCGTCCGGGTTGTAGGCGCGGTCCGCAAAGGCTTCGGACACGGCACGCAGGCCGGCCTGTTCCGCGAGCCGCAGGACTTCCGAGCCGGGCAGGCCCATGATCGGCAGGCTGGAATCCACGGATTTCACGGCGTCGACGACGGCCTGCGCCTGGGCGGTGTGCTTGACGATGGCGTTGTAAAGGCCGCCGTGCGGCTTAACGTACTGGACCCGGGCTCCCTCAACGGCGGCGAGGGCCTGCAGCGCACCGATCTGGTACACCACGTCGTCGGCCAGTTCACCGGGGCTGATGTCCAGGAAGCGGCGGCCGAAGCCGGCGAGGTCGCGGTAGCCCACGTGGGCGCCAATCACAACGCCGGCGGCTGCTGCCTCGCGGCAGGTCCGCCGGATCACGCTGGGATCACCGGCATGGAATCCGCAGGCCACGTTCGCGCTGGACACTGAGGCGAACATCGCGTTGTCATCGCCCAGGGTCCAGCGGCCGAAGGATTCGCCGACGTCGCTGTTAAGGTCGATCGCTGTCATTTGTGATCCCCGTCTCATTGAGTGGTCTAACTAGGATGCACTAAATTTAGCGATTGTTCAACAATCCTTCGATTCAACGATGTGACGATCGTGTAAATTCTCGGGTATGGCCACAACTGATCCGACCGTCCGTTCCGCCCGCGCTTCAACGAGTGAATTGCCGGAGCGGGGCACCCGGACCGGTGCAGCCCGCCTTCGGGTGGCCGTTCCGTCAGTGGCCGAGCGGGTGGCGGACGAACTTCGCCTGCAGCTGGCTGAGGGAGCCCTGCTTCCGGGGGCGCGGCTCACCGAATCCACCATCGCCGAGGACCTGGGCGTCTCCCGCAACACGGTCCGGGAGGCCTTTGCCGAACTGGCGAGTGAGCGGCTGGTGGTCCGGCATCCGAACCGCGGCGTCTTCGTCGCAAGCCTGGAGGCCGGGGACGTCCACGACGTTTATACAGTCCGCCGCGCCATCGAGGTCAGTTCGTTGCGGGCCGGCGGCACCCCTGAGGGCGTGGCCGCCGTTAGGGCCGCAGTGGAGGAAGGCAAGCGTGCCGCGGCTGCCAGTGATGAGGATGCGATCGGCACCGCCAACCAGCATTTCCACGGCGCCATTGTTGCCCTGGCCGGAAGCCGGCGCCTGAACAGCATAATGGCCCAGGTGCTGGCCGAGATGCGCCTGTTCTTCCACAAGGCCACCGTGGACGCACACTTCTACCAGCACTATCTGCGGGACAACGAGGAGATCTGCGAAGCGCTGGAAGCCGGCGAACTGGACCGGGCTGCAGACCTCCTGCTGGCCTACCTGGATCGCTCCGAGGACAGGATGGCAGACGTGCACGGGGAAGCCGGGACAGCCTGAGCCGGTAGGCTGGACCGATGAAACGTCGCTTTGCCGCCCTGTCCGCCGTCCCCCTGTTCCTCCTGCTGACCGCCTGCGGGGAGGTCCAGCAGGCCGCGGAAAGCGCCGCCGGCCAGGCCGCTTCCAAGGTGGCCACCGCTGCCGCTTCCGAGGTCAAAAACCAGGTTTGCGCCGTGGTTGAGGACGGACTCGTCAGCGCCTCGGACAAGGCAGCGCTCGGCGGACTGGTGGACGCCGCCAAGACTGCCGGAGTGCCGTCGGAAATCACGACGCCGCTGGGCCAGATCGCCAAGTCCGGCGACCAGGTGCCGGCTGACTCAGTTACTGCGCTGAAGGATGCCTGCGCGGCTTAGGCTCCGTGGCGCCTGACGCGGAACGGGTCCGCTCAACGCAACCCATCCAAGCCATGGAAGCGCACTTACACACAGGACGTCTGCAGCGGATCCAAGACTAGATTGGCATTCTGTCGCCTTAAGATCCCATCGCACTTCTGACCGGCGGATTCGGCGGCCGAGCTGATCCAGCGCGCCGGCAACGAAGTTCCGAAAGCCGTCCTTGATCGCCACTACGGGATCAGCCGGAGACGGTCTGCCTTCACCTACACCACGCCAAAGCTGAGTAAATCCCTCACCTGCTGGCGCTACCGTTGTGCCGTAGCCGGGACGGCCCGTAGCTTGACGGAAGATCCGTTATCGGCATTCGAAAATGGCCTGGGGGTCCCCGGAAGATGGACACCGCGCAAGGTGTGGGACGCGAAGGTCAATCAATTGTCGGCCGTGTGTCTCCGGGCCTTGATCGCCATGGCTCCTTTCGGCTGACTCATCGTTAGCGACATCTCTCAAGGAGTCCGTGGGGAACCTCTTTCCGGACCTTTTTCCTATGAGCCAAAGTCACGCGGCGTACGTACGTAGCGACTGATGTCAAGATGCTCGCAAAAGTGTTGTGCGTGCCTCAGCTATTTCTGCTCGCATTGTTGATGCTTCCAGGGCGCGTGTTTTCGCGGCGGCGACGGCGATCAGCTGGGTTTGGATGGGGGTGATGCCTCGGGTGAGGTCGGCCGGGTTGGTGGCCTCAATCAGTTCGGCGAGTTCGGCGGCTTTGGCTTGGGTGAGGATTCCGGAGTCGATGACGCGATGGTAGGGGGTCCGGGGCTTGTCGTAAATGCGGGTCTTTTCCCCGTGTTTGTTCGAGCGCCAGCCGATCGCTTTAGTGGTCGCGGTGAAGAGGTTCAGCCGGACCCTGACCAGAGCGTACAGGGCGTTGAGGAGCCTCAATTCCGCGGCGGTGTCGTAGCGGTAGTGGAAGGCGTGCCGGCGGACCACGTCGCCGTTTTTCTGCTCGACATGGGCGTTGTCGTTGGACTTATACGGCCGGGCGCGGGTGAAGTAAATGTCCTTCTCCCCGGCCAACTCGATCATGGCGTAGTTGATGAATTCCCCGCCATTGTCGGTGTCCAGCCCAACCAAAGGGAACGGCAGGCGCGCCACAATCTCATCCATTGCTGCGAGCACCCATTTGTGTGCCCCGTTGCGGACCGCGACATTCTCGGTCCAGCCGGTGAACACGTCGGTGGCAGTCAGGGTCCTAGCGAATTCCCCGGCCAGGGTCGGGCCGCAGTGGACGACCAGGTCCGCCTCGATGAACCCCGGCGCCTGTTCGTGTTCGTCCCCGGCCTTGCGGACCGTGATCGAGTTCCGCAGCAGCGGCCCGGCCTTGGTCGCGGAAAGCCCTTTGGGTCTGTCCGTCCTTGATGGGCTTCAGGAGCCGGTCGATCGTGGCCCCGGAGACCTGCATTAGCTGGACCCTGACAGCCGGTGTGAGCCTCTTCGTGTCGAGCTCACCGAAGGCTTCCAGCTTGGGCAGCCACAGATCCATAGTCGCGGCCAGATACTTACCCGAAGGCATCCCGGCAAGCCGCCACACGCCGATCAGGACCTTCAGCGTGTCATAGCCGTAGGTCCGTCCCCGCGGCCTCCGCACCACCGCATTCGCCGGTCCCTTGCGCTTCCGCGCCGTGGACAGTGCCCGACGGGCGTTGGACCTGAACCACCCCGTGACGGCGACCAACTCGTCCAGAACCAATCCCTTGCCGTTCTTCGACGACTTCCCATAATCGGCCGCGTACTTCTTCGTGATTTCCCTACGCGTTGCCATCGACAGGTCCATCCCTCATCGTCACCGCCGCGCTCGTAGCGGCCCGTGATTTCGCGAGCGTTTCTCAAATGAGGCATGCACCCCGTTTCGCGAGCACTATTGGTGAGTCTCGTCGACGTATTGATCACGTTCATCCCCCGGCCTAAACTGACCGTAGTCTTCATTCTAGGGCTGGGCCATGCCTCACTTTGGCCCTCTGAGGAGATCAGCGTGTCCCTTTCCGCGAGGCTGGACCGCCTGCCTCTGAGCAGACCGCACTATGCCCTATTGCTTATTGGGGGGCTCGGCTACACGTTCGACGGCATGGACAACGCCGTCGTCGCGTTCCTCCTACCGGACGTCAGGAACGCTTTTTCCCTGTCGTCCGCGCAACTCGGGCTTGTCGCCTCGGCGGCACCCTTCGGTTTTCTTTTCGGCGCGTTCCTGGCCGGATACCTCGGCGACAGGTTCGGCCGGAAAGCAGTGATGATGTACGCCTTGGCGCTCTACGCCATAGCGTCATTATTTGCCGCAGTCTCCTGGAACTTCGAGGTCTTCCTCATCATGCGGATACTGGCGGGGCTTGGGGCCGGAGCAGAAAGCGCGATCATCGCCCCGTTCCTCTCAGAGTTCGTACCAAGTCATCGGCGCGGTTGGTTCCTGGGTGCATTGGCCGGATTCTTTTCGTTTGGCTTTGTCGGGGCTGCCCTGATCGGACGCTTCGTTGTCCCGGCATTTCCTGAAGGGTGGCGCTGGGCTCAGGTCATCACCTTCCTCCCGATTGTTTTGTTGCTCTGGTGGCGGCGCGCGCTTCCCGAGTCTCCGCGCTTCCTGATGAACGAGGGTAAGCATGCCGAGGCCGAAAGAGTAGTCATTGCCTTCGAAGATAAAGTGCAGGCGTCCACGGGAAAGTCCCTGCCTCCAGTAGACCCAAACCATGCGGAAGAGCCGGAGCCGGAGAAGTTTTCCCTCGGCAAAGCGCTCAAATTCCTGTGGGGCCGTCGAATGTGGCGGATCACGTCCGTGACCTGGCTGATCTGGTTTGTCATCACTTTTTCCTATTACGGCTTCTTCTCCTGGATCCCAACACTGCTGATTAGCAAAGGCCTGACGGTCACCACGAGCTTCACCTTTTCCCTTTACATCTACATCGCCCAGATTCCGGGCTACTTCAGTGCCGCATGGGTCAACGAGAAGTTCGATCGCAAGTACACGATTGCCACTTACCTTGTCGGCTCAGCAATCAGTGCATTCTGGCTTAGCTCCATGACGGATCCGGCATGGATCACTGCCGCAGGCATCGCGCTGTCCTTCTTCCTGAACGGAACGTACGCCGGCGTCTACGCCTACACACCCGAGGTCTTCCCCACCTGGCTGCGGGCAACGGGGGTGGGTCTGAGTTCTTCCTTCGGCCGGATTGGATCGATCACCGCGCCGCTGCTTATCGGGATCTTCGCTACGCAATGGGGATTCGTGGGAGTGTTCGGCATGACAACAGGAGTGCTCGCCGTCGGGGTTATCTGTACGTTGCTCTTCGCGGTACGGACCCAAGGCCGGTCCCTTGAAGACATTACGATCAGCGAGATCCAGGGCAGGGAAGGAGTCCGCCGGTGAACGGCGGTGCAGCCGGGAACCTTCATGACGTTGAGCAGGCCGTGAAAGCGGAAGTGGGATTCATTTTGTTCACTATCCTGGCCTTCCGGGACCAGGGTCGGCAGATGGAAAGGATTTATTCCTCCCACCCCGTCGAATACCCTGTGGGCGGACGGAAGGACGTCGGACGGGATGTGGCGGCCGACTGGCTGGAAGCATGCTTGGTGAAGCAGCAACCATTTTTCGGGCCGACCGTGGCCGATGTTGAACGTGTTTTCAAGGACGCTGAACTGATATCAAGCCTGGGCTGCGGATCGATCATCAACGCGCCTGTCCTCTGGGCCGGCACCACCGTTGCCGCGTTGAACGTCCTGCATGCCGAAGGGGCCTACACGGCCCACGACGTTGACAAGGTGCTGGACATCGCACGCCGGTTCACCCCAGCCATAGTGGAAGCAGCAGGAGAATAATCTATGGGCAACGACCTGCTCCTTAAGAACGCCTCTTACCTGAACGTCGCTGAAGGCCGCTATGACAAGGCTGACATCAGGGTGTCAGGAGGCGCCATTGCCGATATCGGATCAGACCTGAAGGCAGAAGGCGAGACGGTTATCGATGCCGTCAACAAGTTCGTGCTGCCCGGTTTGATCGATTGCCATGTGCATGTGACAGCCGCCACCGCGGACCTTGGCCAGCTCGGTGAATGGTCCCCGTACTACGTTGCGTTCCACACGGCCAAACTCATGGGTGAGATGCTAGACCGAGGATTCACGACCGTCCGCGACGCCGCCGGCGCTGACTTCGGAATCCACGATGCCCAGGCAGAAGGGCTCCTCCGCGGCCCCAAAGTGTTCTTCGCCGGGAAGGCCTTATCGCAGACAGGTGGACATGCAGACCCGCGGCCCCGCGGACGGCAGGCCTACGACGCATGCTACTGCCATCCCCACATCGGCCGTCTTGCTGACGGGGTCGATGCGGTACGGCAGGCCGCCAGGGACGAGCTGCGCAAAGGCGCCCACCACATCAAAATCATGGCCGGCGGCGGCGTCGCATCACCCACGGACCGGATTGATTCCACGCAGTACTCCCTTTCCGAGATTGAAGCCGCAGTGGAGGAGGCCACTGCCGCGAACCGCTACGTCACGGCCCACGCCTACACCGGCCGGTCAATCAACCGCGCCCTGCGCGCAGGCGTCCGGGGCATTGAACACGGCAACCTCCTCGATGACGAGTCCTTGGAACTGTTCAAGGAGTACAACGCATTTCTCACCATGAACCTGGTGACCTATTGGGCGCTGGAAAGGGAAGGCCGCAAGTTTGGGCTTTCGCAGGAGAACTGGGAGAAAGTGGCTGCCGTTCTAGACGGCGGATATGAGGCTCTAGGCAAAGCCCATGAAGCGGGCATCAACCTGACCTACGGGACTGACCTGCTGGGCGGGATGCAGGTTCATCAGGCCGAGGAATTCGCCATCCGCGCCAAGGTTATGCCTCCAATTGACGTCATCCGCAGCGCTACGACGACCGCTGCATCCCTGATCCAACGGGAAGGGGAACTGGGCACCATTGCGGTGGGCGCCCGGGGTGACTTCATCATCACCACAGACGATCCGCTGAAAGACATCACGGTACTTTCGCAGTCAAAACTGGACTACGTCATCCAGGACGGTGCAGTGGTCAAAACTGCAAACACGGCTACGGCTGTGCGGTGAAGCGGTCAACCTCTCCTCATGAGAACGCGTCATAGGACGACTTTCGGGCCGATTGGCTGTGTGACCCGAGATGTTCGTGACGCAGCAGAGGCCGAGTCCGCGGTCAGGCCGAGATCGCTCTTCCGGTGTTAATGGTCAGCTGAAGTACACCCAAACCTGACAAACGTACCGTTATGTCTTGACCTTCTTCTGGGAGGAGCCTAGAACTCAACCTGACAAGTGGATGAGGGTTGGAGGCGCCGGTGGCTGGACAGCGAATCGGGTACGTGCGGGTCAGCACGCTGGACCAGAACGAGAAACGCCAGCTCAACGGGCAGGTTCCTGACCGGGTCTTCGCGGACAAGGCCTCCGGCAGGGATACCGCCAGGCCACAGCTCGCGGAACTGCTGCGTTTCGACCGGGACGGGGACACCGTGGTGGTGCACAGCATGGACCGCCTCGCCCGGAACCTCGATGACCTGCGTGCCTAGTTCAGGGCCTCACACAGAAAGGCGTGCGGGTGGAGTTCGTCAAAGAGGGCTTGGTCTTCACCGGCGAGGAATCCCCCATGGCCAACCTCATGCTCTCCGTCATGGGGGCCTTCGCCGAATTCGAGCGCTCACTTATTAGGGAACGCCAACGGGAGGGCATTGCCCTGGCCAAACAGCGCGGTGCCTACAAGGGACGGAAGAAGACCTTGACGCCGGAGCGGGCCGCCGAATTCCAGCGAGCAGGCAGCGGTGTTCCGAAGGCCCTCCTTGCGCGCGACTACGGGATCAGCAGGGAGACGGTCTACCAGTACCTGCGCCATGCCAAGCCGGGGTGATGCCCGCTCCCCCGCCGGCGCGGTCGAGTGCATAGCCGACGCGGTGCAGCTTGACGGAAGGCTCCTTATCGGCCTTTAGGCCTACCGTGAGAATGTTCCCCGCTGGCGGAGCAGCATCAGAATGAGGGGGCCAGTCTCGGCGATCAGAATGGTTAAAATCCAAATGCACAAAACAATAATGATCTCGCAAATGAGAAATACTTCTTGACTCTGCCGGAGCGCGGCCGTAGGCTCGAAGTGTGCCCTGAAGCACGCCAAGATCCCGCAGTGAACGTCGAGAAGAGGCACTTCCATGGACCATCCGTCACCCTTTGATCTGACCGGGCGGACAGCCCTGATCACAGGATCAAGCCGGGGCATCGGGAAGGCCTTGGCCAGCGGGCTGGCCCGCGCCGGAGCGGCCGTAGTGGTCCACGGTTTGGACCCGGCCCGGCTGGAGGCCACCAGGAAGGAACTGGCCGCCACGTTCGGGGAAGACACGGTGGGCGCGGTCTCGTTCGACATCACCGATGAGGAAAGTGTGGCCGCGGGCATGGCCGAGGCCGAGGCCACCTACGGTCCGCTGGACATTCTGGTGAACAATGCCGGCATCCAGCACCGCGTGCCGCTGCTGGAGCTGGACGTCGCAGATTGGAACAGAGTGCTTGCCACCGACCTCACCAGTGCGTTCCTGGTGGGCCGTGAAGCTGCCCGGCGGATGCTGGAGCGCAAGCGGGGCAAGATCATCAACATCGGTTCCGTCCAGTCGGATCTTGCCCGCCCCACCATCGGCGCGTACACCGCAGCGAAGGGTGGACTGCGCAACCTCACCCGGGCCATGACCGCGGAATGGGCCGGCCAAGGCCTGCAGATCAACGGAATCGCCCCCGGCTACATCCACACCGAAATGACCCAGGCCCTCGTGGACGATGACGCCTTCAACGCGTGGATTCTCGGCAGGACCCCGGCGGGACGCTGGGGAACCGTGGATGACCTGTCCGGGCCGGTCACCTGGCTCGCCTCGGATGCGTCCAATTACGTGAACGGGCAAACAATCTTCATCGACGGCGGAATGACAGTGGTGGTCTGAATGGCAACAACAACAGCGAACTCGATAGCAGGCACAGCCGTGGTGGTTCACGGGGTAGGTGACCTCCGCATCGAAAGCGTAGAACACGGGGCACCCGAACCGCACGAAGCCGTGGTGGATATCGCCTACGGCGGGATCTGCGGCTCAGACCTGCACTATTGGCTTCACGGCGCCGCTGGCGAATCCATTCTGCGGGCGCCGCTGGTGCTTGGGCACGAAGTGGTGGGCACGGTGGTACAGGCGGCTGCTGACGGTTCCGGCCCCGCCGTCGGCACGGACGTTGCCGTCCACCCCGCAACCCCCGGCGGAGACGGCTTCCGCTACCCCGCCGACAGGCCCAACCTCTCCCCCGGCTGCACCTACCTGGGCAGCGCCGCCCGCACCCCGCACACCCAGGGCGCCTTCAGCCGGTATTCCGTGCTGCCCGCCCGGATGCTCCGGCCGCTCCCCGCAGGGCTCAGCCTCCGGGCGGCCGCCCTCGCCGAACCCGCCAGCGTCGCCTGGCACGCCGTCGCCCAGGCCGGTGACCTTCGGGGCAAGCGCGTCCTGATCATCGGCAGCGGCCCGATCGGCAGCCTCATCGTGGCGGTGGCAAAGCGGGCAGGCGCCGCGGAAATCATCGCCGTCGATATGCACGAAGGGCCTCTCAAAATTGCCCAGGCGGTGGGCGCCACGGGCACCATCCTCGCCACCGACGCCGGCTCCATCGAGGCCGTCCAGGCCGACGTCGTGCTGGAATCCTCCGGCAACCACCGCGGCCTTGCCTCCGCCCTCCGCGGCGCCATGCGCGGCGGCAGGGTGGTCATGGTGGGCCTGCTGCCCAGTGGCGACCAGCCCGTGCCCATCTCGCTGGCCATCACGCGGGAACTCGAACTCGTCGGGTCGTTCCGCTTCAACGACGAGATCGACGACGTCCTGGCCGCCCTCGCGGACGGGTCGTTCTACGTGGATCCCATAGTGACCCACGAATTCCCCTCCACCCAGGCTCTTGAGGCCTTCGACCTCGCCAAAGACCCCACCCGGTCCGGCAAGGTGCTCATCTCTTTCCGCAACGACTGACGCCCACCCGCTACCAGGAGCACTCCATGATCCAGACCCTCAAGTCGCCCGTTCCGCTCTGCCATTCATCCCGCACCATGACCGCGGGAACCGGCACACACTGCCCGGCCAGCGGCCCGTGGAGCCCGGACGGAGACCTGCAGCACAGCCAGGTGTTCTTCGAAGGCAGCGTCATGCCCACCTTCGACGGCGCCCCCGTTGAGTGGGTGCTGGGGCCGGTCCCGGACAGGCACTAAGGTGGCCGTCCAGCCGCTGCAAGCGGGCCGGCGCCGGCGCTTTGAGTCGATTGATCATGACACACTGCGCCGGGAACTCTCACTGAACCGCCAGCACATGGCCCATGCGGACAGCACCATCCGCAGTGCCCTGCGGCTACGGAACGACAGCGTTGCCCGTGCCATGGTGGACGGGGTCCCGGTCGCGGCAATCGCGGAAGCAGCAGGGGTCAAAAAGCTGGAGATCCGACGGCGGATAGCTGCCGGCTACACGGAACTTCAACCGGCAGGGTGGCCGGCTCAGGCTCACCTGCGTGCGGTCCGCGGCCATGCGCAGGACCTCGCCGCCGCCGTCGGGCAGAAGACCGGGCTGGAAGCCCGGCGCCGGTCCCTGACGGTCATGGCCCTCAAAACCGGGCAGCTGGATCTCTTTGAAGTCGCATCCCTGGCCGCGGTGCCGCCCGAGCGGATCCGTAAGGAGATGCGCGGGATCACGCTGCGGAGCGTGCTGGTGGAAGAACGTGCCTGAGCCCCGGCGCCCGGCGGACGCAGTTCGGGCACTATCGGGACGGGCGCTTACTGCCCCGTGGCAGCCTTGTTTTCGTCCCAGCCAACAAGGGCTCCGCGGAGCGCTGAAACGAGCCTCTCGCTTGCCTGCTGCTTGGTCAGGCCCACGGTGTTGATGAGGTCCAGGATTTCGCGGGGATCAAAAAGGATGTTCCAGAGAAACAGTGCCTCGTCCCCCAACGGGCTCAAACCGAGCTCCGCGCAGGCTTCCTCCAGCGGGCGCTGGAGGGCCTCTGCCTGGACGGTGAGGTAGAAGGCGCCGGTCCTCAGCCGGGCGAGGTAGCCCTCACCGGAACGTGTGTACAGCATGGCCCCGCCGTGCTTGACCACCAGGTCAACCCACTTGCGGCTGACGGCTTCAAGCAGCTCCAGGCCGCCGGTGGTCTGCTTCAGGCTGTAGTCCCTCAGCTTCTGGCCAACGTTGAAGCGGTACTCGGCCAGGACGTCCTCAACGGAGGCGAAGTGCCGGTAGGCCGTCGCGGTGGAAATCTCGGCGTGCCTGGCGATGTCGGTCATGTTGATGGGTCCACGCCGGGCGGCAAACAGGGCACCGGCGGCGTTGACCAGTTCCCTGCGGTTACGTTGCGTGTCGCTTCGCATGCTCGTGCCCTTTTCCATGCCTTCCAGCTTATGGCCTGGGCCTGCCGATCGGGCCGCACCAGCCCCTCAGGGCCCCTACCAGCGTGGCTACGAGCCGTTGGCCGGCTTCGTCGGGAGCCAGCCCGAGTGACTCAATCAGGTCAAAGATTTCGCGCGGGTCGAACAGGATGTTCCACAGGAACATGGCTTCATCACCGGGATCCTCCACGCCGAGTTCCAGGCAGGTCTGCCTGAGGGCATCCTGCAGCGCGTCGGCCTGGACGGTCAGGTGCGTGGTGCCCGTGCGCAGCCGGGCAAGGTAGCCTTCGCCGGATCTGGTGTGGACCATCGCCCGGCCGTGCGCCACCACCAGGGCGACCCACTTGGTGCTGACCAGGCGCAGCAGCTCCAGTCCGGTGGCCTGTTGGTCCTTGCTGAACTCCAGGAGTTCGCTGCCCACGTCGAACCGGAACCGGGCCAGGACCTCGTCCACGGAGGCGAAATGGCGGTACGCGGTGGCCGTGGAGACCTCGGCGGCCCGCGCGATATCGGCCATGGTGGCCTGCCGGCCCTCTGCGAAGAGCCTGCCGGCGGAGCGGATGATGTGCTTCCGGTTGCGCAGCGTATCGCTGCGCAACCCGGGAGCTGCGCTGGTGCTTGCCATCGGCGCTACCTCAACGCCGCGAGGCCGGCTGCCAGCCGTTGGACGCCGGCGGTGATGGACGCGGCACTTGCAGCGTAGGAGAGCCGCAGATGGAACTCGCCGTTGCTGCCGAACTCGCTGCCGGGACGCACTGCCACACCGTGGCTGCGCAAATGCGCCACCATCTCGGCGGCCGGCAGGTCGGCGTCATACTTCGGGAACAGGTAGAACGCGCCCTCCGGTGAGCTGACCGTCAGGCCCGGGACGTCCTTCAGGCCGTTGTACATCAGCTCGCGGCGGAGCTGGTAGGAGGCATGCATCCGCTCGATGTCCGGCCCGCAGGTCTGCAGCGCGGTGAGGGCTGCAAGCTGCACTGCGGTGTTCATGGAGCCGTTGAAGGTGTTATGCACCCTCGCCGCGGCGGCGATGACGTCGGCGGGGCCCCAGAGGTAGCCCACCCGCCAGCCGGTCATGGCGTAGCTTTTGGAGAAGGTCTGGCAGTAGATGGTCCGGCCGGCCAGACCCGGGATCTCCAGTGCGGAGGTGAACGGTTCCGGGGTGTAGACGAGGTCGCTGTACGCCTCATCGGAGAGCACCAGGATGTTGGTTCCGGCCACGAGGTCCGCCAGGGCTTCGAGCTCGGCGCGGGAGTGCACGATGCCGGTGGGGTTGGACGGGTTGCAGAAGACGAACATCTTCGCGCCCACGAGCGCGCCCGCCAGCGCCTCCAGGTCCCAGTGCAGGTCCTCGGCGAGTGGTACCGGGACGATCGTGCCGCCGGCCATGCTGACCAGGTCCGCGTACAGGGAGTAGGTGGGATCCGGGATGACCACCTTGTCCCCGGGGTTGACCGTGCCGAGGATCGCGGCGGCCAGGCCGGCCGTGCCGCCCTGGGTGATCAGCACATCATTCGTGCTGACGGACGAGCCCAGCAGGGCGCCGATCTTCCCGGCCAGCGCGTCCCGCAGGACGGGCTCGCCGAGCAACGGTGAGTAGTGGGTGTGGCCGTCCTGCAGCGCCTTGGCCGCGGCGTCGCGGACCTGCTGCGGGGTGTCAAAGTCGGGTTCGCCCATAGCCAGGGACACCAGGTCGCCGCTGGACTGCGGCTGCTGGACGCGCAGGGAGGTCTCGAGCACGCGCTGGACCGCGTCGGAAGGACGGAAGCTGAGGATGCTGGGTGCTGCAGGAGTGGTCACAACGGTGTCCTTTCAGACGGGAAGGCAGAGGGTAGTCGGGGCGGTGGGAGAATCCGGCCGCCGTGGTGCAGGGCTGGGTTATTTCTGGTTCTGCGGGAGGTCGGAGTCGGGGGCGCCGGCCCAGCGGCTGATCTCGATGTCCCCGGAGGTGTCCCGCTGCACGGTGGGGGCGATGACCAGCTCCTGGACCACCGTCCGCTGGGGCAGTGTCACCACCAGGTGGATGGCGCGGGCCACGTCCTCCGGCTGGACCATGGCGTCCCGCTCCTCCTGGTGCGGCGGGCGGGCCCGGTTATCCAGGATGGGCGTGGCCGTTTCACCCGGCAGGATGGTCACGGCACGGAGCCCCTCGTTGCGGAACGTGGTGTGAAGGTACGTCATGAAGTTCCGGACCGCTGCCTTTGCTGCACCGTACGCGGCACCGCCGAGCAGGTTAGGGGTGACTGCTGCGAGGGAGGAGACAGTGATGATGGAGCCGGTGTTGCGGCTGAGCATGTCCGGCAGCACGGCCTGGGTCAGCAGGAAGACGGCGTTGAGGTTCACGTCCAGGACCTGGTTCCATTCCTCTTCGGCGATCCAGCGCACGTTCAGGACCTTGCTGGCGCTGCCGGCGTTGTTGATCAGGATGTCCACCAGGCCCACATTCTCGTGGATCCAGCCCACCAGCTGGTCCACTTCGGCTTTGCTGGCGATATCGGCCGTGCGGACGTGGGACTTGCCGCCCGCGGCAGCGATCTCGGCGGACAACTCATCCAGGACGTCCTGCCGGCGGCCCACGAGCACCAGGACCGCACCTTCGGCCGCGAGCAGCCTGGCCGTTTCGCGGCCCATGCCGGTGCCGGCGCCGGTGATGATGGCAACCTTGCCATTCAGAAGCTCCATAGTGCGTCTCTTTCGTCCGGCACGCTGCGGGAGGCAGCGCGGCAGTGATGACCGGGGATCCGGCTAAAACAAGAACCAAATTAGATTTGAGAATAGTTTCTCATTTGAAGCTGATGCCGTCAACCGTTCAGGCTGCGCGTGTGCCGGGCGGCGTCACGGGGTCCGCCTCGTGGGCGAGGGGGAGTCCGACGGCGGCGAAGAGGTTGTGCACGCGGTCCTCCAGTTGGCCGAGCAGCCGCTGCTGTTCGCGCAAATGCTCGACGGCGGCCGCGTGGCTGATCCAGCGGAAGGTCATCTTCCGGCCCGGGCTGGCCTGGCCCAGCAGCGGCAGTGATGCCTTCGTGGCCACCGCCACGATGGGGTAGCCGGCCGTCAGGGTGCGGGAGCGGCCCAGGATGATGAGTTCGTCGCCGTGCGGAATCTCGAAGGCTCCGATGGGGACGCCGTGCGAGACGATCTCGCCGAGGCCCGTCGGGTGGATGACGGGGCCGTCCAGGCGGAGGCCCACGTGGTTGGACTTGCCGCCCACGGTGTAGATGCTGCTGCTCAGGAGCTCGCGGATCCCGGGGGTCCGCTCCGTTTCCGGGCCCTCCACCACGTCAATGGTCCAGACCTCGGGGCTGAGGTCCGGTACGGGAACCGGCAGCCGGAAAAGTGGTTGGCCCAGGTAGGGCTGGCTGAAGCCCCGGTAGCGGCTGGCGAGGCCCACCTGCTGGCCCCTGGTCAGCTGCTGGGGGAACCCCATCCGGGATTCCGGCGCCGCGCTGCCCATGAAACGTGGTGTGTCCAGCTCACCGCTGAACGCCAGGTAGTTGCGCATGCCCTGGGTGGCCTTGGAAATGACCACCCGGGTCCGTGCCGGCACACAGACCGGCTGCCACAACGGCACCGGGATCCCCCCGACCGTCACCTCGGCAGGGGTGCCGGTGACCGCGATGAAGATCTCCTGCGAGGGCGTGAAGGCGAACCGGCCGCCCATGATTTCCAGCAGGGCCGCGCCGCGGCTGTTGCCCACCAGGATGTTGGCGACCGCGGCCGAATGCTGGTCCGCTGCCCCGCCGCAGGGGACGCCCATATGCTCGGAGTCCTCGCGGCCCAGGTCCTGGAAGGTGGACAGCCAGCCGGCCTCGCTGATGGCGAGGGTGACCGCCTGGTCAGGCTTCGCTGCCATGGGTGCCGCCTTCGGGGTGTCGTGCCTGCTGGCAGCCTGCGGGCCGGAGGAACCGGCCCGCCAGCTCCGCCCACTTGCTGTCGGGGATGACGGTGAACCGGACCCGGTCGCCGGGCCGGTAGGAGGTGGCGGGGTCCTCGCGGATGTCGCAGATGGTCAGCGGGGTGCGGCCGATGACCTTCCAGCCGCTGGGTCCGGGGAACGGCTGGATGATGGCGCTTGTTCCGGCCACCATTATTGAGCCCGGTGCAACGTCCGTCCGGGGCTCGGCGCACCGGCTCACCTGCCCGGGGAACTGCACCCCGGCCATCATGGGCGCCATCGCGGCCGCCAGCAGGTTGATGCTCAGCACCGAGGAGGTGAACGCCTCGAGCGTGGCTTCGGTGCTGAGCCCCAGCTCTTCGGCGACGGCGGGCAGGTCCGGGGAGAACCCGTCACTGACCACCATCGGGATCACGAAGTCCTTGGCGCCTGGAACCGGCCCGGTGTCCTGCAGCCCGAGGCCCGCCACGGCCAGGTTGACCGTCTGGGCGAGCTGGCCGTGGCTGACGGCCAGGCAGTCAAACTCGACCAGCAGGGATTCCGCCCCCGCCACAAGGTTCAGCACCCCGTAGGGGCGGACTTCAAGCAGTACATCGCGCAGCCTTCTGGCGCCCGCGCGTCTGGCCTCGGCGTCGGCGTCGGCGTCGGCGATGCTCAGCATCAGGGCCGAATCCCCGAAGGGCACTGCCTGGACGCCTGGCGGCCGGCGGAGGGTCGCAGCTGGCGGTGGTTGCGTGGTCATGTCTCCTGCTCGGTGGTGCGGGCGGCGGTGCGGACGGGGACTGTGGCGGAAGTGGCTCAGGCCGCGGCCGCCGCCTTGGCTTTCTCGGCAAGGACTTCCTGCAGCCCGGTTGCTTTGATGCCGGCCTTCTCCAAAGCCGCGCGGAGGGCGGTGCCGTTCTCGAGGACCTGCGGGTGGTCCCCGTGGAGGAGGACAACGTCGGCGTCGTGGCCCAGGGGTACCACCTTGCCGGTGACGGCGCGGACCGTTCCCTTGGTCACCACCTGGACAACGCGGCGGCCGATCTCTTCCGGATCGTGGAGCAGCGCGCCTTCGGTGTTGCGGGAGACGGGCATGCCGTCCTCGCCGTAGCCGCGGTCCGCCAAGAAGACGTAGCCCACTTCGAGGCCGCGTTTGCGGGATTCGTCGGCCAGCAGGCCGTTCTGGCAGATGACGATGTAGGACGGGTCGTAGGCCTTGATGGCGTCCGTGATGGCCCGGGCGTGCTTGGCGTCGGTCTGGGCGATGCTGCCCATCCGGCCGTGCGGGGCCACGTGGCTGATCTTGCCGCCGTGGATGCGGGCAAAAGCGTCCAGGGCGCCGATCTGGTACAGGACGTCGGTGCGGATTTCCTCTTCGCTGGCCTCGATCAGGCGGCGGCCGAAGCCCACCAGGTCGGGGTAGCCGGGGTGGGCGCCCAGTTCGATGCCGCGCTCCACGCAGGACTTCACGGTGGCGTCCATGACGCGCGGGTCCCCGGCGTGGAAGCCGCAGGCGATGTTGGAGGCAGTAACCAGGCCCAGGAGGGCCTCGTCGTCGCCGATGCTGTAATTTCCGTAGCTCTCGCCGAGGTCTGCAACGACAGCGACTGAATTGATGCCCAAAGTGACTCCCAATGGTTTTTGTTTGTTGTGCCGATGGTCCGACGACGGCGGCCTGCCCGTCATGGCGGCAGGCCGCCGTCGTCCGTGTATTTAGTGGGTCTGGAGCGGTTGGCCCTTGGTTTCCTTCAGGAAGTAGACCGATGTCAGCGTGATGATGGCGGTGCCGATCGCGGCGTAGGCCGGGACCATGCTGTTGCCCGTGGCCTTGATGATTTCGGTCATCACCAGCGGGGCGCTGCCGCCGAAGATGATGGTGCTGATGCTGAAGCCGATGCTGTAGGCGCTGTAGCGGACCGTGGTGGGGAACATTTCGGTCAGCACGGTGTGCACGACGGCGGCGTGGCCGGAGAAGGAGAGGGCCATCACCACGGTGGCGATGCAGGCCAGCAGCATGTTGCCCGTGGTGATCATCGCGAACATCGGGTAGGACACCAGGGCCATCAGGACGGCGGAGCCGGCGAGGACCGGCTTGCGGCCGATCCGGTCGGAGAGCCGGGCCATCAGCGGGATGCTGATGATGATGGCCACCAGGCTGAAGGCGGTAACGGTCAGGGCCTGGACCATGGTGAAGTTGTTGCCGGTGCCCAGCTGGGTCTTCAGGTAGGTGGGCATGTAGGCGAACAGCAGGTAGTAGCCGGGGCCGTTCAGGGCCGGCAGGAAGATGGTCAGGGCGATGGCCTTCAGGTGGCGCTTGGAGGTGAAGGCAGTCTTCAGCGGGTTGCGTTCGACTTCGTTGCGGTCGCGCAGGGCGGCGAAGTGCGGGGTGTCCTCCATCTTGGAGCGGATGTAGTAGCCCACGTAGCCCAGCGGAAGGGCGAACAGGAACGGGATACGCCAGGCCCAGGATTCCATGGTGGCATCGCCCAGGGTGGTGATGAGGGTGGCGGAGAGTGCGCTGCCGAACAGGAGGGCGCAGAAGGAACCCACGGCGATGAAGCTCATGGAGAAGTTGCGGTGCTTGTTGTGGGCGTACTCGCCCACGAATGCCATGGCGCCGGCCACTTCGCCGCCGGCGGAGAAGCCCTGCAGGATGCGGAACAGGATGAGCAGGGCCGGGGCCGCCCAGCCGATCACCGAGGAGGAGGGGATCAGGCCGATGCACGCCGTGGCACCGGAGATCAGGAGCAGCAGGACGGCCAGGAGGTTCTTGCGGCCCAGCTTATCGCCAAGGAAGCCGCAGATCACGCTGCCGAACGGCCGGGCGAGGAAGCTGACCAGGAAGCCGACGTTGGTCAGCAGCAGGGATCCGAGGTCCTTGGATCCCATGATGTTGATGGCCAGGTAGGTGGTCAGCAGGCCGTAAATGCCGTAGTCATACCACTCCACGAAGGAGCCCATGGTCCCGGCAACGGTGGCTTTGCGCACCATCTTGCCGTCGGCGGTGACAACCTTGATTTGTGCGGTGTTCAGTTCCACTGAGTCCGTCGATGCAGTAGTCATTGGGTCTCTCTTAGTCTAGGGCTGGGCCGAGTCGCCGGATAGCGGACGTCAGCTGTATTCGCGGGTGATTTCGGCCGTCATTTCGGCCTCGTGGGCGGCGACGGCGATGACGCGTTCCAGGATTTCGGCCGCGCGGGCCTGCGGGATGATCACGACGCCGTCATCATCTGCGGCGACGATGTCACCGGCGGCGCACACAATGCCGCCGATGGCCACCGGCTCGCCGATGACGCCGGGGCCGTTCTTGAACGGACCGGCGGGGGTGACGCCCCGGGCGAAGACGGGGAACCTGATCTCGCTGATCGTGTGCCGGTCGCGGATGTAGCCGTCAATGACGGCGCCGGTGGCTCCGGCAGCCTCGAAACGCTGCGAGAGCTGCTCGCCGACCAGGGCCCGGTGTTCGTGGCCGAAGCCGTTGATGACCACCACGTCCCCGGGCTGGATGTAGTTCAGGGCCTCGATCACGGCCGCGTTGTCGCCGGCGGCGCCGAGGACCGGAAGGGCCGAACCCACGCAGTGCGCGCCCGACCAGATGGCGCCGATGCCGCCATCGACAATGCCGAGGCGCTCCATCGCGTCGCCGATGTTGGCTACCGGGAAAGCCTCGAAGGCCTTCACCAGCTCCCGGGGCGGACGCGTCCAGGAAGCCTTGCGGACTGTGAGCTCAAGAGTTGTTGCCATGGGTTGTCACCTTTGTTGGTTCAGCGGACGACGCCGGCCTCCGACCCTTGAGTCAATTGAGGCGGCAATCACATATGAGAAAAGTTTCGCGTTTCAAATCCAATCCGTCAAGGGGTAGCCGATGGATTGGCGGAAATAAGTCGGGCGGTTGTTGCGAGTGTGTAAATTCCCGGCCGCCAAAGTAACGGCTGTGCGTCCGCTCACAAATTTCCGTTGACTTGATCGGTTCAATAAGAGAAACTCTTCTCATTCGCGAACTTTCTCGCAGATCCCGTTGTATCAAGGAGACACCATGCACGGACGATTCACTTCCCTGGCCGCGGCCGCAGCAGCGGCAGCGTTGCTGCTGACCGGCTGCACCACGGGCACCGCAGGCAGCACCGGCGGAGGCGGCGGCAGCGCCGGTCCCTCCACGGACACCATCCGGACCGCTCTCAACGCGGACCCCACAACTTTCAATGCGGCCAAGGCGAACGCCAAGGACGACTACGAAGTGGCCCGCTTCCTGTTCGACACCGTGGTGCGCCGCGATGCCGACGGCAAGTTCATCGGCGGCCTCGCCACCGAGTGGACCTCGACGGCGACCGACGCGAAGCTGACCATCCGTAAGGACGCCGCCTGCGCCGACGGTACTGCCATCACACCCACCATCGTGGCCAAGTCCCTCACCTACTTCGCGGATCCGGCCACCAAGAACAACTTCGCCAAGCTCGTCTTCGGCCCGGGCCAGCCCACCATCGCCGCCGACGACGCCGCAGGCACTGTATCGATCAAGCTGGCGCAGCCCTGGTCCGAACTCGTGGGCGGCCTGACCCTGGCCCAGACCGGCATCATCTGCCCCGCCGGACTCGCCGACCTCGACGGCCTCGCGAAGGGCTCGGTGCAGGGTGCATTCTCAGGCCCCTACACCCTGACCAAGGCCAGCCACGGCGTCAGCTACGACATGACCCTGCGCGAGGACTACAAGGCCTGGCCCAAGTGGTCCAAGGAACCTGAGGGTACCCCGGCCAAGACGGTGCGGTTCTTCCCCGGCGTGAACAAGACCACAGTGGCCAACCAGCTCCTGACCGGTGAGATGGACATCTCCGACATCGCACCCGCGGACACTGCCCGCTTCGAGGGCAACAAAGACTACGCGGTGACCACCGTTCCCTTCGCCGGCATCTTCCTGCTCTTCAACCAGCGCGAAGGTAGCCCCTTCACCGATCCGGCCCTGCGCAAGGCAGTGGCCCAGCTGATGAACCAGCAGGCCTTCAACGCCGCCGCCTACGCCAACAAGGGCATCCCCTACACCTCCATCGTGGCTCCCACCGTGGCCTGCGCCCTCAAGGACAACTCGCACTTCACCAAGGAAGACGCGGAGGCCGCAAAGGCAGTCCTGGCCGGCAAAACCTTCAAGATGGTCGGCACCACCAGCATCGGGCCCAACGGCGCGGGCAGCACCTACGTCCAGGAGGCTCTGCGTGCCGCCGGGGCCACCGTCAACCTGAACCTCGTGGACAACGGAACCTGGGCAACCATGACCCAGACCAGACCGGAAACCTGGGACCTCACCATCCAGGGCGACGCGAACTTTGTGGGCACCGTGGCAGCGTCCCTGACCCGTATCGCCGGTGTTCCGACCGAGAAGGGCGGACGCAACATCGGCGGCGGTGAAAACGCGGACATCCTCGCCGACATCGCGAAGGCCCAGCAGGCGACCGACCAGACCGAGCGCTGCGCAGCCTACGAACACGCCCAGATCAGCATCCTCGAAGACAACGACATTGTCCCGTTCGTGGGTGAACCCCAGATCGTTGCCCAGCGGGCAGGATTCTCCATCCAGGCGCCGTCGGGCATCGTCGACTACGCCACCATGCGCATCACCAAATAAGAAAAGGTTCCTCGCGATGACCGAACCCACGATGCTCTCCAAGGAAGCAGTCATCCTTCAGGAGAGCCAGACCCCGGGGGCAGCCCGCCCCCGGGGCGCCCCCCGGGGGCTCTCCCCCTGGGGCAGCTATGCCCTTCGCCGCGCCGGCGGTGTGCTGCTCTCCGTGGCGCTTCTCGTCGTCGTGACCTTCTTCATGGTGCCGCTGATCCCCGGCGACCCGGCCGTGGCCGTGGCGGGTGCCGACGCCACCACCGAGCAGATCGAGGCCATCAGGGAAAGCCTCGGCCTGAACCAGCCGCTGCACCTGCAGTTCCTCCAATACGTGGGGCACCTTTTCGCCGGCAACCTCGGGGAATCCTTCGCCTACAGCACCTCGGTGTCCTCGATCATCGCCACCAAGCTGCCCTTCACCGCGGAACTCGCCCTCCTGGGCATCCTGGTGACCCTGCTGGTCTCCATCCCCGCAGGAATGGTCGTGGGGATCCTCACCCGCGGCGGACGCCGGAAGTGGCTCGATGTGTCCTTCGGGATGCTGACAGGGTTCTTCCAGGCCGTGCCGCAGTACGTCATCGCCACCATGCTGGTGGTGGTCTTCGCGATCATCCTCAAAGTCCTCCCGGCCGCCGGCGCGGCCACCCTCAGTTCCCTCATCCTTCCGGTGGTGGGCCTCTCGGTTGCCCCCATCTGCTCCATCGCCCGCGTGGTGCGGCGGGAAACCTCAACAGTCCTGGAACAGGACTACCTGCGGACGGCCCGGGGCTGGCGCCTGCCTGCCCTGCGGCTGTACGCCCGCCACGCCCTGCCCAACCTGATGACCACCACCCTCACCCTCGCCGGCCTCATCCTGGCCGGCATGCTCGGCGGCGCGATCATCATCGAAAACGTCTTCAACTGGCCCGGACTCGGCAAGGAAATCGTCACGGCCATCATCAACAAGGACTACCCGGTCATCCAGGGCATCATCCTGGTCCTGGGCTTCCTCGCCATCATCCTCAACCTGCTCGTGGACGTCATCCTCGGCATCATCGATCCGCGCACCCTCGGAGGAGGAAAATCCCATGGCTGAAAAGCGCCGCACCAAAGGCCGTTTCCGGTGGACCACCGGCCTCATCCTGGGCATCGCCCTGATGACCGTCATGGTGCTGACCGGCATCCTGGCGCCGCTGTTCCTTTCCGATGCCGCCGAAAAGCTTACCGCCAACGCATCCCAGGGCCCCGGCCCCGCCCACTGGCTCGGAACGGACGACTTCGGCCGTGACGTCCTCGCCCGCTCGCTCGTGGCCACCCGGCTCACGCTGGTGATGACCGCGGCAACCACGGTGATCTCCGTCATCGGCGGTGTCCTGATCGGTACGTTCATCTGGCTGGCTCCCCCGCGGATCCGCAATGCCGTCCTCCGGGTCATCGATGCCGCCGTCGCCTATCCCAGCCTCATCTTCGCGCTGCTCATCGCCGCGATCCTGGGACAGGGAGCCTGGTCCGCCGTGCTGGCCATCGCCATCGCCAGCATCCCGGCGTTCGCCCGGCTCACGGCCAACATGGCCGCCTCGATCTCGCAGCGGAACTATGTGTCCACTGCCCGGCTCCTGGGCGTCCCCGGACCGCGGATCATCACCCGGCACCTGCTGCCGAACATGGCAGAGCCGCTGCTGGTGCTGTCCGCCACGGTCTTCGCCACCACACTCATCGAGCTGTCCAGCCTTTCCTTCATCGGACTCGGTGTCCAGAACCCGGAGTACGACTTCGGGCGGCTGCTCAACGAGGCCCTCGTGAACATCTACTCCCAGCCGCTGCAGGCCGTCATGCCCTCGATCATGATCACCGTGGCCGGGCTCAGCGCCATGCTGATAGGCGACGGGCTGGCCGCCGCCACCGACCCCCGCGGCGGCCGGAAGTTCGGCAGCGTCAAGAAGGCCTCCGAGGTTCCGGCTTCGCTCCGGGCCGACCAGGAGGCGCTGGTGGAGGTCGATAACCTCACCGTCCTCACCCCCAACGGTGTGCCCCTGGTCAAGGGCGTGTCCCTGAGCATCCACGCCGGCGAGGTAGTGGGGCTTGTCGGTGAATCCGGCTCCGGAAAGTCCCTGACCGCCATGTCCATCGCCGGGCTGCTGCCCGAGGAACTGACCGTCACGGCGCACTCCATGCGCCTTGGCGAGCTGGACCTGCTCAAGAAGAACGATCCACGCACCATGGCCACCTCCATCGGGCTCGTCTACCAGGACCCCGGCACCAGCTTCAACCCGGCCCTGCGCATCGGCGCGCAGCTCACCGAAGTAAGCACCGTGCACCTGAAACAATCCAAAAAGACCGCCTACAACAGGATGGTCAAGGCACTGGCAGACATCCGGATCACGCAGCCGGAGACCCGGATGAAGCAGCACCCGCACGAACTCTCCGGCGGCATGCTCCAGCGCGCCATGATCGCCTCCACCCTGGTCACGGACCCGCGGCTGATCATCGCCGACGAACCCACCACGGCGCTGGATGTCACCGTCCAGGCCGATGTACTGCGGCAGTTCCGCACCATCAACCGCGAAATGGGCACGGCGATGCTGTTCATCTCCCACGACATCGGAGTGGTGCAGGCCCTGTGCGACAAAGTCATCGTGATGAACGGCGGAAAGATCCTGGAGCGGCTCACCGGTGCCCAACTGGCCGCCGGCGACGTCAAGCACCCCTACACAAAAGCACTGCTCGCCGCGACGCCCAGCATCGCAGAGCGCAAGGCCGAACTCGTCTCGGTCCGTGCCGAGGACTTCACCTATGACGAGGTTCCCGAAGACCGTCCCGGCCACGTACCGACGGAAGGAAAGAAGCAGCCATGACAACCACACCAACCTCCGCTGTTCCGGTGCTGGAAGTACGCGACCTCGAGGTCACCTTCGGCTCCGGACACTCCGCCGCCAAGGTCCTCAAGGGTGTTTCGACGGCCATCCAGCGGGGCAAGACCCTGGGCATCGTGGGCGAATCCGGGTCCGGCAAATCCACGCTGGCCAAAGCCATCGTGGGCCTGAACCCGGTCAGTGCCGGAAGCATCGCCATCAACGGCCAGGACGTGGCCGGAATGACCGGGGCGCAGCGACGGGCCATGCGCCGGGAAGTCCAGATGATCCCGCAGGACCCCTACTCGTCGCTGAACCCCCGCCGCACCATCGGGCAGACGCTGGCCGAGGCGATCGATCCGGTGAAGTCCAATCCGCGTGCCCACCGGGAGAAGATTTCGTACTGGCTTTCCACCATCCGCCTGGATGCCGACGTTGCCGGGCGGTACCCGCACGAGTTCTCCGGCGGCCAGCGGCAGCGTATCGCCATTGCACGGGCGCTGGCCGTAGGGCCGAAGCTGATCATCGCCGATGAAATCACCTCGGCCCTGGACTTGTCCGTCCAGGCCGAAATCCTGAACCTCATCAGCCGCCTGCGGACCGAACTGGACCTGACCATGGCCTTCATTTCCCACGACCTGGACGTGGTGCACCACGTCAGCGACGAGATCATGGTCCTCTTCCACGGGGAGGTGGTGGAGCGCGGCGACGTGGACAGCGTCTACGGCAACCCCAAACACCCCTACACGCGCAAGCTGATCGACTCGGTGCCGGGCGGCCCGGGCTTCGACATCGGCGAACGCCGGGCAGCCGTCCCCTGACGAACAAACTACGTGCCACACAGGAAAGCCGGCCGGGCATGTGCCCGGCCGGCTTTCATATGCTGTGATGTGCGGCGGTGAACGGAGCCCGCCCCGCCTACTCCCCGGCCGGCTATGCCCCCGGCGGCGTTGTGCTCTTCATCACCGCCCCGCAGGCCACGTCCGCAAGCTCGGCCGGTGACCGGAGGACGTCGAGCAGCACCTGGCGTTCGTCCGCTTCGAGCGGTTCCAGCGCCGCCAGCTGGGAGGCCAGGAGCGCTGCGGGCATGAACTCGTGGTTCCGGGCGGCCATCCGCGCAGCGAGGGTGTGCGCGGCCCCTTGCAGGTGGAGGAACAGCACATCCGGGGCGTGCTCCCGGAGAAGGTCGCGGTAGCGGCGTTTCAGGGCGGAGCAGGCAACAATCACGGCTTCCCCGTCCAGCTGGTGCGCTGCCAGTGTGCGGCCGATTTCCTGCAGCCACGGGCGGCGGTCCTCGTCGTTCAGCGGAGTACCGGTCCGCATCTTCGCCTTGTTCGCGGCCGGATGCAGGTCATCGCCGTCGATGAACGGCACCCCCAGCCGCTGTCCCAGCAGCTCCCCAACCGTCGATTTTCCTGACCCTGACACGCCCATGATGACCATGGGCGGAAGCCCGTTGCTACTCATTCGAATTGCCTCCACGAAGCTCTTGCCTGACGCTTTCTGAAGTGCGATGATTATCACACATGAGAAAAGTTTCTCAGATTGGAGCTGGGTCGTCAACGGTTCCCCCCGGGGACTGAGACCCGAACACCACTGAGCGCCGCTACTACCGAACAGGCTTTCCGATGAAGACCGTCCGCACCGTCACTTTCCCCGACCGCGACCTCCTCGCCAAAGTCCAGCCGCTGCCCGCCGGCCTTGAGGCATCGGTCTGGGACCTCCGCTCCGAGCCGGAGGGCATTGCCCTGGACGCCATCGACGCCGTCATCCTGCCCTACATTGATGCGTCCGCCGTCCTTGGCTCGCTGTCGAAGGCTCCGAACCTGAAATTCGTGCAGACACAGTCCACGGGTTTCGACGGCGTCCCCGAAGCCGCCGGTCCCTCGGCCGCGGTGGCCAGCGCTTCGGGTGTCCACGCGGCGGCCACCGCCGAACTGGCGATCGGCCTGATCATCGCCAAACTCCGCGGCATCGACCAGGCAGTCCGTGACCAGCAGACCGGCACCTGGCGGCCGCAGCGCCGTTCTTCGCTGGCTGACCGGCGCGTCCTGCTGGTGGGCGTGGGCGGCATCGGCCACGAAATCGCGAGGCGCCTGGAGCCGTTCGAGGTGGAACTTACCCGCGTGGGCAGCAGCGCCCGCGAGGACAGCGCCGGCCACGTGCACGCTTCCTCCGACCTGGCGGCCCTGGCTGAAACCCACGACGTTCTTGTTGCCGTTACTCCCTTGAATGAGCACACGCACAAGCTGGTGGACGCGACGGTCCTCGCGGCCCTGCCGGACGGGGCGCTGGTGGTCAACGTCGGACGCGGGCCCGTCGTTGACACCGATGCCCTCACAGCGGAAGTACTGTCCGGCCGGCTCCACTGCGCGCTCGATGTCGTGGATCCGGAACCGCTCCCGGCGAACCACCCGCTGTGGTCCTCCCCCAATGCCCTGATCACCCCGCACATCGGCGGCAACGCCTCAGCCTTCGAGCCGAGGATCGTCAAGTTCATCGCCAGCCAGCTCAAGGCGCTGGGCGGCGGCGACCGGCCCGCGAACCTGGTCCAGGCCGGGCCCTTCTGACCCCGGATGCTTTGCCGGGTCCGCACGCTCTTGCACCATCCCCCGTTGAATCCCCTCAAGAGAAAACGCAGCCGTCATGAAAAGCAGAGCCATCGTCCACAGCAAGTTTGAAGCCCGCCTCTTGGGCGCCAGCCCCCAAGGCAGGCAGGTGCCGGCTGAGGTTCCGGTGAACCAGCAGGCGAACGGCACCCAGCCACGGCTGGGCCCAGGGCAGACACGGGCCCAAGCCGTGCCCGTATGGCAACAGCCCCAACGGAGCCGCTTGAACATCGCCTGAGTCCCGGCAAACGGCACTCCCGGCACCATCGGCAAGTTGTGGGAGTCCCGGGCCCTAGCCCGGAGAAGCAGGCGAGCGTAGCGTCTATCGAAGAAAGACGGTGCCGGCAGCGGGACAACTGTCACGGCACGCGTGGTTGTTTCGTGGAGGAGGCCTCGATGGCTGGGTGGAATGCCGACACGGGGGCAGGGCCGATGGGGGCCGGGACGGTCACCCTGGTCGAGGGATCCTCCTTCTGCATATCCCTGCCGAACGGCGACATCCACGCCGATAATCCGCATGGCCTTTTTGTGCGGGACGCCCGGATCCTCTCGGGCTGGCGCCTGACAGTAAATGGCCAGCCGATTGAGCCGCTGGCGGCGGAGACGAAGGAGCCATACCGGGCGCTATTCGTCGGTAGGGTTCCCCGGTCCGACGGCTACGCCGACAGCCCGCTGATCGTGGAGCGCCTGCGCGAGGTAGGGGCAGGAATCCAGGAGCAGGTCACCGTCCGCAACTACTCCCTGAAGCTAGCCGAATGCGTGCTCAGCCTAATCGTCGAGGCGGACTTCGCCGACCTTTTCGAGGTGAAAGAGGCCCGGATTCAGCGGCGCTGGGACGAGACCCGCGAGGCCGACGGCGGCGCGCTCACCATTCGTGCCAGCTGGCAGGACATCGCGAAAGGCATGAGCGTCCAGGCCCCCGGTGCGGAGATCACGACGGCCGCAGTGACGTACCGGGCCTCTGTCCCTGCGCACGGCCACTGGAGCACAGTCCTGACTGTTTTGCCCAGCTCAGAGAAAGCCGGTTCGGCGGCTTTCGTCCATCCCGACGGGAATGTCCTGTCTCCGCGGGACCGGCGCCGTCGGGACTGGGTGGCGAAGATCCCCGTGCTGCAGATGGGCAACCGGTCCATCGAACGTACCCTGCGCCGCAGCTACGATGACCTGGGCGCGCTTCGGATCGAGGACCCCGAACATCCGGAGCGCGTGGTGGTGGCCGCCGGCGCGCCGTGGTTTATGACGCTCTTCGGCCGGGATTCGCTGTGGGCGTCTGTCATGGCGATGCCGGTGGATCCGTCACTCGCCCTGGGCACTCTGCAGACGCTGGCAGACCGGCAGGGCACGGTGGTGGATCCGGCCTCCGAAGAGGAACCCGGCAAAATCCTCCACGAGGTCCGGCTCGACGTAAGCAGCGGCCTGTCACTGGGAGGCAAGTCAAACTACTATGGCAGCGTCGATGCCACACCGCTGTTCCTGATGGTGCTCGGCGCGGTCAGCCGCTGGGGATTCGCCGCGGACACCATCGCGGCCCTGCTGCCCCACGCGGACCGCGCGCTGGACTGGATCGTGAACTACGGGGACAAGGACGGCGACGGGTTCGTCGAGTACCAGCGCCTCAACCCTCAGGGGCTGATCAACCAGGGCTGGAAGGACTCCTGGGACGGCATCAACTTCGCCGATGGCACGCTGGCCGAGCCGCCGATCGCACTCAGCGAGGTTCAGGCCTACGTCTACGTCGCGTACCTGTCGCGGGCGTGGCTAGCGTACGAGGCTGGAGACACGGCTTTCGGGAACGAGCTCGCCGATCGGGCGGCACGGCTGAAGAAGCAGTTCAACGAACAATTCTGGATCCCTGAACGCGGGTACTACGCCATCGCCCTCGACGGGAAGAAGCGGCAGGTGGACGCCTGCGCTTCGAACATGGGGCACTGCCTGCTGCAGGGCCTCATCGATGAAGACAAGGCCCCGCAGGTGGCCGAGCGCCTGATGTCACCGGAAATGTTCAGCGGCTGGGGCGTGCGTACCCTGGCCAGCGACATGGGTGCCTACAACCCCGCCAGCTACCACAACGGCTCGGTCTGGCCCCACGACAACGCAATCGTCGCGGCCGGGCTCCTTCGCTATGGCTTCGTGGCTGAAGCGCAAAGAATCGCACAGGGCATGATGGACGCCGCCGAGTCCTCCGACGGCCGCCTCCCGGAACTGTTCTGCGGCTTCAGCCGGGATCAGCTCGCAACCCCCGTTCCTTACCCCACCGCGTGCTCGCCGCAGGCCTGGGCATCCACTGCACCAATCCAGCTCGTGACGAGCCTGATGCGCTACGACCCGGTTGTTTCCGCCGGCGCAGTATGGATGGATCCCGTCCTTCCAGAGTCCTTTGGGGACCTGCACATCACCAATGCGCCACTGGGCGGCGGCCGGATCACCATCGACATTGCCGGTTCCGTCCCTTCCGTCCACGGACTGCCTGAGGGAATGGTGTTCCACCGGGGGCACCGTCCGTGGATGAGTGAACTGGCCGCGCAGGCCGCTCACCGTCGTACGGAAGCCAGGGGCCAGGAGTCCGAGGGCTGACTGGACGTCCAGCAGGCGACAAGCACCTCAGAAGCTCCAGCTCACGCAGCAGCAGGCGGAACCGCAGCGAACTCGCTGAAGTGGCGCCCCAGTACAGGACTGCTTCGCTTTCAATTGCTTTACGAAATATCCATTATCGACGTTCTTAAAAAGCGCGGGGAGTGCCTGCAGAAGGGGCCTGTTTGCTGCCATCGTTGGTGGCATTTTTGCCCTTGGCTCAGGGGCTATGCGTTCGGCAGCGGGTCTCATGGATCTGCCATCGTTCGGCCCACGTGAAGACTGCCAAGACTACGCCCTCACCGAATGCGGGACTCGACCCGACTGAACACCGCAATACGGCTTTTGATGCCGGGCAAGCCTGTCAGCGCCCGTTCGGCCTTGGTCAAGGCGTCATGAAAGTTGCCGCTGTCGATGGTGGAACGACCGACAGCATGATGGGTCACGTACTCCACGATGTACGTCATGAAATCCAGCTTGGTCCGTGTCCGCCACCTGGTGCAGAGTCCTTGGTCACGGAATCACGCGGCTGGTGTGGCGAGGCGCCGATTGTCTGTCTGGGGCATCTGAACCTGACAGATGTCCTCTTGCCCGGACGGCACCGCCGAACCCGGAAGCACCAACGAAGAGCGCATCAAACTCCTCCCCAGCTGGGCAGCAATAGCCCTATCAGGGGCGGCGCAGTCTAAAGGCTATGGCACGTAGGAGTCCAGCCTGCCTCAAGAGGCTTGTTGCTTAAAAGCCCCCTCCAGCGCGCCTCGCTGTAAGCGCCTTAGACAAGAACGTCATGCCCTGACACGATGAAAGCTCCGGCGCCGGCTGGAGCGATGACCTCACCGAAAGCATCGATAACAAGTGCGGTCGCCAGCAGAGTTCGTCAAGTTAGGCAGCGCCGGGTAGTTGCGCTTAGGCGTAGGCCTCGTGCAGCTGGAGTTGCCGCACGAGTTCCTCGATGCGGGTCAGGGAAGCAGGCGCGAGGTCTGCAGTAGGGCGGCGGGCTGTGCCGACAGGGATTCCGAGAATATTTAGGGTGGCCTTAACGGCGGGAATGAACGGCGCGGACAGAATGGCATCTATCAGCGCGTAGATGCGGTTCCACTCGGCCCGGGCCGTGGCGAAGTCACCGGCGGCGACCGCCCGTTGGACGGCCACGATCTCGCGTGGCATCAGATTGGCAGTACCGGCCATGACAGCAGTAGCGCCCTCCGTGAGGGCTGCCAGGATCAGGCTGTCCGACCCGATGATGGTGGTGATGTGCTCACTGTGGCGGTGGATGAGCTGGGTGGCTTGTTCCATGTCGCCGCTGGAGTCCTTGATGTAGTGGATGTTCTCCACGTCGCGGGCCAGTTTGCCCACGGTTCCGGCATCGAGGTTGACACCGGTTGCCGCCGGGTAGTTGTACAGCATCACGGGACGTTCCACTGCGTCAGCCACAGCACGGAAGTATCCGATGGTCTCGGACATCGAGAGCGGCACATAATAGGGGGCAATCAGCATTAGCACGTCAGCACCACAATTCTGCGCATGCAGAGAGTTCTCGATGGTCTCCGCCGTGCTGGTCGCGCCGGTCTGTGCCACGACCGGCACCCGCCCTGCCGTGTGCTCCACGACGGTCTTCACGACCAGGCGCCGTTCAGCGGAGCTAAGCGCGGCGAACTCACCCGTGGAGCCGCAGGCCACTACACCGTCGACTCCCCCGGCAATGGAACGATCAACGAGGGCACGAAGAGCTGGCTCATCGATCCCGCCGTTTGCGGTAAAGGGGGTGGCCAATGCGGTGAGCACACCGCTGAGTTGGGAGGACATGAGTTCCTTACTGCTTGCTAGGAGAAAGGTTTACTGAGGCGGAAGCGCCTCGGCGGAGATGGTGATGTACTGCTTCTTGAAGTGCTCGTGGATCTCCCAGACGCCGGTCCAGCCGTTCGGGATCAGCACCATGTCGCCAGCCTTGTGGTCCACGCGTTCGCCGGTGTCCGAGACCAGGGTTGCCCTGCCTTCCAGCACCAGAATGACTTCATTAACGCCGTCGCGGGCGGTCTTGAAGGTCCCTGGCGAGCATTCCCAGAATCCGAGGTCCACCCTGCTGGCTTTGATCGTTAAGGCGTTATCCGTGGCGTCTTTCGGCTCCGTGCCGTTGATGGCTGTCGGCTTGAGGGCCGACGCGACATGTATTTCCTTTGGTTGTTTTTCTTGACGCAGTACGGTCCACGTCTGGGATATTTATGGAGCTACTTCAGTGTGAGTACCCTGCGGCTGCCTCGGTGAGGCTCTTGCCCTTGGTCTCTGGAGCCAGCCATTGGGACAGCACGGCACCGGCCAGGGCGACAGCGGCTGCCATGAGCATGGTGGGACCCGCTCCGAGGGTTTCCATTGACATCGGCATCAGGAAGATGCCGATGCCTGCCCCGACCCGGCTGACAGCGGCCGCGAAACCTGTTCCGATCCCTCGGATCTCGGTCGGCAGGACCTCGCCGGGGTAGACGCCTGTAAGTGTGGTGTACATCGCGTTGAAGAACGAGAAAACCAGGAACAGGATGAGGACGATGGGAGCCGGTGCGCCGGCCCACAGTCCGATGACCGCGAGGACGATGGCGCACATCCACTGCGGCGGAATGCACAGGATGCGGCGGCCGGCCTTGTCGATCAACAAGACGGTGATGACGACGCCGGCCAGGGCAACGGCTGAGAGTCCTACGCCGCCGGCGAGCCCACCGGCGAGGCCGTACTGGTTCAGCACGCTGTCGGCGAAGGTGGCGATGGCGAAGTACGGTGTCACGGCGCAGAACCAGAACGCCGAGATGAACAGCGTGGAGCGCCAGTGCGTCTTGGAAAATAGCATCAGAAAGCTGCCCGTGCGGACGTCCTCGTGCTGGAGGTCATCGAGCGCATCGTCGGGCATGTACTTTGCGGCGAGAGCGCGGGCCTCGTCCTTTCGGCCCACACTCCACAGCCAGCGCGGCGACTCCGGCAGGCCGAGCCTGGAGAGGAACAGGACAACGGCGATGAAGGTGCTCGTCCCCAGGATGAAATGCCAGCTCAGGTTGGTGTACTCACTGAGCAGGTGGCCGATCAGGAACGCGAGCATAAAGCCGGCATACCACGCGATCTCCATTGCACCCATGAGGCGCCCGCGCAGACGGGCGGGAGAGAACTCGGCCATCAGAGGCCAGCCGACCGCGTACTCGGTGCCGATCGCGATGCCCATCAGCAACCGCACCACGATGAGCAATATCGGGGAATCGACGAAGAACTGCATGCCCGACGCGATAGCGAACAGGCCGATGTCGAACATAAAAATTGGCTTACGGCCGAACTTGTCGGCAGCCCAGCCGCCGAGCGGTGAACCGATCAGGATGCCAGCCAGGGCGGCCGCGGCGATCAGGCCCTGCCACACTGCATCGAGCTGAAGGTCCTCGGCCATCTTCCCGGACACCGGTCCAATGATGCCAAGGATGTAGCCGTCCAGGAACATGCCACCGATCAGGACCGTGACCATTCTGGTCATGAAGCGTTTCTTGCTCGCTGCTGAGACGTTGCTCTGGCGTGCAGCTGAACTATTTGTGGCTGACATTTTTAGCTCCTCCCGGTTGAGGGGACGGCATTGGTTTCGCCTTGTTCGCGGCTCTGAGAAGCTGGCGTTGGAGCATGGTATTGACCTCCCGGTCAGTGAAAGCGCTGGGGGGAATGTTGTGGTCTCTTACCTAAGAGTGGTTCCGTCCGGCGGCTGCGACAACGGGACGTTCAGGAGCCGACGACGGCGGGCGGTGCCGCCGTCGTCGTGCTTCTGTTTGTTCCGGGACAAGGCAGCTTGTGTCGGTTTCGGGGTTCAGCTTTCCGGATGGGACGGGGACGACTTTGGACGATGGTTGTTGTTGCTGGGGTAGATGGGTGTTCCTGCTGCGGTGGCGTCGATGGCCTGGAACTGTCCTGTTGGTGGTCCGGTGCTTTCCTTGGTGGCGAGGATGAATTTTTGGTGGCCGTGTTCTTCGACGGCGGCGCGGACTGTTCGGCGAATGACGGAGTCGGAGAGTTGTTTGCGGAGCCAGATCGGGTCCCGGCGCAGGTCGCGGGTGAGGGCGATGCAGAGGACCAGCAGGACGATAACGAACGGTGCCGCGGCGACGATGGTCATGCGTTGGAGGCCGCTGAGTGCTTCGGCTGGTGTGTCACCACCTGCTAGGAGCATCACGATCGCGACGGTCCCCATCAGTGCGCCCCAGAACACGACGACGGGCTTGGAGGGTTTCAGGGTCCCGCGGGAACTCAGGGACCCCATGACGATCGAGGCTGAGTCCGCGCCGGTAACGAAGAAGATCGCGGTCAGGACCATGGCCAGCACCGCCAGAGCGATAGTCAACCATTGGGGTGTGCCGAGCCCGTTCAGCATCGCGTACAACGCGCCATCGAAGGAGATACTGGGCGCACCGTCGACGATAGTCGCGATTCCGTCGGCAGTGTCGGGTGTGGCGTCAGCGGCGCGCTGCTGATGGATGGCCGTGCCGCCGAAGATGGCGAACCAGAGCAGCGACACGATGGAGGGGACGAACAGCACGCCTGTGACGAACTGGCGGATCGTGCGGCCGCGGCTGATGCGGGCGATGAACATGCCCACGAAGGGTGTCCAGGACATCCACCAGACCCAGTAGAACACTGTCCAGCTGGAGAGCCAGGCGCGCATGGTGTCGTCTCCTGTGGCTTCGGTACGGGCCGCCATTTCGGGGAGCTGCTGGATGTAGGAGCCCAGGGCCGAGGGGATGAGGTTCAGGATGAACATGGTCGGGCCGACAACGAAGACGATCACCGCCAGCACGACTGCGAGGATCATGTTCGTGTTGGACAGGAACTGGATGCCCTTTTCCAGGCCGGATACCGCCGAGGCGACGAAGCAGAACGTGAGCACGGCGATGATGATCACCAGCAGGGGTGTGGCGACTTCACCGACGACGCCATTGAACTTCAGGCCGCTGCCGATCTGCAGTGCCCCCAACCCCAGGGAAGCAGCCGAGCCGAACAAGGTGGCGAAGATGGCGAGGATGTTGATGGTTTTCCCGCCGATCCCGTCCACGGCCTTGCGGCCGAAGAGGGAGACGAACGCTTCGGAGAGCAAGTTCTTGCGGCCCAGCCGGAAGGTGCTGTACGCGATCGCGATACCCACAACCGCGTACATCGCCCACGGGTGGAGGGTCCAGTGGAATACGGAGGTGGCCATTGCTGTCTCGACGGCTTCGACGGTTTGACCGTCGACCGTGCTGGGGGGCGGTGAGATGTAGTGGTAGAGGGGCTCGGCGACGCCGTAGAACATCAGGCCGATGCCCATGCCGCAGGCGAACATCATGGAGATCCAGGATCCGGTTTTGAATTCGGGTCCCTCGCCGTCCTTGCCCAGGGGGATGTTCCCGAACCGACCGATCGCCAACCACAAAACATACACAACGAAGACCGAGGACAGCAGGACAAAAACCCACCCCGAGCTCGCAAGCACCCAGTTCAACGCCGCCGTCGAAGCGGTAGCCAGGCTATCGGTGTCGGTGAACCCCCACACCAGGAAAGCCATGACCAGGGCGCCGGTCACCACGAAAATCGTCTTGTCGAGGCCTGGGGCGTGCTTACTGAGTGCGCTGCGTCGCTCTGCGACACCGTCCTTCAAGTCTTCAAGGATCTTTACCTCTTCGGACTCAGTGCGGTGCAAGTGGGCGGTGTCATCCACCGGCGGCGCCGTTAGCACCTCATCAGGCGACGCATCCGGTGCAGAATGTTTGGTGCTCATGAGAGCCTCTTTCAGGAAGGGGTCAGGGACAAAGGGTGGTCCAGGCCGGGCCAAAAGCCAAAAGGGCTTTGCCGGAACTGTTTGTGGAGTGGGAAGAGTTTGTGTGTGCTGTGATGGAGCGTCGGCTCTTTGGAGTTGGAGCTGCGCAAAGCCGCACGTGGGCTGGCTGGGTGTCGGGCCCTGGTGCAGTGGAACGGAAAACTGTTGGGTGGGTGCTGTGTGCTGCCCAGGATGAGGGGCGGCCTAGCTGGCGTTGCCGGCTTTGATCACTATTGGTGATTCGGCGCTGCAGATCATTATTCTTCCGAGTCCGGCGTCCTGAATCATCCAAAAGACGCTGCGGTCGACGGCGATCATGTCTATGTGCCCGGACACGGCACTTCCATCAGGGCGCAGCACTGTCACGGCGTCGTTGCGGGAAAGCTTGGACCAGTCGGGCAGGGCGTGGGTGTCTTTGTGGGGGGTTCTGCGGAGGGGATGTTGGGTACGTGAGTACATATAGGGCTCCGTGGTTGCGAGGCAGTTGAGGGAGAGCTGCGAAAATGCGGTCTGGACTGACCGGGATTGCGCCGCGTATTACACAGCCTCGCCTTCGAACTATGCAGTGCTGGGGAAGATCAGCTCTTCATAACTGGGCAAGGCGTACCGCACCGGACTCGTCCGTGGGGGCGTGGCTGGTATGAACGGGGACTCAGCTGTCAGGTTCCTGCTGCTTGCTGGGGTTTCGAGGGGCTTGTCCCGGCGCTTCATTTCCGTTGGCTTCCACTATGTGAAGGGTTTCCGCGCGGACTAAGCCGTCGGAGCTTCTTCAAAGTAGAGACCCGCCCAGGGCGTGCAGCTCCAGGTGCTGGCACCGCTGGACTGGGGCGGGGCAACGGGCTGAACCAGGGGCAGATGGAAGGGAACTGTGCGGGGGGAATGGCAGAATGCTGTGCTCAGAACACGGTGTGCGGTGCTCACGATGACTCCTCAACGCTGACGAGGGGAACCCAGGGTTCCAAAGGGCTATAACTTCTTTTGATGTAGGGGGGCCGCCATTGGCCTCGAAAAATTGAACGCAATGTTCATTTTGTGAACATGCTTAAATTGTGGTTCAGCTCACTCGTTTTTGCAAGAGGTTTTCGAATGTTTTTTGAACGTTACGTTCGGAAAATGGACACTTCCTGCTACGCCCGACGGGTGGCTGCCGGCCTTTGGCTCGGCAGCCGCCTGTGGGCTGTGTGGAGTCCGACCCCGGACGCGTTTCTTGTTGCGAGAGGCTGTCCGGGGCCGGGGGTCTTGTGTCAGGGCAAGTTAGAACTGATTTTGTTCAGGCTTGCCGTCGATGAGGCGGTTGACCTTCCATGGGTTCTCATCCTGCAGCGGGACAGGGAGGAGTTCCTGGGGAATGTTCTGGTAGGCGACAGGGCGCAGGAAGCGGTTGATGGCGAGGGTTCCCACGGAGGTGGTGCGGGAGTCTGAGGTGGCGGGGAAGGGGCCGCCGTGGACCATGGCGTGGCCTACTTCGACGCCGGTGGGCCAGCCGTTGATGATGATGCGGCCCACTTTCTGCTCCAGGGCCGGGATCAGGGGCGCCGCGGTGGCGGAGTCCGCTTCGGTGAGCTGCAGGGACGCGGTGAGCTGGCCTTCGAGCCGGTTGATGGCCTCGATCAGGTCCTGGGTGCTGGTGTAGCGGATGACCAGGGACGCGGCGCCAAAAATCTCGGCGTGCAGCACTTGGTTGGCCACGAACTCAGACACGCTTGTACCGAAGATTGTTGGCGCCGGTGCGTTCTTGGTAGCGCCTTCAAGACCCTTGCCAATGATGTCCACACCCGATGCGCCGACCAATGCCTGCGTGCCCGTGTTCCAGGATCCGGCGATGCCTTCGGTGAGCATGGTCTGCCCCCCGCAGGCGGAAACAGCACGGCCCACGGCGGCAGCGAATGTATCCCCTGCCTCACCGGCCGGGGCGAACAGCAGACCCGGAGAAGTGCAAAGCTGCCCGGAGCTTCCGGTGACGGCGGCAACGTACTGCTGTGCGAGGGCATCGACGTCACCCTTGAGGGCACCTTCGAAGACGAACACCGGGTTCAGCGAGGACATTTCCGCGTAGACGGGGATCGGTTCGGGGCGCGCCGCGGCGGTGCGAATCAGGGCGATCCCGGCGGCCTGGGAGCCGGTGAAGCCGACTGCCTTGATGGCCGGATCCGCGACCAGTGCCTGGCCGATGCTGGCCCCCGGACCGTAGACCAGGGAGAACACGCCCGGGTGCAGTCCGAGGTTCTTGACGGCCTTGACGACGGCTTGGCCGACGAGTTCCCCGGTGCCGGGGTGCGCGTTGTGCGCCTTGAACACGACCGGGCAACCGGCGGCGAGGGCGGAGGCTGTGTCACCGCCGGCGGTGGAGAAGGCGAGCGGGAAGTTGCTGGCACCGAACACGGCGACGGGGCCGAGCGGGATCTGGCGCTGGCGGATGTCCGCCCGGGGCAGCGGGGTGCGGTCCGGGATGGCGGGGTCGATGCGGACGCCGCGGAAGTCCCCGGTACGGACAACTGATGCGAAGAGGCGCAGCTGGCCGGTGGTGCGCGCCCTTTCGCCTTGCAACCGGGCGGCGGGCAGGCCGGTTTCCTGGCCGGCCCGGATGATCAGTTCCTCACCGATGGCCTCGATGTTGTCCGCAATGGCTTCCAGGAATGCGGCGTGGGTTTCCGGATCAAGGGTGCTGAAGGACGGATAGGCCTCAGCAGCCGCTGCTGTGGCTGCCTTGAGCTGGTCTTCGGTGAGCAGAGAATAGGCCGGCTTGAGCTGTTCATTGGTGGCCGGGTTGAGTCCATAGGTTGTGCCGCCTGTTCCGGCGGTGGTCTCCCCTGCGATGAGGGAATGTCCGTTAAGCGTCATTGGTACGTCTCCTGAAGACAATGAAAGGGTGCGGGCAGCCTGTTACGAGGCGGCTGCCGCCTCCTTGGCGGGTGGGTTGATCGGCTGGGCCCGTCAGGCGTTGCCGGGGCCGAGGTGCCAGATGCCGAGGGCGGAGAGCAGTTCCCTGGGGTCCCACACCACGAATTCCTCGGCGATTTTGTCGTTTTCGAAGCGGAGGAAGGATGCACCCGTTACGGTGATGCTTCGTCCCGTGGCCGGCACGTCCATGAACGATCCTTGGTGGGTTCCCTGGCTTTGCCAGTGAATGGCGGCAGTTTCACCGTCTTCAACAATGTGCAGGATGTCGGTGCTGAAGTCCGGGAAGGCTGCGTGGGTAGCCTTGATGGTTTCCACGACGCTGGTGGCGTCCTCGCTGCCTGACTTGGAGCGGCGGAGATACCCGGGAGCGATGATCTGCTCAAACGCTGTCACGTCCCCGTCGCCCCAGGCACGGTTCCAGGCGTTGAGAATTTCTTCACGGCGGTTGCTCATGATGCGCTCCTGGCTGCTTCGGGGGTGGGGATTTCGATGGGCAGGTACTGGCCGAATTTGCCGCCACGGAAGATCAGTGCGTTGCCGCTGCCCTCCTCCATGTTCGTTACGGCGCCTACAACCATGTAGTGGTCACCGACAACGACTTCGGCAGTGACTTTGCAGTCGATATAGGCGGTGGCACCGTCCAGGTGGGGGGTGCCCAGGGGGCCAGCGGTGGAGGGCAGGCCTTCGAACTTCTGCGGACCTTTGCGGGAGAGGGAGCGGCAGATGCTGATCTGATCATCGGCCAGGATGTTGGCGGTGAAGTTCTGAAGTTTGCGCAGTCTGGGCCATGTTGAAGAGGACTTGTCGACGCAAAACATGACAAGGGGCGGCTCCAGCGACAGGGACTGGAACGTGCCGACGACCAGGCCGAGTTTCTCGTCGTCGTCGTTGATGCCGGTGATGGCCACGACACCGGTTGGCAGCTTACCCAAGACCTGGCGGTAGTAGGCGGGCGTGACCTCTGTTGCCGGTGTGGCGGCTTTGGTAGGGGTGATATCCATGTCAATCTTCCTTGATCGATTTCATGAGTTGGCCGGGAGGCTTCTGGAGGTGGTCCCGTTAGAGGGACAGTGAGAGCGAGGGTTCACGGAAGCTTCCGAAGCGGCCTCCGTGGAAGATGAGGGGGTTGCCCTCACCGGATGTCATTTCCAGTACGCTGGCGATGATGACGATGTGGTCGCCGGCCACGAATTGCTGTTCGACACGGCAGTCGAACCAGGCAAGGGAACCGTGGATGTGCGGGGTGCCCCAGACGGATTCTGACCATCTGACGTCGCGGAGTTTGTTCTCGCCCTTGGCTGAGAGCGCACGGCAGACCTGCTGTTGATCTTCCGCGAGCAGGTTGACGCTGAAACGCTCAGCCTCGGCAATTCTGGGCCAGCTCGTGGAGGAGTGCATCACGCTGAACGTCACCAGTGCAGGTTCCATGGACAGCGAGGCCAATGTTCCGACGATCATGCCGTTCTGGGCGCCGATGACCGGGTCGGTGGAGCAGACGGCGGCTACCCCGGTGGGGAGGTGGCGCATGACGGCACGGTAGTGATCAGAGTCGATCCGGTGGGTTTGGTTTTCCAGTGTGGGGGCGCTCACGGCTGGTCTTCCTTGAGTGCTGCGTGGATGTTGCGGCCGGCGCGCAGGCCCGACTCGATGGCGCCGTCGAAGAAGCCGGCCCAGATGTTGGCGATGTCGCTGCTCGCGAAGTGCAGGGCGCCTTCGCTGGCCTGCTGCGCTGCGTGGTACTTGGTCAACTGGCCGGGACGCTGGATCTGCCAGGTTTCCTCGGCGTAGGGGTCTTCGCCCCACTTGTGTCCGGTGACTTCGGTGACTTCGAGGTCGTCGCGCCATACCTTGATGGCTTCCTGGACCTGTTCGATATCCGTCACGTCAATGCGGTTCGCATCGGCACCAAAGCCGACCAGAACAGCGTCGCCTTCTCCGACGAACTCGGTGCGGATCACGGACAGCGGCTTGTCCTGGGCAGAATAGGCGAAGAACGGCTTGATGGGTCCCTTGACCCGGATCCAGGCCTTGACGCCCTGGGATGCGGTCTTCTCCCGGCTGGGGGCGAGCTTGCCTTCAGAGAGGGAGGGCTGGATATCGAGTTTGTGCAGAATGTTCTGCGGCAGGGTAATGACGACTTTTTTGGCTTGGATCTCCTGGCCGTCGCCGTAGGTTACGGTGGCTCCCTCATTGTTGTGGCGGACGGCTGTCACGGGGGTGTCGAGGCGGATTTCCGCGTTGGTGTCCGCGGCGATCGCGTTCACCAGGGTGTCGTTGCCGTTCTTCAGGCGGAAAATGGCCGAGGCCTCGTGCATCAGGTGCCAGTGCCCGGAGGATCCGGCGGTCCAGCGGAGCGCGTTGACGTAGGCGCACTGATTCAGGGGTGCGTTGAAGTGGCCTACCCAGGCTGCTTCGTTGGCGTTCCGCTCGTCCTCGGAGAGGTCCAGCTTGTCCAGCATTTCCTGCAGGTTGTATTGGTCCGCCTCGGCGAGGTTTGGGTTGGTCAGCGGCGCGTCAGGGCGGGGAAGCCACTTCATGGTGTCTTCAAGGAGCCGCGTCATGCCGGGATCGATCAGCTCCATAAAGTCGTCCAGGTTGCCGCGGCGGACTTCATCCCCGGCCAGCCAGTACGTTTCTTCCGAGCGCGGGCCACGGGAGACCTCCAGGCCGTAGCGGGTCACCTCGGCCCAGACGTGGGGCTGGGTCCAGTGCAGCCAGTTGCCGCCGAGCTCCAGCTTCTGGCCCAGACGGTTTTCCGTATACAGGCGGCCGCCGAGGCGCTCCCGGGCTTCCAGGACAACCACCTGGTGGCCGCGGTTGCCGAGCTCACGGGCGGTGATGAGGCCAGCGAGACCGGCACCGATGACGACGACGTCAGTTTGTTCAGTCATTGAGGGATCCTTCGTTGATAATTCCGTTGTGGCGGCTGCGTTTAGCGGGCGGCGTCGCTCAGGTGCTTGGCTCGCTGCGCCGTGGCCGGATGGCCGTCCAGGGTGTACTTGTGGCCGGGAAAGAGCTTTTCGCGCAAGGTAACTGGCTCCTGGTCCTCCGCCCGGGGCGGGGCAATGATGCCTTGGGCGCGGAGCTCCGGAAGGGCGAGTTCGATGAACTCTTCCCAGCCGCCCGGCTTGGTGATGTAGCTGAGGTTGATGCCGTCGATATCCGCCTCGTCCCGCCAGCGGCGCAGCTCTGCCGCGACCGTTGCCGGGGATCCGACGATTGTGGCACCAGTGCCGCCGACGGCGAGGAACTCTGCGATCTGGCGCGGCGTCCAGTCCCGTTCCGGGTCAGCCTTGGAGAACATGTCCACCATCGACTGCCCCGCTTTGGTTCCAACGGACCGCAAGGGAGTATCGAGTTCGTATTCGGACATGTCGATGCCGGTCCAGCCACTGAACCGGGCCAGGATTCCATCGATCGGCGCGTTATCCACGGCTTTCTGGTACTTGGCCTTGGCTTCTTCATCGGTGGGCGCAACCACGACGGTGAGCAGGATGACCACCTTGACGTCGCGGGGATCACGGCCGGCGTCGGCCACTGCCTGGCGGAGTTTCGCCACACTACGCTTTGCACCTTCCACGGACGTGCTCTGAATAAAGACGGCCTCGGCATGCTTCCCGCCGAACTCCATGCCCCTGGACGAGGAGCCGGCCTGGAACAGCACCGGGGTGCGCTGCGGGGACGGCTCGCAGAGGTGGAAACCGGGGACCGTGAAATGCTCCCCGGAGTGGTGGATCTGGTGCACCTTGGAAGGATCGATGTACGTTGCCGACTCGGCGTCCCGGACCACAGCGCCCTCGTCGAAGGAGCTTTCCCAGAGTTTATAGACGACGTCCATGTACTCGTCGGCCAGGTCATAACGCTCCGCGGGGGTGAGCTGCTGCTCCTTGCCCAGGTTGCGGGCCGCGGCCTCCGAGTAGGAGGTCACGATGTTCCAGCCGACTCGGCCTGAGGTCAGGTGGTCCAGCGAGCTGAACTTGCGGGCCAGCAGGTAGGGCGGTTCATACGTTGCGGAGACGGTTACCCCGAACGTGAGGTGCTTCGTCACGGCAGCCATACCGCTGATCAGCACAGTCGGGTCGTTGATCGGGAACTGGGCGGCATCGCGGAGGGCGGCGTCGCCGTTTCCGCGGAAGACATCGTGGTAGCCGAGGTTGTCCGCGAAGAAAATGCCATCGAAACCGGCCTTTTCCAGCATCTGCGCGATACCGGTCCAGTACCGGAGATCGGTGTAGCGGTGGCCCTGGTCTGCTTCGTTGCGCCATGACCCGGAGGTCAGGTGGGAGGGGGCGAAGACATCGAAGGCGAAGAGGCTAAGAGGTTCGTTTTTCATGGCAGCGGTGCTTCCTTGGACTGGTGCCGGACAATGCGACAACTTGAGAGCTAGTCACGTTCAAGATATGAACACTACGTTCAATTTAGGTTGTAAGCCAGCTCACTGTCAAGAGTCTTTTCGCGTGGATTCTTGGAGGCAGACTTCAGTCGCGCACAGCCAGGGCGGCAGAAAGTGAACCCCCAAGCCGTTCACGAGATCAGGGACAAGCGCCTGCCGGGCCCCGCCCTCGGGCAAGGGCCGGCAGGCGCTTTGTGCTCCAGGGGCAAAGACGTCACCAGACAAATGCTGAACGCCAAGTTCATCTGATGGAGCGTGGCCTAGACTGGGATCCATCAGTCAAATCGCGGCACAACCGCCCGACAGGACATGAACTGGGAGCAGATATGGCAGCGGGACGGATCGAAGCACCAGAAGCGACAGAGGACGATGGGTCAGCGGCCCCCCAGGAATCCGTTGATTTGATTAATAAATCCGTCGTGAAGGCAACCGTTCTGCTCAGTGAGCTCGCCCGTCACCGCAACGGCATTACCGTCACCGAAGTCGCCCAGGCGGTCAAAATGACCCGACCGACCGCATTCAGGCTGCTGCTGACCTTGGAACAGACCGGCTTCGTGGACCGTGTGGACAACCGATACACCCTCGGCTGGCAGATTGCCCGGCTCGGGCGGCTGGCTGATCCCTACACAGGCGCTGTCGCCAGGGTCCAGCCTGTAATGGACGAATATGCAGTCAAGCTCAACGAAACTCTTGGCTTTGCCATGCTCAGGGGCGAGCTGGAATTTGACCTCGTAGCCGAAGCCTCCGGCTCGCGCATGCTGAACGTCTCCCACCACTACGTAGGCGGGTCCTGGCCCCTGCATGCCAGCGCCACCGGCAAAGTCCTGCTCGCGGAACTTGACCAGGACAAGGTCGAGGCAGCGCTTCCGGACAAGCTTCCGGCTTACACCGCACTTACCATCACCAGCCGCAAGGTCCTGTTTCGCGAGCTGGAGCAAATCAGGAAACAGGGCTACGCACTGCTGGACGGTGAACTGGAGGAGGAACTCTTTGTTATCGGTTGCCCCGTCCGCGATGCGGCAGGGGCTCTGGTTGGCATCCTCACCGTCAACGGACCGACCCAGCGGCTAAAATCCGACCAACTGCCGCGCATCATCGATACAGCCTTGCAAGCGGCCGAAGACATTTCCAAGGCATTGATCTAGGCCTCGCGCCTCGCATCACGGCGGCAACCCAGCGACTGGCCCACGCGGCTGGCGCAGTTCCCCGGTTTGTGCTGACCGGAACTTCGCGGGCACAGCGCCGGCCAACCTCCTGCAGACGGACAACTTTTGCGCGGCCGGCAGACCCCGGCAAGCCGCCCACATTCCCGCACCCGGCCAGCCCCCACCCTTTCATTCCGGCACGCCTACCAGCCGCCCACGCCCGTATTCGATCCTGCTGTCCACCGCGCTCCACCCCGATCTCAATCCCAATTGCGGCGTTCGCTGCTGATATTCAGCGAGACCGGAAGCGATTGATACGCGGCGTGATAAGTGCCACAATGAGTATGCGTTCATTTTGCGAACGCAACGTTCATTTATGAAGAGGAGGCTACGGCCTTCTGGCAACGCGGACGTTGCTTGGAGCACAAGTCAAAGGAAAAAATCATGACCACCACACACGCCGGCGCAACCACCCGCAGCCTGCGGCTCGAAGAAGCCAGATCAGGGCATGGGCACGTTGCTTAACACTCTGATGTACGGCGAATAGATACAGATCTCGCATCGGCCCTCTGTTGACACCGGAGCTAGGCGCAAAAGCGCCTGGAAGACGCTGCGCGGGCAATGGAGCAATGACTCGGGTCTCTGCCGTCACTTTAGATCAACCCTCCACTCATGTTCCCAGACCCTAGAAATCGGACATCCGTGACCACCCAATCAGTGCCCGTGTGGGCGATTCAACGTGTAAATGCGGTTCTTGCCCACGGGCAGGAACAAGGCCGCACACCCACCAACATGGCAGACCTCGCCCGCCGGGCAGGGCTGAGCAAGCGAATGACTCGACGATGCTTGCTCTACTCACAGAAAACTTTTGCATTCAGCGGCAAGGTAACCCACCTGTCCACCCACTCAGGCGGGGCGCAAGCAGGAGAACCATGCACTTAGTAACCGAGATTGTCGGATGGGCAGGAGCCGCAATCATGCTGACTGCATACCTTTCGGTTTCCATGGGCTGGTTCCAAGTAGGCCGCCGTTTTCAGGCTGCAAATATGCTGGCCTCAGGCGCACTCGTAGTAAACGGCGCCAACCACGGGGCATTACCTTCCGTAGTAGTCAATACTGCTTGGTTCCTGATTTCCATGGTTGCCTTCCTGCTCATCCAGCTCAGACCAAAGGCCATCCGACCGGCTGGCAACTTCCCGCGCCTTGACGGGGAGCTGTACTGCAGCGAGGACTCAAAGCAGTAAGGCGCCTTCCTTCAACTCCGACCTTGTTGCAGCGGCAGTTCGACGACGCTATCGACCGCACGAAAGCCGCTGCCACTCGTAAGCCGACCAGAGACATGCCGTACGGATAGCAGCATCTATGACGCCGTCCGACAACGTGCTTCAGTTGCACACCAGCACGTACATCTTTGTTATCGGCCCTGTAGGGCCTTACACCCTCGGGACACGGAACAGAGAGTGCGAGACGCTACCCGGATTGCTTCCGGCCGCCGGTTCGCTTAGTTCGTAAGCGATAGCGATTTAACCGCTGTCTGGCGGTTTCCTACCAGGTGCCAGCTTGAACCACACCCCAACCTGACGTCAGGCCGCGGTCAATCAGTGCGTCAGAATAAGGTCCATTCTGCGAATTCTGGACAGCCCTTTATGAAAGCCCTAAACACTAAGCTGACACTCGTGGGTGGAGGAGCAAGTCCGAGGCAAACAGCTCAGGCCTACCGCTTGCCCTTCTTCCGCGAACCCTTGCCGCGTCCCTTGTCCGGGTTCGGCGCGTACCGCTGCGCCACCTTGGGCTTCTTGACTGCGGGTCCGCGCCGGTCCGGCTTCGGTTCCTTCTTGGGCTTCTCCTGCTGGGCGGAGGGCTGGCGGGAGCTCGCCGCGGTCCGGCCGCGGACGATCCCGATGAACTCCTCGATGATCTCGTCCGTGGAGTCGGCGGGCCAGGCCAGCGCGATCTCCGTGACGGGCGCGCCGGTGAGCCGGCGGGCCACGGTGTCCTTGACGTTGAAGTGCCGTGCAACGGACATCGGCAGGATCACCAGGCCGGCGCCGGAGGCCACCACTTGCATGGCCGCTTCCGGGCCGCCCATTTCCGCGACGTCCAGGAACGTCTCCGCGGCCAGATCTGCCAGGGCCACTTCCTCGAACACAGAAATTTCGTGGCCCTTGGGCGCCACCACCACCGGCTGCTCCTCATAGAGGGGAATCACGTTGAGGTCGCCGCGCTCAATCGGAAGCCGGACAAAGCTGAGGTCCGCGGAACCGTCAGTTAATACGGAAACCTGCGCGCCGTCGTCGGACATGAACGATTCGAGCGGAATGTCCAGCACGCGCTCTTCCCAGCGGCGGATCCACTTCCCGGGCGTTACGCCGGCAACGTAGGCGAAACGCAGCACCCTGGGCGCCTCCTGCTCGGTTGCGTCGGAGGGGCTGGTCTCGACGGGGGCAGCGTTCTGCGGGGAATCATTGTCTGCGGGCACGTCTTCACAGTACCGCCCGCCCGGATACCCTTGAAGCATGACCTCTGCAAACTCCCAGTCCATGAAGCCGGCCACCGTTGCCAAGAAGCTTGGCATCTACCTGCCGGCAACACCGCAGGAGTTCCAGGATTCCACCATCACCCGCGCCGATTTCGCCGAGCTCCAGGCCAACCCGCCGGAGTGGCTCGTGGAACTCCGCCGCAACGGCCCGCACCCCCGCCCGGTGGTAGCCCAGAAACTGAACGTCTCCATCAGCGGCCTCGCCCGCGGCGGCGTCGAGGAAGCACTCACGACGGCGGAAATCACCGCGCTGCTGCAGGCTCCCCCGGCGTGGCTGGTCACCGAGCGCTCCACCCACGCGGCCGTCCGCGCCGAAGCCCAGCGCGTCAAGGACGAGGCCGCCAAGAAGGACGCCAAAAAGGCCCGCAGCCAGGCCGAGTAGCCCGGCCACCTGGCAGAGAAGATCAGTCCTGGTGCAGCATCACATAGTTGCCGCAGCCGTCGTCAAACACGGCGCTTATTCCGGACGGGTCCTCTGACGGTTCGCCCTTGAACTTCACTCCGGCAGCGACCAGCCGCTCGTACTCGGCCTGCACGTCCGGAACGCCGAACACGATGGCGGGAAGCCCGGCCTCGTGCACGGCATTCATGTAAGTCGCACCGATCGGGTTGTCGCTGGGCTCCAGCAGCAGACCTGCTGTATTGTCGCCAGCACCGGGGTCTTTGATGATGTAGAGGTTGTACTCGGGCATCGCCATCAGGGTGTCGAACCCGAGGGTCTCGGTATAGAACTTGTGGGCGGCGGCCGGATCCTGGACATGGATGCTGCACATCTTGATTCTCATCGTCCCAACGTACCGGGGTGGCCTCCCCGCTGGCACTACTTACTCCGCTGCAGGTACAACTCCCCTGCCTTTCCAAGGCTTTCGTGGTCACGCCGGCGGGGGTCCGGCACGCCCGCCAGGAGTCAGGGCGTGTTGACCCTGTCAGCGTCAAGATCGTCTGTTTCGTGGCGGGACGGGTGGTTGTCCAGTACCGGGAGGTGGGTGTCGAGTCCGAGCGGCTGCAGGGCCGGCCTGCCCAGGAGGTAACCCTGGCCGGCGAGTACAGTCTTCCGCGCGGGGCCGGCATGACCAGGCTGCAGCAGTGCGGTGAGCATCCGCTGCTCTTCGATGCCTTCCGCCACGACCCACCCTCCGGTCTGTTCAACGAACGTCATGGCCGCAGCCACTGTGGCTGCCGATGAAGGGTCCGCACCGAGCCGGGAGATGACCTCGCCGTCGATCTTGATGATGTCGAACCGAACAAGGGTAAGGGCACGCAGGCCGGCGTTGCTTCGGCCCATGTCATCGAGGGCCAGCCGGAAGCCCCGCTCGTGCGCCTTGGTGAGGCTGCGGATCGGTTCGGGGTGGTCGAGTCCGGCTTGTTCGGTCACCTCCAGGACAACATCTTCCGGTTCGAGGCAGGCCGCAGCCAAGTCCGCCGTGAGGGCTTCGATGTCGAGGTTGGCCAAGGCGTCGGGGTGGATGTTCATGAACAGAAGGCCCACCCACGCCCGGGCCTTCACCGCTTCGAGCACCGCCGCCCGCGCCCGGGAGTCCAGCGTCGCAGCCAGGCCGAGGCGTTCGGCAAGTTCGAAGGCCTCCTGCGGCCCCGAGATCGGGGAATCCGCAGGCAACCGCAGCAGGGCCTCGTGGGCCAACACCACACCGCGGCGCAGGTCCCAGATTGGCTGGAAGGCCACCGTGATGGGGGTATCGCCGGCCGCCAACGCCGTCAAGGCCGCGATCTTTTCTGCGCTGACCGTGTGGCCCGCGGCCATGGACTGAAAGGTGACGCTTTGGCGGCGCCCTCGCCGCTTTGCCTCATAAAGTGCAGCATCGGCGCGTTCCCACAGTTCCTGCAGCGCAGCACGATCCGTCACCGTGCTCGAAGCGATACCGGCACTGAAGGTCACGCCTGGAAACGCCTTGATCATGGCGGCCCGGACCCGCTCCAGTGCCTGGACGGCCCCATGCTCGCTGCGGCCCGGCAAAATGGCGGCGAACTCATCCCCTCCGAGCCGGAAGGCAATGTCTGAAGTGCGCAGCTCCGCGAAGGAGTCCGCAAAACCAGTGAGGACGCGGTCGCCGTGGGTATGCCCCAGACGGTCGTTGATCCGCTTGAAATTGTCCAGGTCGAGCAGGGCCAGCGTCACCGGAGCGTCCGTCATGCGCGCTAGTGCCGACTCCAGCGCCGGCCGGAAGGGCCGCCGGCCCGCCAGCCCGGTGAGCGCATCCTCGTCAGCCTCGCGCCGCGCCAGCAGGTGACGCCGGTGCAGGGTCCGGCCCCCGAACACGTACGACAGAGGAATCGCGCCCAACACGGCGAGCAGCAGCCCCAACGCCTTGCGCTGCCACAGATCAGCGACCATCTCCGCGATGATGTCAGGGTGCTGGTCAATACTCAGGACGAGTGAACCCCCGGGCGCCGACACGGGGATGAAGTATTCGTACGCCTCGCGGGGACCGTTCTCCCCCCTGGTTGTTTCCTTCTCAGCCACCGCCGTGCCGGTGGATGCCACCTCGGACAGCCGGGCCGGCTCCGCCCTGGTTTGGCCCGCCTCTTTCCCGGACTCTGCATACAGCCGGCCATCGGCGGCGAACAATCCGACATACACCGTGCCGTAACCGTGTCCGATGTGATCCAATTCGGCAGCGACGGCCGCATGTTGGGTCTTCGGGTCCGAATTCGCAGCCAGGGCATCTTCGAGCTCTTCCGCCAACGCTCCATAGTTCCGTAATGAATCCTGGAGCCCGCGGTCAACGATTTGCTGCTGCGCCGCAGCAAATTCCACCAGGCCCGCCAAGAGCATCGCCGACGCGACCGCGAGCACCCACCGGACCAGGAACGGCAACCCAGGCCTGAGGCGTCGGTCCCGCGCGGCATGTCCCCCGCCCCTTGCCAGCCCGTTGTCAGCGCCGCGATGTGTCTGTGTGAAAATCCTCTGATAGTTCATAAGGCCCCCAATGGCCCCGCCAGGATCCTGCGACGGGTACCCCCCAACATAGACCTATACCGTCCTCCACGACCATGCGGCCGATCAGCAGCACGTGGAACGCCGGGCTGGCCAAGAATCCGCCCCGGGGCAGCCCGCCCTGCCCATTGACCCCGGTGCCTGCAGGGGATGCAATTAAGGAAGCAACCCGGAATCCTGGGCCGGGCCTGACGCTGGGAGGTGCCGCGGTGCCGGCAGTAGCAGAATCCATCCTTTCCGGAGCATTGACGCTGGTGTTCTGCGGGGCAGTGCTGGTGTGCGCGGTTGCTGCCACCGTTTTTGCTGTCCGCCGCCATGCGGCGCCGGGCGTTGCCGCGCACGCCACGGGGCACGCCACGGACACCGTGTTTTGGGACGTCTTTATGGGCTCCGCCGTGGCACTGCCGGCGCTCCTCATCCCCACGCTGGCGTCGCCCTGGTCCGGTGTGGTCCTCACCGCCCTCGCGGCGGCAACCGGAGTGGCCGCACACCGTGGCAGCCCGAGGATTTTGGCCTGGCAGTCAGCACGCCGGCAGCGGCGGCTGGACCTGCCCGTCTACACCGCGGCGGAGGCTGAACATGACACGCTGCTGACCCGGTGGCGCCGCTACGAGCTGGACCCCGCCAGCTGCATCGACTACCCCGCCATGACCGATGTCCGGCGGCCCGAAACGTCCGCGCTGATCCGGGCAATGCGGGAGGCGGACCAGTTGAGGGCCGCGCGGCACCAAGGGTACGTTCCCGCCGTCGCACGCCTTGGCCTCGCCCTCAGCGCCGCCGAAGAGGCGGCCGGCATCCGCCCCGCGGGGATCAGCTGACGACGTTAACGGGTATGTCGCCGCCACTGGAGTCCGCGGATCGCACGCCGTAGCATCCGAGGATGGAACCCACAGAAGCGGAAGTCCTTGACGAGTTCGGCAGGCGGCTGGTGGACAAAGGGGCCTGGCGGCAGGCCATCACCCTGGCGGCTGCCGGTGAACTGACAGCGCGCTGGCTTGAGGGCGAGAGCCGGTACCAGGCCGCCACCTTCACCCCCACGTACGACGCCGAGACGGCACCCATTGCGGCCGGGCTCGCCGCACTGAACCGGAACGGTCTTTTCACCAAGGAGTCCCAGCCCGGCCTCCGGGAGGGGGAAACCGCGCAGCGCCAGTACGTCACCGCGTTCTGCAGCGCCGAAACGGCCGCGGACCTCCTGGCCCTCTCCACCCGGTCCGAACTGGTGACCGTGGCGCACGCGCCGGGCGAGTCCAGCAGTGCAGCCATCCCGGTAACGCTCGACGGCGGCGAGGTGGTCACCGTGCTCGGCTCCAGCGAGAACCCGGTGGACGAAGAACAGATCCAGGACTGGGCGAACGAAACCAACGACACCCTCGCCCTGCTGCTCGCCGACTCCTGGTACGTGGAAATCCTGGACCCGGTCTGGGGCCGGAACGACATCCTGCTGCCGGCGGTCCTGGCCGCCCTCACCGCCGGGCAGTAGGGAACCTCCCCGGAACCACCATGGGCCGGAGGTTGTCCGCATGTGAACCAGTGGTGACGGCCTCCCATTCCCAGCTTGCGCCGCCGTCGGGCGTCCCTGCTGAGTAGATCTCATAGTGGGGCGTGGACTGGCCGGGCACCGTTGACGTCGTTGGCACGGCAGGTGAGGATCGCCGCGAGGTGGTTGCCCTGCCGCCGAAGATCGGTGGTCCAGCATCGACCTCAGTGTATCCATGTGTGCGCCACAGACCCTTGATCAGCCTTGTCTGCCCGGCGTAACCTGCACAGCAAGGCAGCAGGACGGACGGCTGTGGGCACTGGAGGCACGGATGAATCTACTGAGCCAGTTTTTCGCCGGGGCGACCGCCCTGGCCCTGTTCAGCGTCGGCCTGCTGGAGATCTTCCGTCACGGGGACCGCCGTTTTTTCAGGATCTTTCTGATCAAGCCTGATGACGTTCCGGCCGTGCGCATGTGGGCGATGAACATCGGCGCCTACAACATCGCCTTTGCCCTGGGCATCACGGCGGGACTGTGGATGGTGAACATCTCCGGCGAGGCCGCCGGTGGCTCAGCGATCGTGCTTTTCTGCTGCGCCAGCCAGTTCTTCCTGGGAATCTGGCTGTGGATCACCGAAAAGCGCCTGCTCATCAGTGCCATCGGACAGGCCCTTGGTCCCGGCCTGGCGCTGGCCTTCTACGTCTTCCTGCGGTGAAGCCGGGCAGCCGCACATGCTGCTGCCCGGCTTGGTCCGCAGAGCAAAACTACAGCTCGACGGTGCCGCTTTCGCCCACACTCATGCGGCTGTTGGTCACCTTGGACTTAACCCACTGCAGCACGGTGGCGGCAGTTCCGCCGGGGCTGGTCCAGTATTCTGCCGAGTCCGAATCGACGCGGAGGAGGCACACTTCGGGCGTATCCGGGCCGTCCGGGAACCACGCCTCCACCACCTGGTTCCACATTTCGTGGATCTTGGCACGGTCCGTGACGACTTCGGCTGTCCCGGCGACCGAAACCCATTCGGTGTTTTTGCCGAACGACACGTTCACGCGCGGGTCCGCACGGACATGGGCCACCTGCGAGGTGCCGAGGCCCGTGAAGAACCACATGTCGCCGTCGTCCTTCACATCCTGCACGGCGAGCGGCCTGCTGACCAGGGCGCCCTCTTCGTTGATGGTGGTCAGCATCCCGATGTGGGCACTGTTGATGATGTCGGTAACTTTGCTGATGCTCTCAGTGTCCGTCATGCTCTCACCTCGTTCTGGTCGATGGGGAAGTTCCCCGCCCGCCAGCCTATTGGTAAGCATGCTTATTTTCCACCCCGGCTGCTGCCGGCGGAGGTCACGCCCGACGGCGACCCGGCCGGTTTCAGGAAGCGTTGCTTTCCCATTCGCGGTCGTTGATGAATTCGTCCGGTCGGTACTCCACGAAGGCCGCACCGTCCAGTTCCAAAGACTCTGCCGCACGCTGCAGGTTTGCAGTGGTGGCCACCGATCCCCAATGACCCGTCTCGAGCCGTTGATCCATGGCTTCGATTGCGGCGATGTTTTCGGCCACAGTGAAGTTGCAGTGACCCGCCCGGTTGACGAAGGCCTGGCGGAACAATGAGTTCCCACCCGCCTGGCGGACCGTTTCTGCGTATTCTTCCTGGTACTCGACGGGCGCCAGAAGATCCACCACAGTGTGCGTGGCCAGCAGCGGCACCTGTAGTTCTCCCGTCGGCGTGGATGTCCGGAGCATCCACTCGTAACCTTCCACGCTTGGCTCAATGTCAGCGTTCCCCGTCAAGGTGGAAAGGTCGGCGGTCAGGTTGAGCCCGGCCACGGCGTACATGTACTTCACCACTTGGCGCTGTTCGGACGCCTGCAGGAGCGCTGAATAGTCCACACCAGCGGTCCAGCCGCTGTCGCCGCCGGCGGCGTTCACAATGGTGTGGCGGCGCTCGATCACCGTTGGGAGCGTGTCCACGATCAGCTTGGCCTGGGCCGCGGCCAAGGCCTCAGGGTTGTTGGCATCGACGCCTTCGAGGTCGGTCGGCGTGTTCAGAAGGGCGGCCACCAGTGCGAGCCTTGCCCTGCCTTCAGCAGATTCGCCGGCCTGCTGCAGAGCCGCCTTCAGAGCCGCAACTGTCTCGGCGGACTGGGCGGGTGTGGTGAAGCCGGTGAGGCGGATGTCCTGACCGGGAAGGAGCAGTTCCGCTGCAGCGTAGGCCGCGTCCAGCTGGTAGTTGTTGAGTGAAACGCCGCCGCCCACCAGGCCGCAGGTGCTGACTGCGCCGTCGATACCGGAGGCCGGCAGTTCCGCCATCATGCTGGTGACGAGACCGCCCATCGACCTTCCGACGGCAATGACCCGCTCTGCCTCGCCGAAGTTCTGTTCGAAGGCGGCCAGGGTATCAATCTGGTCCTGGGCTGCGGTACCGAGTGCCCAGCCGGTGGTGGCATAGGACGAGGATGCGACGGCGTAGCCGCGGCCGATCAGCTCGTTGGCGGTAGGGGCGAATCCATTGTCCCAGGCCGGGTTGGCCGGTCCGGGGCGGAAGCCATGGGCAAACAGCACCAACTTGCCGTTCCAGTCCGCGGGAACATCAGCGCGCCATGCAGCCCCGTCCGGCAAGGTGCCCGTCGCGGTGGTGGGTGGCGCCGTTGCCGCAGTTGCGCTGGCGGAAATGTCCAGACGTGGCTGTGCCGCCACGACGGCCGGAGATGCGACGGCTGTGGCGAGGAGGGCGGTAAGGGCTGAAGTGGAGGCAATCATGCGGCAGCTTTGGCGCAAGGTGGGATGCATAAGGCGACCTGACTCGAGATGGTTACAGTTGACCATTAATGGTTATCACCAAGATTGATAATGTCAATGGTTTGTCGGTCGGCATCTGGCGGGGGTGGAGGCGGGCCAATGCTTTGGCTTGAACCAAAAGCAATGCGGGGTCACTTCCGGCCCAATATCCTCGCTGGATTGGGCGCGGAGTGACCCCGCGTTGGCCTTGCCGGTCGCTGATTTGCCGCCCGCGCGCGGTGGTGCTTAGAAGTGGGCGCCGTCGGCCTTCACAGCCAGGACGGGGCGGTCGGCCTGCATCAGGATCCGCTGGGCGTGGCTGCCCAGAATGAACTTGCCCACCTGGGTGCGGTGCCGCAGGCCGATGACGATCAGGGACGCGCCGGCTTCCCGCGCAACGTCAAGGAACTCATCGGCCAGATCGTGCAGGTACGGCGGCTGGATCAGGGTTGCCCGGACGCCTGCCTCCGCGGCACGAGCGGCGGCCCGCTCCATCACGTCCTCCGACGCGACGGACTTGTCCACCAGCGCCCCTTCCCTGGCCGAGTTGACGATCACGAGGTCCTCGTTGCGGAGTTTGGCTTCTGCGATGCCTGCCGTGAGGGCGGCCTCCCCTGCGGGGGTGGGGACGAATCCGACGATGATGCTCATACCTTCTCCTTGATGTCCGGCGTGACGGCTGGGGTGGTAACAGTGGTTTTGCGTTTGGCGATGGCACCGCGGATGACCGGGAGCACAGCCACCAGGACAAAGACCAGCAGGAGGGTCGCGGAAATCGGGCGGCCGAAGAAGCCCAGGGGGTCGCCGCCGAAGACCAGCAGGGAGCGGCGCATGGAGCTTTCGAGCAGTTCGCCGAGGACGAAGGCCAGCACGAGCGGCCCCGGTTCGAAGCCGAACTTCTTCATGAGGTAGCCGACGATTCCGAAGACCACCACGAGGGTGACGTCAAACATGCTGTTGTTGATCGTGTAGGCACCGAGCAGCGTGATCAGCGCGGTGACCGGTGCGAGGATGGCGGCGCGGACGCGGAGGATCTTCACGAAGATTCCCACCAGCGGCAGGCTCATGATCAGCAGCAGGATGTTGCCGATGTACATCGAGTTGACCACGCCCCAGAAGAGCTCTGGGTTCTGCTCCACCAGCTGCGGCCCCGGCGTGACTCCCTGGATGAGCAGGGCACCGAACATCAGCGCCATGGTGGCGTTGGCGGGGATGCCCAGGGTCAGCAGCGGGATGAACGACGACGTCGCTGCGGCATTGTTCGCGGTTTCCGGTCCGGCGACGCCCTCCGGGGCACCCTTGCCGAAACGCTCCGGCTGCTTGGCGCGCTTCTTCTCCATGGCGTAGGAGGCCATCGAGGCAATGGTGGCGCCCCCGCCGGGGAGGATGCCCAGGAAGAAGCCGAGGACGGATCCTCGGCCGATGGCTCCCGAGGCCTGTTTGAGGTCCTTGCGCGAAGGCCAGACGTTCGTGACTTTCGACGGCGCCTTGGCGGCCCGGTGGCGTTCCTCAAGGTTGTAGAGGATCTCACCGAGGCCGAAGATGCCCATGGCGATCGGCACGAAGTCGATGCCGTCGGCAAGCTGCAGGCTGCCGAACGTGAAGCGGCTTTCGCCCGTGAAGATGTCCCTGCCGATGGTGGCGAGCAGGAGCCCGAGGGCCGCGGCGATGAGTGCCTTGGCTTTGGAGCCGCTGCTGATGGTAGCCACCAGCAGGATGCCGAGCATCGCCAGAGCGGTGTACTCGGGCGGGCCGAAGTCCAGGGCGAAGCTCGCCACGATGGGGGCGAGGAACGTCAGGCCGATGATGGATGCGGTTCCTCCGAAGAAGGAGCCGATCGATGCCAGGCCCAGCGCGGTGCCTGCTTTGCCCTGTTTCGCCATCTGATAGCCGTCGAAGACGGTGACCACGGAGGACGCTTCACCCGGCAGCCGCAGCAGCACCGAGGTGATGGTGCCGCCGTACTGTGCGCCGTAGAAGATGCCGGCCAGCATGATGATGGCCGTAACGGGCTCCACGTTGTACGTGAGCGGAAGAAGGATGGCGATGGTTGCCGCGGGCCCCAATCCGGGCAGCACACCGATCAGCATGCCGATCACGACGCCGATCAGGCAGTACAGGAGGTTTGTCGGCTCCAGGACAACGGCAAATCCGTTGATAACGGGATTCAGGAAATCCACTGAGGTCTCCTAGAAGAGGTGGGGAATGGAGGTGTGGAGCGCGAGGACGAAAATCGCGTAGAAGGAAATCACGACGGCGGCACTGACCACGAGCGTTGAGCGCCACGTTTCGCCGCCCAGGAACCGCATCCAGATAATGCACAGCACCAGGGACGGCAGTTCGAAGCCGATCAGGGGCATCAGCGACACCATGGCGGCGAGCGTCACCAGGCCGGTCAACGGCGCGGTGGACATGCGGGTGAATTTTTCCGCATCCCGGTTGTGCCGTCCGGCGACCAGCTGGAACAGCCCAAGGGCCACCATGACGATGCTGATAATGAAGGGCCAGAGGCCAGGCTGCGGTTTGTCCGGCGCGCCAAGTCCCATGGCGATGGACAGGCCCGCTGCACCGATGCCGACGCCAAGGACCACCAACGATGCCGCGGCGTTGGCCAGGGCTCCTGCCGCGGGCGGCTTTTCATCCTCCCACTGGGCGGCGAGCTGTTCCGGTGTCAGGTCATCCAGGAGTTCGTCCGGAATGGCGTGGGGGGCGTCCCCGCCGGCGGCAGCCTTTTCGTGGCTGCCTCCGGCGGGCACTGCGGGTGTTCCTTTCACAGGAATCACTTAGTTCCGCTGAGACTGATGTCGTACTTCGCCACCAGTTCCTTGTACTTGGCCGCGTAGCTCTTCCATTCGGTCACCACTTCCTCGCCGGAGATCTCCTTCGGCGTCAGGGAGTTCTTCTTGTTGAACTCCTTGTATGCGTCTGATTTGAATGCTTCCTGGAACGACGCGAGCAGCTTGTCCTTGACGTCCTTTGACGTTCCCTTGGGGGCAGCAACTGCGCGGTACTGCGCAACGGGGACGTCGAAGCCGGCTTCCTTTGCTGTAGGCGTATCGGGAAGGAAGCTGGTGCGTTCCTCGGAGAAGACCAGGAGCGGTGTCACTTTTCCGGCCTGGATCTGCGGCATTGCTTCGCCGAGCTGGATGGTGGCGAGTTCAACCTGGTTGCCCAGGACGGCCGTCAGTGCGGGCTTACCGCTGTCAAAGGGGATATCCGTGCCCTTGACGTCGGCCTGCTTGAAGAGCACCGTCTGGGCCAGCTGGCTTCCGGTGCCCACACCGGTGGTCCCGAAGGTGACGTTGCGTCCGGCGTCGGAAACATCCTTGAACGTCTTGAAGCCGGACTGGCTGCTGGCCACCAGGACGTAGTCGTCCTGCGACAGACCGGCGATGATATCGAGGTCATCGATGTTCACGGCCTCATCGGAACTGACCGCCAGCGGCGTGATGGTGATCAGGGAGGCGTTGAGCAGGACCAACTCCTGGCCGTCTGCGGGCTTGCCCGCAACTTCCTTGGTGGCCAGGGCGCCGTTTGCGCCGGGCTTGTTCACCACGGGCATCGGCTGGCCGAGAGTCTTGGTGGCACCCTCGGCGAGGGCCCTGGCGATCAGGTCGGTGCTGCCGCCGGCAGCCTGGCCGACGGAAAGGTTGATCGGCCCGCTGGGGTACTTCGCGGAATCGGTAGCGCCGCCGCCGACGTTGCCGCAGGCGGTGAGCGCCAGCAGGGTGACGGCGGAGGCCGCGCCGAGAATCGTGCGGCGCGTGGGGAAGTGCATCATTGGTACTCCTCATAGAGATTCGGGGAAAGCCCGGTTCTTCGCTGTGAACCGAATCACTCCTGGCTCGCTCAACGACTATAGAGACGGGTTATGATGCATGTCTAAGCCCTACTTAGCATCAAGTGATACCCGAAAGGCATCATGTTTACCTTCGACCAGCTGGCCGGATTCATCGCTGTTGCCGAGGAGCTCCACTTCGGACGGGCGGCGGAAAAACTGAACATGACCCAGCCGCCGCTCAGCCGCCAGATCCAGAAGCTGGAGAAGAGCATCGGAACCGAACTGCTGGAACGCGACAACCGCAAGGTGGAACTCACTCCGGCCGGCACGGCTTTCCTGGACGAAGCCAAGCGGCTGATGGCGTTGGCGCAGCGCGCCCCTGTGACGGCCCGCCGGATCGCCACCGGCCGCTCGGGGGTTCTGCGGGTGGGCTTCACAGCCGCCAGCGGCTTCAGCATCCTTGGGCCCCTCCTTGAGGAGATCGCATCCATCCTTCCGGACGTGGACATCGACCTCCAGGAGCTCGTGACGGGGGAACAGATCGAGGGACTGCTGACAGGCGAGCTCGATCTGGGCCTGGCCCGGCCGCCGTTCGACCGGGAGGTCTTCGATTCGCACCTGCTCTACCGCGAGGCCATGGTCCTGGCGGTGCCGACAGGCCACCGCCTGACGGAGCTTTCCCGGCCGGTCGAGGACGATGATCTTCGGGACGAGCCGCTCATCATGCATTCGCCCACCAAGGCAGCCTATTTCTATGACCTCGTCATCCGCATGCACTCCATCCAGCATGAAAACGTCCTGCATACGGTGAGCCAGATCCTCACGATGGTCTCCCTGGTTGCAGCCAAGCGTGGTGTTGCCTTTGTCCCGCATTCAGCCACACTCCTGGCGATCAAGGGGGTGGAATTCCTGCCGCTGGCCGGCGGCAGCGGCGAGGAGCCGGTTGAGCTCCACGCAATCTGGAACCGCAAGGCGGCAAACCCGGCCCTCCGACGGCTCCTCCAGGACCTCGAGTTCAGGACGGACTAGCGCCGCCACGAGGCACCGGCCCTCCACCGCGACGATGCAGTTCGGGTATCAATCGATACGAAATAGGCCTTAGACAGGCATCGCACGGCCTGCCTACTCTGGACGGGAACCAGCATCCAGCCGCCCCGGCGCAATCACCGCGCGGCATTCAGACAGAGGACAACATCGTGGCAAAGTACACCCCCAAGGAACTGGCGGACACCCTCAAGGAAGGCCTTCTCTCGTTCCCGGTGACCTCGTTCGATGCCCAACTGCAGTTCGATGAGGAGAACTACCGCAAGCACCTCGCCTGGCAGGCAAGCTTCCCGGTGGCGGGCCTCTTCGCTGCGGGCGGCACCGGCGAAGGGTTCTCCCTTACGCCGGCTGAATCCGAGCGGGTGGTCCGCACCGCCGTCGAGGAAGTGGGCAACATGGTGCCGGTGCTGGCGTCCGCGGGCGGCTCCACGGCCCAGGCCATCGAGAACGCGCAGGCGGCTGAGGCGGCCGGCGCCGACGGACTCCTGCTGCTCCCGCCGTACCTGACCGAAGCGGACCAGGGCGGCCTGACCGATCACGTCAGTGCCATCTGCAGCTCCACTTCGCTCGGTGTCATCATCTACAACCGCGCCAACGCCATCTACAAGGACACCACGGTGGCAACCCTCGCTGACCGGCACGAAAACCTGATCGGCTTCAAGGACGGCGTGGGCGACCTCGAACACGATGCCCGCGTTTACGCCAAGCTCGGTGACCGGCTCTTCTATCTCGGCGGCCTTCCCACGGCAGAGACCTTCGCCCTTCCACTGCTGCAGCTCGGCATGAGCACCTATTCGTCCGCCATGTACAACTTCGTCCCGCAGTTCGCCCTGGACTTCTACCAGGACGTCCGCAACAACGACCGCGTAGCCGTGAACAGAAAGCTCAACGACTTCGTGATCCCCTACCTGGACATCCGCGACCGTGTGAAGGGCTACTCGGTTTCCATCGTCAAGGGCGGCCTGGACGCGATCGGCCGCTCCGCCGGCGGCGTGCGTCCGCCGCTGCAGAACCTGGCCCCGCAGGACTTCGCAGACCTCAAAGCCCTCATCGCCACCGTTTCCTGATCAACTGGTCCTTGATCACCTGCACTTGATCACCCCCTTTTAGGAGTAACCACAGTGACACTCACCGGACATTCCCTGATCGCCGGACAGCCCGTCGTCGGAAGCGGCAAGACCGCTTTTGGCTTCAACCCCGCCAGCAACGAACAGCTCGACCCCGCCTACTCGCTGATCACCGAGGAACAGCTGACGACGGCGACCTCCGCCGCCGCGGCCGCGTACCCGTCGTTCAGCACCCTGGACCCCGAAACGCACGCCGCATTCCTCGAAGCGATTGCGGACAACATCGAGGCCATCGGTGACGAACTGGTCATCCGCGCCGGCCGGGAAACCGGCCTGCCCGCCGCCCGCCTGCAGGGCGAACGCGCCCGCACCACTGGCCAGCTCCGGCTCTTCGCCGGTGTGGTCCGGCAGGGTGACTTCCGCGGCGTCCGCATCGACCCCGCCCTGCCCGAGCGCACCCCCATGCCGCGTGCCGACATCCGCCAGCGCCAGATCCCGCTGGGCCCCGTGGCAGTGTTCGGTGCCAGCAACTTCCCGCTGGCCTTCTCGACGGCGGGCGGAGACACCGCCTCGGCCCTCGCCGCGGGCTGCCCGGTCGTGTTCAAAGCCCACAACGCCCACCCCGGCACCAGCGAACTCGTCGGCCAGGCCATCGTCAAAGCGGTCAAGGACTTCGGCCTGCACCCCGGCGTGTTCTCCCTGATCTACGGCCCCGGCGCCAGCATCGGCCAGGCACTCGTGGCCGATCCCGCCATCAAGGCCGTCGGCTTCACCGGCTCCCAGGCCGCCGGCATCGCTCTGATGCGGACCGCCGCCGCCCGGCCCGAGCCCATTCCCGTCTACGCGGAAATGTCCTCGCTGAACCCGGTCTTCGTCTTCGAAGGCGCCCTGACCGGCCCCGCCGAGCAGATCGACGCCCTGGCCCAGCAGTACGTCACCGCCGTGACCGGCAGCTCCGGCCAGCTCTGCACCTCCCCCGGACTCCTCTTCGCCCCCGACGGCGAACTCGGCGACAAACTCGCCGCCGCCGTCGGCCGCGCCATCTCCACCTGCGCCGGACAGACCATGCTCACTGAAGGCATCGCCGCGTCCTGGAACAAGGGAGCCGAGGCACTCAGCTCCGCGGACGGCGTCGACATCGTGGGGCAGGGCACCGCCGGACCCACTGAGAACGCCCCCGCCCCCACCATCTTCGGCACCCAGGTCAGGGACTTCGTCACCAACCACGTGCTCCACGAGGAAATCTTCGGCGCCGCATCCCTGGTCATCCGCTACTCCTCCACCGCGGAACTCCTCGAGGCCGTCAACCGGCTCGAAGGCCAGCTCACCGCCTCCCTCCAGCTCACCGAAGCGGACTACCCGACGGCGGCGCCCCTGATCCCCGCGCTGGAACAGAAAGTGGGCCGCATCATCGTCAACGGCTGGCCCACCGGCGTCGAAGTCGGCCACGCCATGGTCCACGGCGGACCCTTCCCCGCCACCTCAGACACCCGCACCACCTCCGTGGGAACCCTCGCCATCGACCGCTTCCTCCGCCCCGTCGCCTACCAGAACATCCCCCAGGAACTCCTCCCCACATCACTGCAGGACGGGAACCCCTGGCACCTGAACCGCCGCATCGACGGCACCGTCGTCGCTGCAGATGCAGAGGTCAACGCATGAGCAACCAGCCCACCATCGCCCGCGTGGAAGTAGTCCCGGTCGCCGGGCACGACAGCATGCTGATGAACCTCAGCGGCGCCCACGGGCCGTTCTTCACCCGGAACATCATCATCGTGACCGACTCGGACGGACGGACCGGCCTCGGCGAAGTTCCCGGCGGCGAGAAAATCAAGACCACCATCGAGGAAGCCGGCGCGCTCATCACCGGCCAGCCGGTGGCCCGCTACCGCTCCCTGCTGCGGGAGATCGCGGCCGAGTTCGCTGACCGCGATGCCGGCGGGCGGGGCCTGCAGACGTTTGACCTGCGCACCACCGTCCACGCCGTCACCGCCGTCGAGTCCGCCCTGCTGGACCTCCATGGCCAGTTCCTCGGCGTCCCCGTCGCCGAACTGCTCGGCGACGGGCAGCAGCGCACCTCGGTGCCCATGCTCGGGTACCTCTTCTTTATCGGCGACCACGCCCGGACCGACCTTCCCTACCTGGTGGAGGACGCGCCGGCGGACCGCTGGGAGAAGCTGCGTAGGCAGGAGGCCATGACTCCCGAAGCCGTGGTGGCGCTGGCCGAAGCCGCCCAGGAGCGGTACGGCTTCAGCGACTTCAAGCTGAAGGGCGGCGTGCTGTCCGGGGACGACGAAGTGGACGTGGTCACGGCCCTCCACGAGCGTTTCCCGGATGCCCGGGTGACCCTCGACCCGAACGGTGGCTGGCTCCTGGAGGAGGCCATCCGCCTCGGCAAGCGGATGCAGGGCGTGGTGGCGTATGCCGAGGACCCGTGCGGCGCCGAAGGCCGTTTCTCCGGCCGCGAGGTCATGGCTGAATTCCGCCGTGCCACCGGGCTGAAGACCGCCACCAACATGATCGCCACGGACTGGCGCGAGATGTCGCACGCCATCCGCAGCAATGCCGTGGACATCCCGCTGGCCGATCCGCACTTCTGGACCATGCACGGCTCGGTCCGGGTGGCGCAGCTGTGCAACGAGTTCGGGCTGACCTGGGGATCGCATTCGAACAACCACTTCGATATCTCGCTGGCCATGTTCACCCACACCGGCGCCGCTGCGCCGGGCGAGATCACGGCACTGGACACGCACTGGATCTGGCAGGACGGGCAGGGGCTCACCAAGAACCCGTTGCAGATCCGCGACGGCGCCATCTCGGTGCCCGACGCACCCGGGCTCGGCATCGAACTGGACCGCGATGCCCTGGGCAAGGCGCACGAGCTGTACCTGCAGCACGGCCTCGATGCCCGCGATGACAGCATCGGCATGCAGTATTACATCGAAGGCTGGTCCTTCGACCCCAAACGGCCCTGCCTGGTCCGGTGAGGCGGTCAGGTACAGCCAAGTAATCGGTCGAACCAAAGCTTCCGCACGGCCGGCCCTCCCCCGCAACAGGAGACGGCCGTGCGGAATCCCTACAGTTAAAGAGAAGGGCGCATTTTGGGCGGCGTTGTCTCCGGAATCCTGATCGTCTCCGCCGTCATTGCCGTGGGCTTTTTCGCCGCCCGGCTGAAGATCCTGGGGCCTGAAGTCCAGGGCGCCCTGACCCGCACGGCGTTCTACGTCACCAACCCGGCGCTGCTCTTTACCGTGGTGGCCGGAAGTGATATCCGGGCCGCCCTGGGAACCGATGCCCCGCTCGCGCTGCTCTCCGCAGCGATAGTGGGGCTTCTGTATTGCCTGCTCAGTTTCCTGTTCTTCCGCCGCCCCGTGGCTGAAACCGCCGTCGGCGCCATGGCCAGCAGCTATGCAAATGCCAACAACATCGGCATTCCGGTCTCCCTCTACGCCGTGGGCACGGCCCAGCACGTGGCGCCCGTGCTCCTGGTCCAACTGCTGGTCATGGCGCCGTTCTACCTCACGGTGCTGGGCCTGGCTTCGGGCTCCAGGGTCTCGTGGCGGAAGGTACTCCTCCAGCCGTTGGGCAATCCGATGATCATCGCCTCGGGGCTGGGGGCCGCCGTCGCCCTCACCGGCTGGGAAGCCCCTGACCTCCTGCAGAAGCCGATAGACATGCTGGCCGGCGGAGCGGTGCCCATGGTGCTGCTCGCCTTTGGCCTGTCCCTGGCGGGGAGGGCCCCGCTGCAGAAAGGTGACGGCAGGACCGAAACGCTCGTTGCCACGTCCCTCAAGATTGCCGGGATGCCCCTCATTGTCTGGGTCCTTGGCCGCTTCGTCTTTGGACTCGACGGGCAACACCTCCTGGCCAGTGTCATCATGGCTGCGCTGCCCACCGCCCAGAACGTGTTCCTCTTTGCCTCCCCGTACGGCCGGGGCGTGACCGTGGCCCGCGACGTCATCCTCTGCACTACGGTGCTCAGCGTTGGCGCGCTGCTGGTTGTGGCATGGCTGGTCTGATCCGGCTGCAGCGGAGGCTGGGCAGTACTTGTAATACAAGTTGGATACTTGTACTCTAAGTAGGAGGGCAATGCAGCCCGGCCAGCCTGCTTTCGAGGAGCACCCATGAGCACCGTAGACCTCATCCGCCACGTGAAACTTTCCACCGCGAGACTCCCCCTCGCCGTCCCCATCAGCGATGCAAAGGTGTTCACCGGGCGCCAGAAGCCCATGACTGAAGTGGTCTTCCTCTTCGCCGAGATCACCACCGAGCAGGGCCACAGCGGCATCGGCTTCAGCTACTCCAAACGCGCCGGCGGCCCCGCCCAGTATGCGCACGCCAAGGAGGTCGCCGAGGGCATCATCGGCGAGGACCCCAACGACATCGGCAAGCTCTACACCAAGCTCCTGTGGGCCGGCGCCTCTGTGGGCCGCTCAGGGGTAGCAACCCAGGCCCTGGCCGCCATCGACATCGCCCTGTACGACCTCAAGGCAAAGCGCGCCGGCCTCCCGCTGGCCAAGTTCCTGGGCTCCTACCGGGACTCCGTCCAGACATACAACACCTCCGGCGGCTTCCTTAACGCCTCCCTGGACGAAGTCAAGGCCCGCGCCACCGTCCTCCTGGACGAAGGGATCGGCGGCATCAAGATCAAGGTGGGCCTCCCGGACAGCGCCGAGGACCTCCGCCGCGTCGCCGGAATCCGTGAACACATCGGCTGGGACGTCCCCCTCATGGTCGATGCGAACCAGCAGTGGGACCGCGCCACCGCCCTGCGCATGGGCCGCCAGCTCGAGGAATTCAACCTCATCTGGATCGAAGAACCGCTGGACGCCTACGACTTCGAGGGCCACGCCCACCTGGCCAACGTCCTGGACACCCCCATCGCCACCGGCGAAATGCTCGCCTCAGTCGCCGAACACAAGGGCCTCATCAACGCCAACGGCTGCGACATCATCCAGCCCGATGCCCCGCGCGTCGGCGGAATCACCCAGTTCCTGCGCCTCGCTGCCCTCGCGGATGAGCGCGGACTCGGGCTGGCACCGCACTTCGCCATGGAGATCCACCTGCACCTAGCCGCTGCCTACCCCCGCGAGCCGTGGGTGGAGCACTTCGACTGGCTGGACCCGCTCTTCAACGAACGCCTCGAAACCAAGAACGGCCGCATGATCGTTCCGGACCGCCCGGGCCTCGGCGTGACCCTGAGCGACCAGGCCCGCGCCTGGACCACCGAGTCCGTGGAGTTCGGCGCGTAATCTTGAACGCATGAGCCGGAACCTGACCGCGGACCTCGCCGCTGACCTGCGCACCCGCATTGTGGACGGCGTCATCCAGCCGGGGGACAAGCTGCCCAGCGAAAACGCGCTGATGAGCGAATTCGGCGTGAGCCGCACCGTGGTGCGCTCGGCGCTGACACGGCTCCAGGCCGAAGGGCTGGTGGAAACCGAACGCGGGCGGGGCAGCTTCGCACTGACCCCGCCCGACGACGGCCACCGGCCGGTGCCGGGCAGCCGGCCGGTGACCAGCGTTGAGGACCGCCTGCATCTGCTGGAGTTCCGGATGGGCGTGGAGGCGGAGGCCGCGGCGCTGGCCGCGCGCAACCACTCGGACCGTCAGCTCCGGGCAGTCAACGCGGCCCTTGAACAGTTCACTGCGAGCTCGGATCACCCCGGCCACGCCATGAAGTTCGACTTCGAGTTCCACCGCGCCATCGCCGCGGCGTCAGGGAATCCGTTCTACTCGGACTGCCTTGCTGCCCTGGGGCAGACCATGATCGCCATGCCGCGCACCCGGCTGATGACCGGCGTCGAGCATTACGCCCGCGACCACTTCGATCAGGTGGTGCATGAGCACCGCTCCATCGCTGCCGCCATCGCCGATGGCGATGAAACCGCCGCTGCCGCCGCCATGCGGAGTCACCTGGCGAACTCACGACGCCGGTTCAAGGCTTCGGTGCGGCCGCCCGCCTAGGCGCTCCTCGGGTGACCTGTACTGATGCCCCGACGGCATCACGTCATGCGACATCCGTGTTGGACGCGCATGAGAACACCTGAATACAGTGATGAAACACGCTGTGGTGCGGACCACAGCACTCAAATGGGGTCCACCAGGCCCCCACCGCAATGTCTAAGGAATTCCCCCATGCTGTCTGTAGACACCGCTGTCACGGATGTGGCGCTGGCCACGAAGAAGTTCTTCAAGCGGGTGCTGCCCATCATGCTGGTCATGCTGGTGTGCAACCAGCTCAACCGGTCCAACATCGGCTACGCGCAGGAGCACCTTGAGGCCGATGTTGGCATCGGAGCGGCTGCCTATGGCTTCGGGGCAGGTCTCTTCTTCATCGCCTACGCCATCTTCGAACTGCCCAGCAACGTGATGATGGAGAAGTACGGCGCCAAGGTGTGGCTGGCGCGCATCATGGTCAGCTGGGGCGTCGTGTCCTTCCTGATGGCCTTTGTGCAGAACGACATGATGTTCTACGGACTCCGGTTCCTCCTCGGCGCCGCCGAAGCCGGCTTCTTCCCCGCGGTGATCTTCTACTTCGCCCGGTGGGTACCGGCCGGCCAGCGCGGCAAGGCCACCGCCATCTTCATTGCCGGCTCGTCCATCGCCGCAGCACTCTCCGGTCCCATCGCCGGCATGCTGCTCAGCCTGCACAATGTCCTGGGAATCCGGGGCTGGCAGTGGCTGTTCGGCTTCGAAGGCCTGCTCTCCGTAGTTGTGGGAATCGTGGTGTTCTTCCTTCTCGATGCCAGGATCCAGGACGCCAGGTGGCTCTCGGCCGGCGAAAAGACCGCCCTGGCCAAGGCCATTGCCGACGAGGACGCGCAGCACGTCACTGCCGGCGGCGGGAAGGTGAACCGCTGGAAGATGCTGCTCAACCCGCAGATCCTGCTGCTTTGCGGCATCTACTTCTCCGTGCAGCTCTCCATCTACGCCAACACGTTCTGGCTGCCCACCATCGTCAAGCTGATTCCGGGCACCACTGACCTGAGCGTCGGCTTCCTGTCCGCCATCCCCTGGGTGTGTGCCGTCGTCGCAATGTATTTCGCTGCGAAGTGGCAGGACAAAGCCAGGTCCAAGCGGCCTCTGCTGGTGGTTGCACTCCTGGTCGCCGCCGTCGGCACCCTCGCAGCGGCCATGGCAACGCCGGTCCTTGCCCTCGTCTTCCTGGCAGTGGCCGCCATGGGCTTCAAGAGCGCATCGCCCCTGTTCTGGACCATCCCGCAGTCCGGCCTGCACCCGATTGTCCTGGCCCCGGCCATCGCCATCATCAACTCGCTGGGCAATCTGGGCGGCTTTGTGGCCCCGTTCGGGTTCGGCCTGATCAAGGAGGCAACGGGCAGCGTGGTGCCGGGCCTGTTCGCCCTGGCCGCGGCCTCCACGGTGGCGGCCGGCCTGGTCTATTTCCTCAAGGAACGCCGCAACACGCCGCTTTCGCCTGAGCAGTCACGTGAGCAGGAGGCGGAGGCGGGCAAGGGTGCGGCCGTCTCGGAAGCCCTGGAGCCGGCCCCCGCCCGCTAAAGAGCCCGAACGCAAAAGAACCCCGGTCCGAAGACCGGGGTTCTTTGTTTGTTTGCGTGCGCGAGGGGGGATTTGAACCCCCACGCCCTTTCGGACACTGGCACCTGAAGCCAGCGCGTCTGCCGTTCCGCCACTCGCGCGCAACTTCTTTTCCTCGAATCGCGGCCGGTTTCCCGGACCCGCAACCTTGTAAAAGCAGCGAGATCAAGCATAACGGACATCGGCGGCAAAACACCAATTGGGGCCCGGCGGTCGCCGCGAAGCGCGGCGGAAAGCGCATGGGAGGGCCGGCCCAACGAACTTCTCCCGGCGCCCGGCCGTTGGGGATTAAGGTCATTCACAGGCCTGCCCAGTAGTATCTGATGTAGTAGTGCCTGCCGCCCCCTGGCTGGTCACTGCGTTCTGAACATCGCTTCCGGTCGGGTTCCGGAGCGGAAACTGCCCCGCAGCAGGGAGGAAAGGAGAAGGACCATGGGATTGCTGGACAAGGTCGAGCGCGGCATCGAAAAAGCCGTCCGCGGTGTCTTCTCCACCGGCTCGCGTGCCCAGGTTGAACCTGTGGAAATCGCCAGCCGGCTCCGCCGCGAGGTAGACAACAAAGCCCTCACCGTCGCGGCCGGACGCACTCTTGCCCCGAACGTCTTCGACGTCCAACTCAGTGACGAGGACTTCAGGCGCGCCCAGGATTGGGGCACACCGCTGGCCGAGGAACTGTGCGACGTCGTCATCAACCATGTACGCAGCCAGGGCTACACCCTCCAGGGCTCGGTGCGCATCTCCTTCCGCCGGGCCGAGGACATGCGGGCCGGCAACTTTGAGATTGTCTCCTCCACCGAAAAGGCCAAAGGCGGCCCGGGCACGGCCGCACCCCGGCCCAACCTGCCGGCAGCCCCCAGCCGCCAGCCTGTCCGGCTCCAGCCCGTTCTGGACATCGACGGCCAGCGCTACTCCCTGAACGCGCCGTCCATAGTCCTGGGCCGGTCCTCGGATGCCGATATCCTCGTTGATGACACCGGCGTTTCACGACGCCACCTCGAGATCCGGACCGCCAACGGATTCACCAGCGCTGTGGATCTGGGCTCCACGAACGGCAGCTACGTCAACGGCCATAAAGTTGCCGGCAGCACCGAACTGACCGACGGTTCCACCATCACCATGGGACGGACAAAAATCATCTTTCGCCTCCTGCCCGCCAACTCCGGTGGCCGCCCATGAGTGAACTGACCATCACCGCGCTCCGGTTCGGCTTCCTGATTCTGCTCTGGGTCCTCATCTTCAGCATCGTCTCCGCAATGCGCCGCGATCTCATGGTGGGCCGCAAGGCCGCCGCCGGCACTCCGACGGCGCGGCAGGTCCGCAAAAACCCTGATCTCGCCGAGGCACCCGCGCCGCCGCCGAAGCAGCAGGCGCACCAGCTTGTGGTCACGGAAGGTCCACTCAAAGGAACCACTATTCCGCTCGCGGCCAGCCCCATCCTGCTGGGCCGCGCCCAGGAAGCCACCCTCGTGCTCGAGGACGACTACGCGTCGGGCCGCCACGCACGCCTCTTCCCCCAAGGCAGCCGCTGGTTCATCGAGGACCTCGGCTCCACCAACGGCACCTACCTCGCCGATCAGCAACTTACCCGGGCACTGCCCGTGGAGCTTGGCGTACCCGTGAGAATCGGCAAGACGGTCATCGAATTGAGGCCATAGGAATGGCCCTTGATCCTCCCGCCGGCGAGTCCAAGCCCGTCCAGCGGCCCCTCATCATGCGCTATGCGGCGCGTTCGGATGTGGGCCGCATCCGCGCCAAGAACGACGACTCCGCCTACGTCGGGCGGCACCTGGCCGTCGTTGCGGACGGCATGGGAGGCCACGCCGGAGGCGACGTCGCCTCGGCCGCCACCGTTCTGGACATGCTGCACCTGGACAAGGGGGATTACGCGGGCGACGCCGGCACCATGCTGGCGGACGAGATCCAGACCGCCAACTCACTCCTGTCCGAACTCGTGCACATCAACCCCAAACTCGCCGGCATGGGCACCACCGTGACCGCCTTGCTGCTGGCCGAGGGCAAACTGCACTTCGCCCACATCGGCGACTCCCGCGCCTACCGTCTCCGCGACGGCGTATTCGAGCAGGTCAGCGTGGACCACACCTTCGTCCAGCGCCTCATCGACGAGGGCCGTCTCCGGCCCGAGGAAGCCGAAACCCACCCCCACAAGAACGTCCTGATGCGTGTCCTTGGCGATGTCGATGCCAGCCCTGAGCTGGACCTGGACACCCTGGACGTCAAGCCCGGCGAACGCTGGCTGCTGTGTTCGGACGGCCTGAATTATGTTGCCGGGCATGTGGTGGAGCGGACTGTCCGCGAAACCAAGGACCTGCGCGAGTGCGTTGAGACTTTGGTTGACCTCACACTTGAGGCCGGTTCCCCGGACAACGTCACCGTGGTCATGGTGGAAATCGTTGAGGAAACGCGCGACGAGGTCAGTACCGCCGCCGTCGACGTCATCCCTTCCCGGCCGGCCACCGCCGCCGCCGCCGCTGCCGCGGCCGCCACCGCCACCGCCAAGCCAGGCGCCATGGAGAAGACGGACCCCGTTCAAAAGCCGCAGGACCGCGACGACCGCAGGGACGAACCGGCAGGTACTGAAGGCCAGGCACCCGGGGACGGGAAGCCTGCCGACCCTGAAAAGCAACAGCCCTCCACTGACCCGCATCTGGGCGAGCACCTCACAGCCGAGGTCCTGCGCGAGGAACTGGCCTCACGCCCCCACGAACTGGTCGGTGCTGCGGCTGCCGCAGCAGAGACCGGCTCCATTCCCACCATCGCGGGCCGCACGGTTGCCCGGCGGGCTGCAACCGTCCTCACACACAAGGCAGAGACGCCGGCGTCCGATGACGACGAAGTCCTGGAACGGCCCAAGCCGCGCCGGTGGGTCACCCTGTCCATCGCCGCGTCCGTGCTGCTGGTGCTGACCATTGGACTCTGGCTTGGCTACGCGTGGACCCAGACCCGCTACTACATCGGTGAATACGATTCCCGGGTAGCCATATACAACGGGGTTTCGCAGCGGCTGGGCCCAATCCAGCTCTCTACATTGGAAGCCGTGACAGAGATCCGGATGGATTCATTACCCCTTTTCTCCCAGCAGCGGGTCCGCCAGACCGTTCCTGCCCGGGACCTTTACGATGCCCAGCGGATTGTCAAGAACCTCGAAGGCACCGGCACCATCGCACCGGCGGATGAATGCCTGACCGCGTCACCCACCCCTGGCGCCACCACGTCAGCTCCTGCCGCGACTGATCCGGCAGCCGCAGCGGCCGCCCCGCCGCCTTCACCGAATCCGTCCGACCCGGCCGCGGCGCCGGCACCCTCCGCTTCGCCCAGCCCCGCTGTCACCTGCCAGGGAGGACAATGAGCCAGCTCAGCACCATCCCCAAACCCCGGCGCAACGTTGAACTCGTGTTGCTGGTGCTTGCCCTCGCCGTCGGAATCGGCGCCAACATGATGGTGGGCGTCGACCAGGAAAAAGCCTTCGACTCCGACTTCTGGTTCCAGTCCAGCCTCCTGGCCGTGGCCGCGCTGGTCTTCCACGTGGTCCTGAGGCTGCGCGCTAAATATGCAGATCCGGTAATACTTCCGCTGGTGGTCGCTCTGAACGGGCTTGGCCTGGCCATGATCCACCGCCTCGATGCACCCGGCGAAGACACCGGCAACAACCAGCTGCGCTGGACGCTGATAGCCATGGCCGTAGCCATTGCCGTGATCTTCTTCCTCAAGGACCACCGAGCCCTCCGCCGTTTCACCTACATATCCTTGGCCGTCAGTGCATTCCTGCTGATCCTGCCCCTGGTGCCCGGAATCTCCGCCGGCGAAATCCTTGGCGCCCGGGTCTGGGTCAGGGTGGGTTCCATGACCTTCCAGCCCGGTGAGATCGCCAAAATCACGCTTGCCATATTCTTTGCCGGGTATCTGTCCTCCAACCGGGACCTGATCCTGTTGGCCGGGCGCAAGATCGGCCCGCTGCAGTTCCCGCGGTTCAAGGACATGGGTCCGATGATTACCGCCTGGCTCGTCAGCATCGGTGTCCTGATCTTCCAGCGGGACCTAGGCTCGTCGGTGCTCTTCTTCGGCCTGTTCATCGTCATGATCTACGTCGCCACCAGCCGCATCAGCTGGGTGGTGATCGGCGTCGCGCTGATCCTCGGAGGCGGCTTTGTGGCGTCGCGGGTTTTCTCCCACGTCGGCCTCCGGATTGACGGCTGGCTGAACGCCTTCACCGAAGAGGTCTACGGCCGATCCCCCGGCGGCAGCGGCCAGATCGTCCAGGGCCTGTTCGGGATGGCCAACGGCGGGCTCGTGGGCACCGGCCTTGGCCAGGGCCGGCCGAACCTCGTCCCGTTCGCCAACAGCGACATGATCATCGCCTCCCTCGGCGAGGAACTGGGCCTGATCGGACTGTTCGCGGTGGTCATGATGTACCTGCTGCTGTTCACGCGCGGCTTCCGGGCTGCCCTGGGCACCCGCGACGCCTTCGGAAAGCTCCTTGCCTGCGGACTGTCCTTCGCAGTGGCGCTGCAGTGCTTCGTGGTCATCGGCGGTGTCACGCGGCTGATTCCGCTGACCGGCCTGACCACGCCGTTCCTGGCGGCCGGCGGATCCTCCCTGCTCGCCAACTGGATCATCGTGGGCCTGCTGCTGATGATTTCGCATACTGCCCGCGGTCCCGTGGACACGACGCCGATGCCTGCCGGCGACGGAGCGGAAGCAAAAACAATGGAAGCACCAACCGAGGCGGTGAAACCCCTGTGAACCAGGCAATCAGGAACTCATGGGTCGCCGCGATCGCCATGTTCGCCCTCATTTTCGGAGCCCTCAGTTACGTCCAGGTGGTGGGCGCCGACGAGCTCAAAGCCAACGCCTGGAACAACCGCGCCATCCTACAGGACTACTGCAACGACCGCGGCGCCATCATCGTGGGCGGCGCACCCGTGGCCGAATCCGTCGAAGGCACCGAACAGTGCAAGTTCCAGCGGACCTACCCGCAGCCCGAACTCTACGCAGGCCTCACCGGCTACTTCTCGCAGAACTACGGCGCCACCGGGTTGGAGCAGGCCATGCGTGAGCAGCTTGCCGGAAGTTCGGACCAGCAGTTCCTGGACCGGGTCGGCCAGCTCTTCCTGGGCAACCAGCCCAAGGGCGCGTCCGTGGAGCTGACCGTTGATCCCAAGATCCAGAAGCTCGCCTACGACCTCATCCCGGACGGGCAGCGCGGATCCATTGTGGTCACCAACCCCAAGACCGGCGCCATCCTGGCCATGGCGTCCAAGCCGTCCTACGACCCCAACCTCATCGCCACCCAGGATCCCGTAGCCGAGAGCACCAACATCAACGCGCTGGTCAAGGTCCCGGGAATCAACCTGAACCAGAATGTCAGCGGCCCCACAGGGGAGCTGCTGGCGCCGGGGTCTGTCTTCAAACTCGTCGATGCCGCCGCCGCCCTGAACTCCGGGAAATACAACAAGGACAGCGTCCTGCCCAATCCGGCCAACCTGCCCTTCCCCGGAATCCAGTACACGCTGCCCAACTACGCCGGCGGCAACTGCTACACGCAGGACACCGCCAGCTTTGCCTTCGCCCTCCAGCAGTCCTGCAATACGCCGTTCGCCAGCATTGCCCTCGACCTTGGCCGGGACGCCATTGCCCAGCAGGCCGCCAAATTCGGTTTCGGTGAGGACCTGGGCGACCAGCTGAAGCTCCAGTACGCCAAGGGCAACGGCTTCCCCAACGACCTTGACGGTCCAGGCCTCGCCCAGTCGGCGATCGGCCAGAAGGACGTCCGGGCCACGCCGCTGCAGGTGGCGCTGATGACCGCGGCCATCGCCAACGGCGGTATCCAGATGAGTCCCAGCCTGGTCAAGACGGTGCGCTCCCCGGACCTTCGGGTCATCGATGAGCCCAAGCCCGAAGCGCTGCGGACCTCCACCAGCCCGGACATCGCACGTCAGATCACCGAATGGATGACCAGCGCGGTCTCCCAGGGCATCGCCCGCGGAGCAGCCGTCCAGGGCGTCCAGGTGGCCGGCAAAACCGGAACCGCAGAACTGGGCAACGGCCTGAACAACTCCTGGTTCACCGGCTTTGCCCCGGCGAACAACCCGCAGGTGGGTGTCACGATCGTCATGGAGGGCGTGGACATCACCACCGGCGCACAGCTAACCAGTCCGAACGCGAAGAAGATTTTTGAGGCGGTGTTGAATAAGTGAGGCCAACAACAGGAATCACCCTCGGCGGCAGATTCCAGCTGACCACGCGGATCGCGATCGGCGGGATGGGCGAGGTCTGGAAGGCCAAGGACCTTGTCCTGGGCCGGATCGTGGCCATCAAGGTGCTGAAGGAGGAGTACACCGGAGACCCCGGCTTCCTCCAGCGCTTCCGCGCCGAGGCCCGCCACACCGCCCTGCTGAACCATGTGGGCATCGCCAATGTCTTTGACTACGGCGAGGAAGAGGGTTCGGCGTACCTGGTCATGGAACTCGTTCCCGGCCAGCCGTTGAGCAGCATCATCGAGCACGAACAGGTTCTGTCCCCGGACCGCACCCTGTCCATGATCGCCCAGACCGCGCGGGCCCTTTCTGTCGCCCACGCGCAGGGCCTGGTGCACCGCGACATCAAGCCCGGCAACCTTCTGATCACCCCGGACGGACGCGTCAAGGTGACCGACTTCGGCATCGCCCGCCTCGCAGACCAGGTCCCCCTGACGCAGACCGGCCAGGTGATGGGCACCGCCCAGTACCTCGCCCCGGAGCAGGCCACCGGCCAGACCGCCACGGGGTCCTCGGACATCTATTCCCTCGGCGTCATCGGCTACGAATGCCTGAGCGGACACCGGCCGTTTTCCGGTGAGTCGCAGATCGCCATTGCCCTGGCCCAGGTCAATGACGCACCGCCGCCGCTTTCGGACACCCTGCCCAAACCGGTCCGGGCGCTCCTGATGTCAATGCTGGCCAAGGATCCCAAGAACCGCCCGGCCAACGCCATCAAGCTTGCCGAAGCCGCGGAGGCCATCCGCAACGGCGATATCAGCGCGGCTCACGCGGCCGTGCCCGGAATGCTCCTGTTTGAAGCCGACACGGGTGCCATCACCGCACCGGTGGACATTGCCACGGCGCCCACGGGCGTCATCAGCCAGAAAGACAGGACGGCGGCGTCGACGTCGGCCCTGCCAGTGCTCGGCGCTGCTGCAGCAGGCGCCGCAGCCGGTGCCGCAGGAGCCGCAGGAGCCGCGGCCGCACCGGGAGACGGGAGCGCGCTTTCGCGTGCTGACGCGCTGGCCGCCGAGCGGAGCTGGGTCCAGGAAGAGGAAACGTACGACGACGAGCCGGCCGATGAGCCCGACCGCCGCGGCCGCAGCCCCTGGACGTGGCCGCTGATCGCCCTGATCCTGCTCGTCCTGTTTGCGCTGGTGGGGTTCTTCCTGACCCAACAGGGAATCCTCTTCCCGGCCAAGGACACCACCACCACATCAGCGTCCAGCAGCCCGCCGTCCACCAGCGCCACCCCTACGAGGACCTCTCAGTCCCCAACCCCCACACCCACCAGGACCAGCGCCACACCCACTCCTGAGCCCACGCCCACCACCGTGGACATCATTTCGGCGGCCTACCTCGGCAAGGACTACCGTCAGGTCCAGGCAACACTGGAAACCATGGGCCTGTCCGTACGAGTCATCCCGCAGCAAAGCACCGCCACCGCCGGAACTGTGCTGCAGGTCAACCCGACCGGGACTGTGCCGAAGGGGTCCGAAGTGACCGTGACCTATGCCGTGGCTCCGCCCGCGGCCACCACTGCAGCACCGGTCCCGACGGCGACAACGCCGGCCGTGTCTGCACCCACTCCCAACTCGTCCCTGGCAGCCTGCACCCCCGGTGAGCTGCCGGGTACTGCCCCTACCTGCAAGCCGTAGCTGCCAGGATCGCCTATGAATGACTCAACCCGTACCCCGTCACACCGGGAGGACAGCCTCCCGGTGGATAACCAGCGTGTCCTGAACGGACGCTACGAACTCGGCGGCCTGATTGGCCGCGGGGGGATGGCGGACGTCCACAGCGGAGTTGACACCCGGCTAGGCCGGACCGTGGCCATCAAGCTGCTCCGCCCGGACATGGCCCGGGATCCTCAGTTCCAGGCCCGCTTCAAACGGGAAGCGCAGTCTGTGGCAGCGCTTAATCACTCCTCCATCGTGGCTATCTACGACACCGGTGAACACATTGTCCACGACGGTTCCGAGGACAACGTCCGTGTGCCGTACATCGTGATGGAGTTTGTGGAGGGCAAGACGCTCCGCGATCTGATCCGGGCCAAGGAAGTCAGCATCGACCAGGCGATCGAATACACCCTTGGCGTCCTGGCGGCCCTTGAGTACAGCCACAAAGCCGGAATAGTCCACCGTGATATCAAGCCTGCCAACGTGATGTACTGCGAAGGCTCCAATTCCGTCAAGGTCATGGACTTCGGAATTGCGCGCGCCATGGCCGACTCATCGGCCACCATGACCCAAACCCAGGCCGTGGTGGGAACCGCCCAGTACCTCTCGCCGGAGCAGGCGCGCGGCGAAACAGTGGACGCCCGCAGCGACCTCTACTCGGCCGCCTGCCTGCTGTACGAAATGCTGGCGTCCCGCCCGCCCTTCATCGGCGACAGCCCCGTGTCCGTTGCCTACCAGCACGTCCGGGAGATTCCGGAGCCCGCCAGCACTTTCAACCCTGAGGTATCGCCGGCTCTGGACAGTGTCCTGGCCAAGGCGCTGCAGAAGAACCGGGATGACCGGTTCCAGGACGCCGCCGCCTTCCGCCGTGCGCTGCGCGCGGCCCGTGCGGGAGTGGCTGTTCCCGCCCTGGCGGCAAGCGAGGCGCCCACTGATCCCCACCACCACGTCCCGTCACCGGAACATCCTCCGGCAACAGAGGCCTTCGCCGTGCCGGGGGCCGGCTATCCCGATGAGGTACCCACCGCCCAGGACACACCGAATGACACCCGGGTCGACGGGGCGATACTTCCCGCCATGGCGGCCGGGGCATCGACGGGCCCCGACAGTGGCGAACTGTCCCTGGGCTTCGCTGCAGAACGCGAGCGGACCCCGCGGCAGAAGTCCCGCCGTCGTACGTGGATAGCGGTATTGGTGATCTTCACCCTCCTGGTTCTGGCCGGCGGCGGCTTCTGGGTGTACAGCACCGTGAACCGTCCGGCCCCTGCGCCGCCGAAGGTGACCGTCCCCGTGGTGGCCGCGCTCACGGAGTCGGCGGCACTGCAGGAACTTTACGGAGCCAGCCTCCGCCCGCAGATCAGGCGCAACAAACACGAGACCGTGCCCAGCGGCACAGCCATCGGCACGGACCCCGTTGCCGGAACCTCGCTCGATCCCAACGCCGAGATAATCCTGAACATCTCCGAGGGACCCAGCGCGGTGAAAATTCCGGAGAACCTGCCCGGCCAGACCGAGGCTGCGGCACGTGACATCCTGCGCCAGACCGGCCTGCAGGGCGCCGCGTCAACCACCACGGCAAACAGTGCCACGGTCCCGGGCGGCAGGGTCATCACCACCAGCCCGGCACCTGGCCAACTGGTGGCAGTGGGCAGCACCGTGGAGATCGTGATTTCCACCGGCAAGGTGGCCATGCCTGAACTGCGGGGCCGCACCCGGGCCCAGGCGGAGGCTGCACTCAAGGAGCTGGGGCTGGTGCCCAACGTCCAGGAAGTGGAGAACTCACAGGTCGAAGCCGGCACGGTCACGGATCAGAGCGACGCAGTGAACTCCGCCGTGGACCAGGGCAAAACCATCAACATTGTGGTGGCCAAGGCGCCGCCCCCGCCGCCGGTGGCAACCCCGACGCCGACACCGACCCCCACGGCGACGCCCACCAAGAAGGGCTGACCGGCTCGCCACTTAACTGCAACGCGGGGTCACTCCACGCCCAAATTTCCCTTCCGGGAGGGCGTGGAGTGACCCCGCGTTGCAGTGTGCCGGGTGGTCAGTGCTGGATCAGTGGGCTCAGCGTGGCAGCCCGTGCGGCGACGCCGGTCATGCCCAGCGATTCGAGCCAGTTGCCGAGCATCTGGTAGCCGCCCTCGGTCAGGACGGACTCGGGGTGGAACTGCACGCCGCACAGGGGTGCAGTCCGGTGCTGGAGGCCCATGACGACGCCGGAGGCTGTTTCGGCGGTGATCTCCAGGACGTCCGGGATGGTTTCACGGACGGCCGCCAGCGAGTGGTACCGCGTGGCCGTAATGGGGGAGGGGAGCCCGGCGAATACGCCGGTGCCGTTGTGCTCCACCAGGGACGTCTTTCCGTGCATCAGTTCCGGGGCGTGGGTGACCTTGCCGCCGAAGGCTTCGGCCAAAGCCTGGTGTCCCAGGCACACGCCGAACATCGGCTTGTTGTTTTCGCCGCACCATTTGATCAGGTCAATGCACACGCCGGCCTCCGCCGGGTTGCCCGGCCCAGGCGAGATCAGCACGCCGTCGCGGGTTGCGGCCATCTCAATGGCCTCGGCGAGCGTCACGTCATCGTTGCGGACAACCGTGGTTTCCGCCCCGAGCTCCTGGAGGTAACCCACCAGGGTGTAGACAAAGCTGTCGTAGTTGTCTACGACCAGGATCTTAGTTGTGGTCATGGCTGGCTTACGGAACCAATCGTTGAGTCGGTGAATTGAGTGAGATCTGACATCCATGGAAACAGGAACTGGACCATCAGGACCAGGGTGCCCGCCACGAGCAGCAGGGAGGTGATGATCCGCAGCCAAAGCGGGCCGGGCAGTTGGCGAAAGATCCAGCCGTACATACTCAGCCTCCCCCCACCGCTGCCGCGACCTGGGCCGCGATTTCGGCGGGCGGTCCGGCGGACGCCGGCCGCCAGCTGTCCAGCAGGGCGTAGGCGATGATGCGTTCCTCTGCGCCGAAGCGCGGATTGCAGCTGGTCATGGTGAGGAAGCTTTCGGTGGGGGTGGTGCCCGGGCGGGTGGGGACCGGTTCCAGGACGTCGGTGCGGGACGGCATCACTATCTGGTTATTCCGGAAAACGTAGACGTAATAGCCGTCCTTGGTCTGGACGTAGATTTTGTCACCCGGCACCAGCGTGTGGATATTGTCCAGCACAGCGCCGTGGGTCTGCCGGTGGCCGGCCACAGCAAAGTTGCCGACGGCTCCGGGCATGGCCGTATTCGCGTAGTGGCCCAGGCCCAGAGTGTCCAGCACATCGCCGGTGGTTCCCTGCACGATTGGCCGGGTGTAGCTGTTCCCGAACCGGGGAATGTACATGATGCCGATGGTGCCCGCATGGCCTGGGGCCGTAGCGACGGCGGGGGTACCGTAGTCGACCGGCGCACTGGGCGTTCCGGGCGCGGCATCCGTCGGCGGGGCGGGTGCCCCTCCGAGCTCATTGGCAAATTCCTTGATGACGGCGCTCTGCCTGGCGTCCGATTCCACATTGGTCCACCAGAGCTGCCAGGCCACAAAAAGCAGCAGAATGATGCCCGCGGTGATGAGCAGTTCGCCGACCACCTGGACAGTCCCGCGCAGAACGGCGGCGCGGGCGGCCGGCACGGCGGCGGGCCTCGCCTTCTCCTGCAATACCACGCGTTCTCCTGTCGGGGCGGTCGCGGTGGGCGTTGGTGTGCCCTGAACTACGGCTAGAATTGACTGCTAGTAAGAATCCAGATTTGACCAAGATCGCGCTGACCGCTGGCAACTTCCTTCTTGCAGGATATCAAGCCCGCACGGCCGAGCTTGCCCAGTCCGCCAAGGAGAGCACGTGCCCGAGTCAAAGCCACGCAGGAAGACTTCCACCGCCACGCAGTCCGCTTCCGCGGCGCAGACGTACAAGCCCAACGCGGTCTGGTTCAAGCCCGTCATGTTCGGCCTCATGATCATCGGACTTCTGTGGATCATCACGTTTTACATCAGCGAGGGCCGGTTCCCCGTCCAGGCCTGGGGTTCATGGAACATCATGGCGGGCTTCGGCATCGCCATCATCGGGTTCCTGATGACCACGCGCTGGCGTTCCTGACCCTGGGTCTGGGGACCCGGAGGACATCGGCACCTTGGACGGGACAGTAACGGGCGACGACGGCCTGGGCCGCCCGCCGTGGGCAGCAAACGACCCCCTGCTGCGCGAGTATTACGACACGGAGTGGGGCCTGCCGGTCAGGGATGAGCAAGGGCTTTACGAGCGCATCAGCCTGGAAGGATTCCAGGCCGGCCTTTCGTGGGCCACCATCCTGCGCAAGCGTCCAGCCTTCCGCGAGGCATTCCACAATTTCCAGCCCGACGCCGTTGCCGCGTACTCAGACGCGGACGTTGAGCGGCTGCTCCAAAATCCGGGTATCGTCCGCAACCGGCTGAAGATACGGGCGGCGATTACCAATGCCCGGGCCACTGTTGCGTTGAGGGAACAGGGCGGCCTCGTCGACTTCGTCTGGCAGTACAAACCCCTTGCCACACCGGAACCGGCCACGCATGCGGACATCCCCACACAGTCGGCGGAATCCGTAGCACTGTCCAAGGCACTGCGGAAGCAGGGCTTCTCGTTTGTCGGTCCCACCACCATGTTCGCGCTGATGGAGGCCATCGGAATGGTGGACACGCATCTCCTGCACAGCCACCGCCGCGGTTCCTCGGGGATTTGGCCGCCGGAACTCAAAACTAGCCAGAAGTAAGGGCGGCTTTTCCCCAGCTGTTGGGAAAGTTATCCACATTGTGCATAACATCACGGGCACAGGGGAAAGGGCACCGACTGCCGGCCTGTCCCGCTACGGATTCAGTCCCGGCCCTTCGGAGAGCCGGTTATTAACAGTGTGAATTAGCTGTGGATAACGGGGCCCACGCCGTCAGCCCGAGGTCACCGTGAGTCGAAGCAGCCCAACAGGGAGTGCGGCGTTCACTGTTCGCGGGTGACCGGATGGTGGCTGACCACGGATACCCGGTTGAACGCATTCATGGTGATGACCAGCCAGCTGACTGCAGAAAACTCCTCAGCGCTCAGGTATTCCCTGGCGGAGGCCTCCTCGTGCTCAAGGATGCGGTGCTCCGGAAGCTCTGTGATGGCCTCAGCCAAGGTCAGTGCTGCCCGCTCCTTGTCGGTAAACAGCGAGGTCTCCCGCCACGCCGGCAGGACAGCAAGGCGCTGCAGGCTCTCGCCGCCGTTCATGGCATCCCGCACATGCATGTCCAGGCAGTACGCACAGCCGTTGAGCTGGGAGGTCCGCACGTTGAGCAGTTCGACCGTCCTGCGGTCGATACCGGCTTCATCAGCGGCATCGCGCGCTTTGAGCCCCAGCCCGTTCAGAGCCCGCCACACTGCCGGATGCTGCTTGTCGAGGAAGATGTGCTGGGTGGTGCTCAAGGCGGTCCTCCTGCTGGGGGCTTCTCTGTCTAGGAACGAGGGCTGTTGCATCCACCCTGCCATATGTCAGCTTTTCCACTTATTAACACTGGACTACCCACAAGTTATCCACAGGTGTGGACAACAATCCACAGGCGTTGCCGCCGGAGGCGCCCGTAAGCCTTGGCAAGCCAAACAAGGGCAACTAACTACACCGTTGTAAGTTATTAACATTGTGAACAACCCTGTTGAAACAGGCCGGCGAATACCCGCTCAGGGGGCTGAATGGGCACGGATGGACGCGGTTTTCCACAGCCCCCGGGGAATCCGCCTGGTTTTCCACTTACCCACAGCCGCACCCCGGCAGTTTTCCACAACTGTGGACTGTTTAAGCAGGGTGAACCCCCGAAATGGCGGACCGGCGCGGCCTCAGGATCAACGACCTCATGAACTACACCTGTGTAAGTTACCAACAATGTGGATAAACCCTGTGGATAACCGAAACTCCCGGCGGGCAGCCCAAAAGACCCCGACGTCCAGGGGGACATCGGGGTCTTGAGGATGGGGAGGTTGGTCCCGCGGAGGTCAGCCGGCCGTGATCCGGACCCAGCTCACCACGACCAGGAGCGCGAGGACTGCCACCAGGCCAGCGGCCTGCAGCAGGCCCTGGCGCTTGCCCCGGGGCGTGTACGCAACCACAGCTGCACAGAGGGCCCCGGTGACCAGGCCGCCCAAGTGCGCCTGCCAGGCGATCTGGGGTACGAGGAAACCGATGACGCCGTTGATGGCAATCAGCACCCAGAGCTGCCGGGTGTCCCCGCCGCGGTGCCGCTGCACCACCAGCATGGCGCCGAAGAGCCCGAAGATGGCACCGGATGCCCCCACTACTCCAACCGGCCCGCCGGGCGGCAGGAGCGGGGTCAGTACCAGATAGCCGACCGACCCGCCGATGGCCGAAACGAGGTAGACGGCAAGGAACCGCAACCGCCCGAGGAGGGGCTCCAGCGCCTGGCCGAACATCCACAGCATGTACATGTTGAGCACAATGTGGAGGATGAAGCCCTGGGAATGGAGGAAAGCGGCCGTGAGCAGGCGCCACGGTTCGAAAGCTCCGAATTCAGGGGCGGCGTACACCGAGGCGAACGCCAGGTTTCTGAAGACAGCGTCGGCGGGAATGACCCATTGCAGCACGAAGAGTATGGCGCAGGCCGCGATGAGGCCGAACGTCGCCAGCGGTTTACCGGACGCAACGGCGCCGCCGTAGACAGTCCTGACGTCCGGCGTCGAACGTTTTGTTTCGTTGACACAATCAACACACTGGAATCCGACGGCGGCCGCCCGCTGGCAGTCCGGGCACGCAGGGCGCCCGCACCGCTGGCAGCGCACATAGGAGGGCCGGTCCGGGTGCCGGGGGCACACGGGTACCTGGGCGGACGGCTCAGCCGCCGGAATTCCGTAGCTCATGCGATGGGTTAGAGCTGCTCGATGTCGATGCTGTTGATGGTGACGTCCTCCACCGGGCGGTCACCCATGCCGGTGCGCACGCCTTCGATGGCGTCTACAACCTTCTTGGATTCGTCGTCAGCCACCTCGCCGAAGATGGTGTGCTTGCCCTGGAGCCAATCGGTGGGGATGGTGGTGATGAAGAACTGCGAGCCGTTGGTGCCCTTGCCGCCCTGGATGCCTGCGTTGGCCATGGCCAGCTTGTACGGCTGGTTGAAGCTGAGCTCGGGGTGGATTTCGTCGTCGAACTTGTAGCCGGGTCCGCCAACGCCGCGGCCCAGGGGATCGCCGGCCTGGATCATGAAGTCTTTGATGATCCGGTGGAAGATGGTGCCGTCGTAAAGCGGCGTGCCGGTCTTGTCCTCGCCGGACTCCGGGTGCGTCCAGGCCTGCTCGCCGGTGGCGAGGCCAACGAAGTTCTTGACCGTCTTGGGCGCGTGGTTGCCGAAGAGGTTAACGACGATGTCGCCGAGGCTGGTGTGGATGGTTGCTTTTGCTGTTGCGATTGCAGTCATACCGCTCATTGTTTCACGGCGGGTCAACGCCGCAGCGGCTCCGCGGACAGTTCCGCGCTGGGTGAAATCGGCCCCAAATCCGCTGGAAGAATAGCCGGTGCAGGTCAATCCACGTAGGCTAACAACAAAACCGTTACATTAATCGGGAGGTAGTTGTGAAGAAATCGGATCGTATTGCCCGTGACCTTGAGCAGTCAGTCAACAACGCAGTCGAGTATGCAAAGGACTGGGCATCCCCCCGCGTGGAAGCAGCCGTGGACTGGGCAGTTCCCCGCCTGCAGCACAGCCTGGATACCGCTTCTCCCAAAATCCAGGAAGGGCTCAAGACCGCGGCCCACAACCTTGCCGACGGCGTCGCAACAGTGACACCGCGCATCCAGGACGGACTCGCGCACCTCGCGCCCAAAATCCATGATGCTGTTGAGGGCACCACCCCGCGCCTTCACGAGGCCCTGGATAAGGCCACCCCGGCCATCCTCAATGCCCGCGACCGCGTCGTGGTCGAATACCTGCCGCGTCTTTCGGACCAGATCGGCCACGCTTCCGAAGCAGTCCACCGGACTCTCGAAAGCGCGCCGGCCCAGGTGGACGCAGTAGCCCGTAAGCTCGGGGATGTCGGCATTGTCCACGCTCTTCAGGACCAGGCCCAGGCGGCAGGGACCCAGCTCAAGGCGGCGGCCCATGAAGCAGGCAGGGCCGTCGGTATCCAGCTGGCGGAGCCGGAAAAGCCGAAGAAGCGGGGCTGGCTGGTATTCGGCATCATCGCGGCAGCAGTCGCTGCCGGTGTTGCCGCCTGGAAGGCTTCCAAGCCGGTGGAGGACCCGTGGAAGACCCCGTCGCCTGTGGCGCCTACCCCGGCTCCGGTTCCTGCCACCACCGTGAATGACGTCAAGGACGCCACAGAGGATGCGGCCACCAAGGCCGCAGCGGCCACGGATTCAGGTGCCGGCGTCGTTGCAGGCAAGGCTGACGATGTTGCAGTTGGCACCAAGGAAACAGATGAGCCGGCCAAGCACCTTGCCGACGATTCAGCTGACGCCACCGCGAACGGTTCCACGGATGCCAAGACGGCCATGAAGAACATCGCCTCGAACATGAACGGTTCCACGGACAAGACCGAGCACTAGGACATATCCGCCGCTGAGCAGCGGCGCAACTGAAGGGGTTCCGCCTTGTGACCATCTCACAGGGCGGGACCCCTTCAGGGTTTTCCGGATGTTACCCGCGTCATTACCCTCCCCCCGCCGGGCAGGTGTGGATCGGTGCTAAATTTGGACTGATGTCAGCCGATAAATCCTCTGGGGATGCCTTGAACGACGCAGCACAGCTGCCCCGCGTGTCCATTGTCATCCCGGCTTACAACGAGGAAAGTGTGATCCGGCAGTGCCTCATTGCTGCGGTCTACCAGTCGGTGCCGGCCCACGAGATCATTGTGGTGGACAACCTCTCAACGGACCGCACAGCGGCCATCGTTGGCCAGATGCAGCTTGAGTACCCCGAGAGCCCCATCCTTCTGCTGAGCCAGGACCAGGACCAGGGGCTGATTCCCACCCGGAACTTCGGCCTGAACAGCGCCACCGGGGACATCCTGGGCCGCATTGACGCGGACTCAGTAGTGGAACCGGACTGGGTGGAGCAGGTCCAGAAGGCCTTCCAGGACCACTCGGTCCAGGCGGCCACCGGGCCCGTGGTCTACTACGACATGCCGATGCGGCGCTTCGGTCTCAAGGCCGACGACAAGATGCGCCAGCTCATGCTGAAGCTCGCCAAGCATCAGTACCATTTCCTCTTCGGCTCCAATATGGCACTTCGCGCCTCCGCCTGGAAAACCATCCGGGGTGAAACCTGCCGCGACGAGAAGGACGAGATGCACGAGGACATCGACCTCTCACTGCACCTCGCCGACCACGAACTCAAGGTCCAGTACTGGCCACAGATGGTGTCAGGGATGTCGGCCCGCCGGCTCGAGGATTCGCCCCGTGACTACCGCTACTACGTCACCCGCTTCGACCGCACCTACAAGGCCCACAACGTCAAGAAAATGGCGCTCAAAGCGCCCATGGTGGTCTTCTTCTCCGTTTACTTCCCGGCGAAGCTCCTGCGGGCCATCCACACCGTGAACACCGCCCAGCCAGTCCGCCGCGGCGGACAGTAGCGCCGCTCGCGTCAGTCCGTTCCCAACTCCGCAAGACGGTCCGACGGCGGTTCCCCCGCCTTGGTGCCCGCCGCGGCTTCAGCGCGACGCTGCCGGGCCATACCGGAACGCTGGCCGAGAACCACGACGGCGAGGCCCACGAGGATGAGCCCCAATCCGGCATAGGTACCGCCAGGAAGCGTTTCGTGCAGGAAAATGGCTGCCAGCAGTGCGGCGCCGGGAATTTCCAGCAGAATGATCATCGATACCAGCAGCGGGCTCATGGTTGCCAGCAGGTGATTGAAGGCCGTGTGGCCCACCAGCTGCGCGCACACGGTGATGGCTGCAATCCCCAGCCAGCCCACGGCGTCGAATCCCACCAGGGGCTGGCCGCTGAAGAGGGCCAGCCCGGCCACCAGTGCAGCACACATCCCGTAGCACAGCGTGGTGTACGTTCCGGTGCCCATGGTCTGGCGGGCCCTGCCGCCGGCCAGCGTGTAAAGGCCGGCCAGCGCCCCGCCGGCGACAGCCAGCAGATCTCCCATCAGGGCCTCAGGGGAGGAACCCATGTCGAATCCGGTGATGGTGACCACCCCGCCGAATGCGATGCCCAGGCCAACCAGAACCTGCCAGCGGTGCCGGGTTCCCCTGAACAGCTGGAACACGGCGATCCAGGCTGACTGCAGGCAGACCAGCGCAGTAGCGGCAGCCACGGACGTGAGCTGGAGCGAAGTGATGAAGCAGGCAAAGTGCAGGGCCAGCGCCGCGGCGGCCAGCAGCGACCACCGGAACTCTGCGCCCGTGATCCGGCCGAACTGGCGGGGGTCGCGGACCAGCGTGGGGGTGGCCATCACGGCAGCCCCGATGGCATTGCGCCAGAAGGCAATGGCGAGGGCGCTGACTGTGGTGGCACCGAGGGTGGCTGCAATCAGTGGCCCGGATGATGCCACACCGAGTACGCCGATGGCCGCCAGAAAGAAGTTCACCGTTCAACCCTAATGGTCTGCTTAAACAAAAGAGTCCCGGACAGCGTTTCCGCTGTCCGGGACTCTCCTTATGGTGGAGGCACGGGGACTCGAACCCCGAACCCCCTGCTTGCAAAGCAGGTGCGCTACCAATTGCGCCATGCCCCCATAAGAAGCAACCCGTCAATCATACCCTAGAACCTGGAAGCCATTTTTCAGCTTCCGGTCCGGGGATCCGGCCTATTCGACCGTGTCGGTCGACTGGCTCCAGACTGTCTTCCGGGCCTCGGACTCCTGTGCTTTCCTGTAGAGCAGGACGCCTGCGACCGCAGCTGCAAGTACCAGCAACTTCTTCACATGCACCCCGTTCCGGTCCTGTCTGCCAAAGCAGACGCGACCTTCCATTGAACCTGCACAGGTTCCGTGGGCGTACCAGGACTTGAACCTGGGACCTCTTCGTTATCAGCGAAGCGCTCTAACCGCCTGAGCTATACGCCCCGATGCCTCATCGGGCCGAGATATGACTGTACAGCACATCCCGGCCCGATCTCAAATCGAGGCATTCCCCGGGTAAAACTCCCGGAAATTGCGGGTTCAGTCGTCCGTCAGGGTGACGCCGATGCCGCCCACGAGGGTGGCTGAAATGTTGTAAAGCACCGCGGACAGCATGGACAGGGCCGTCAGCAGGACAACGTTCACAACGGCAATGATCGTGGCAAACGAAGCCACCTGACCCAGTGATGCGACCTTCTTCAGTTCGAACCCGCCGCCTTCAGAACCTGCAAGGGTACCCAGGAGGCTGTCCACCTGATCAAAGATGCCCGTGAGGTCCAGGACGGTCCACAGCACGATGGCAGCGACCACGGTGACGATTCCCAACGCCACGGACAGCAGGAATGCCATCTTCAGCACGGACCAGGGGTCCACCTTGCTGACCAGCAGGCGTGCACGCCTGACCTTGGCCTTGGGGGCGGGCTTGACCAGTCCAGGCTGGCCTTGGGCGGGCCGCTGGCCGGGCTGGCCCTGCGGGGGCCTGCCTTGTTGTGCGGGGCGCTGGCCGGCCGGTCCCTGCGCCGGTCCCTGTGCCGGGCGCTGGCCGGGAGTGGCGGGGCGCTGGCCCGGGGCAGCCGCCCGTTGGCCAGGCGCAGCAGCCGGTGCCGCCGGCCGCTGCTGCGGCCGGACGGGCGCATTCACCCGGGGTGCCGCCGCGGGCTGCGGGGCGCCGGCGGGGACATTGTTGTTCGGCTTGGGATATGAGTCGGGATTACTCACTCGTTACCTCCGGTGTAGTCTTCGTTCGGCTCAGCGTCGCCGGAGGCATCCTCTGACTCAACAGCCGGTGATGTTTCTGCCACTGATGCTGACCCTGCGGATCCCTCGGGGGACCCGGCCTCTTCAGCCAACGTTACGTCATCGTCCGCTGATTCATCGCCCTCAAGGCCGCGTTCGCTGTTGCGGGCGACTTCAATGATGCGGTCGTTTTTGTCCGGCTTGGCGAAGATGACACCCATCGTGTCACGGCCCTTGGCGGGGACGCCCGCCACGGATGACCGGACTACCTTGCCGCCCTCCATGACCACCAGGACCTCATCTTCCTCCTGAACAATCAGGGCGCCGACCAGGTGGCCACGTTCCTCCTGGTACTTGCCCACTTTGATGCCCAGACCGCCACGGCCCTGCAGGCGGTATTCCTCCACAGCCGTCCGTTTGGCGTAGCCACCCTCAGTGACGACGAAGACGAACGAGCCGTCAGTGACGACGTCGGCCGCCAGCAGTTCATCATCCTCGCGGAACTTCATTCCGGTGACACCAGACGTCGCGCGGCCCATGGGCCGCAGGGCATCGTCCGTGGCTGTGAAACGGATCGACTGTCCCATCCGGGACACCAGCATCAGATCGTCCGTTTCGGAGACCAGTTGCGCGGAGACCAGCTCGTCTCCGTCCCGCAGGTTAATCGCAATGACGCCGGCGGAACGGTTGGTGTCGTAGTCCTCCAACCGGGTCTTTTTGACCAGGCCGCGCTTGGTGGCAAGCACCAGGTACGGTGACTGCTGGTAGTCCCGCAGGTCCAGGACCTGGGCGATGTGCTCGTCCGGCTGGAAGGCCATCAGGTTGGCAACGTGTTGGCCCTTGGCATCACGGCCGGCTTCCACCAGCTCGTAGGCTTTGGCTCGGTAGACGCGGCCCAGGTTGGTGAAGAACAGCAGCCAGTGGTGCGTGGTGGTCACAAAGAAGTGCTCCACGACATCGTCCCCGCGGAGCTGGGCACCCTTGATGCCCTTGCCGCCGCGCTGCTGCGAGCGGTAGTTGTCACTGCGCGTGCGCTTGACGTAGCCGCCGCGGGTGATGGTGACCACCATTTCCTCTTCGGGAATCAGGTCCTCCATGGACATGTCGCCGTCGAAGCCCATCAGGATCTTTGTCCGACGGTCGTCGCCGTGCTTGGCCACAATCTCGCCGAGCTCGGTGCTGATGATTTCCCGCTGGCGCTGTTCCGATCCCAGGATGGACGTGTACTCAGCGATCAGTGCTTCGAGTTCAGCGTGACGGTCCTGGATTTTCTGGCGTTCCAGGGCTGCCAGGCGGCGCAGCTGCATGTCCAGGATGGCGCGGGCCTGCAGTTCGTCAATGTCCAGCAGTTCCATCAGGCCGTCGCGCGCGGCTTCGGTGGTGTTGGAGGCGCGGATGAGCGCAATGACTTCATCCAGCGCGTCCAGGGCCTTCAGGAGCGCACGCAGGATGTGCGCTTCTTCTTCGGCCTTGCGCAGGCGGTACCGGGTCCGCCGCGCAATGACATCCATCTGGTGGGTTACCCAGTGGCGGATGAAGGCATCCAGGCTCAGGGTTCGCGGCACGCCGTCCACGATTGCCAGCATGTTGGCGGAGAAGTTGCTCTGCAGTTCGGTGTGCTTGTAGAGGTTGTTCAGCACCACCTTGGCAACGGCGTCGCGCTTGAGCACAATGACCAGGCGCTGGCCGGTACGGCCTGAGGTCTCGTCGCGGAGGTCCGCAATGCCCGAGATCTTTCCGTCCTTGACCAGTTCGGCGATCTTGATGGCCAGGTTGTCCGGGTTGGCCTGGTAGGGCAGTTCAGTGACAACCAGGCAGGTGCGGCCCTGGAGTTCCTCGACGTTGACCACAGCGCGCATGGTGACCGAGCCGCGCCCCGTCCGGTACGCGTCCTCAATGCCCCTGTGGCCCAGGATGGTTGCTCCGGTGGGGAAATCCGGGCCCTTGACGCGCAGCAGCAGCTCTTCGAGGAGCTCTTCGCGGGTGGCGGTCGGATTCGCCAGGTACCACTGAACGCCGTCCGCGACTTCGCGCAGGTTGTGCGGCGGAATATTGGTGGCCATGCCCACGGCGATGCCGGAGGAGCCGTTGACCAGCAGGTTGGGGAACCGTGCCGGCAGGATGGTGGGCTCCTGGTTCTTGCCGTCATAGTTGTCCTGGAAGTCGACGGTTTCCTCGTCGATGTCCCGGACCATCTCCATGGCCAGCTGGGCCATTTTGGTTTCGGTGTACCGCGGTGCGGCCGCGCCGTCGTTGCCGGGTGAACCGAAGTTGCCTTGGCCAAGCGCCAGCGGGTAGCGCATGGTCCAGTCCTGGATCAGGCGTACCAGGGCATCGTAGATCGCGGTGTCGCCGTGGGGGTGGTACTGGCCCATGACCTCACCCACCACGCGGGCACACTTGTTGAAGGAGCGGTCCGGGCGGTAGCCGCCATCGAACATCGCGTACAGCACGCGCCGGTGCACGGGCTTCAGGCCGTCGCGCACGTCCGGCAGGGCGCGGCCCACAATGACGGCCATGGCGTAATCCAGGTAGGAGCGCTGCATTTCAGTCTGCAGGTCCACCTGTTCCACGCGGTCGATCAGCACATCGCCTTCAAGCACGTCTTCCGGAAGATCGGCGGATTCCGCCGGGTTCTCGGGTGTCTCGTCACTCATCGTTTATATTTTCCGTTTCAGGTATATGTCGGTTATGGAATATCAGTCGGGTGTACCGGCTAGATATCCAGGAACCTGACGTCCTTGGCGTTCTGCTGGATGAAGTTGCGGCGCGATTCCACGTCTTCACCCATCAGCGTGGAGAAAATCTGGTCTGCTGCCAGGGCGTCGTCCATGGTGACCTGCAGCAGGGTCCGGTGGTCGGGGTCCATCGTGGTGTCCCAGAGCTCGGTATAGTCCATCTCGCCCAGGCCCTTGTAGCGCTGGATGCCGTTGTCCTTCGGGATACGGCGGCCGGCAGCCTGCCCGGACACAAGCTTGGCATCGCGCTGTTTGTCGCTGAAGACGTAGTCGTGCGGGGCGTTGGACCACTTGATCCGGTACAGCGGGGGCTGGGCCAGGTACACAAAACCGTTTTCGATCAGCGGGCGCATATAGCGGAAAAGGAGCGTCATCAGCAGCGTGGTGATGTGCTGGCCGTCAACATCGGCATCAGCCATGAGCACAATCTTGTGGTAGCGGAGCTTGCTGAGGTCGAAGTCCTCACCGATGCCGGTGCCGAAGGCCGTGATCATGGACTGCACCTCGGCGTTGCCCAGGGCCTTGTCGAGGCGTGCCCGTTCAACGTTCAGGATCTTGCCGCGCAGCGGGAGGATGGCCTGGGTTTCGGGGTTGCGCCCGCGCTTGGCCGAACCGCCGGCGGAGTCACCCTCCACGATGTAGACCTCGCAGCGTGCGGGGTCCTTCGAGGAGCAGTCGGACAACTTGCCTGGCATCCCGAAAGACTCCAGGGGACTCTTGCGCCGGGCGTTGTCGCGGGCCTTCCGGGCAGCCATCCGGGCCTGGGCAGCGGAGATGGCCTTGCGGATGACGTCGCGGGCAGGCCCGGGGTTCCGCTCGAGCCAATCGCCCAGGCCGTCCGTGACCACCCTCTGGACGAAGCCCTTGACCTCGGAGTTGCCCAGCTTCGTTTTGGTCTGGCCTTCGAACTGCGGCTCGGCGAGCTTGACCGAAATGACCGCGGTCAGGCCTTCCCGGATGTCATCCCCGGTGAGGTTGTCATCCTTTTCCTTGATGATGCCCTTCTCCCGCGCGTAGCGGTTGATGAGCGACGTCATGGCGGCGCGGAAGCCCTCTTCGTGGGTTCCGCCCTCGTGGGTGTTAATGGTGTTGGCGTAGGTGTGGACGCTTTCGGAGTAGGCATTCGTCCACTGCATGGCCATTTCCAGGGCGATGTGCCGTTCCGTATCCTCGGTTTCGAACGAGATGACGTCCTCGTGGACCACATCCACCTTCTTGCCCGAGTTCAGGTGCTTCACATAGTCCAGCAGGCCGTCGTCGTACTGGTACACCACGGTGCGGTGCTCAGCGCTTACTTCACCTTCGGTAACCACTGCGTCGAGGTCGAGGTCCTCGTCGGCGTCGGCACCCGCAGCCGGTGCCCGCTCGTCGGTGAGCGTGATGCGCAGGCCCTTGTTAAGGAACGCCATCTGCTGGAACCGGGCGCGGAGGGTCTCGAAATCGAAATCCGTTGACTCGAAGATGCCTGCGTCGGGATAGAACGTCTGGGTGGTTCCGGTGGTGTCTGTGGCTTCGCCCTTGACCAGGCCGCCCTGAGGCTTTCCGCCGTCGGCGAAGGACATCCGCCAGACGTATCCCTGGCGCCGAACTTCCGTGTCCACCCGGCTGGAGAGTGCGTTAACCACGGAAATTCCGACACCGTGGAGGCCGCCGGAAACTGCATAACCGCCGCCGCCGAACTTGCCGCCCGCGTGCAGGATGGTCATGACCACCTCAACGGTGGGCTTGTGCTCTGTCGGGTGCATGTCCACGGGGATACCACGCCCGTCATCAACGACCTTGACCCCGCCGTCGGCCTGCAGGACAACTTCGATGTGCGTGCAGTAGCCGGCCAGGGCCTCATCGACCGAGTTATCCACCACTTCGTAGACCAGGTGGTGCAGGCCGCGGGGCCCTGTGGAACCGATATACATGCCCGGACGTTTCCGGACAGCTTCGAGGCCTTCAAGGACAGTGATGTCGCTGGCGCCGTATTCCCTCGGCGTCACGGTCTCCGCCGGCTTATTCGGGGTGGGGACGTCCTCCGCTGCGAGATCTACTGCCTGGGTTTCTGTCATGTCGTTAGCCACAGGTGCTGTCGACTCCTCTTTTTCGATGATGGCCGGCGGGTTCTTTCCGAGGGAAAGGGCTCGCCAACAGGCACAAGCTGATGGCACTGAAGAGTAGGTCGACCTGCAGAACCGAAGTCCGCCTGCGGAGGGCATACGGAAAACGGACTCAGTCAACGTTTCACCGGCGCCCAGTTATCTTCTGTGATTCTACCGTGAAATGGACCGCAAACCCGCATTCCGGAAGGGTCGTCGCACCCGTCTTTGCCCGTGAGTGGCCATTGATCCCGCCTTGGGCGCCCTTGCGATGCGGCGGTCGGGTGCCTATACGCCCCGGGGGCGCTGGACCGCCCTACACGCCGTCGGACGAATATTCAAGGTTCGACGGCGGCTGCCGTGGCAGGTGCGGCCGCTAACCATAGGTATCACGGGGTCCCCGGCCGTTGACGGTGCGGCCGCCCTTGCGCCAACTGGGCGCAGAGGGCCCGAGCACCTGGATGCTGCTAACCACGCCGTCGCCAAGTTCGGTCCGGAATTTTTCGAGCAGGCTGATGCTCAGCAGCCGCAGCTGGGTGGCCCAGGCCGTCGAATCGCAGCGAACGTGCAGAGTGGTGTCCGCAAAGCTTTCCGGGGTGCAGTGCGCAGAGATTTCGGGGCCAACCAGGGTTGCCCATTCGGCCATGACGGATCCCACCGCCACCGGTGATGTCCAGCCGCGTTCGGCCACCAGGCGCCCCACAACTTTGCCCAGGCCAAGGGGGTCCCTGCCGGTGGAGTGGAACTGGCTGAATCCGCGGGTATCCCGGATTCCGCGTTTTGTCTTCGCTGCACCGCCGGGAGGAGGTGCTTTCCGGCGGATTTCCCCTCGTGCCGCGGCGGCTTCCCGCATCCGGTTCAGCGCCGCCTGGGGCGCGTCGATGTTGTCGGGATCGCGGCCGGGCTGCAGCCCGCCGTTTTTCTCGTCCCTACTCATCGATTCCTCCCGGAATGACCTTCACCCGCCGGCCGGACAGTTCCACCGGAATATCGGCGTCGACGGCGGCGGTCACCAGGACCTGTTCCGCGCCGGAGACTATTGCCGCCAGTTTACGCCGCCGCTGCACATCGAGCTCGGCAAAAACGTCGTCGAGAATCAGAATTGGCGCGGACCCGCCGGTCCTGGCATCGTCCAGCATGACGTAATAGGAGGCCAGCCGAAGCGAAAGGCACATCGACCAGGTTTCACCGTGGGAGGCGTACCCCTTGGCGGGCGCTTCGCCAAGGACGAGTTCCAGATCATCGCGGTGCGGCCCCACCAGGGAGATTCCTCGCTCGAGTTCCTTACGGCGTGATGCCCGGAATGCCTGGACGTAGCGCTCGGTGAGTTCTTCGATGGAGAGGAAGCGGAGGTCCTCAGCTCCGCCGCCCTCCACGGCAGCGGCGGAGCCAACCGCAACGGCGCTGCCGCCGGAGTTACCCAAAGGTGACGCGCCGTCGTCGTCCATCAGGTTCTGGAGGGTGGACCGGTAAACAGCGCCGGCTTCCTTGGATCCGTCGGTGAGCTGGGCATAGGCCTTGGCCAGGTGCGGGCGCAGCCGTTCCACGAGTTCCAGCCGGGCATATACGAGCTCGGCGCCGGCCTTGGCCATGTGCTGGTCCCAGACATCCAGGGTCGCTTCGTGCGCCGCCGTGAATTTGCCGGCCCGCGCGGATTTGAGGAGGGCATTGCGCTGTTTCAGCACGCGGTCATAGTCGCTGCGCGTAGCCGAGTGCCGGGGAATGAGGCTTACCAGCAGCTCATCGAGGAACCGCCGCCGGTTTGCGGGGTCACCCTTGACCAGGGCAAGATCCTCCGGCGCAAAAAGCACTGTCTGGCAGATCCCCAGCAGGTCCCTGGCCCGCACCGGGTTGCTGCGGTTGATGCGCCCGCGGTTTGCCCGGCTCGCGTTGATTTCAAGTTCCAGGACGGTGGTCTGTCCGCCGCGGACAATCCGTGCCCGGACCAGCGCCCGGTCGGTCCCGAAGCGAAGCAGCGGAGCATCGGAGCTGACCCGGTGCGAGCTGAGTGTTGCCAGGTAGCCGATGGCTTCCATGAGGTTTGTCTTGCCTATACCGTTCGAGCCCACCAGAACCGTGACGCCGGGTTCGAGGGCAAGATCAACCTGGGCGTAACTGCGGAAGTCGGTCAGCGAAAGGTGTTCTAGGTACACGCGGTCTTCAAAATTCTCGGAACCAAGCCGGTTCCGGGGTGGTTGCTACTTGGCGGGACGGGTGGCATGCCCGCCGAACTGGTGGCGCAGTGCAGAGACCATTTTCATGGCGGGGGAACTGTCCTCACGGGATTCGAAACGCGCAAACAGTGCGGCCGTGATGGCAGGTGCCGGAATCGCGTTGGCAATGGCTTCTTCGACGGTCCATCGGCCTTCACCTGAATCCTCGACGTAGTCATCGATGTTCTGCAGTCCGGGATCCTCGTCGAGCGCCTTAACCGCGAGGTCCAGCAGCCAGGACCTGACCACGGTGCCCTTTTGCCAGGCGCGGAACGTACCGGGAAGGTCGTTAATGATGTCCTTGGAAGCAAGGAGCTGATAGCCCTCGGCGTATGCCTGCATCAGGCCGTATTCGATCCCGTTGTGGACCATTTTCGCGTAGTGTCCGGCACCGATTCCGCCGACGTGGACGAAGCTGTCGGCGCGGTCTCCTTCCGGCCGAAGGGCATCGAAGACGGGCAGTGCGCGCTCGATATCATCGGCGTCGCCGCCGGCCATCAGTCCGTAGCCGTTCTGCAGGCCCCACACACCGCCGGATACGCCGCAATCCGCGAACCGGATTCCCTTTTCCGCCAGCGAGGCGCCATGCTTCTGGTCCTCGGTGAAACGGGAATTCCCGCCGTCGATCACCAGATCACCGGCGTCGAGCTTGTTGCCAAGTTCGGTGATGACGGCGTCGGTGATTTCGCCTGACGGAACCATCACCCAGATCAGCCGCGGTGCCGGGACGGCGGCAATGAGTTCCTCCACCGAGGCAACATCGGTGATCTCGGGATTGCGGTCGAAACCCGTGACCTCAATGCCACCCTTGCGCAGGCGTTCGCGCATGTTGAAACCCATTTTTCCAAGGCCGATCAGTCCGATATGCACGGTGGGACTCTTTTCTGAGCTGGGTTTGGGCGGGGGGCTTGGATCTGTGGGGACTAGTTGGGAAGCCTGACGGGCATGACCAGGTAACGGTAGTCGTCCTGGTCTTCGCCGTCGGCGTCCGCCTGGGCTGTGATCATCGCCGGTTTCGGCGCCGTGGTGAAGGAGAACCTGACGAACTTGGTTTCGATAACGCTGAGGCCCTCAACAAGGTAATGGGGGTTGAAGGCAACCGTGATGTCGTCGCCGAAGAGCTGGGCTTCGAGTTCTTCAGAAGCCTGGGCGTCCTCTCCGGTGCCGGCGTCCAGGTGCAGCAGGCCATCGGTGAAGGCCAGGCGGACCGGCGTATTCCGTTCTGCCACGAGGGAAACACGGCGTACAGCCTCCACCAGTTCCTGGGTCTGCACGGTGGCGTGGATGGGAGTCGAATCCGGGAACAGCGAACGGATTTTGGGGTAGTCCCCGTCCACAAGAAGCGACGTGGTGGTGCGTCCGCCGCTTTCGAAACCGATGAGACGGCTGTCGTCATTCGCCAGGGCAAGGTTGATGTCGCCGCTGTTGCCGAGAGTCTTGGCTACCTCGTTGAGGGTTTTTGCCTTGACCAGGGCGCTGGTGGAGATGCCGGGTGTGACCGGCTTCCACGGCACTTCGCGCATGGCCAGCCGGTAGCGGTCCGTGGCAAGCAGCGTGATGAGGTCGTCCTCGATCTCCATCCGCACGCCGGTGAGGATGGGCAGGGTGTCATCCTTGCTGGCTGCGATGATCACCTGGGACACGGCCTGGGCGAAAGCGTCACCCGGGACGGTGCCGCTGATGGCCGGCAGCGCTGGCAGGGGCGGGTATTCGGCCTCGGGCATGGTGGCCAGGTGGAAGCTGCTGCGGCGGCAGGTCAGGGTGACTTTATTGCCGTCGGTTTCCACCTCAACAGGCGCTGACGGCAGGCTCCGGCAGATGTCTGCGAGGAGGCGGCCGGAGACAAGGATGGTGCCTTCGGTGGTGATATCTGCGGCGATTTCCAGCCGTGCCGAGGTCTCGTAATCGAAGCTCGAGAGGCTGACCGTTCCTGCTTCAGCCTTCAGGAGCAGACCGGACAGTACGGGAACCGGCGGCCGCGGAGACAACGACCGGGCTGTCCAGGTGACGGCTTCTGCCAGGACGTCCCGTTCGACTCTGAACTTCACGGAAGGGTGCCGCCTTTCATTACTGCTGCCATAGAGATGCCGGGAACTCCGTCGGGGAGTCCAAATGTGTCGCGCCCAATACCGGAACCTGCATGGTCCGTCGGTTACCGAACCACAAAGAAACCCGAGGATGGGAGCGCTGCTGACAGCTTAGCCGGAAGATCGGGGATTAACCCATCCCCGGCCGGCGTCCCTGGGGTCCGTTGGCTCTTGTCCGGTGTTCCGGACCTGGCCTGCTTGGTGTGCGGATCGAGATTGTTATTTGAGGGAAATCAATTTCTTGGGATTAGTAGTGTTAATAACTGCTGTGGAAACTGTGGATAACTCGATCCGGCCGCAGGATCCGGCGGTTAAGCCCTGTTCATGGACTGTGGGTGAGGGAGTTTTAAACAGGCTGTGGATGGGGATAACATTTTTTGGCTTTCGGCCGGTCCACAGCTGCCTTAAGGGTTTTAAGCCCATTAAGCGCGGTTGTCCCCTTAACTGTCCACAGGCTTATCCACATGCACCTGTTAATAAGGTAGGAGAGCGGGGGTCAGGAGTCGCGCTGCTGCTGTTTGATCCTGTTCGTGAGCTCGGTGACCTGGTTGTAGATCACACGCCGCTCTGCCATCAGCTCACGGATCTTGCGGTCGGCGTGGATCACGGTGGTGTGGTCCCGGCCGCCCAGTTCCTGGCCGATCTTCGGCAGGGACATGTCCGTGAGTTCACGGCAGAGGTACATCGCAATCTGGCGGGCGGTCACCAGGGTCCGGGTGCGTGACTTACTGCAGAGTTCCTCCATGCTGAGCTTGAAGTAGTCAGCGGTCTGCGTGAGGATCTGGCTGGAGGTGATCTCCTGTGCACCGTCGTCGGTGATGAGGTCCTTGAGCACCATCTCCGCCAGCGCCACATCGACAGTCTGGCGGTTCAGGCTGGCGAACGCCGTGACGCGGATCAGCGCACCTTCGAGTTCCCGGATGTTGCTTGAGATCTTGGACGCGATGTATTCGAGGGCATCATCGGGTGCGGACAGGCCTTCACTGAGGGCCTTTTTGCGGAGGATGGCGATCCGTGTTTCAAGTTCCGGCGGCTGGATATCAGTGAGAAGGCCCCACTCGAACCGTGACTTCATCCGGTCCTCGAACCCTGCCAGCTGCTTGGGTGGCAGATCCGAGGTGATGACCACCTGCTTGTTGTTGTTGTGCAGCGAGTTGAAGGTGTGGAAGAACTCCTCCAGCGTCCGGTCCTTGCCGGCCAGGAACTGGATGTCGTCAATGAGCAGCACGTCCACGTTGCGGTACGTGGTCTTGAAACTGGCGCCTTCGTCGTCGCGGATGGAGTTGATGAAGTCGTTGGTGAACTCTTCGGAATTCACGTAGCGGACCCGGATTCCGCTGTAGAGCCGGCGGGCGTAATGACCGATCGCATGCAGGAGGTGGGTCTTGCCCAAGCCTGAATCACCATAGATGAACAGCGGGTTGTAGGCCTTGGCAGGTGCCTCGGCCACCGCAACGGCCGCAGCATGCGCGAAACGGTTGGACGAGCCAATCACGAAGGTGTCAAAAACATACTTGGGATTCAGCCGGCCGAACTCGTGCGAAGTGCTGGGCAGCATGGGCTGCGGCTTCTGTTCGATCAACTGGTCAGGTGAATAGGCAGGTACGACGACGGGTTCCGGCTCTTGGTAGATGGGAACCAGATCGGTGTCCACATCAATTGCGCAGCGGATGTCTTCGGAGAAGACGTTGTGGAGTGCGTCGTCCAGCGCATCCTTGACCTGGGTCTGGAGCACTTCGCGGGTCAGCTCATTGGGGACGGCGACCAGGAGGGTGGAACCGATCAGGCCCTGGGCCTGGGCCAGGATGACGAAGCCGCGCTGCCGCGGTGAAACGCGGTCGTCCTGCTCGAGAAGGTTCACCACGCGGCGCCAGGAACTTCCGACAGTATTGGCGTGGTTGGCTTCGTCTACTGTCATCAATCAGTTCCTCAAAACTTGCGTGCCTGCATTACGTGCAGCCCCAAGTCCCGAACCAGGATGCTGGTCCAGCTTCATCCACAGGGTTATGCACAGTCCGTGGATAATCGGCTACTGAGCCACTCTAGGGGATCAAAACGCCAGAAGATAGCTGGGAAGTAGCTTGTGGATAATTACATGGTTGTGGTTCTGAAACGGGCCCTGTGAGCCACTTCATCCACAGGCTGCGGGCCCGGGTTAACCACAGCAGGGGCGGGACCGGGAGGGCATCCCGGTTTGACTCAACGGTGCATTTTGCCCTAACGTTGTGAAGTCCTTTGTGTCCGCTTTTCTGCCTCATCTGAATCTCTCAAGCGCCCCGCGTTTGAGCAGTGGGGGAAGCGTGCATATACAAAACTTAGCGTCGGCCAGTTCTTCCCCTTTTACTGATCGGGTGGGCGCACCTTTGATCCACTGGAGTAACTAACGTGAGCAAGCGGACTTTTCAGCCGAATAACCGCCGTCGAGCCAAGAAGCACGGCTTCCGCCTTCGTATGCGTACCCGTGCCGGCCGTGCCATCCTGGCAGCCCGTCGTGGCAAGGGCCGCACCGAACTGTCGGCCTAGATTCTGACTCGTCGGTAGACATGTCTTTGCGAGTTTAAGGTGCTGGCCACCCGTAACCGTCTAAGGACTTCAACCGAATTTTCAACAACTGTGCGTTCCGGCGTCCGCAATGGACGCCGGAACGTAGTGTTATATGCGGCAGCTATTGCTGCCGACGAACCCAGCCGGATCGGGTTCATAGTTTCCAAAGGTGTCGGGAACGCTGTTGTCAGGAACCTCGTTAAGAGGAGACTGAGAGAAGCTGGTGCGGCCTCGCTTCGCGAGTACGGCACAGGGTTCGCTATCGTGGTCCGGGCGCTGCCTGCGTCTGCGGCTGCCAGCTGGGACCAACTGTTGGCGGACTATAACGCCGCATTGGAATCAACCATGAACCGGTTGGGCGGCCGCCTTCCAAAGGCTGCTGTAGACGGTTCAACCGGTACGACACAGGAAGGGACACAGCGTGCGTAAGGTAACTGCCGCCGTCGTCCGCTATCTTAAGCCTGTTGCCGTGACTGTGGCCCTGTTCATCTGGAACCTGCCCAAAAACATTCTCATTCTTTTGCTGACGGCCTATCGCAAGGTGATTTCCCCCTTGTACGGCCAGGTCTGCCGTTTCTTCCCTTCATGCTCGGCCTATGCCCTTGAAGCGGTTACCGTCCATGGCGCAGTGAAGGGCAGCTGGCTTGCCGTCCGCCGCCTGGCACGCTGCCATCCCTGGAATGCCGGCGGTGTGGACCATGTCCCCGCCGGCCACCGCGAATGGCCTGAAGACCGGACACCCACAATTGTTGTGCTGAACAACCCGGACAAGTACCTGGCTGCTCAGACTGATGGAGAAGGCCGCCTTGCGGCCTGACGAATAGGGATATCGTATGGACTTCTTTGAAACAATCATGTTTCCGTTCAAGTGGCTTGTGTCCATCATCATGGTGGGTTTTCATGAGGGCCTGAGCTCCATCGGCCTGCCGGAAGCGTCCGGCTGGACGTGGACGCTGTCCATCATCGGCCTGGTGCTGGTGATCCGGGCCGCGCTGATCCCGGTGTTCGTCAAGCAGATCAAGGCCCAGCGCGGGATGCAGCTGCTCCAACCTGACCTGAAAAAGCTCCAGGACAAGTACAAGGGCAAGACCGATCAGCTGTCCCGCCAGGCCATGGCGCAGGAACAGATGGCCATGTACAAGAAGCACGGAACCAACCCGTTCTCCGCCTGCTTGCCCATGCTCATCCAGATGCCGTTCTTTTTCGCTCTCTTCCAGGTCCTGTCCGGGATCAGTGCCGCCCGAGACAAGGGTCTTGGGATCGGGGCCATGAGCCACGATCAGGTGGTCCAGTTCGATGAGTCCACCATTTTCGGGGCTCCGCTTTCGGCCACCCTGCTGCACAACCCTGAGGGAAATGTAGTTGCGGTTTATGTCCTGTCGATCCTGATGATCCTGGCCATGACGGCTTCGCAGTTCATTACGCAGAAACAGATCATGGCCAAGAACATGTCTGAAGAAGCCATGGCCAGCCCGTTCATGCGCCAGCAGAAAATGATGCTTTACATCCTGCCCATCGTGTTCGGTGTGGGTGGCATAAACTTCCCCATCGGTGTCCTGATCTACTGGACCACCACCAACCTCTGGACCATGGCACAGCAGTTCTTCGTCATCCGCCGCATGCCGACGCCGGGATCCCCCGCAGCCAAGGCGCTGGCCGAACGCCGTGCCGCCAAGGGCCTGCCCGCCCTGCCCATCCTGGGTGGCAAAAAGGCCGACGCCGAAGCGGAGGCAGCTGCCGCGGCTGCGATCATCGAGCAAAAGGCACAGCGCGTCCAGCCCCAACGTAAGAACAGGAAGAAGAAGTAATGTCAGCCGAGAGCACCGAACACGCCCTTTCCGACGAGATCACTGAAGATCACGACGAATCCGTGAGTGATGCAGCTTCCCCGAAGGGCTCGGCCGCCAGCCGGCTCGAGGAAGAAGGCGACGTTGCTGCCGATTACCTTGAGGAACTCCTGGACATTGCTGACATCGATGGCGACATCGATATCGAAGTCAGGAACGGGCGCACCTACATTTCGATTGTCGCCGAGGAAGAGTCCGACAGCCTGGACAACCTTGTCGGCGAAGACGGTGAAGTCCTCGAAGCACTTCAGGAGCTGACCAGGCTGGCCGTGCTGTCCGCGACCGAGAACCGCTCACGCCTGGTGCTGGACATTAACGGCTACCGCCAGGAGCGCGCCGGTCATCTCCAGAAGATCGCCGAAGATGCGGCGGCTTCGGTCAAGGAGACCGGCAAGGCTATCGCACTGGAGCCAATGAGCGCCTACGAACGCAAGATTGTGCACGACGCCGTAGCTGACCTCGGTCTGGTCAGTGAATCCGAGGGCGAAGGTGCCGGTCGCCACATCGTCGTATCCGCCGACTAGAGAATTGCTGATTCGCTAATCATGGTTGACATCACGGCAGCAGAACTGCTCGCGGCTGAAAAGATCTTTGGGGACCGGCTGGATCTTGCCAAGCGGTACGTCGAGCACCTGGCCACGTCCGGAACGGAACGTGGACTCATTGGGCCCCGTGAAATTCCCCGGCTGTGGAGCCGGCACGTTCTCAACTGTGCGGTCATCGAAAGCGAGATCGCCCATGGCAGCCACGTTGCCGACGTCGGGAGCGGTGCGGGGCTTCCAGGACTTTGCCTGGCCATAGCCCGCCCCGACCTTGAGCTGACGCTGATTGAGCCGCTGGAGCGCAGGGTCATCTGGCTTCAGGAAGTCGTGGATGATCTGGGACTGACCAATGTCACCGTGATGAGAAGCCGGGCCGAACTTGCGGTGGGCCACGTCAACGCGGATGTGGTGACTGCCCGTGCCGTCTCTGCTCTGAGCAACCTGGCCGGCCTGACAATTCCGTTGCTCGCCGGCAAAGGTGAAGTGGTTGCCATCAAGGGCCGCAGTGCCGGTGAGGAAATCGAGAAGGCCGCGAAGGTGATCCGCAAGCTTGGGGGCATTCACACTTCGGTAGTAACAGTTGGTGAGAACCTGCTGGAGGAACCCACCACCGTGGTGCGCATCGTCGTAAACAAGTCCGGAAAGATTGCCTAGTCCGGGCCCGGTAACCTTGGTCTGCAGGGCGAAGCGGTTAGGCTAGACAACGGCAGCAACAAGCTGAACGAGAGTGAGTGTGTCCCAGTGACCAGTAGCGAAGCCTCCACACAACGGATCCCCCCGTTTGTGTCTTTGGGGTCAGCACGATCAGTTGCTGGCATGGGTTCCGCACCGGTCCGAACTGCGAATCACCCAAAGGTGGTTGCAGACGCAGCCTCCTTTACGGCTGTTTCACGTGAAACAACGGCTGGTGGTAAAGCCAACGTCATCGACACCATGGATGACTCCAGTCCCATCGCGCGCGAACTGGCACACGAAACGAAACGTCGGGAACGCCTGCTGGGACGTGAATTGCCCAAGCCGGAGAAGACACGCATCTTCACCGTTTCCAACCAAAAAGGTGGCGTAGGCAAGACCACCACCACCGTTAACATCGCCGCAGCCCTTGCAGCCGCCGGCTTGAACGTTCTGGTCATCGACATCGATCCGCAGGGAAACGCCTCCACCGCCTTGGGCGTGGAACACCATGCCGATGTGGACAGCATCTACGACGTCCTGATTAACGATTTTCCCTTGGCTGACGTGGTGGCTCCCTGCCCTGATATCAGCAATCTGATCTGTGCTCCCGCCACCATCCACCTGGCCGGTGCCGAGATTGAGCTGGTCTCGCTCGTCGCCCGCGAACAGCGGCTCCGCAGGGCCATCGACGTCTACGCCAAGACCAGGGCGAAGAACGGCGAGGAACGCCTGGACTACATCTTCATTGATTGCCCGCCGAGCCTTGGTTTGTTGACGGTCAATGCCTTTTGCGCCGCCGGTGAAGTGCTCATTCCCATTCAGTGCGAGTACTACGCATTGGAAGGACTGAGCCAGCTTCTGAAGAACATCGAGATGATCCAAAAGCACCTGAATGCGGATCTGGTGGTTTCAACCATTCTCCTCACCATGTACGACGGCCGGACCAACCTGGCTGCCCAGGTGGCTGCTGAGGTCCGTCAACACTTCCCGGATCAGGTTCTGGGGGCCGTGGTTCCGCGCTCGGTTCGGATATCCGAAGCGCCGAGCTACCAGCAGACCGTAATGACCTATGATCCTTCCTCCAGTGGAGCCCTGTCTTATCTGGAAGCCGCTGCTGAAATTGCTGAGCGCTAAAATCTTCAAGAACTGCAACAACCGGAGTCAGGCTGGGGCCGACTCTTCCATCGGAGGGATTTATCCATGAGCGAGAAGCGACGTGGCTTGGGACGCGGTCTTGGCGCACTGATTCCAAGTTCCCCAGCCGGGAGTGCATCGGGCAACGGTGCCGCTGTGTCGCGCCCAGTGGATCTCTTCTTTCCGGAGGGCCGGAAGAAAGTCTTCCCTCCGGATGACGTGAAGGACGGCGGCGAGGCAAGTTCGGTGACCGACGCTGCTGCCGCGGTAAAGCCGACTGCCAAGGTGCCGGCCGCAAAGGCGCAGGCCGCAAAGGCGCAGGCCGCAAAGGTGGAGGCCAAGAATTCCTCTGCTGCTTCTGCCACAGCTTTTACCAAGCCTTCGGCCAAGGGAACAGCAGTACCCACCGCCGAGGAGGAGGCTGTGGCACCGGAAGTCAAATCCGGTGATACTGAGGCGTCCGCCGTGGTTGACGAAGCAGATGAGCTCGTCGATAACGGCGTGGACCTTGTTGAAGTTCCCGGCGTGCGTTTTGCCGAAATCCCTGTGTCGGACATTCACCCTAACCGGAAACAGCCCCGCTCGGTCTTCGACGAAGACGATATGGCTGAGCTGATTCACTCCGTTCGTGAAATCGGTGTTCTTCAGCCAATTGTGGTGCGTACCTCAACCGAAAAGGGTGGAGAACCCTATGAGCTGGTTATGGGTGAACGCCGCTGGAGGGCGGTACAGGCCGCGGGCATGGAAACTATCCCGGCAATCGTGCGTGACACCACGGATGATGACCTTCTGCGGGATGCCCTTCTCGAGAACCTGCACCGCAGCCAGCTGAACCCACTGGAAGAGGCGGCCGCCTACCAGCAGCTTCTTGAAGATTTCGGGACCACCCACGAGCAGTTGGCCGATCGCATTGGCCGTTCCCGTCCCCAGGTCTCCAACACGCTCCGCTTGCTCAAGCTCCCACCGCTGGTTCAGCGGCGAGTGGCCGCAAGCGTCCTTTCGGCCGGTCATGCCCGTGCGCTCCTCGCTCTGCCGGATGCGGCTGCCATGGAGCGCCTCGCCCAGAAGATCGTTGCCGAGGGAATGTCGGTTCGGGCCACAGAAGAAGCTGTGACCCTGTACCAGGATCCTTCAAAGCCTGCCAAGAACAACATTCCACGCCCTGGCGCACGCCACGAGCGCTTGGATTATTTGGCCTCGTCGCTCTCGGACCGTCTGGATACTAACGTCAAGATCTCGCTGGGTGTCCGGAAGGGCCGCGTGAGTATTGAGTTTGCCAGCGTGGAAGATCTAAACCGCATTATGGATGTTTTGGCGCCAGGCGCCGATAACTAGTTTTCTGGAGGTTGGGGGGCATGTTTCACGTGAAACATGCCTCCCTTTTTCTTTCCGGCATTGAACCCGGGGATGATTCAATCCAGGGGTGCCCGGACTGTTGTGCACGTGCGAGGTGGAGGGTTTCCGCGCAGGATGGTGTGCTTCGGTGGAGCTAGGTCCTCCTCATCAAATGAGGAGCGTGCTGTGAGCAGACGCTGCGCGAAGCCTGCGAGCATTGAATATTGTCTTTCTCATAGCACCAGGTTTGGATGGCTATACGCAGCCTGACACAGTAAGTTGTCTTTGGTCCGCGCGGGGCGCAGGGGCAGTACCGTGCACCGGGCGATCATAGGCGAAATCTTTTCATAGCCACTTGCGTGTTTGCGCGGTGTCTATGACCGGCTCTGGAATGCCTCGAATGCCAAAGGTGCTGAGCTTGTTACCGTTTGAACCCCATGGCCCCGTTGTTTCACGTGAAACATGGAGGCCTGGCGTCTTCGGTCACCGCGGAGGGACTGCCGGCGCGATCGGGCCCCCCTCCCTATTTCCCCAATACGATGAGGGTTTATAGGGTCCGAACTTCTGACTTGCGTCGGGACTTTTCCTAATCCTCGGCACCCGATGCCAGGCTGATTGTAGTTTCACGTGAAACATGAACGGCGGCCTGCAGCTGCACCAACACTGTGTTCGACCGGAAGCTTACAGATGGCCCCAGGGACGGCACAACAGAAACAGGTTCCAGTAAGTCCGAAAACAGGGTGAAGAGCCAATCAACTTATCCAGGTCGGTGGCGGGGCGAAAGCAAAAGTGCCAATGCTGGTCAAAGAACAGCCAGTGGCGACTACCGTGACGTCTACGCAGTTGAACCAGGTTGCAAGGTCCATGGACCCCCTAACTCGGCCCGCAGCGTCGTCAAGGCATCGGTGTCGCCTCTCCGGCGGTGCGCGGTCCTGGAGCCGAGGTCCCCCGGGCTCAGTCGACGCTCAGGTCACGTTGACTACATCACGAACATGATCATCGGTCGCTTCTGTGTTCTGCCGCGACACCCCAATCAAACCTTTCTACGGGCGGCTGGCCGGTTCCTCGTCCATAAGCATTTGCGGGGCAGACATGACAGACAAGGCCCACTCCCGTGCTGTTCATCAGTCCAGGGCCCCTACCCACGTCCAGCCCATGCAGTTCCGTGAAGCTTCTGGCGCTCCTCAGCGTCCGCCTGCGGCTGCGCGGGCTAATGAGCCGGGATGCGGCGCTTTGACGCCCTGCGAGGGCTCAGGGGGTCCTGCAGGCCAGCGGAGTGACTCCCGATCTGCAGTCGCGGCGTCATCGGGGTACCCACCCACTCCCCCTGCAGGTCGCCTTGCCGACGCAGTAGTTGACGGTGCCGGCAGGCGCGGTACGCAGTGTAAAAGGCGATGTGAATCCTCCTGCCTAAAGAAATTGCAGGACACTGTTCTGGGGCCAATAGGTCCTTTAGGGGCGTTACGTCGCGCAACGCGAGCCGCCCCGGGCTAGTTCGCGTTCGGTCGACGGGGCCTCAAGGTGAACTCGTGGGTGCCCCCTCTTGCGGCCAACACGTATCGGCCAACGAAGTGAGATCCATCGGGACACCCGGCTATCCAAGTGGGGCGACGGTTGGCTTGCCGATCGGGCCGTTGGCTCACCGGTGGAAGAGGATTGACTCCGGTCAATAGCTGCCGGATGAAACGACGATGCCGCAGCAAAAACTGCACCGTGAGGCTTGCATCTCGTGGCTGCTTCTAAGGCGAGTCCGGGGGCCGGGTATGTCAATCGGCTCAGCGGCTGCCGTCTCGCCCATTGCAGAGTCCACTTCTCTGCTTCAATGGCGGATCTCTCTGTGATTGGTGGTCTATGTCTCGGAGGGGCAGCTTGGAAGACAACGGGGCCAGCGTTGGAGGGGCGCCTGGTTGGTATTCCTGCTAGTCCTGGTTTCCATCAGGCGGACCGGTGAGTCCGGTGATCCTGAGGCGCCGAGCGTCTTCGCCGTCCGCTTTCCGTATTCTCCCCAAAGGCCAGATTCGGCAGTGGATATCGCTGTGGATAACTCTGTGGACCGCGACGCATCTCACATGCCTCCAAGCGCAGCCGAACATCGGTCGTGATCCTTGCCGCCGGCGTGTGGGGTGATCCATTTGTTCGCATCCAGTGATCTCGACGTGTACGTTTCACGTGAAACAGCGAGGAGTCGATTTCTACTTGCGCGGCGCACCCGGAAATTCCACGAAAATCGTTGATTATTCCGTAAAAAAGCGGCGCCTAGCGCTTCTTCAAACCTGCTACCAGGGTGGGGCGGATCCCCAATACTGGTGACTAACCGATCAGTACAAGTGGTGAGCGTTGGCGTGACTCGAGTCCATAGTCGGCGAAGGTCCCGGAACCACATCGGAACCCGTGGATAAGCCTGTGGATACCACTGTGGATAACATCTGGGGATAACTTGGGAAAAGTAATGTCAGGGGCGTGATCCCCCCACCCTGGGAATCGTCCCTGATGGTTGCTCGTTGTCCGACCTCGATACACACGTTCGAAAATACGCGCCGATGCATGGGAGAGCCTCAGCAGAGAGAGACGAGTGGCCGAATCATCTGAGCACCGCTAGCCCCAAGTACCCTTCGGTCAGGCATAAAAACTAAGTGAGCGCGGTGCAGGTGCGTTTAGACGTCTTGTGGCCCACTCGAGCCGGCCTCGTGAGCGTCTGAGCCTCTGTCTCCTTGCCTGTTGTCGCTTTGTGGGTTGCGCCTGGGCCACCCTACTGGTGGCGGCTGTTGACTGCATTCACTGCCGACAGGGCTTGCCCCCTTTCGTCTAGCCGTTAGAGCCTCTTAGGTCGTGTGGCCGCTAGGCGCCGAGTGTTACGCAGTAGGTCCAGTGTGGCCTGCTGCGGCCGTGCCCGGGTCTGCCTGGTTGATCTGCGATCGGCAGCTCAGGATCGACTTCGCGCCTGCTTCACATTCTCTGTTTGTTTCACATGAAACAGTGAGGAGGTGGATGCATCGCTGCACCCCAGAGGGTGCACCGCGGTGCAATAGCGATAGTGCGACCCTCTGGAGCCCGCGTCCTCGTCGTCCTGCAGGGCTCAGTTCGGCAGGGCCAGGGCGAGCCTGGGGCCGTCATGCCCAGTACCTATGTTTCACGTGAAACATCGAGATCGAGCATACGTGCCGAACGTGGGCAGTTCACTGAGATGCTTGAAGCTAGTCGACCTTCTCAGGATCGTGGGTGAACCACCACAGTGAGGACGCTGAGCAGCAGTCGCCGGTTAAGCCCGGTGTCGGCGACAATGCACGGGTGTTTCACGTGAAACATCGGAGTTCAGTTCACAGAAGTTCGTTAGCGGCTCTCCGCGCCTGGTGCCTCATGTTCTTTGATGCATGTGTTCCCTGAGAAAGCGTCGGCCTGTTCTTAGGTACTAGTCCGGTTACGATGCCACAGCCCCAGTTCTCCGACGACGCAAACGATGGCTCCATGTCAATGTCCTGAGCCAGTACTCGTTCGTGTGCGACGTCGCTGGGGATTTCCTTCCGCTCCTAGATACGCCTAGATGGTCTCCCTCTTGCAACTTTGTGGACGGTGGGCGCTTATCGGTTGGCGTGTGGCGTTGTGCCCGGATTAGCCAGTACGTGAGCCCATGGGCTGGCTGCGACCAGTCCATCCCCTGAGTAGTGGTGCCTGGCCTCAGACACACCTCAGGTGCACGATCCCGGTTAAGGGACGGAGAGGTACCACCTGCAAACGTAGCGGTTTACCAAAGCAGCCGCCATCGACTGGGGATGTTTGGATCCACACAGTGGAGTCAGGCATTACTCCACGTGCTCGGTAGAGCGGTTTGCCGTGGCGAATTGCGACATGGCAGATGTGGACCACGAATCCGGTCGGTTCTGGTGGAACATTTCAGGGCACAATATGCAGTCACGAGTACTGTGAGTTCCCCTTTATTGCACCCATTCGGTGCTCATGAAGCCACAAATGCGGAATTAGGGCTAGGACCAGTTGAAGGAGACGTTCTCTGGGTTCTGCTAAGGGCCGGAACGGTGGTTGTCGCCTGGTCGGCGCATACGTTTGTAGTCCCCCAGTCCAGATGCTGCAGGTCTCAGCCGGGAGCGGTCGGTCGAACTCGCGCTCTGGAAAGGCGTGATGTAGGAGCCTGGCTATTTGCACGGTGACATCCAGACCTGGGCGGGACCATTCTATATTCGGAAGTCTTGAGACTCGCGGTTGAGGTGCTTGGAATGCCGCGTTTGTCGCAAGGGTCGCGCAATCAATTGATGTAGAGGCATGGAATAGGGCCTCACAAAGCGCTCTTAGGCACATGGCCATTCACGAGCGATGTTTCACGTGAAACAGCGGGTCCCCCCTTGTATCGCGGGGCTCGCATTAAAGGGTGGACGACAAAAACCGTGATTGGAGTGCGCTGCACCGCCGCACTCGACCCGTGCTCCGCCCTGTCCCTCGAAGTTAGACGATGAGAGGGAGACGTCCAGCCTCCTCAATACGACTGCCTTAGGTGCAACAGACAAGAGGTGTTTGGCGGGCCGGCCGGAATTACTGAAGCCTGGTCAGGGCGTATTCCTCGTGCGCGAAGATTCACGCATTCCGTTGGCATTGGCATAATGGCCAGCCGCCTGTTTGCCGGGGAGTCTTCCCGAGAACTGGCCGCTGAGGCGCGAGACCTTGTAGCCAGGGGAACTCATGCCCCTGAGCGCGTGCCACAATTCCTTGCATCGTGTTTCACGTGAAACACGACGTCTGCCGCAGTGGGGGTGCGCGGGAGCAAGAGGTGAGCCGTGCCGTTGGCGCTGGGGAAGCTTGAGCCTTCCGCATTCTTCTCTCCTGCCGCAGGGACGTTTCAACTGGAACGGCCGAGTCGAAGCAGATCGGCGGTTCGCTGGCTACATATGGACCGACGCAACCCCGCACGGCGGATGCATTCGCGGATGAAACCTAATACAGTCGACTACCCGAGGAAAATTGCCTGCACGCAAATATGGCCACCGTCTCGTCCGAAACGGTGGCCATATTCAAACCGGTGCCAGCAATGTCAGTCCCGGGTGCACATTTTGTTAGGAGAGGACGTCAGCGAATTCCTTCTCGAAGAACTGCTTTGGCTTGGCGCCGATGACGGTGCTCTTCACCTGGCCGTCCTGGAAAAGGTAAACGGCAGGAATGGATGTGATGCCGTACTCGGCCGCGATGGCAGGGTTGTCATCAACGTTCACCTTGACTACGTCCACCTTCTCGCTGTACTCAACCGAGATCTCGTCCAGGATCGGGCCCAGCTTGCGGCAGGGACCGCACCACTCAGCCCAGAAATCCACAATCACAGGCTTTTCAGCGGACAGGACATCCGTGCCGAAGCTTGCATCTGTTACGTCTTTAGCGTTGCTCATAACCTTGTCTCTCTCTTCGAATGGATGCTAGGTGTTTGTTAGGCGTGAAGATCTGCGAGGTAATGTTCTACATCGATGGCAGCAACGCACCCAGAGCCTGAGGCCGTAATGGCCTGGCGGTAAGTAGGGTCAACAACGTCCCCCGCAGCAAACACGCCGGGGATGGTCGTCCTGGAACTGCGGCCCTCTACGGCGATGGTCCCCGCCGGGGTGATTTCCAGAGTGTCTTTGACGAGCTCCGTCCGGGGGTCGTTACCAATCGCTACGAAGACACCCGTTACCGCGAGGTCGGTAAGGGTTCCGTCCTGAAGGTTCTTGATCTTGAGGCCGGTGACTTTGTTCTCCCCGACGACATCGTCAACGGTGCTGTTCCAGATGAAGGAAATCTTCTCGTGGGAAAGAGCGCGGTCCGCCATGATCTTGGAAGCCTTGAGCGAGTCCCGGCGGTGAACGACGGTGACGGACCTGGCGAACTTCGTGAGGAAGAGGGCTTCCTCCATGGCAGAGTCTCCCCCGCCGATGACGGCAATGTCCTGGTCCTTGAAAAAGAAACCGTCGCAGGTTGCACACCAGCTGACGCCGTGCCCGGAGAGACGCTTTTCATTCGGCAGGCCAAGCTCACGGTATGCCGATCCTGTAGAGAGGATGATTGCACGTGCCTTGAAGGTTTCACCGGTGGCAATGGTGACAGTCTTAACGTCACCGTCCAGGTCCAAGGACGTGACATCCTCGAACTGGATCTCGGTCCCGAAGCGGGCTGCCTGCTTCTCGAAGTTCTCCATGAGGTCCGGGCCCATGATGCCTTCGGGAAAACCTGGGTAGTTTTCGACGTCAGTGGTGTTCATCAGTTCGCCGCCGGCAGTGACGGAGCCTGCCAGCATCAGGGGCTTCAGGTTTGCGCGCGCCGTATAGACCGCGGCCGTATACCCGGCCGGGCCGGAGCCTACGATGATGACATCACGTACTTCGGACGCGGTGTTTTCTGCGTTGGTCACTGAACGGTGAACCTCTTCCTTAGTCGATGCGCCGGCTTTCGGGGCCGGCCACATGGCACAACTGAATCCTGGTGGTGAATATTCCGGGCGCCGCGCGAACGGAGAACCACGAGCGGTCATGACAGAGCCGGCTCGGCAGGACGCCTTACCAGATTACCGCCTCCAAACCGCCGAGCCGCGCCTGTTACTGCAGGAGCAGGGCGCCATGCAGGACAGCCGCGGCCCAACAGGCAGCGAGTGGTTTTCCTACTGAACCTTGACTTCGGCCAGCCGGATACCGAAGCCGTACCGGGTCTTCGGGGCAGCCAGCTTGGGGAGCGTCTTGATGGAAACAATCACGTACTGGGCCTGGACCGGTTCGGCCAACGGCAGAGTGAGGTCCGTTGAGGTGAAGCTGTTGGTTCCCACCAGCTTGGCCCCGTCCAGGGAAGGACGGTCATTGCTGAAGACGCTGATGTTTCCGCCTGAAGCGCCGAGCTGGGTCAACGTGACAGAGGAGACTGTGGATGGGCTCTTGAGCTTGACGATCAGCGGCACGCCATTGGCCGCGAGACCTCCCCAGCCCTCGGTGGCAAACTCCATGTCGGACCAGTAGCTGGCCGCATTGCCGTCATACGCTTTTACCAGGTCCACGTCATAGTTGGCTGCGAATTCGAAGGTGCCCTGCCGCGTGATGCTTTCGATGGCTGGCGGCACTACGGGGGCTACAGAGCTCTGGTTGGGACTTGGCGCTGCGGTGCCCGCAGCAGTTGTGCCGTCCGTGGCAGGGGTCGGATTGGCCTGGGGAGCAGGCCGGAACAGTCCGCCCAGGCCGGTCAGTGCGAACACGAGACCGGCAATCAGCAACACGGCAAGGAGGCCGCCCACCAACCACCGCATGGACTTGGGTTCACGCTCGGGCTCGTCATCGTCGTCGTCGTAATAGTCGTCCGATCCTCCGGACGGGGGGACGGCTGCCGCAGGCGCCGTCTTCCTCGTCAGGGAGGGAAAGGCTCCGGCAATGCGGCCGGGCCGGGTGGCCGGCTCCGCCGCAACGTGCTCTTCATGGCCGGTTTCCTGCGCGTCGTGGGAGTAGTCGTCCTCAGACCATAGTGAAACCTTGGGTGAATCCGCTCCCTGGCGGCCCTGCCCGGCCTCGGACGTTGCCCCGAGTCCGGAACCGGGCCGGCTTGCGCCTTGGACGGGCTGTGGAGCAGTGGTGTGCTGCCCCGCAGCGGCTCCGGCCGCGGCAGCTCCAGCGGCGGCAGCGCCGGCGGCGGCTCCAGCTCCCGCACCTCGTCCGGACCCCACAGCAGGAGCGGACGGCGGACGGACCGGCTGGCGCGGTGGAACTACGGGCCGTGCGGCCGGCGGGGCTGCCGGTGACGCGGACCGGTAGGGGCTGACCTGGCTGGGGTGGTTGTCGGCGTAGTTGATGTAGCCGGCGTCGACGTTCTCTTCGTCGTCGTAGGGTTCAGGTTCGTTTGAACGCGCCTGACCGAAGATTTCACTCCCCAGGGTGTCCGTGAAGAACGGCTCAACATAGGGCGGGTTGGCGGCAACCACGAGGTCCAGCAGGTCAGCAGCTGACGTGTGGTTGGTGATCAGGTATGTGGCGTCCTCGGTGACCCCAAGATCGAGAACCTGCATGGTGCCCGGGCGTTCGCCGGTGGCCACCTCGCGGGCGCTCTGGGCGACCTGATCGGTGTTGTCCGGGCCGGCGACCAGAATGCTGACCGGACGGTTCAGAACCTGGTCCACCCCGTCCAGCACCAGATCATGGTCGTGTGAGGTCAATACGGTGGCTGTTACCTTGTAACGGCCGCCGAGTACTGATCCAACGTCGATCGGGTGGGACACGGGTTCCTCCTAGACTGTCAGGGAATTGATGGCGTGCATGATGCCGCCGCCTGCCGGCGAGCGGTCAAAGTCAGCCAGCGGGCCGGCTGACGCCTGCCTGCATATGCCCTTGTTCACTGTCGATCCTAGCCGATTGGCCCTCGCCGCCGCGGGCGACAGGCGACCTTAAAGGCTCGGAAGATCACTTTTTCCGGGGCCTCCGCGGCTTGAAATGGGGGTTCTGGCCAGGCTTGCCTTGGAAGGTGCGACGGCCCGGCAGGGGGATCTCGTCGTGCAGCAGCCCGCCCCTGGCGGTGCTGGGAACATCCTCGGCCGGAAGATATCCTTCCGCAGGTTCTGTGCGCCTGCCATCCTCGGCGCCGCCGCCTGCCGGTCCCACGTTCGACACAGCAGGTGCCGCCGGGCGTTCCGGCACGGGCCCGGCACGGAAGGACACGGCGTCGAATTCGCCTGAAATCCGGGGGATCAGCCCGGTGTCCACCGAGACCGTGGCGCGTTCCGGCGTCGGGCGTTCCCTTCCGGAGTCACCGTCTGCTGCAGGCGACGACGGCGTCCCACCGGATCCGCCCGATGACCCGGGTCCTCCGCGGCCGAGCCGCGCCATCAGGGGCCGAAGCAGGTCACGGAGCTCCGCCACGCGGAGGATCCTGAGGAGGAAGACGTAGACGATCAGCATGACCGGCCCGACAACGATCACCGTAATCAGCGCTGCGATCCGGTCCTGCCAGGCGAAGCCGTCCGGGCTGTAGCTTCCCATCAGCCAAAGGGCCCCGGCCCCGGCCACCGCGGATCCGAGCGCCGCGTAGCCCATTCGGATATACGAGTTGGCAATCCGCGGCCCGTCGAGGTGGCCCAGGAGCCGGCGCAGGAAATAGGCGCTGATGACCACGGAGAGGATGTTGCCCACCATGTAGAGAATGGCGATGGCGTAGATGATCTGGCCAACAGGCAGGAACTGGATGGCAAAGGCGCCTGCCACATAGACGAAGGCGAGCAGCAGCTGGACATAGAACGGCGTCCGGGCGTCCTCGTTGGCGTAGAAGACACGCGACATCATGAAGTTGGCGCTCATGAAGGGCGTGCTCAGCGCCAGGATGGTCAGTGTCTGGGCCAGCATCACGCCGTCCTGGCGCGGGCCGCCCGAGAAGAACATGCCCAGGGGCCCTGCCAGTGCAAAAAGTGCCATCGCACCGAAGACAGTTGCGACAGCCATGGTGCGGAGTCCGTGCGAGAGGGCCTCGCGCAGCTCAGCCCGGTTGCCGTCCTGGGAGGCGCGGGTCATCCGGTTGAAGAGGACAGTGGCTAGCGAGAGCGCAATGATCGAGTGCGGCAACAGGTAGAGCTGGCTGGCCACCTCCAGGACAGCGTTGCCCGGGAGCATGGCTGCGGCCGGATCCCCCGCAGCCTGCAGCCGCAGGCGCTCGGCGCCGGGAATCGTTGCGATGCGCATGACGTACAGGAAGGCCAGTTGCCCGACGGCGGCAGTCAGGAGGGTCCAGACGCTCAGCTTCGCTGCCTGTCCAAGTCCCACTCCCCGCCATCCGAACCGCGGCCGGAGCCCCAGCTTCAGTCGGAAGACCGGAATAAGCAAAATGGCTGTCTGCGCAATCACGCCGATGGTGGAGAAACCGGCCACCAGCAGGGTCTGGTCGGGACCCCAGTTCTCCAGCGTGTGCGGGTTGGCCGCATTTTCGCCGAAGATCCAGATGAACATGCCGAGGCCGCCGATGCCCACGAGGTTGTTCAGGATGGGCGCCCACATGGCAGGGCCGAAGGCGCCGTTGGCGTTGAGGATCTGCGTGAGCAGGGCGTACAGGCCATAGAAGAAAATCTGCGGCAGGCACCAGAAGGCAAAGGCCACCGCCAGCGCTTTCTGCTGCGGCGAATACCCCTGCGTTGTCAGCTCAATGACCCACGGCGCGGCCAGGGTGACCAGCGCCGTGAGGCCCAGCAGCAGCAGCACGGCAAGCGTCAGCAGCCGGCTGATGTAGTCCGATCCCCTGTCCGGGGCCTTGCTGGCCTTGATGATCTGCGGCACCAGTACGGCGTTGAATACTCCGCCGGCCACCAGGAGGAAGATCAGGTTGGGCAGGTTGTTGGCGTTGATGAACGTGTCGTTAACTGTGGAGCCAAGTCCCAGGGCTGCTCCGAGCATCCACGTCTTGCCGAACCCCAGGAAGCGCGAAACCAGGGTCCCGGCAGCCATGATGGCGCTGGAGCGGGTTTCGCTCGCGCCGGTGGGTACTGAGGGATCGGCGTCGGGTTCGACGACAGGTCCGGTTGCAGGGCCGGCAGGAACCGTCGGATCGGCGTCCGGCCCGGTTTGCCCGGCGCGGTCTGCTTTATCGGAAGGGAAATTGGTAGCTGACATCGAGTTCATCGTCTCACCCGGACGCTGTTTGTTCGGCAACGGACAGGCTGCTTACAGGCGTCAGAGGTGTTCGGGCAGGACGTCCCGGGCCAGGTCCGCAATGCGGCGTTCGTTGGGAAAGGAAAGTTTCCGCGCCAGTTCCCGGATGGGTACCCACGCCACATCCACCGCTTCCTGGTCGGGATCGTTTTCAATGGTGAGTTCGCCGCCCGTGGCCCGCAGCAGGTAATGGTGGACGGTCTTGTGCACGCGGTGGCCGCTGACGGTGAACCAGTAGTCGATGCTGCCCAGCGGCGCCAGGATGTCTCCCTCGATGCCGGTTTCTTCGGCGATCTCGCGGACCGCGGCCCGCTCGTTGTTTTCCTTGCCTTCCGGGTGGCCCTTCGGAAGGCACCACTCCAGCCGTCCGCCCCGATTAAGGCGGGCAATGATCGCAACCCTGAGTTCGCCGTCGGACGTGTCCACTACGACCCCTCCGGCGGAAATTTCCTCAACCGTGGGCAGCGAGGCCGGTGCCGAATGCAGGGAAGGCGCGACATGGGCACCGATTGCCGACGGCAATGGTGCGTTTGTCCTCCTGCCGGGAGCGCTCGGTACGGGATGGGCCATGCAGTCCACTCTAACGACTCTTGCCCGTTCATGATGACTGGAACATGACATCAAGATGGACGGCGCATGACGCACTTTGCGGGCCTGTGAGCGAATACGCGTGATCCGGAGAAGATTTTGGCCTGCCAAGCCGCTGGTTTCTGACAAGCTTAAGTAACTATGGCGCACGTACATCACAAGACTGAATCCCACCCCGTCGATTTCCAGGTAGACCCGGTGGTCCTGGAGCTGGGGCAGCGCTTTGTCGACGCCGGCCACGAGTTGTCGCTGGTGGGCGGTCCGGTGCGGGACCTCTTCCTGGGCCGGACGTCGCCGGACCTGGATTTCACCACCGATGCCACCCCTGACCAAACGGTGGCCCTGATCAAGCGGTGGGCCGACAACTACTGGGAAATCGGCCGCGCCTTTGGCACCATCGGCATGCGCAAGGCCGGATTCCAGATCGAGATCACCACCTACCGTGCTGAGGCCTACGACCCGGAGTCGCGCAAGCCCGTGGTGGCCTTCGGTTCCTCGCTCACGGACGACCTGCTGCGCCGGGACTTCACCATCAACGCCATGGCGTTGAAGCTGCCATCCCTGGAACTCGTTGATCCGTTCGGCGGTGTCCGGGACCTCCACGCCACGTTGCTCGCCACCCCCGGCTCGCCCGAGGACTCCTTCTCGGATGATCCTCTCCGCATGATGCGGGCCGCCCGCTTCGCCTCGCAGCTGGGCATATCAGTCCACGACGACGTGCGGCTGGCCATGACCCAAATGGCGGAACGGATCACCATCATCTCGGCGGAGCGTGTGCGCGACGAACTGGTCAAACTCATCTGTGGCAAACATCCGCGCGTGGGCATTGACCTGCTGGTGGACACCGGCCTGGCCGAGTTCGTGCTGCCCGAAGTCTCCGCCCTGCGGCTTGAATCGGACGAACACCACCGCCACAAGGACGTCTACCAGCACTCCCTGCAGGTGCTGGAGCAGGCCGCAGACCTTGAAACCGATGCCGACGGCGCCGTGCCGGGCCCCGATTTTGTGCTGCGGTTTGCTGCACTGATGCACGACGTCGGCAAGCCGGCGACGCGGCGCTTCGAACCGGGCGGTGCGGTCAGCTTCCGTCACCACGACATGGTGGGGTCCAAGCTGACCGCGAAGCGCATGAAGGCGCTGCGCTTCGACAACGACACGATCAAAGCGGTGGCCCGCCTGGTGGAGCTGCACATGCGCTTCTACGGCTACGGCGAGGCCGGCTGGAGCGACTCCGCAGTCAGGCGCTACGTCACGGACGCCGGGCCCCTGTTGGAGAGGCTGCACCGGCTGACCCGCTCGGACGTCACCACCCGCAACCAGCGAAAAGCCGAACGCCTCGCTTTCGCCTATGACGATCTGGAAGCCCGGATCGCCACCCTCCGGGAGCAGGAATCCCTGGATGCTGTCCGGCCCGACCTGGATGGCGCCCGGATCATGGCCATCCTGGGCCTGAGGCCCGGTCCCGTGGTAGGCCGTGCCTATAAGTACCTCCTGGAGGAACGGATGGAGCACGGACCCCTTCAGCCGGAAGTCGCCGAAGCCAGGCTGCTGGCGTGGTGGGCCCAGCAGCCCGAATCAGCCCCCCTTGCCGAATCGGCACCCCCTACCGAATCACCCCAGGCAGCGAAGGCGGAAACGTCTCCTGCCGGCGTCGAACTTTCCCCCAACGAGGAGTCCAAATGAGTGTCCCGATGTTTGCGCCGCGCCCCCAGCTCTGGATCATGCGTCACGGTGAGACGGAATGGTCCAAGAGCGGTCAATATACGGGACTCACTGACCTGCCCCTGACCGTGGAGGGCGAGCAGCAGGCGGTGGAGGCCCGCAAGGTGCTGGACATGGTGGATTTCGACCTCGTGCTGACCTCCCCCCTGCGGCGCGCCCGGCGGACCGCGGAACTGGCTGGCTTCCCTGATGCGCAGCACGAGCCGCTGGCGGTGGAGTGGAACTACGGCGACTATGAGGGCATCAGCTCGGACCTGATCCGGAAGGACAACCCGGACTACCTCATCTGGACCCACGGTGTGCCCAACGGCGAGAGCCTGGATGAGGTGGCTGCCCGCGCGGACAAGATCGTGGCCCGCGTCCTGGAATCGGGGCTGGATAACGTGCTGATCGTGGCCCACGGGCACTTTTCCCGGATCCTTACGGCCCGGTGGCTCGAATTGGCACCCGCCGAAGGCCGCCATTTCATTCTGGGCACGGCAAAAGTCTGCACGCTTGGATGGGACAAAAAGACCCCCGCCATTGTCCGCTGGGGACTATAAACGCCCATTCATAAACTTTGTGGAAAAGTCTCTCAAATAACCATCAGATGGCCGGTTTGCACTGAAGCCGGAACCGCGGTTGCCCGGAGCCCATTTCAGGGTCTCCCCGCGCACCATCCCGGTAAGCTCTGAATCATGCAGGAAACGAAGCCGCCGCGACAGCCGCGGCGTGCCCGTTTGGTTGTCCCGAGCCGCAGTGACCTGCTGCTGAGGAACTTCACGGAGCTGATTGGCGGACCGATGGGCGCCAGGTCGGCGCCGGGCATCGTCTCCCCCGGCGTGTTTACGGTGGAACGCGTGCTGATCATCCTGACCGTGCTTGCAGCATTGACGGGCCTCGCCATCAAGGGTTACTGCCGCGCCAACGGCTGGGAGACACCGGGCCAGTTCTATTCCACCTGCTACTCGGATTTTCCGGAGTACTTCCGGAACCGCGGACTGGGCGAGGGCTCGTTCCCGTTTCTGAGCCAGGGAAGCCCTTTTGACGATCCGGTCCTGGTGGGATTCATTGCCGGCGCAACTGCGTGGCTGATCCCCGGCGATGGTGTCACGGACGCACGGGTCCTGGGCTACTTCGACACCAATGCCACCCTGGTCGCGGCTGTCTGGATCGTCACCGTGCTGGCCACGGCGCGGATGTCGCGGCGGCGTCCGTGGGACGGGGCAATGGTTGCTTTGGCTCCGGGGATCGTTCTGGCCGGGACCATCAACTGGGACATGTGGGCAGTGGGTTTCCTGGCCCTGGCCATGCTGTTCTTCTCGCGCAGCAGACTGGTGCTGGCCGGCATCCTGATCGGTCTTGCCGCGGCCTCGAAGCTCTACGCCGTCCTCATTTTGGGCGCAATCCTCCTGTTGGCGCTGCGTACCGGGCGGATCCGCCCCTTCCTGGTGACCTCAGCCGCAGCGGCAGCTACGTGGCTGGCCGTCAATGCCCCGGTTGCCGTCGTCAATCCCTCCAGCTGGGGTCATTCCGTCAGGTTCCCCGAGACCCGGGACGCCGGGTACGGATCGCTTTGGTTCGCCTACAACCTGGTGGCCCGGCGCCTTCGCTGGCCCGTTCCGGATGCCGGGACCATCAACTGGCTGGCAGCGTCACTCTTTGTCCTCGGCTGCGTCCTGATAGCCGTGGTGGCCCTCACGGCATCACGCCGGCCCCGGCTGGCGCAGTTGCTTTTCCTGATCGTCGCGGCCTTCGTGCTGACGAACAAGGTCTACTCCCCCCAGTTTGTGCTGTGGCTCGTCCCGCTCCTTGCCCTGGCAAGGCCGCGCTGGAGGGACTTCCTGATCTGGCAGGGCATAGAGGGCTTTCACTGGGCCGCGATCTGGATGTACCTTGGCCAAGTGACCAGCCAGGGGACATCGCAGCACAACATTGACATGCCCTACTATGTCCTGGCGGTCGCGGCACATATGCTCGCTACGGCATATCTAATGCTCCGGGTTGTGTGGGACATCTACGACCCCAATTACGACCCCATTCGTCGCCACGACCTCGATGACCCGCAAGGCGGCCCGTTTGAGGGGCTGCCCGACTGGCTGCGGTTCAGTCCCCGGCACCCCTCACGGGCGGTCCTTCCCTGGCGGGAGAAGAAACATGCCTGACGTCGCCGTCGTCGGGGCCGGGCCCAATGGCCTTGCCGCCGCCGCTGTCATGGCCCGGGCCGGGCTCTCCGTGGAGGTCTTTGAAGCGGCCGAAACAATCGGCGGCGGCACACGCACGGCCGAGCTGATGCAGCCGGGGCACCTCCATGACATCTGCTCGGCAGTGCATCCCATGGCACTGGCGTCGCCCTTCTTTCAGGCCTTCGAGCTTGCCCGGAGAATAGAGCTGGTGGTCCCTGAACTCGCGTTTGGATCACCGCTCGACGGCGGCCGGGCAGCCCTCGGCTATCATTCCCTGGAGCGGACGGTTGAAGGCCTGGGAAGGGACGGTGCGGCCTACCGCAGGCTTCTTGGCCCGCTGGTAAGCCGAATCGACGGCGTCATGGAGCTGACCCAGCACCAGCTCCTGCGGCTCCCCCGCAAGCCCCTTGCAGCGGCCCTTTTCGGGATACGGACGCTGGAACAGGGTTCGCCGCTATGGAACGCACGCTTCAGGGAGCCACTGGCGCCTGCCCTGCTGAGCGGTGTGGCCGCCCATGCGATCTCGCAGTTGCCCTCGCTGGCAGCCGCGGGGGCAGGCCTGATGCTGACAGCGCTGGCACATGCCCAAGGCTGGCCTATTCCACTGGGTGGCTCGGCCGCAATCGCGGCGGCACTGGCAGATGACATACGGGCCCACGGCGGGGTAATCCACACCGGTGAACCGATCGACGGCCTGGAACAACTGCGCGGTGCCCGCGCAACGTTGCTGGATGTAGCGCCACAGGGACTGCTCAACATCGCCGGCGGCAGACTGCCGGGGAAGTACAGGACGGCTCTGGAGTCGTTCCGCTACGGGAACGGTTCCTGCAAGGTGGACTTCATCCTGTCCGGGCCCGTCCCGTGGGCAGCCAAAGAGCTCGCCGACGCCGGAACAGTCCACGTAGGGGGCACGCGTGCGGAGGTGGCGCAGGCAGAGAACGAGGTGTCCGCAGGGAAGTACCCCGAGCGCCCCTACGTGCTGGTCGCCCAGCCCTCCCGCTTTGACGCGAGCCGGGCACCCGCAGGACGGCACATACTCTGGGCATACTGCCATGTTCCGGCCGGTTCCACCCGTGACATGGGCGAGGCCGTGACCGCCCAGCTGGAGCGTTTCGCACCGGGTTTCCGCGACGTGGTGGTGCAGACCCATGTGACCACCGCGGCCGGTCTTGCCAGCTACAACCGGAACTACGTCGGCGGCGACTTCAGCGCAGGGATCATGGACATGCGCGGACTTCTCCAGCGGCCCGTGGTGTCCCCTGTTCCGTGGCGGACGCCGCTGCCGGGGGTGTACCTCTGCTCGTCGTCCACGCCGCCCGGCCCCGGCGTCACGGGTATGCCGGGTTTCTTCGCCGCAAAGTATGCCTTGAAGGACATATTCGGACGCACAGTCCCGGCGCTGGGGCTCCAGACCTGACCCCTGCACGGTAGCAGCAAGCGCATTCCGAAACGGGGCATAATAGCGCCGTGGGGAACTCAAAAAAACTGTCACTTGCCATAGCTGGACTCATCCTCGGCGCCTCGCTGGTTGCCTGCGACGACGGCAGGGGAGGTGCCGAAACTGCAGCGAAAGAATTTGCGGCCGCGCTTTCCGCCCTCGACGTCGGCTCTGTAGCATTTGATGGCAAGGACTCGGGGGTAGCCAGGCAACAGGTCCAGGACGTGTTCAAGGCCCTGGCGCCCGACCGGCCGGCCGTAGTGGCCGGGGAGCTGACCCTTGACGGCGACAGGGCCTCCGTCCCGCTGAACTACACCTGGAAGATTTCCTCCGCAGAGTGGAAGTACACGGTCTCTGCAGAACTCACCAAGTCCGGTGACAAGTGGCTGACCGTATGGAACCCGGCGTCCCTCGTGCCGGGACTCGCGGACAACGAAATCCTCAGCAAGGGGAGCCAATCACCGCAGCGGGCCGACATCCTTGGCGCGGGCGACGCGAAGCTGGTCACTTACCGCCCCGTGGTGAACGTGGGGATCGACAAGCCGCAGCTGGGCTCTGCGGATCCGGCGGCGTCAGCCACCCAGCTGGCTCAACTGGTGGGGGTGGATCCCGCTGCCTACGCCCAGCAGGTTGCAGCTTCCGGTGCCGAAGCGTTTGTCGTAGCCATCACCCTCCGCGAAGAGGGCCGCACTATTACGGATCAGCAGATCCAGGCCATTGCCGGAGCCCGCGCCATTCCGGCAACCCAGCCCCTGGCGCCGAGCCGGACCTTTGCCCGGGCAGTGCTCGGCACTGTGGGTGAGGCCAGCGCCGAACAGATCGAAGCCTCGGCCGGCGCCCTCACCGCCGGAGACGTGACCGGCGTCGGCGGACTACAGCAGCAGTACGACGCCCAGCTTCGCGGCACGGACGCCGTGGTGATCCGCGCGCAGCGGGCCGACCTCACCCGCGAACAGATCCAGGCGGCGGGAACCGATCCCCGCCGCGTGGTGTTCGAAGTCGCGCCCACGCCCGGAACGCCCCTGAAAACGACACTGGACCCGAACCTCCAGGCGCTTGCCGAGAGCACTCTGGCAGGGGTGGGCCCGGCGTCGGCCATTGTTGCCCTGCGCCCCTCAACAGGAGCCGTTCTGGCGGCAGCGTCGGGCCCCGGAAGCAACGGCTACAACACGGCGATGCTCGGGCAGTACGCCCCCGGATCGACCTTCAAGATGGTGGACTCGCTCGCGATGCTCCGCAACGGCCTTACCCCTGATTCGAAAGTGGAATGCACCCCCACCCTCACCGTGGATGGCCGGACTTTCAAGAACGCGGAAGGCTACCCGGAAAGCTCACTGGGCTCAGTCACCCTCCGCGACGCCTTCGCCCACTCGTGCAACACCGCCTTCATCGCAGCCCGCGACTCGGTATCCCAGGCTCAGCTCGAGGCTGCGGCGACTGCCATGGGTGTCGCCGTCGAGACGCCGTCACTTGGCGCCGTCGCCTTCCTCGGCTCAGTGCCCGGGGAAGCCACGGGAACTGAACACGCCGCTTCGATGATCGGCCAGGGCAAGGTCCTCGTGTCCCCGCTTGCCGCGGCCATCATGGCCGGATCCGTGGCCAAGGGGTCCCCCGTCTCGCCCCAGCTTGTGCTGAACCCCGACGCCGGAGCCGCCAAGGGAGGCACCCCCGGTGAGCCGACGGCGGACGCCGCGGCGCCGTCGTCGAGCGTTACGCCCGAAGCGCCGGCGCAGGCTTCCGGCCAGCCAATCACGGCCGCAGAGGCGGCTGCCCTGTCCGACATGATGCGGGCCGTGGTCACTTCCGGCCACGCCGGATTCCTGGCCAGTGTTCCGGGGGCGCCCGTGGGGGCCAAGACCGGAACCGCAGAGTTCGGCAACGAAAACCCGCCCAAGACGCACGCGTGGATTGTTGCTGTCCACGGCGACCTCGCGGTGGCCGTCTTCGTGGAGGACGGCGGGCTCGGCGCCACCACATCGGGGCCGTTGCTCAAGCAGTTCCTGACCGCAGCCGGCTGACCCGCCGGAGAGCGCCGGCAGCCGGGCGTGGGAAGATTGTTGGCGTGGCCCACATAGACATTTCCGGTATTGACTACTTCCTTTCCGACGGCACCCAACTGCTCAACGGAGTGACGTTCAAAGTCCCCGACGGCACCAAAACTGCCCTGATCGGCCCCAACGGCACCGGAAAGACCACGCTGTTCCGGATCGTTTCCGGGGACCTCGTACCGGACGAAGGCGTGATCGGACGCTCTGGAAACATGGGCATCATGCGCCAGTTCGTGGGCCAGGTACGGGACGAATCCACGGTGCGCGACCTGCTGGTTTCCGCTGCACCGCCGGCGTTGGCCGCCGCGGCCAGGGAAGTGGACGAGGCTGAGCTCGCCATGCTGGAGCACGACGACGAACCCTCCCAGATGCGATATGCGCAGGCCATTGTGGACTGGGGGGACGCCGGCGGTTACGACGTGGAGACCGTCTGGGACGAGGTCTGCATGGCCGCAATCGGACTGCCGTTTGACCGTGCACAGCACCGCCCGGCGTCGAGCCTCTCCGGTGGCGAGCAGAAGCGGCTGGTGCTTGAGGCCCTCTTCGCCGGACCCGACGAACTCCTGCTCCTGGACGAACCTGACAACTACCTCGATGTCCCCGGCAAGCGGTGGCTCGAGGACAAGCTCAACGAGTCCAAGAAGACTGTGTTCTTCATCAGCCACGACCGCGAACTGCTGAACAACGCGGCGGGACGCATCGTCACCCTCGAACCCGGCATCAACGGCGCCGGGGCCTGGGTTCACGGCGGCGGCTTCGGCTCGTATGTGGAGGCCCGTGCGGACCGCAACGCGCGGTTCGAGGAGTTGCGGAAGCGGTGGGACGAGGAGCACATAAAGCTCAAGGAACTCGTGAACATGTACAAGAACAAGGCGGCCTTCCGCTCCGACATGGCCAACCGCTACCACGCGGCCCAGACCCGGCTGGCAAAGTTCCTGGAGATCGGCCCGCCGGAGGCTCTCCCCATTGAGCAGAACGTGAAGATGCGGCTCAAGGGCGGCCGGACCGCGAAACGCGCCATCGTGGCGGACAAGCTTGAGCTGACCGGACTGATGAAGCCGTTCTCGACCGAAGTGTGGTTCGGCGACCGCGTAGCTGTGCTGGGCTCGAACGGGTCCGGCAAGAGCCACTTCCTGCGTCTTCTCGCCACAGGTGGCACGGACCCTGAACGGGAACACGTCCCCGTCTCCGACGTCGAAATCGCCGAAGTGCCGCACGAAGGCACCGTGAAACTCGGCGCCCGCATCCGGCCCGGCTTCTTTGCCCAGACCCACGTCCGGCCCGACCTTCTCGGCAAAACGCTGCTGGAGATCCTGCACCGCGGCGACGAACACCGGTCCGGGCTTGGCCGCGAGGCTGCCGCCGGTGCCCTGGACGGCTATGGCCTGGCGGGCCAGTCCGAGCAGAAGTACGAATCCCTCTCCGGCGGGCAGCAGGCCAGGTTCCAGATCCTGCTGCTGCAGCTTTCCGGCGCCACGCTCCTGCTTCTCGACGAGCCGACCGACAACCTGGACCTGCACTCGGCCGAGGCGCTGGAAAAGGCCATCGACCACTTCGAGGGCACGGTTCTGGCCGTCACCCACGACCGCTGGTTCGCCCGCACGTTCGACCGCTTCCTGGTCTTCGGTTCCGACGGCCGCGTGTACGAGTCCCCCGAGCCGGTCTGGGACGAGAAGCGCGTCCAGCGCGCCCGCTAGCCTCGACGCTCTTGCACTTCCTGCACGTTTTGGGCCGACGCTCTGGCACCGGGTGCCAGAGCGATTGCGGTTTTGGCGCAGGAAGTGCCAGAGCGATGGGGATCTGACTGCAGGAAGTGCCAGAGCGTCGGGTCAGGTGATCATGGAAATGATTAAGTGATCAAAAATTGCTAGCATACAGACAATGAAGACTGACGAGCGGCACAGGCTGATCGGTGAGCTGTTGCGGCACCGCTCTGAGGTGACCGTGGATGAACTGGTGGCAGCCTGTGACGCGTCGGGTGCCACCATCCGCCGCGACCTGGAGGTGCTCGCGGCCAACGGAGTCCTCCGCCGGGTCCATGGCGGTGCCAGGAGCCTGATCGGCCGCGGCGAGAACCCCGGTTACGGGCAGCGCGAACTTGAAGACCACGACGTCAAAGTCCGGATTGCAGCGGCGGTGTCAGGGCTGCTCAAGGACCGGGAACATGTCTGGCTGGATGCAGGAAGCACGGCAACCGAGATTGCCCGGGCGCTGCAGGGCCGGGAACTGACCCTCATGCCGACGTCGTTGCCCTCGCTCAATGCGGTAACCGGCGACGCCGGCGAGGCGGGCCATCGCCCCGCGCTGCTTCTGCCCGGCGGCAGCCTGATCCCGGGGGAACTCTGCTTCCGCGGCCCGCTCGCCGAAGCCAACATCCGCTCGCTGCGTTTCGACACGGCAGTTGTCACGCCCTGTGCGCTGAACCTCAAGGACGGGCTCCTGGCCCATGATCTTGAGGATGCGGCAGTGAAGCGGGCAGGACTCGAATCGGCGGCCCGGCTGATTATTGCCGCTGCGGGGTCAAAGTGGAATGCCACAGCGGTGGCCATGGTGGCCGCCCTTGATGCGGTGGACGTAATTGTGACGGACAAGGATTTCAGTGCGGAAGAACTCGCGCACCTCAACGCACTCCCGGTGGAAGTAGTCAAAGCATGAGCATCAACACCAGTACCTCGGCCGGTCCGTCCCTCCGGGCAGCCGCCGCCGCCACATTTGTGGTCTTCGGAGTCAACGGCTTCGTTTTTGCCAGTTGGGCAGCACGCATTCCTGCCGTCACTGAAACGCTGCACCTGACCTCCGGCCAGATGGGCACGCTGCTCCTCTGCACGGCCATCGGCTCGCTGTTGGCACTTCCGACGGCGGGACTTGTGGTGGGAAGGATAGGCACCGCCAACGCGGTACGTTTCGCCGGGGTATTGGCAGCACTGGCCGGCGTCGGGATTGCACTCTCCCTGTCGGGCGAATCGGTGGTGGGCACGGCCATCTCCCTGTTCTTCTTCGGCATCGGCATTGGCCTGTGGGATGTTTCCCAGAACATTGAGGGCGCCGATGTGGAGCACAAGCTGCGGCGGACCATCATGCCCCAGTTCCATGCTGCCTTCAGCGGCGGGGCCTTTGTCGGGGCGTTGATCGGCGCAGGGCTGTCGAGCGTCGGTGTCGGCCTTCCGTTGCACCTGCTGGTCATCGCCGGCGTTGTGGTCATCGTTGCCCTGGTCGCCCCCCGCTACTTCCTCCCCCACCTGCCGGAGGCAGCGCCTGCCGACGGTGAACCCGTGGCACCGAAGGGATCCGCCTGGCGTGACGGCCGTACCCTGCTCGTAGGTGTTGTGGTCCTTGGTGCCACCCTGACCGAGGGCGCCGGAAACGACTGGATCGCCAAGGCCACGGTTGACGGGTTGGGCACGTCCGAATCCACCGGTGCCCTCATGTTTGCCCTGTTTGTCCTGGCGATGACGGCCATGCGGTTCTTCGGCGGCCGCGTGATCGATGCCTACGGGCGCGTCGCAGTGCTCCGCGCGAGCATGGCTGCGGCGGCTGCCGGGCTAGGCCTGTTCGTGCTCGCCGGAAACGTGTGGCTGGCCGGTGTCGGAGCTGCCCTGTGGGGCGTCGGCGCGGCGCTGGCCTTCCCCATGGGAATGTCCGCAGCCGCCGACGACCCGAAGCATGCCGCCGCCAGGGTTTCTGTGGTGTCCACACTGGGCTATATTTCGTTCCTCGCCGGGCCGCCGTTGCTGGGCTACCTGGGCGACCTCACGGGAATCCATCTGGCTCTGCTGGCCATCCTGGCGCCGATCGTAGTCGCCCTCCTGCTTGCCGGCGCCGCGAAGCCGCTCGCCGCCAAGTAGCTTCACCAGGCCCCACCCGCCCGCGCAGTAGGGTGGGGAGATGCACAGAGTATGGCGCAAGGGACCAGGGCTGATCACCCGCTTTGACCGGCACCTGGTCCGCAGGGTGTCCTCCCTCCCAAGCGGCGGCCACGACACGTTCTTCCGCCGCCTGTCCGCATCCGCCAATCATGGCAAACTGTGGATGGGGGCCGCTGCAGTGATGGCCGTCTTTCCCGGAAAGCCACGCCGGGCTGCGCTGCACGGGCTGATCGCCCAGGCGGTTGCATCTGCCGTGACCAACATCGGGTTCAAGACCCTGCTCCCACGCACCCGCCCGCTCCCGGAGCACCTGCCGGTCTTCCGGTTCGTCCATCCGCAGCCCACCAGTTCCTCCATGCCGTCCGGGCACTCCGCCTCAGCCGTGGCGTTCGCGGTGGGTGCGGGCATCATTCAGCCTGCCCTGGGGGCTGCGCTGGCGCCAATGGCCGCGGGCGTCGCCTATTCCCGGGTGCATACCGGAGCCCACTGGCCGTCCGATGTCCTTTTCGGATCGGCCATCGGTGCGGGGGCGGCGTTGATCACCAGGAAGTGGTGGCCGGTCCGTCCCCCGTTTCCGCCCACCACCCGAAGCTGGACAGACGCACCCGAACTCCAGTACGGCGCGGGCCTCGGCATTGTGGTGAACACCCTGGGCGGATCCTTCACCGAGCAGACCGCGGCAGCGCTCCAGGAAGTATTCCCCAAGGCGCATATAGAGACGGTCAAACCTGACGAGTCCCTTGAAGAGGCCATCCTGGAGATCGTCGGCCGCCCGGAAACGGTGGCCCTGGGCGTGTGGGGCGGCGACGGGACCGTGGGCACCGCAGCCGCTGCCGCCGTCGAGCGATCCCTTCCCTTGCTGGTCCTGCCCGGCGGCACGCTGAACCATTTCGCCCGCGACGCCGGAACCGGGACCCTCCAGGATGCAGTGACGGCGGCAACCCGCGGGGAGGCCGCCCGGGCGGACGTTGGCATTGTCACAGTGGAACGCGGGCTGGCCGGTAACCCGGAGACTGCGGAACACATCATGCTGAACACGGCGAGCATCGGCCTTTACCCCAACCTGGTGCGGCGGCGGGAGCAGCTGCAGCCCGCCCTCGGCAAACCCCTTGCCGGTGTGGTGGCCATGTTCCGGACCTTCGCCGCGGGAACGCCCACCACCCTGACGGTGGACGGTGTGAAGCACAAGGTGTGGATCGCCTATGTGGGGCGGGGCCGCTATTATCCCCGGGACCACGCGCCGCTGTTGCGGCCAGTGCTCGACGACTCGGTGCTGGACGTCCGCATGATCACGGCCGACGAGCGCCTCGCCCGGCTGCGGCTGCTGTGGTCGGTGCTGACCGGCACGGTGGCGACGTCCAGAATCACGCACCTGAGGGAGACCTCGGAGGTCCGGATCGAGGCGGACGGGTCCCCCATGGTTCTGGCGGTCGACGGCGAAGCGGTGGCGGGAGTGCGCAGCGTGCGGATCCGGGTGGAACGGCAGGCCCTGACTTACTACTCCCCCCGGACGTGAGAACTCCCGGCCCTGATACTTTCGTTCGACAAACCCTGATTGGACCCTGATTCATCCCTGAAACGGACGAAATGGGCGCCGGCCGTCGGTAGCGTGGAGAGTACCAGCCACTCATCCCGCATCCCGCGGCCGCCACGCTGCCATTCGAAGGAACACGTCCATGATTGAGGCAAAAGGCCTGACAAAGGTTTTCGGTGAGAAGACCGCCGTCGCCGGAGTCAACTTCACGGTCGAGGCCGGCCGGGTCACCGGTTTCCTCGGCCCCAATGGCGCCGGTAAGTCCACCACCATGCGCATGATCATGGGACTGGACCGGCCGACGTCGGGCACGGTCACCGTCAACGGTGCACCGTTCACCCGGCACGCCGCTCCGCTCCGCGACGTCGGTGCGCTGCTCGATGCCAAGGCCGTCCACACGAGCCGCACGGCGTACAACCACCTCCTGGCCATGGCCGCCACGCACAGCATTCCAAAAAAACGTGTGCACGAAGTCATTGAGATGACAGGGCTCACGGAGGTGGCCAGGAAGAAGGTGGGTGGCTTCTCGCTCGGCATGGGACAACGGCTCGGGATCGCCGCCGCCCTGCTCGGCGATCCGCAGACCGTCATCCTGGATGAGCCCGTCAACGGCCTGGACCCGGAGGGTGTTGTTTGGGTCCGAAACCTGGTCAAGTATCTGGCGTCCGAGGGCCGCACGGTGTTCCTCTCCAGCCACCTGATGAGCGAAATGGCGCTCACCGCAGACCACCTGATCGTGATCGGCCGCGGCAGGATCATCGCCGATGCGCCGATCAAGGACATCATCAACGGCAAGGGCCGGATCCGCACCAGGGTCCGCACCGACCAGCCCGAACAGCTGATGCGCCTGCTGGCCGGCGAGGGTGTAGCCGTGGAGCTCAAGGACCATGAACTGCTTGAGGTTTCCGGCCTGGATCCCCGGCAGATCGCCCGGACCGCGCTCGAGAGCCGCACCATGATCTACGAACTAACCCCGCTGCAGGCCAGCCTTGAGGAAGCCTATATGGAGCTGACCAAGGATGAGGTCGAATACCACTCGCTGATCACCACGGGCGCCGACGCTCCCGTCCAGGCCGGAGGAAACTAAGCCATGAGCTCAACCACCCTCGAACCCAAGCCCTCCCGCGGCGGCGCCCACGCCGGCACGGCACGGGCAGGTCAACTGCCGGGCGATGGCACCAGCGCGGGCCCCGGCCCCTCGTTCCCGCGAGTACTCAATTCGGAATTCATCAAGTTCCGCACCCTCCTTTCCACAGTCATCCTCCTCGGCTGCACGGTCCTGGTTGTGGTGGGCTTCGGTGCCCTCTCCGCGTGGGGGACCGGCCAGTTCTCCGAGCAGGCGCTGAACGACCCCGAGGCTGCCGCTGCCTTTGCCGCCCAGGGCGGAGACATCGCCGTCGGTGTGCCCACCTCCGGCATCGCTTTCGCCCAGCTGATCCTGGGCTCCCTCGGCGTGCTGCTGATGAGCTCGGAGTTTTCCACCGGGATGGCCCGCTCCACCTTCGCCGCAGTACCGAAGCGGACGCCGGCCTTCGTGGCGAAGCTGCTGGTGGTTATGGTCACCGCGTTCATTGTCACCGCGGTCTCCGTGTACATCGCCGGCCTGGTGTCCGTGCCGATCCTTGACAACTACGACCTGAAGCTGGACCTTGCCAGCTCGCAGTCAGTGAAGATGCTGCTGATCAACAGTGCCTATGTGGCTGCTGTGGCTGCCATTGGCATGGCGCTCGGCACGCTGCTGCGCAACTCCGCCGGCGGCATCATGACGCTGGTGGGCCTGTTCTTCGTCGCTCCCATCGCCTTCCAGCTGATTCCGGGCGACTTCTTCGTCCAGACCCGCAAGTACCTTCCCGGCAACACGGTGGAGCCCATGACCGCGGTGCAGCACGTACCTGACACACTTGAGGCCTGGCAGGCGGCCCTGGTCCTCGGCGCCTGGGTTGTCGTCCCGCTGGTGCTCGCCGCGCTCGTGCTGAAGAAACGCGACGTCTAGGAAACAGCACACAGGGTCCTCACAGGAACCGCCTATGCAAGGGATAGGCGCGGCGGGTTGGATGGGGAACATGACCAATCGTGTTCCCCATCCCAACCATGACCGTGGCCTTGAGTTTGATCTCTCCACCATGATGAGCCGCCGTTCGCTCGGCATGTTCTTCGGCGCCGGAGGCGCCGTTGCCGCCCTGGCGGCGTGCACCCCCACGGGGCCGGGCAGCACAGCCGGCACGACGACGTCGGCCGCCACCGAAAGTGCCACCGCCAGTGCTGCCGCGACTTCTGCGGCGACGACGGCGACGCCCTCCGCATCGCCAACGCTCACCCGGGCGATCGCGGAATGCGGGGTTGAGATTCCCGCGGAAACGGCAGGTCCCTACCCCGGTGACGGCTCCAACGGCCCCAATGTGCTGACCGCCTCCGGGGTGGTGCGTCAGGACATCACCACCAGCTTCGGAACAGGCAGGGCAAAGGCAGAGGGTGTTCCGCTGACCTTCACCCTGACCCTGTTGGACAACGCCAACGGGTGTGTTCCACTCGCCGGCGCCGCGGTATACGCCTGGCACTGCGACCGGGACGGGCGGTATTCGCTCTACGATTCCGGCCTGAAGGGCGAGAACTACCTTCGCGGCGTCCAGGAGGCGGATGCGAACGGGCAGGTGACCTTTACGTCCGTCTTTCCTGGCGCCTATTCGGGACGCTGGCCGCATATCCATTTCGAGGTCTTCGAATCGATGAGCAACGCGACGGCGGCAGGCCAGGTGCTGGCGGTGTCCCAGATTGCGCTGACCAAGGCCGCCTGCGACGACGTCTATGCCACCCCCGGCTACGAGGCCAGCGTCACCAACATGAAGCGGACCACCCTGCAGTCCGACAATGTCTTCCGGGACGACGGCGGCATCTACCAGCTCGCGACTATGACAGGATCGGCCGCAGCCGGCTACACGGCAGGGCTCAACGTGACCATCTAGACTCGGAACCATGCCTTCACCCGCCGCAGACCACATCCAGGACCTTGGCGCGTACGTCAGCGCGTCGCCGTCGAGCTTTCATGCCGTCCATGAAGCCGCCCGGCGGCTGGACGGGGCGGACTTCACCCGCCTGGACGAACTGCAGCCCTGGGACGCCGGCGCCGGCCGGTTCTACATAGTCCGGGACGGGGCCCTCATCGCCTGGGTGGTTCCGGATGCTGCAGGGCCCACCACAGGGTTCAACATCCTGGGCGCGCACACGGACTCGCCGTCCTTCAAGCTCAAGCCCAAGCCAACCACCGGCGCGCACGGGTGGCTCCAGGCCGGCGTCGAGGTCTACGGCGGACCGCTCCTGAACTCCTGGCTGGACCGGGAGCTGCAGCTTGCCGGCCGGCTGGTGATGCTTGACGGCACGCAGCACCTGACGGCTACCGGGCCGATGCTGCGCTTCCCCCAGCTCGCCATCCACCTGGACCGCGCCGTTAACGACGGCCTGACCCTGGACAAGCAGCGGCACATGAACCCCGTGTGGGGGCTGGGCAACCCCGCCGATTTTGACCTGCTTTCCGTACTGGCGTCGCATGTGCCCGGCGCTTCGGTCGATCCTGCACTGATCGGCGGGTACGACGTCGTCATTGCGGATACGCAGGCGCCCGCGGTTTTCGGGGCCAACGGTGAGTTCTTCGCCTCCGGGCGGTTGGACAACCTTTCAGCGACCCACGCGGGGCTGGCGGCGCTGATCGCGTCCTCGGCTGCGTCAGGCGCGGGCTCAACGGCCGCGGACGCTCCGATCGCGGTCCTGGCGGCGTTCGACCACGAGGAAATCGGCTCGAACTCCCGCTCGGGAGCATGCGGCCCTGTCCTCGAAGACGTGCTGGTACGGATCTCGGACGGCCTGGGCGCGTCGGTGAGCCAACGGCGGCAGGCGCTGGCGGCGTCGTTCTGCGTGTCCGCTGATGCAGGGCACGCCGTCCACCCGAACTATGCCGAACGGCACGACCCAGCCAACCATCCCGTCCTTAACGGCGGCCCGCTCCTGAAGATCAACGCCAACCAGCGCTACGCCACCGACGCCAACGGTGCGGCGTTCTGGGCGCGGCTCTGCCGTGAGGCCAACGTTCCCTATCAGGAATTTGTGTCCAACAACACGATGCCCTGCGGCTCCACCATCGGCCCGCTGACCGCCACCCGCCTGGGGATCCGGACAGTCGACGTCGGCGTTCCGCTGCTCTCGATGCATTCCGCCCGGGAGCTTTGCGGCGTGGATGACCCGCACCGGCTGGCCACAGCCACGGAGCTGTTCTTCCGCACGGCGGCGTAACCTGCCTGTGTCAGGCTCTCGGCATCAGCTCGCGGGTTTCAATGCCGTGCGCCATACTGCCACGGCCCGCGCCGCGCTCATCGTCCACGTCGCGGTGCCGCTGGCCCCTGCTGTCGCCTGGACCGCGTCCGCTTCTTCAGCCAACTGGTTGGCGGCCGCCTCCCAACGCTCCGTCCAGCCCGACGGGGCGGAGAAGACAGGAGTGCCGCAGTCACACGCTGCCCCACCGATCAGCATGGCACCGTCGCTGGCGGTGTTGATGCTGCCCAAGCTGATGCTCGTGGCCGCGTACGTGGTGTCGACTGCGGTCATAATGGTGCTGTCGAGCGGGGTCGTGGTGTTCACCCCGCGGTATGCCGTAACGCCGGCTCCCCACTTCACGGCGGAACTGAGGGTCCATGCGTAGTTGGCTGGGTCCGCCGCTCCGACGACGTGGTAGTAGGCAAAAGTCCGTGCACCGCTGCTTATGGACAAACCGTTCACCATTGCCGTCCATCCCGGCGGGACAGAGGCCATGCTGGGGCTCAGGTCGGCGGTGATTGCCGCCACCAGCACATCGCCTGAATCAGTGCCTGGCGGGGCAGCCAGGGCTACACCCGCAGACGCTGCGGCATTCGTAGTGCTGGAACCCACTACCGAGATCCCTCCGGAGGAAGGCGGAGGGGGCGGGGGCACCGCTCCGAGCGGCCGATCGGAGAACCAGTAGCGTCTGGCAACGTTGTCGCTCGCCATCACCACTATGCCCGTGGTGCTGTTCACACTCTGCTTCGAGGTGGTTACATCGTTCATATTCGACGAGGATGCACTCTGGATGACTGGCGTACCACGGCCTGCCGCAAACACCGGATTATCCATGGACGCGGTTTTCTCGTAAATGCTGCCGGCAACACCCGAGTATGCGCATCCGGTGACCGATGTCGGCGGCGCGGTCTGAAAGGCCCGGATGAGGTTGTTCTGCGTATCCAGAACAATTTGGGGCCGGGACACACAGTCGCCCGCAACGGAAATCGTGGAACGGGAGAAGGCCCCGGTGCCGGGCTTGAAAACAAGCAGGAGCAGCTGGGGCAACGTCGGGTCCGGCGAGATGTCGTTAAGACTCGTCTTCACTGCTGCGAAGACCCGGCCGGTGCTGTCAGCCTGAAGGGTTTTGAGGTTCAGATGGTCGTCTGACTGCCCCTTGCCTTGGATCGCTGGCTGGACCTTCCAGGAGGATGCTGCGTTCGGTGCCGTCCCGTCTGTGCGCGTTGCCCACCACATCGCCCCGGTGAGGTGGTCACTCCACATCACTCCGAGCTTATTGTTTCCATACGCCACCACCGCTGAAATATCATCAGGGGCGGGATTCGGGTTCGCGACCGGGATGACATACGGAGTAGCCCAATTGGCACCTTCGTTGTCGGCGTTGTTGACGTAAACGGTGTTGGTGAACCCGGATGTCGCATCGCCGGCGACCTGTGTCCAGGTGGCCCAGACCACGCCCGTCGAGTCGATGTCGATAGTCATCGATTCGCTGGAGTTATTGGTGATCTGGGTGGGGAAGCCAGAATCCAGCGTGTACCTGCCGCCCGAGTAGCTGTACCTGTACAGCTTGGCGGGCTGTCCGGAAAGCGATGGCTTGGGTGTTCCGTCTCCGGTGATTGTCACCACATGTGAGGCAATATAGAGGTGGCTACCGTCCCAGAGTGTGTCGGCCAGGGTGCTGCCGCGTACGTCGTTCACCACCCCCGTATCCACCCACGTTCCGGAGGCACGGTCAAGTCGATAAATGCTCCATCCGGTACCGGTCTTCCACATGTCCGCCCACCAGGTCCCGTCATTCCACCACAGTTTGCTCTGCGGTTTATCGGACGTCGGAGGGTTACTCACACCGGAATAAGCCATGCTCTGGGTGCCATAGACGGGGTCCGCCGAAGCTACTGGAGCCGTAGCAACCAAGGCTGCTGCCGAGATAAGGGCAAGGACCACTGCCCGAACAAGCCAGCTGTTGTGGCGTCTGATCTTCATGGGAAACTCCTGGGCGTGAGTGACATCGCTATTGACCTTCTGGAGGCATCCAAACTGTCAGCCCAGAACGACAGAAAACCCCAGTTAGTCCAAACATAGACTGCGATCCGCCCCCGGGCAAGCAAAAGGCAATTACCCCTAACACCTAAGAATTTGGCCTGCCAGGTATCCCCTATCCCTAAGGTTCGCGCTGATCCGCCACCCCAGTACTTGTCTAAGAACAGGGGCGGACTTCGGGGAAAAGTGAGTACCTACTACTGGTGACACCGGTTTAGGGCCGGCCGTAGGCTTTTCCCTACGGCCAGAGTCAAAGGCAAATGAGAGCTGGGGCCAGAGACCAGACCATGACCGGATAGAGCGCTTAAGCCGCACTCGACCCGTTGTTGAGCGCGGTTGTCTACATCCGCAAACGTCCTGAAGTGGTGAGTTATTTGTCCATTTCCATCCAGCTCCCAATTACATTAACTATGCCAGCCGTCGAGACCGCCAGGGCCTCAGTCAGCGTCGTCATTCCAACTTTGAACGAAGCGAAGAATATTCCGTGGGTTCTTCGCAGAATGCCCTCGTACGTTGACGAAGTGGTTATCGTCGATGGCCGTTCCACCGACAACACCGTGGGCGTAGCCCAAGCAATCCGAGACAATCTGGTCATTGTCAATGAGCAACGCAAGGGAAAGGGCGTGGCCCTTCGCTCCGGGTTTGCGGCGGCCTCGGGAGACATCATCGTCATGCTGGACGCGGACGGCAGCATGGATCCCCAAGAGATCGGCTGGTTCGTTTCCCCGCTTCAGCACGATTACGACTTCGTAAAGGGCTCCCGCCACGTCACCGGGGGAGGGTCCGAAGACCTCACCCGCCTGAGGAAGGCCGGTAACCTCGCGCTGACCGGGTTGGCCAATGCCGTCCTGCACAGCAACTACTCCGACCTTTGCTATGGCTATATAGCCTTTCGACGGGAATGCCTGGAAATCCTGCAGTTGGAATCCGACGGCTTCGAGATTGAGACGGAGTTGATCGTCCGCGCAGCCCGGGCTGGTCTTCGGATCGCCGAGGTGCCCAGCATTGAGCTTGACCGTATATCCGGCGCCTCGAACCTGCAAACCTTCCGCGATGGGTGGCGGGTCCTTGGCACTCTGGCCCGCGAATGCACCATGTGGGAGGCCCCCACAGCGGGTGCCAGACCCGAAGCCCTCCGGCGGGTGAAATACGCGTATGCGAACGTCAGCGTCCCGCGGACGCCCGCGGATCCCCAGACAGTCCTCTCCGTGGTTCGGGGAGGCTAGCATGCTTAATCGAATGGTACGACCTACGGTGACGATCGTCATTTGTGCCTACACAGAAAGGCGCTGGGACCAGTTGCTGGACGTCATTGAGTCCGTCCGGGCGCAAACCGTCGCCCCCGAGGAGATCCTGGTGGTGATTGACCACAACGAGGACCTCTACGAGCGGCTCATCGAAATAGTCGACGACGTGACGGTGGTGGAGAGCAGCGGCCCCCGCGGGCTTTCCGGAGCACGCAATACAGGCGTAGGGCTGGCGGATTCAGACATTGTGGCCTTCCTCGACGACGACGCAGAGGCGGCGCCGGATTGGCTCGAACGCTTGCTTGTCCTCTATGACGACCCTGATGTGATGGCAGTCGGCGGGCGCGTCGAACCGGTGTGGGATAAGGGCCGTCCAGGATATTTCGGTGAAGAGCTCGACTGGATAGTTGGATGCAGCCACCGCGGAATGCCCAAGGTGGCTTCTGAAGTCCGAAATGTCATTGGGGCAAATATGTCCTTCCGGCTTGAGGTCCTCCGCAAGGTTGGCGGCTTCAACCTCTCTCTGGGCCGGCAGGGCACCTTGCCGCTGGGCTGCGAGGAGACAGAGATCTGCATCCGCTCCAGGATGGGCGCACCGGGTTCGCGGATCGTCTACGAACCTGCCGCACTGGTACGCCACCACGTTCCGGAGGAGAGGGGCACCTTGCGGTACATGCTGTCGAGGTCCTGGTCCGAGGGGATCTCTAAAGCGCATGTCAGCCACATCGTGGGCCAGAAGCGGGCCCTCGGCCCGGAACGCCGGTACGTCCGCAGTACGCTGCCGCGTGCTGTGTTTTCCGGGATCCGCGACTGGAGCCGGGGCGACAACCCCCAGGGCCTGGGACGCGCGGGGGCTGTCATTGCCGTCCTAGCCTGCACGGCCGCCGGGTATGTTCGCGGCCGGCAGACCGCCCACGTCGAAGGCCGGCCGTTAGATGGGACTGCCCTGGTGGGCGCGCCCTGGAGGGAAGTCCAGTGAGCGAACGTGTTGACGAACTGACTCCCGTCTGGGAGCGGCCTGCCTACGAGCTGGCCCCCGCTATGGAGAGCGCTGGCTGGCCGGACTGGTCCGGAGCCCGGTGGATCGGTGCTGTGGACCTTGATTGCCTCGCGGATCACACCCAATTGCAGCTCCTTAATCATGATGGTTACCACCGCGCGCGCTTGTTGGTACGTCAGGGGACGGCGGTTCGTGGTTTCGTCGATGTGGAGGCCCCGCTGGGCAGGGTCCAGCGCGGGGTCCTCGAGAAGGCCGCCGCAGGGCTTCCTGCCGCAGCACCGGTGACCGGAGGAGCATCAACGCCGTCGGTTACGGTTGTTGTCTGTACGCGGGACCGAGCCTCTTTGCTCAGGGGATCACTGGGCGCCATTCAGAAGCTGGACTACCCCAATTTCGATGTCCTGGTGGTGGACAACGCGCCAACGACGGCTCAAACCGCCACTATGGTGCGCGACGAGTTTGATGATTCCCGGATCAGGATCATCACCGAGCCGGTCCCGGGACTTTCCCACGCGAGAAATGCCGGCCTTCGCAATGCCGAAGGCGACATTGTCGCCTTCACCGACGACGACGTTGTTGTCGATGAGGCGTGGTTGAGCGAAATCGCCGCCGGTTTCGAACGGATGCCCGGCACAGCCTGCGTTACGGGACTCGTGCCGGCAGGGGAGTTGCGTTCGCCGGCCCAGGGGTATTTCGATGCCCGCGTCAGTTGGTCCAAGACCTGGGAACCAAAGGTGTACTCCCTTGCCGAGCCGCCTGCCGAACTTCCAACGTTTCCCTTCTGCATCGGTGCGTTTGGAACCGGGGCCAACTTTGCGTTGGACCGACGCGCGGCGCTTGACCTGGGCTCCTTCGATCCAGCCTTGGGGGTTGGAACCCGCACCGGGGGAGGCGAAGACATCGATATGTTTACGCGGGTGGTTCTGGCGGGCTACTCCCTGGTTGTTCAACCGTCGGCAATTGTCTGGCATAGGCACCGTGACGACATACAGGCGTTGCGCCTCCAGGCGAGGGGGTACGGCCTGGGCCTCGGTGCCTGGCTCGCTAAGGTCCTGTCCAACCCGGAAACGGCAAAGCTTGCCCTGGCACGAAGTCCACGGGCTGCCCGAAACTTTCTGCGGAATGCACGCGTCAAGAATGGGCTCTCAGAAGAACGCCCAGTCGGCGACGACTTATGGGATGCCCAACTCGCTAAGGTGCTGCGCGTGGAGCTTTACTCGGTTGCCCTTGGACCGCTCAATTACATGCTTGAACGACGCTTCGGGGGCGGCTAGGTCCACGAAAACGATTCGCCCGCAGTCAACTGGACAGTCACGTAAGGCAGCTTAGGAAAGGTCTCATATCATGGCCCTGCTGATGAAGAACGACGTTTCCACGCCAATGCCACTAAGATTCCGAACACGCTCCAGGTTTCGGTATGGCGAACTCGCCTTAGCCGCCTGCGGGGTTGCCACCGCCTTTCTCATTCTGTTGGACGTGGGCGGGGCGCCATTGGCTGTTCTAAAGCTATTAGTTTGTCTTGTTATCCCTGGATGGGTGGCTCTTTCCCGGATCCCTGCTTTGGATCCCGCATCGCGGTTAGTCTGCATTGTGGCGGTGAGTGCAGTGGTCTACGCGACGGTCGCGGTGGTGTTGGCATGGACCGAGTCCTGGCATCCCCGCCCGGTTGCAGCCATCCTCGTGCTCGCTGCCTCCGTGGCGATAGTGTCCCTGGCCCCTAGTGACGGCTGGGATCCTGGTGCGCCGTCGAGGCGTTACAAGTTGCCCCGACAAATCAGGGCTTACGTTCCTTGGCTGATCCTTGCGGTCGCTGTTCCCCTGTGGATAGCGGGGCTGGGTACGACCAGCGACAGAAAGCTGGACGGTTTCGGTCTGCTGCGTGCATTCCCCCCCATATGGTATGCAGCGGTCGCTCTCACCGTGGGGCTCTGCATATGGGGCGTCGCGGCCCGAAAGCAGTTTTCGAACAGGTTGATGAGCGTTTCGGTAACCGCTCTGGTGCTCATGCTGTACTCGTCGGCCTCGCTTCTGGCGAGTGTTCCCCGCTTGCCCTGGACGTACAAGCACATAGCCGTCACGGACTACATTGGCACGTTCGGCCACGTTACACCGTCCGTGGACATCTACAACCGGTGGCCCGGATTCTTTTCCCTGAGCGCCTTTCTGGGTGAAGTTATGGGTTACAAGGACGCGCTCGACTATGCGGGCTGGGCTGAGACTGGATTCGCCCTCGTAGACACGGTGATTGTTCTTGCTATCGCACGGAGCATCTCCAAGAATTCCCGCGTCTGGTGGACAGCTACACTGGTCTTCGTCCTGGCAAACTACGTCAACCAGAATTACTATGCCCCCCAGGCTTTCTCCTACTCGCTTTACCTCATTATGTGCCTGATAGCTCTGACTTTTCTTCGTGGTACGCCGGCGAAATGGGTAGCGGTGTTCGAAGACCGCTTGCGGGACAGGCCAATGGTGGCTCGCCTGCGTGCGCGAACGGCGCCTGCGCTTGCGGAAAAGTGGGAGCAACCGGCCCTGAAGTTTCAGATACTGGCCGTTGCCGCGATCGTGATGATACAGATCGTGATCGTGGTGAGCCACCAACTTACTCCGTACTTGGCCGTCCTGGCACTCTGCCCACTCTTCCTCCTTGGCTATTTCAGGCCACGATGGCTCGGCCCCTCGCTTCTCGTCATCGCGCTGATCTACCTGATTCCCAACGTCGCCTACATTCGGAGCAAGTACGGGTTGTTTAGCGGCTGGAACTTTTTCAAAAACACAGGATACAAGGCAGGGCCGGCGGAACCGCTGATCTTTGGTGAGTGGACGCTGACAGGGCAGACCCTTGCCCATGGCGCTGTCGTCCTGACGGCTATTACAGGCCTGTTGGCGATAGCCGGGTTCGTTCGCCGCATGCTTCATGGGGAAATACGGACGACTCTCGTGGTGGCATGGCTGGCCTTCGCCCCCATACTCGGGCTTTTGGGTCAGTCATACGGCGGTGAGGCACGGTTCCGTGTCTACCTTTTCGCCTTGCCCTGGCTGGCCGTCGGTGTGGCGTGGCTCTTCTTTTCAGGACCCATCCGCACCACGAAGGCAGCGGTGGGAGCCACTGCGAGCCTCTCTGTCATGGCCCTGCTGTTTACCCTTGTGTACTTCCAGCCCGAGGCAGACTACCGGGTGTCCAAGGAGGATGTCGTCGCTGGTAAATGGCTTGATTCACGCGTGCAGCCAGGGGACTCCGTTTTCGAGACCAACTATTTCTTCCCGCTGCTTATAGGACCGAATTATCCCCAGTATCTTCAGGCTGGCACCGTAACCTCCCTCGCGGATTACCTTAAGGATTCAGCGGCAAACATTTCAGTGGAGAGTATCAAGGAGTATGCCCAACAGGTGCGTGACGCAGACAGGACCTACATCGTCCTTTCGGATGGACAGCGCCAACGTGCCATCCAGCGCCAACTTTTTGAGGCAGACCTTCTGCCTCAGCTGGAAAAGAAGCTCATGAAGGCGGATGACGTCGAGAATGTTTTCAACAACGGCGCAGTCCGAATTTACGAAATCCGCAAAGCGGATTAGGCCACGGTCCGCGTCAACCATTTGGCGATATGTCACGGGAGGCCTTTTGATGGGAGTGTTGATATTGTCGGTGGTAGTTGGAAACGACACGGAAAAGATGCCCGTCGGTGACCTTCCGGGTTGGCGCCAGACCGGTTTCCAGGATTTCGTTCTCCCGGCCGAGTATGGCAAGGTCGGCGAAGTTTACGGACCGGATATGCGTGGGTACTCCGGATTTCCTGATACTTCCACGCACGGAGCATATGCCCCGGATTCCGTTTTGTCGGTTTCCGATGGAATTCTCCGGTACTTTCTCCATGAAGAAAACGGTCATCGCAAGGTGGCCAGTGTAGTTCCCTTCGGATATTCGGGGCAGCTATACGGGCGGTACTCTATCCGGTTCCGTTATGATTCCCTGCCTGGCTACAAGATCGCCTTTATGCTTTGGCCGACGAGGGATCAATGGAGCGAGGGGGAAATCGATTGGCCAGAGGGCCAGTTGAACGGGCCTCTATACGGGGTCTCGGCAATTAGGGGCTCGTCGGCTTCAGGGACTGTTAAATTTGACCCCCCGCATCGGATCTACTCGCCGACCGGTCCCGGGGACTGGCATATCGCAACGACAGAATGGACACCCGGGAAAGTGAAATGGTTTTGGGACGGTGCCCTTGTCGGTCAGACAGCCGTACCTTCCGGGGTTCCCGTGAGCCCCATGCGTTGGACGCTCCAGGCAGAAACCGCGGATGAGGCCTCTGTGGCGTATCCCGCCCAGTCAATCTCAGGGCAGTTGGAAGTCGACTGGGTGGTGCAGTATGCCTACGCACCGTAACACCCGTATAGACCCGCTGCCCGCGGTATGGGGGACTAAGGCCCGGCAGCGAGGTTCGGCACGAACTGACGCGGCGGCACTGGCTGACGATGCTTCTGAATTGCAGGCAGAACAGGCCGGCGTAGCAATCCCGACCCATCCCAGCCTGACGGCCGTCTTTCAGACTCTCGACAGATCGGGCCCATGGTTGCTCCTTCGAGGTGAGGAGGATCTCATCCGTCCATCTGGAGATGTCGACATCCTGGTCTCCAAGGCGCAGTTGCCTGGCTTGGACTCCTTGCTTAAGGCCGCAGGGTTCGCCCGTGTTCTGGCACCTGGTCATGGGAGCCACCGCTTCTATTTCAACTATTCCCGGGCCGATGATCTGTGGCTGAAGCTGGATATCGTCTCCGACATCAGTTTTGGGACTAATCAGCAGTGGAAAACCTCCTTCGCGGGCCGCTGTCTTGACGCCCGAACAAGGCGAGGGCATATTTGGTTGCCGGCGGCGGCCGATCAGGCCTGGCTGCAATTGCTCCACCTATTTCTGGATAAGGGAGAAATCGTGCCAGCTCGGGCAGAGTTGGCACTGCAGGCAGGGAATTTTGCCTCTGCTGAAGATGATTTGGCGAGGAGAATTGATCGGTACGTAGGGCCGGGCAGTGCTGTCGAGTTGCTAAATGTTGTCCGTTCCGGGAATTTTGACGGGGTGCCGGCGGTCTCTGCGAGGCTAAGCGCTGCCTGGACTGCTCGGTCTGTGCTGAGCACCACGGTCCGACGAGACGTCAGCCGCGTCCTTCGGACTGTCTCGCCGGTCCTGCAAGACAAACCCGGAAGGGGACTAGCGGTAGGAGTGATGGGGCCGGATGGTGCCGGCAAAACGAGCCTTTTGAGAAGCCTGTCCGACACTTTGCCTGTTAGCGGAAAGTACGTGTACATGGGACTGTGGTCGGCGGGCCCATGGGACGACCTGTTGCGGCGTATTCCTGGGGGAAGGCTGGCCAAGAAAGTGGTCCGTATTCTCGGCGGCTCCTTCGACGCCAGGTATCAGCGCCTGTTCGGCTGCGTGGTCCTCCTTGACCGTGTGCCGCACGACGCGCGTCTGCCCGGATCAATAGACAATAGCTTGGGTGGCAGGATCTCGGCTGCCCTTGCCCTTGCCCTCGCGCCGGAACCCGATGTTCTACTTGTGCTTGATGCTCCCGGTGAGATGATGTTTGCCCGGAAGGGAGAGCACTCCGTCGAAGTTTTGGAGGAGTGGCGGCGAGCCTATCTGGACCTGGCCAAAGGGCTTCGCGGTGCCGCTGTCCTTGATGCCAGTCAACCGCAGGACTCGGTACGTCGAACGGCGACGGCAATCGTGTGGAACGCAGTCGTGGGCGGCGCGACTTCCCGGTACAGCCACGCAAATCCGCGGAAAGAACGGGTATGACTGACCTCAATCCCCGACCCAACGGCCATCAAGATGGGCTGGGCACTGAGTCGGATCCCTTGGTTCTTCAACGGTGGAAGCTTCTTGACTGGCGGTTCCTGCTTCCCAATCCGCAGCCGCGGACCGTGGGGTTCGGTGGTGCCATGGATTCCGGAATGGAAGAAGCGCTCCGGCTGCTGGACCCAGGTGCGGTCCGTATCGGGATGGAAGACGGCGCTGCCCGCCAGCTCTTTGAGATGGTGTTGCTCTCGGAACCGGATGCCCGTCTTTTCAAGGCCGGAGCTGAAGCGGTGCAGCCCGGTGGCTGGTTATGTGTCCGCATTCGCCGTTCTTTTCGAATCCGTAGTGGACCGAGGACTTTGCTGGGGTGGCAGCGGAGTCTTAAGCGACGAGGTTTCCAGGAGGTGTCCGTTCAGTGGTACGCGCCCGGCCTTGACTTGCCTTCACGAATCGTCCCGGTTGGCTCCCGGACAGCAGTTCTCGAGACTCTGCGCAGACACGAGGCGATCCGCTTCGGAAAGACAAAACAGTTCATTGGCCGCGTTGCGCTGGACCTGGGGTTGTTCGCCGCCGCAATACCTGAGGGCGTGGTTACAGGCCAGCGCGGTCATACGTGTATGCCGGTGGGAGAACATTGAACTTTATTGACGCGGTCCTAAGGGCGCGCTACGAGGAGCTCGGACTCGACCAGTACGGGGTTGGGCGGGAGTGGACCACGGTGATCCTCACTCCCCAGTTCGCTACATCTCGGCACCTTGTGGCTCTCATCACGCCCAAGAATGCCCAGCGGCCGCGGCTGGTTGTCAAGGTACCCCGGCAGCCCGGGGACAACGGAGGTGTGCGGCGTGAAGCCGCTATGCTCCAACAGCTGTGGGCAATGAGTCCGGACAGGGCAGAGGCAACGCCGGCGATCGTGGGTGTCTTCGACATCGGGAACCATTGCGTGCTCGTGGAAACAGCCATGACTGGTCGCCCGTTGGACCCGGCTTTGGTAACACTAAACCTTCCCGGTGCCGTGAGGTCGGGCGTTGAGTTCGTTGCGGGACTGCCAAGTACTGAACGGGCCTCCACTAATGGGGATTGGTACACCCGGAAGTTAAGCCAGCCCCTGAGTGAACTTTCCGAGCTCGTGACAGGACATTCCGAGGTTGTATCCCTGGTGGAGCGGACGCATGAACGGTTGGAGGTGCTCCGTACAGCAGAATTGCCGGCTGTGTTCGAACATGCTGACCTCAGCCATCCAAACATCCTTGTGCGACCGGGTGGCACGTTGCAGGTTGTCGATTGGGAGCGTTCATCCTCCGATGGACTTCCCGGACACGACCTTGTCTTCTACCTTCAGTACTTGAACGAGTCTGTACGGAGAGCCTTTTCCCGGACTGAACAGGTCGCGGCCTTCACCGACGCATTTTCTCCTGGAGGCTGGGCGCGCGGGCCACTACGGAAGCACCTGGAGGCCAGGGACGTAGACCCCGGGCTGCTTTCCTCACTCATAGTCGCGACGTGGGCACGTTCCGCGGCCACCTTGGGCGAACGGTTGGCGGGTGAGCGATCGTCCGGCCAACAGCGCCATCTTGTCCGGGAGGCAGTTCTTGCCGACCGCGACTTTTGGCTGTGGCGCCATGCCATCGAGACAGCCGGACAGTGCTGACGGCGATGGCGGTTCCCGCGCCCGTACTGCTTTACCTGCGGAAGGCCAGCGCCAGAAGTTCGCGATAGAGAGATGGGAATCCGAGCCGGAGTGCCGCGAAGACGGCGGCTACGCACGCAGCCACAACCGCGCTGACGGTTAGAAGTTCGTTTCCCAGAGGCAGGGTACGTACACCGAGGCCCACCAAAGTGACAATGGCCCCGCATACCAGTCCCGGAAGCACTGCACGCATCAACTGGCCGCCCCTGACGCCTATCACTTTCGCCGCTACTGTTTGCATGCCCGCCGCAAACAGCAATGTGACCCCGAACTGGGCAGCGGCCACGCCTGCAATTCCCCACTGAGTGGCGAACAGGAGTACCGGTATCAGGACGGCGAGCCGCACAATCGAGATCCAAATCGACAACGAGGGGCGTCCAATCGCCTTGTAGACGTCGTTGGCCCCGGCACCAAGTGAGCGGGCGGAAGCGTAAAGGGCGAGGAAGACCAAGGGCAGGACCGCTGCGTCCCATTGATCTCCGAACAGCACCGGAACGAGCGCCGGAGCCACCACAGCGAGGCCGACGCCAGCGGTTACCCCGTAAAGCGCCTGCATCTGGACGCTTTTCAGATAGCCATTTTGGAGCCGAACCGGCTCATTGCGGACGCGCGCGTAAAGGGGAAACATCACAGAGGACAGGACGAAGAAGACGTTGATAATGAGCAGTTCGGGAAGTCGGAACGCCAGGATGTAAAAGCCCAGAGCTTGGGCCCCCAGCATCCGCCCGATGATGAGATAATCGATATCAAAGATGAGCCTCGCGAGCAGATTGCTTCCCGCGACGGGGAAACCGTAGGTCAAATTGGCCCTAAAGGATTGCGAATCAACGTGCCAAATACGCCAAGACACGTGCTCAGGCAACAAAACCCAGCACGAAACTGCGTACATTATTGAGCCAGCTGCCGTACCAATTGGCAATGACCACGCACCGTATCCGGCGAAGGCGAGGCTCATGCTCAGGGCACCGGTTACCACTGCGCGGATCACGGTAGCGGCAGTGAGGCGTTGAAAGCGCAGTTCTCGCCGGAGCAATGATTCCGGGACGGCGGCCAAGGCAGTGGCCAGCAGGGAGACTGCCAGTACCTGGACCAGGGACGTCACTTCCTCGCGGCCGAAGAATTCTGAAATTAGCGGTGCTCCGACCAGCGCCCCTGCGGCGAGCACGCCGCCCATGAGTATCGAAATCAACAAGGCCGAGCGTGCAATCTCGGCTGAACGCGGCAGATACACCAGGGCCTGCGCCACTCCTGCGTCGGCCAAAGTCTCTGCGTACGCCATCACCACGAGGGCAAGTGCAATCAGGCCGTACTCTTCCGGGGACAGGAGCCGGGCCAAAACAATGGTGGTGAGCAGCACGATGCCCTTGCCCACTACCTGAGCAAAGCCCTGCCACATGGCTCCACGCGCGCCCAAGTTGGCCAGGGTGCTGGGGGCGAGCAAATCCGCGGGCGTGCGAGCTTCCGTTAGCGGCCGGGGCTTGCCGAATCTCACGGGGAGGGCTCCTCTGCTTGAAACTCGAGTTGAGCACCGATGGCTTGTTGCAGTTCATCCAGGTACTCTCCAGCAACTTCCTCCCATGTCCGCTCCTGAGCGTTTGTGTCGACGGGGGACGAATCCGAGGTCAGATGGTGAACGATGTTCCGGGCGAACAGCAAGATATCCCCTTCCACCGTCAGCAGCGGGTGCGGTTCCTGCTCCCGGGCGGCAACTGGAGTAGCCACTACCGGGAGCCCGGCAGCAAGGGCTTCGCGCACGGAGTTCCGGATTCCGACTCCATGTTCGTCCGGAAAAGCTGCCACCTGTGCGGCCTGCAAGACCGCGCTCACGGACGGCACGTTGGCGAGAATGTCCACCCTCGGCCCGGCCAGTGAGAGGATCTCCTTTGTAGGTTGACGGCCAGCAACAACGAACTTCGCTGTGGGAACCTCCTTCCAAACGAGGGGGGCAATCTTGTTGATAAGGACGTCCGCGCTTGCAATGTTTGGTCCGTAGTTCAGGCTGCCAACGAAGCAGACTATGCGGCTGCTCTGCTTTTGAAATGTATGAGCCAAAGGTTCTGCTCCGTTTGGGATGCTGCGGACAGGCCGCGCCAGGAGGCGCGACCACTCAGCGGCATCCTGCGCTCCAACCGTCAGGAGCCGGGCCCTTGCGGGCAACTGACGCTCTGCGCTGAGGATCCTCCGGCTCCTTCGCGCGCGGTAGGCGGCTCTCCATCCGCGGGCCAGCACACTCTCTAAGCCAACCCTCTTCGACCATGGATCCACCGTTTGGAGGACTAAAGGTCCCTTTAGGTGGGAAGCAAGGAAAAGAACATGAGGCCCGTGTAGCAAAACCGCGTCGCACTCTTCCGATAGCTGCTCTGCCCGTCGGAACGCCAGCCGTGTAGCCCGTTCCTGAGCGCCGACGTCATGGCTGCTGGCAAGGGACCTGACCAGAGCTGCTGAACGACGCCGTGTAGGTAAGACATGTACTTCGTGACAGCGCGCGCGAATTTCGTACGGTAGTTCAACCGGCCCGGTGAAGGTGAGGAGCGTCACTGCCACGTCCAGGGGAAGATTCCGCAACACCTCGAACGGAATCATGGAACTGCCATCCCCGAGCATGGGGTCCCTGTTGGGCACGCTTTCTGTCACGTACAGAAGCCTCATCATAGGAGTTTACGGGAGCGTCCCACCGTTTAGCCGTTACTGCACCGAAAACTGCGGGTTCACACATCGTTAAAGACAGGGGACGACGGCGGAGGGTACCGCCGTCGTCCCCTGTCTCAGGGGAGGTTACTGCCAAGCCCGCACATAGTCGACGGTCATCTGTGAAGCCGCCCCGTACGCGGCCGGGCCTCGGCCGGAACCGGTGTTCAGGATGAGGTAATGCGGATGAGTCGCCGGATTGTCACTGCTAAATGTCTTAACTAGTACGCCGTCCATGTAGATGTCCGTGGTCGACGCCTTTCGCTGCATGCCGAACACGTGCCATTGGTTATCCCAGGAGCCTCCCGGCTTGAACGTCTGCCACTGTCCGGCCCCGTTCATGTAGTTCGACGTCATGGGACCCTTGGGCTCCGCTATGTCAATCTCGTTATCCGTGGGCCAAGACTGTCCGGAAGACCACCATGCCGGCCAGTTGTAGATGTCTGTGCCGTTTCCCGAGAACTTGATTCGGGCCTCGACGTAGCCGGTGGTGAACTGATAGCCCGTTGTGGCTCCGCCTTTGGGATTTGTGGAAATCAACGCGCCAGAAGTTGATGAGCTGAGCGTGAGTGCGAGGGTGCCATTGGACACGGCCACGTTATTAGGGTCGGTCTTAACGTTGTTCATCGTGCCGCAGGTGGAGGAGAACCAGCAGTTTGACCATTTGGCGGTGTCAAGGGCGGTGCCGTTGAATTCATCGGCAAAAGCCATCGTCCACGCGCCGGGGACACCGACCGGCACTGTGCCGGTCGTCCCGGTTGTGGCCAGCGGTGCCACTACAGGCGCCGGTTCGGGCGCAACCGTCGTTGTCGTTGCCGGAGCCGGGGCAGGTGCGGGAGCAACCGTCGGCTCCGCTACCACCGGGTCCGGGGCCGGCAGCGGCGCCGGGTCCGTAATTCGCTTCAACTGCCCGGGCGCCTGGTTATTGGACGTGTCCGCGACGCGGCTCAACTCGGCGCTTTCGGGTGCGTGGCCGGAGCCTTGGCCGAGGGAAACGACTCCCAGGAGGGCGACAAGTGACGCTGCTGTCAACGTCATGTTGCGCCGGCTCTTGACCCGGTTGAGGGACTTCTTCAGCAAAGATCGTCGCTCCGTGGGCGCGGCGGCTTCGTCGGAATAAGGGCGCGCGTCAGGGCGCGGCTGATCATGGGGTGCAGACATGGGTGATTACCTCTCAACGCCTGCGGAGTTAGCTGTCGGGTTCGGATGAGGTCATCCGGCCGCACATTGAATGCGCGGCTTCACCCCGAGGGCATTCTTCTTCCATGCCCGAGACACTCGGGTCCCCCGCCTCTGCCTGAAACCTAGTGGACCCCGAACGCGGCAGAGTTAGACGTCATTCGGGATTGGGGCCGGCTGGGGCGGCCCACTGATCGACCGTACAGTACCGGACGTTGATAATCACAATCCGGTAACAGGAATCACAGCGACGGAGCGTCCCCTTGCGCTCGGCGTTCCAGGGGCCGATTATCCCTTTTCGATGGGGTGGGCCGGGACGCCGACCCAGGTTTCGCCGTCGGGCACGTTGCTCAAAACTGCCGCCCCCATGCCCACCGTGGCGTAGGACCCCACTGACGTCCGTTCACGGACGCTGCAGTTCAGCCCCAGGTAGGCCGCCCGGCCGATCCGGACTCCCCCGCCCAACGACACACCGGCCGCGAACGTCGCGAAGTCCGCCACGTCGTCGTCGTGCGTGAAGGTCACGGACGGCATGGCCACCACATGGGCACCGAGCGTGACGGACGCTGTCAGGGTCACGTTCTTCAGCAGTATGCTGCCACGGCCGATCCGGCAGCCCTCAGGGCATTCCACGCTGGGATCGATGGCGGTGGCGTAACGGGCGTCGCGGAGGCCCAGGGCAGCCAGCCGTTCCACCACAGCTTCGCGGGATTTCCCGGAGGCCAGGCAGACCAGTACCAGCGCATGGGTGAACTTTGGCGCATCGTCAATGGTCCCCAGCACAGGCGCGCCGTCGACGGTGACGCCGGCCATTTCCCTGTCGTCGTCGAGCAGTCCGAGGACGTCATACTGCCCGCTGGCGCGGACCATGGTCAGGACTTCCCGGGCCAGCCCGCTGGCGGAGATCAGGATCAGTTCGCTCACCGGTGGACCCCGGCGGCCGCCCGGATGCTGTTTATGACGCGGTTCAGGCCCACGTTGTCCAGCCTGTGGAACATCGGAAGAACCAGGGTCCGGTCGGTCAGCCGTTCGGTGGTCTGCAGCCCGGCGTTTCCGGTATCACGCCACCGGTAAGCCGGCTGGCGGTGTGCAGCCATGGCGCCGCGGCGCGCCGAAATCCCGGCATCGGCGAGGCGGCCCAGGAGCCCTTCCCGGTCAGTGGCAAAGCCTGGGAGGACTTCAAGCCAGAAGGACTGGAAGTTACTCGCCCCGTACGGTGGGTCGGCAACCAACCGCAGCCCGGCCACGGCGGAAAGGCCTGCCTCGTAACGGGTGGCGATCTCCCGACGGCGGGCCACGATCTCGCCCAGCCTGCCCAGTTGAACAATGCCGACGGCAGCCTGCAGATCGGTCATCCGGTAATCGAAGCCGACCTCGACGCACACCTCCGGCGTGGCCATGCCCGCTCCGCGGCGGTCCCCCACCGGCACGTTCAGAGAATGCCCGCGGAGGCTCCGTGCCCGTGCCGCCCAGTCTGCCCGGTGGGTTGTCAGCATGCCGCCTTCGCCTGTGGTCAGCACATTGTCCGGGTGGAACGACCACACGGCAACGTCCGCCCCGGTGCCCACAGGCCTGCCCTTGTAGGCAGAGCCGACAGCGCAGCCGGCGTCTTCGGTCACAATGATTTCGTGGCGCTCGCACAGTTCGCGGACGGGGTCCAGGTCAACCGGAACGCCGGCCTGGTCCACCACGATCACGGCCCGCGTGTCCAGGGTCAGTGCCGCCCGGACCGACGCCGCAGTCACCGTGCCGGTGACAGGATCCACGTCGCAGAACACGGGCCGGGCGCCGACGTATGTCACCGCGTTGGCGGTCGCGATGAAACCCAGCGATGGAACCACCACGTCATCGCCGGGACCAATGCCGGCCACCACCAGTGCCAGGTGCAGCGCGGAGGTTCCGCTGGATGTCGCGACGGCGTGGCGCACCTCCTGCAGGGCGCTGAACCCCGCCTCGAACGCCTTCACCTTCGGCCCCTGCGTGAGCACCCCGGAGGCCAGGACCTCCGCCACGGCGCGGATTTCGTCGTCGCCGACCCAGGGTTCCATGACATTGATGCAGGCCAGGAAGGTTTCCGCAGTCACCTGGCACCGGCTTCGCTGGCGACCGTTCTCATTGTCCGCGTCCTTCCCACGTTCCGGCCCCCGGGGACTTGCCTTCCTTACTGCCAAATTAGTCGGCGGCGTCCCCTCCGGGCACGGGCAGCAGCCGGTTGTGTGGGCACCGGCAGGGAACAGTGCGGGAATTGCGGGAACCTGCAGCGGCACGTGCCCGAGCGGATGGCCTAGAGGACGGGAAGGACGAACTGTTCCTTTGCCTGGATGGCGTCCTTGCCCGTCGCGAGGGCTGTCAGCTGGGCCCGTGATTCGACTCCGAGTTTCCGGTAAATCGCGGTCAGGCGCACTTCCACGGTCCGGACGGACACATAGAGGGTGGCCGCGATTTCCTTGTTCCGCATGCCGCGGGACACCATGCGCGCCAGAACGCGTTCGTGGTCCGCAAGCATGAGGATTGCGGGGTTGCCGGGGGCGCCGGCCAGCTCCACCCGTTCGTCGAGCAGCAGCGAGTCGACGTGCTGGGCCCAGGCGTCCGCACCGGCCTCATCAAACATGACCTTCGCCCGCATCAGCCCGTCCTTGGCCTCCCGCTGCCGGCCGAAGGCGCCCAGCCGCTCCCCGTAGCAAAGCAGGGTCCTGGCGCGCTCCAACACCGATTCCTGGGAGTTCCGGGATTCGAGGGCATGCCTGAACAGTTGAAGTGACTGCTCGCCGTCGGCAAGCATGGCCCGACTGCGGGCCACGGCCGTCACCAGCCAGGGAGACCGCAGTCCCACGGCACGGCTCTCCAACCGGTAGAGGGCCTGGGCCGCTTCGCGGTGGCGGCCCAGCCTGACGAGGACCTCCACCAGATCCGCCTCACAGCGGAGCAGCGTCGGGTTTCCGTACGCCGCACCGATCTCGGCGGCACGTGAGAGTTGCGCCAAGGACTCCGCCAGGTTGCCTCGCATGAGTGCGAAGTGCCCCTGGCAGGCGACCAGCTGGGCGGTGATGGCCGGGTGGCTGTCCGCGCCGGAGAGATGCTGCGCCTCGGCCACATACAGCCGTGCCAGGGCCTCATCGCCCAGGGAATGGGCCCGCCAAACCCGGAAAATGTGCCGCATCCCCCGGTGGTATTTAGATTCCGGTTCGCTGAGTTCCAGGTCTTCAATGAGCCGGATCGCCTTGCCGACACGACCGGCCCTGATCTCATTGTCAACGGCGAGGTAGGCTGCGGTTTCCCGCCAATTGACGCTGCTCGCTTCCGCCGAGTTCCGAACTATGGCGAAGGCCTCCTGGGCAAGGTCATATTGCTCGGCGTAGCTCAGGGCCCTCCCCTGCACCAGGAGCATGGCCACGGTGCTGCCGGCAGCCTCATGCTTGCGGCCAACGTAGTCCGCGTTCCCGCTGATCGCTTCGATCAGCAGTTTGGCCCGGTCTGCCACCGCCAGGCAGTCCTTGGAGGCGGCATCGTTGAACTTTTCGGCATGCTCGAGCAGCGCTTTCGCATCCTCCAGTTCCCACCGCTCGGCGTAATAGAGCGAACCGACAGCCAGCAGCAGGGCAGCGTACGCAGGATCGTGCTGCCCGAACTCCTTCACCAGGCGCAGCACCATACTGGACCGAACGGCGGCACCCTGCATGAATTGGATTTCGAAGGCGAGCCCTGTCAGGCGAAGGATCAGCGGAGGGTTGCGTGTCACGCGCTGCGCCCAGTCCAGGTAACGCCGGGCGTAGACGAACTCACCCCTGTTGAACAGCAGTTCCGCCACCGTGGTGAGCCGGGCCGCCGTCTCTGCTTCCCACGGATTGATGGTGAGCGCGCGCTCGATGAATTCCACGGCGAACGGCACCTCCCCGCTGCGGATCAGGTCAACAGCGAACCTCAGCAGGCCAAACGGTGTCTGGCGCTCAAGTGCGGTGAAACTCTGGTGCCACCGGCGTGCGTACGGGTCTGTTTCCCCGGCGGCATCTGCCAGCGTACGGTGGTTGGCTGTCCGGACGGCCGGTGTCATGCTGGCGAAGGCGTAACCCCTGAGCAGCTGGTCCTGGATCCGCAGGTGCGGACCGGACCTGCTGACCATGCCGTTGGCCATCAGCTCGTCCACCCCCGCCCACAGGTCGCCATACACCTCTTCCAGGGTGGCGATGTCACTGCGGCAGGAGAGCGACATCAGGTCAAGTACGTGCCGCGCGGCCGGGGTCAGGCCGCCGACCGTTGCGGCGAATTCGGATTCGAAACTTCCCTTGCAGGGCAGGGGAATGGGAAGGGCGTACTTCCCTTCCGCCTGGCGTTCGAGCAGGCAACTGTAAAGTTCGACGGCGGCCAGCGGGTTGCCCTGGGTGGCTGCGGCAACGGCGTGGACTGCCGCCGTCGCGGTTTGCCGGGCGGGAATCGCTTCCAGCATCCGGACCGTGTCGTTGTAGCTGAGAACTCTCAGCTGAAGCGCGGGGAGGCTGTTGAACGGGCTGTCCGCTGACCCTCCCCGGACGCTGGTGAAAAGTGCGATGTCCGTGCCGGACAGCCGGCGGGCGAGGAATCCGATCACAGCCTGGCTGCTGGGGTCCAACTGGTCAGCATCGTCGATCACAATCACAGTCCGCGACGATGAGCGCTGGTGCAACCCGTTCAGCAGCATGGTTGAAACGGTGGGGACGTCCATGGTGCCGGTGGAATCCCGCAACAAATTTTCGGCGAACCGGTTGAGGACAGGATCGTCTATCCCATTGAGCAGTGCAGTGAGGCCTGACAGCGGCCAGTCCGACTCGGAGGCGCTGGCCCGGAGGAAGACCGTCCGGTATTCGGAGAGTCGCGGGATCTCGGACAGGAGGGCAGATTTGCCTACGCCCCTCCGCCCGACGACTGTCAGCGCGGATTCCTTGGGTCCCCGGATCACCGAGAGGATCCGCTGCAACTCCATGTTTCTGCCAATTAAAGACATGCGGCCCCCATCCAAGAAGGAGACCGATTTCCCTTTACATCAAGCACTGCATTTTATGGAGTCCGCTTTGTCACGGGTGTGACGAAAGCGGTCAGAAGTTCCTGGCCGCTTTATTTGCTTCCAGCACGGTACCCAGCCGATGGATGCCAATATAGCTTCGATCAGGCCCCGGCACCAGAGAAATTCGAGGTCAGGTGTACTCGACTTTAACGTCCTTCATACGGAGCATTTGCAGGTACCAATTACGCCTTAGACCGCAAGACCCAGGACCAGGTTGATGGTCGCCGCAAGGATGACCGTGCCAAAAAGGTACGAGAGCAGGCTGTGCTTAAGCGCCTCGCGCCGGATTTGCGGATTCTCCAGATTGGTGTCCGATACCTGGTACGTCATCCCGATGCTCGTGGCCAGGTAGGCGAAGTCCGTGTATTGAGGCGGCTCGTCCTGGTTGAAGCTGACGCCGCCGTCCTTCTGACCGCCGTAATAGTGCGCCGCATACCTGAGGGTAAAGAGCGTCTGGACGAGCATCCAGGACAGTGCCACGCTGGCGAGCACCAAAGCCGCCCCGCCCACCTGGGTGGCGTCGTCGCGCCCTCGCGAATAGGCCACGACGACGGCGACTGCGGCCAGGGACGCAACGTTCGCCGCCAGGATGAGCAGGTCTGTGGTGCCCCGGGAGGGGTCTTCGGCGACGGCATGGGCCTTGGTTTCCGCGGGATCCATGCGTCCGACCACCAGCCATACCCAGGCGACGTAGACAAGGGCCGCCGTCGCCCACCCGGCGGCCGGCGCCTGCACCCACAGGCCGGCGGCACCGGTGGCTGTGCCCGCACTGATTCCGGCCACCATCATGGCCACGAACCTGAGCCGGCTGCGCCTCACCTTGGGCTGGCGGGCATCGTGCGGGGCGGCTTCCATGCCCTGTACTCTAGCTTCGGCCCGGCGGCGGCCCGTTTTCCACATACGCGGCGGCCGGCTTCCGGCGCTCCTGATCCGGCGATAGCCTTGAGTCAAGCGCGAATCGCCTATCCGGTCCAAATGCACTAAGATATTGAAGTCTGTGCTGCGCCCTGCCTCCGTTCTGTTGGCGGGGCTTTGCATGGCATCGCAAATGAACCTCCTGTTACGGAAATGCCGTAACCGCTTAGCCCAAAGGAGGTGGGTTCACATATGCGTCCTTACGAATTGATGGTAATCATCGACCCCGAGGTCGAAGAGCGTACCGTTGAGCCGTCGCTTCAGAAGTTCCTGAATGTCATCACCAACGATGGTGGAACCATCGAAAAGGTTGACATCTGGGGCCGTCGCCGGCTTGCCTACGAAATCAAGAAGAAGTCTGAAGGTATCTACGCTGTGGTGAACTTCACCGCCAAGCCGGACACCGCCAAGGAACTTGACCGCCAGCTGTCTCTTAACGAGACCATCATGCGCACCAAGATCACCCGCCCCGAAGAGCAGAAGGTTGTTGCTGAGTAATTCAGCCCCAATTTTCATTCTTCACCCCGCAGGATCGAATTCTTCATCCAGGATCGAACAAGGAGGCAGTAGATGGCAGGCGAAACCACTATTACGGTCATCGGTAATCTCACCAATGACCCGGAATTGCGGTTCACACCGTCAGGTTCGGCAGTAGCGAACTTCACCATCGCTTCCACCCCACGCACCTTTGACCGCCAGTCCAATGAGTGGAAGGACGGGGAAACCCTGTTCCTCCGCGCTGCCGTCTGGCGTGAAGCAGCCGAGAACGTCGCCGAGTCCCTCACCAAGGGCATGCGCGTGATTGTTTCCGGCCGGCTGAAGAGCCGTTCCTACGAAACCAAAGAAGGCGAAAAGCGCACCGTAATCGAGCTCGAAGTCGATGAAATCGGCCCGAGCCTGCGCTACGCCAATGCCAAGGTCAACCGCACCCAGCGCTCCGGCGGTCAGGGTGGACAGGGTGGCTTCGGCGGCGGCAACGGCGGCGGAGGCTTTGGAGGCGGCAACTCTGGTGGAAACCAGGGCGGCAACTCCGGTGGATTCGGTGGCGGCAACCAGCAGGCTGCACAGGAAGACCCCTGGGCAACGCCCGGAGTTTCCAACGCAGGCGGCTGGGGCAACGGCCCCGATTCCGAACCTCCCTTCTAAACACCAAAAATTAAGGCCCGACGCCGGGACCGCCCAGGTGCCGAAAGGCACCCAGGTGACTGCCGCCGTCGGACCACCACCATCCCGTGGATCAACATCCACGGGCTCCATAGAATAGGAGCTCCACGATGGCTAAGGCTGAACTCCGTAAGCCCAAACCAAAGTCCAACCCCTTGAAGGCCGCTGACATCACTGTCATCGACTACAAGGACGTAGCATTGCTGCGCAAGTTCATCTCCGACCGCGGAAAGATCCGCGCCCGTCGCGTCACTGGCGTCACGGTTCAGGAACAGCGCAAGATCGCCCAGGCAATCAAGAACGCCCGCGAAGTTGCTCTGCTGCCTTACTCCGGCGCTGGCCGCGGCTAAGGAAGGGATTAACTAACATGGCAAAGCTCATTCTGACCCACGAAGTAACCGGTCTCGGTGCTGCTGGCGATGTTGTCGAGGTCAAGGACGGTTACGCACGTAACTACCTGCTGCCCCGCAACTTCGCCCTGACCTGGTCCAAGGGTGGCGAGAAGCAGGTTGAGTCCATCAAGGCTGCCCGCGCCGCCCGCGAGCACGCTTCCCTGGAAGATGCTCAGAAGCAGGCCGCTGCACTCTCCGCCAAGCCGGTCAAGCTCGTCGTCAAGGCTGGCGAGACCGGACGCCTGTTCGGCACCGTCAAGCAGGGCGACGTAGCCGACGCTGTTGAGGCCGCTGGCCTTGGCCGCATCGACAAGCGCAAGGTTGAACTGCCGGCACACATCAAGTCGGTTGGTTCCTACCAGGCCAACGTCCGTCTGCACGACGACGTTGCTGCTGTGATCGAACTCGACGTAGTCGCAGGCAAGTAGCACTTCCGGCCCTTTGGTCAGAGCGTTACGCAGTACTGAACTACCGGAAGACCCCCGTTGCCGTAACCGGCGACGGGGGTCTTTCTGCTTCCCCCCACAAGCAACGCGGGGTCACTCATGGCCCAATAAACGGCTTCCCAGGGGCACAGAGTGACCCCGCGTTGCTGTGCGCGCGGGGTGGGCTGTCAGGGGCTGTGGAGCACGGTGATGGCGTGACGGTACCCCGCCCGGATCAGCCCGGCCAGGACCTCCTCGTCCACGTCCTCGAGTTTGTTGATGTACAGGCAGCCGGCACCGGTTTTGTACTTACCCAGCCGGGGAAGCAGCCCTCCGGCCTCCGGGCCGTAGGTGAGCCCGTAGAGTGAGAGGCTCGCCTTTCGGGGAGAGAAGCCCACCGCGGCCGAATCGCCCTCCCTGCCGGTGCCGTATCTGTAGTGGTACCGCCCGAATCCGACGATAGTGGGTCCCCACATCTCCGCTTTCTCGCCGGTGATCCCACTCATAAGCTCCAGCAGGCGAAGACCGTCCCGACGCCGGATGGGGTGTTCCACGGCGGCGAGGAATTCGTCTACGGACGCTCCGGTTGCCTGGGTCTTGTTTTCAGCCATGCAGGCAGTCTGACAGAGCCAACCCGGCTTGTCAGCGGCGCCGCCGGCACTTACTTCGGTGCTGATCGCGTCCCTGAGTCCGTGCTCGGGCCCGACGTTGGAACGAAGTTCCAGTCGAAAGACCCGTTGCCGTGAAGCGTCAACCGAAGGAACCCGTGTGTGTCGCTGAACCGCTTCAGAATGTATGTCGGACTGTTGGTGAAGGGCCGGAGGCCGATACCTCCCGTGGAAACCTGGAACGCTGTCATCCCGTCACTGACGCACCGGTCAGCGTTGTTCACCGGACAGGACCGTTCGTAGTTGTGTTGTGATCCTGACAGGGTGAGGCGGACCCGGTGCTTCCACATCACGTCGATCCACGGCTTGTGGTCAGTGGCCCGCTCATGTTCGTCCGTGTTTGATGTGAAGTAGGGCTCGTGGTAAACGACCGCCAAGTGCTTACCCACCGCCTGCGCGGCAGCGAGGTCCTGGTCCAGCCACGTGGTCAACTCCCGGGCCTTCGGCGGATCGTAGCGCCAGTGCGCGGACGACAGGAAAGCGAAATGCCAGTTCCCGAAGTCCTTTGAGTACGGTTCCCCGTTCCCGATGAACCCACGCTCCAGGTTGATCGCAGCCTTCGCGGTAGACCCGGGGCATTCGCCATTCATAAAGTTGTCGAGGTCTTCGTTCCGCCCGGGCTGCCAGTCGTGGTTGGGGGCGGACACCCAATACAACTTTGGCATCGTCCCACTCCACAGCCGCGTCCAGTACTTCACGTAGTCATCGCAGGTCGGCCTGTCGTACTGGAAGTCGCCGAGCCCCAGGAACGCGTCAATCTCATTGTTCTCCACGAGTCGGGTGATGGCCGCACCGTTCTTACCGGACGGGCTGTCAGGCTCGTAGGCCCTCACGCCGTTCATGTCACCAACAGCGGCGATCCGAACATCGGGCACAGGCTCAGGAGGGCTGGTGCAACCCGCGAGGGAAACCGCCAGAAGGGCGGCGGCCGCCGTGGCCACGCTCCGGAAGAATCCGGGACGGGGGAGTGCTGACTGCATCCGATTACCCTTCGAGAAGCCGGACGGCTGGTCGGCTCCCGAGAGACAGCCAGCCGCAACGGCATGCTGTGATACTCCTCAAGCCCCGACTGGCTGTCAAGGCACGCGGTGCTCATGAAAGATGCCCGTAGATGCTATCGAACCACACGTTCTGTTGCAGGGCCATGTGACGGTGTGGAATAAACGCAGGCTCACTCCGGTTACCCAGGTACATGCATATACATGTACCCTTGATATCAACCGAACCTCAGGAGTCCATAGTGGAAACCCGCCGCATCACCGTCCTGTCCGCCGGCCTGGGTGTGCCGTCATCCAGCAGGCTACTCGCCGACCAGCTTGCCGCCGCTGCAGAACGCCGGATAGCTGCGGCAGGCTATGGCGTGACGGTGGACGTTGTTGAGCTCAGGGATTTTGCCGTGGACATCGCAAACAACTTTGTCACCGGCTACGCGGCCCCGCGCTTGGCCGACGTCATCGCCGGCGTGGAGGCATCGGACGGCATCATCGCCGTCAGTCCGGTCTTCAGCGCGTCGTACAGCGGCCTCTTCAAGTCCTTTATCGACGTCCTGGACCCCAAGTCCCTCGACGGCAAAGCCGTCCTGCTGGGCGCCACCGGCGGAACGGACCGTCACCAGATGGTCCTGGAGTACGCCATGCGCCCGCTGTTTAGCTACCTCCGGACCCGGATGACTGCCACCAGCGTCTTTGCCGGCCCCCAGGACTGGGGGAATACGGACGACGGCGGCTCGCCCCTCTCGGCCCGGATCGACCGGGCGGCAACTGAGTTCGCGGGTCTGCTTGCCGGCGAGCAGCCCGGCCGCCGGCACGCCGCGGCCCGGTCACTTCCCTTTGAGGAGCTCCTGGCAGGGATCTCGGGCGGACGGTGATCCGGCGGGCGGCTATTCGTCCAGCAGGGCGATGAACTCGCGCGCCTGCTTCAGGGTGATGTCCGAGTGCCGGATGAGGGCGTTCGCAGCGGCCTCGGTGTCGCCGCTTTTCGCCAGGGTGCGGATGCGCCCATAGATTTCGTCGTTGAGCATGTTGCTGCTGACCTCGCGCGTGACATCGCCCTTGCTGGCAATGGCGCGGTACCTGTACGGGAAACGCTGCGGCGCGTCGTCATCGGCCTCCACCTCTACCGCTTCAGCCGCAGGGCTTCGGTAGGGCTGCGGGCGGGCGGCCAGCGCCGCCACAGCGTCACGGGCTGCACGCAGGCCGTCCCCCGTTGATTCGTAATAGAGTTTGATGGCCGCCATCGCCTGTCCCTGCGCGATCAGTGCGTAAAGTCTGCGGTGCTGGTCCTCGGTGAGTTTTGCAGCGGCGCTCCGGGCGAGCTCAACGGGATCCGGCGGGGGAACACTGCCGGCTTCCTTGACGGACGACTGGCGCCTGCTGAACGCGCGGGCTGCCACTGCTACTCCGGCGGCAACAACCACCAGGATAATGATGGGGATCACTAGCGATTCCATTTCTAAAGCCGATCTACATACTCTTTGGCGGTGGCCAGATCTGTTTGGGTTGCTTGGCGAAGGAGCTTGATGGCTTCGATTTTATGCCCGTTGCCGGCCAGGGTCTTCAGCTGCAGGGCCAGCTGCGGATTCAGTTGCCCGCCAAATGCTGACGCGTGACCGTGGTGGCCGGATACCGTTATTGACTGTGCACGCCGGGCCGCCCGGGCGTTGTCTTCCTGCTGGCTCTGCTGCTGCTCGTTCTGGCTGGGACGGGTATTGGCTTCGAGCCTGGCACGTGCGGCCGTCGCCACCCGCACCTGCTCGGCGTAGTGCTCCGCCGAGCGCCTGGCCAGGTCCTGCTGGTATTTTTCCGCGTCCGAGATACCGGAATCGCGTGGCCTCAGGGCTGTTGAGAGCGCCCAGATAACGCCCCCAAGGATTATGGCCGGCAGCAGCATCATCAGTATGTCGCCCATGTCTAGAGCTTATGCCAGATGCGGCGTTATCCACAGCACATTCCTTGCCTCGCATACGTCCCCTCGAGGGCTGCGTCAAACCAGGGCGGTCAGTGTGGCGTGCATCACGAAAAGGGCATGAATCATTCCCCTCAAAGGGCCAAAAGCGGCGCCGCAGCAGCACCACGCCACCGCAAGCTGTGGATGAAGGTTTGACCAAAGAATATTTAGTCCACAACCTCGATGAAGAGTTTTAGCAGGTCAGACGCATCTGAGCGCTGAAAGTATTTGGGTTTCCACAGGGTCACCCACAGGCTGTGCACAAGCTATGCCCTTTAGTGCACAGGTTATCCACAGACGGGCGGGGGGACGGGCTTGGATGGCGGAGCAGGGCCGGATACCGTAGCGGGAGACCTGTTCCATGGGGTGCGATCCGCGCCGCCGAAAGACAGGTTTGGTGCACTGCGGCAGGGGTCCCGGCCCGGCTTCAAGGCTTCCTCTGTGGATAACTTGTGGATTGTGGGGATAACTCCCGCGCCCGCGCCCCGGACTGCCTGGCCTGACGGCCTGCGTTGTCAGTGGCGGCTGATAGACCTGTGATCACAGCCGTGCTGTGAAGGCCTGTCAGGAAGACCCACAGGCCGGCATCCGGCAGATATTGGCTTTACGCGCCGCGACGTCACGCGGTACATAACGGAGGACGGCAGCTTTGTCAGTAACGCACCTGGACTCGATCGAGGGAACCCGCGGATCAGAAACCAGCCGAAAGCCGCCCCAGGACATTCCCGCTGAACAGTCAGTTCTCGGTGGCATGATGCTGTCCAAGGATGCCATCGCCGACGTCGTGGAGATCCTTCGCGGCCAGGACTTCTACCGGCCGGCGCACGAAACCATCTACGAAGCCATCATCGACCTCTATGGCCGCGGCGAGCCCGCTGACGCCGTCACCGTATCGGACGAACTTACCAAGCGTGCCGAGATCAACAGGATCGGCGGCCCGGCGTACCTGCACGAGCTCATCCAGACCGTTCCCACCGCGGCCAACGCCGGCTACTACGCGGAAATCGTGGCGGAAAGGGCGATCCTTCGCCGCCTGGTCAATGCAGGCACCAAGATTGTGCAACTGGGCTACGGCTCGGACGGCGAGGTCGAGGATCTGGTCAACCAGGCGCAGGCCGAGGTCTACGCAGTGGCCGAGCGCCGCACGGCCGAGGACTACGTGGTCCTCAAGGACGTGATGGAAGCAACGGTGGACGAGATCGAAGCGTCCGGACACCGCGGCGAAGGCATGACAGGGGTGCCCACCGGGTTCTACGAGCTGGACGAACTCACCCACGGACTGCACCCGGGACAGATGATCGTCATCGCGGCCCGGCCCGCAGTGGGTAAGTCGACTTTTGCCCTGGACTTTGCCCGTTCAGCGGCGATCAAGAACAATCTGGCCACCGTGATGTTCTCGCTCGAAATGGGCCGGAACGAGATTGCCATGCGGCTCCTCTCCGCCGAAGCCACCATTGGCCTGCAGGATCTCCGCAAGGGCACCATCAAAGACGAGCAGTGGTCCAAGATCGCCACCACCATGGGCCGGATGAATGATGCCCCGCTGTTCATTGACGACAGCCCGAACATGTCGCTGATGGAAATCCGTGCCAAGTGCCGGCGCCTCAAGCAGCAGCATGACCTCAAACTCGTGATCCTCGATTACCTGCAGCTGATGAGCTCGGGCAAGAAGGTGGAGTCGCGCCAGCAGGAAGTCTCCGAATTCTCACGCGCGCTCAAACTGCTGGCCAAGGAACTGCAGGTTCCGGTCATCGCCCTGTCACAGCTGAACCGTGGCTCCGAGCAGCGCCAGGACAAGCGCCCCATGGTCTCTGACCTTCGTGAATCCGGCTCCATCGAGCAGGACGCTGACATGGTGATCCTGCTGCACCGTGAAGACGTCTATGACAAGGAGTCACCGCGTGCGGGCGAGGCTGACATCCTGATCGCCAAGCACCGTAACGGACCCACCAAGGACATCGTGGTGGCCTTCCAGGGCCACTACTCGCGCTTCGCCAACATGGCGGCCGACGCCGGCGGCGGCGGCTTCTGAGGTCCGCCCACCTCTGGCGGAACGGGCTTAGGCCCGCGGCAGCAGGTGGTTGGGGAGACGGTTCCCGGGCGCTGTACCCCGGATCTCAAGCAGCTCACGCGCATGCGCATGCAGCCGCTTGTCCTCCTCGGTGACCGGCACCCACTCGGGGATGGGCACGGAGGTGCCTTCGGCGTCGCGCGCCACCATGACGGTGAGGCAGTACGTGGTGAGGTTCAGTTCCCTGGTCTTCGGGTCCCCTGAGCGCACGTGGACCGCGATGTGCATCCCCTTCGTTCCCGTGTAGACGAGCCGGGCCTCCACCTCCACCACGTGGCCGATCAGCAGCGGCCGGTAAAAGCGGACGCCGCCGGAGAAGACGGCCACGGTGTCCTTCCCGCAGTAGCGGGTTGCACAGACATAGGCAGCCTCGTCGATCCACTTCATGACGATCCCGCCGTGGACCTTCCCGCCCCAGTTCACGTCGGTGGGGGCGGCCATGAACCGCAGCGTCACGCGTTCGGCAGTCCCGGCGTCGGTATATTCCTGTGCGTTCATGGCTTCGACGATCCGTTCGCGGACCTTGATCCGGGCCAGCGCGTGGTCCCGCTGCTCAATCTCTGCCGGGGTCGCCGGTTCAAACTGCTTTACGGGGATGGGCCTGCCGTCGTCGCCCACGGCTACGAAGATCACCATGCACTGGCTGCGCATCGTGGCCGGCCCGCCCTTGGGGTCGCCGGAGGAGACCACTGTGCGGATGTGCATGGAGGAACGGCCGGTGTACACGATGGTGGCCTCCACCTCCACCATGTCGCCGCTGTTTACAGGGTCCGCGAAGTGGATGTTGCCCACGTATGCCGTGACGCAGTAGGACTTGGCCCAGCCGACAGCGGCGGCGTAGGCGGCCTTGTCCACCCATTCCAGTACGGTCCCGGCGTCGACGGAGCCGCTGTGCCCCACGTCCATCGGGGCGGCCAGGAAGCGGAGGGTCACGGAGTTGGCCGGGGTCTCAGTCATGCTGCGATCTTACTGAGCCGCCGGGTTACCGAAGGGTTGGGGAGGACACAAACCCGCAACAGGAACAGCCCTGCCCGCCAAAGGGCGGACAGGGCAGTTCCTGAAGCGGTGTGCTGTTCTACTGACGGCCCACTGGCCACCAGATGTTTCCGCTGTTACCGGGCGGCGGTGTACGTAATGTCCGGCTGAGCGGGCAACTCCATGCCAACCCCGATGAAGAAGCTGGGGTGCGGCGGCTGGTTGTAGGCGATGTTTTCCCGGGCAACCGACTGCCGGTAGACCGGATCGTGCATCAGGGTCCGCAGCCGGACGTCGGTACCCGCGGTGGTGGTATAGATCCGCAGTTCCGTGCTGTCCGACGACGGCCAGGCAATCTCCTCGCGCCAGTCGCCCAGGAGGTCGGCCTGGATGGCCGGTGTTCCCTTGGTGCCGTTGTTCGACTTCGCACCACCGGCCGTCACCAGCCTGTCGCTGGACGCGGTTTCCCAGTTCCACTTCGAGATGGTGGGCGTTCCGCTGCCGCTGGTGGCATCCCAGTCGTGGTCCACTATTTCGCGGAGCAGGTCACCATCCCACCAGGCCAGGAAGTTGGCTGCGGGGATCTTGTTGGCAATCAGTTCTCCCTTCACCGAACGGAGTTCACCCACGGGGGAGTTCCAGGCCGCATCGCCGCCGATGGCCCAGCCCTCGGCGCCGGCATAGCGCGGATCGATGTCGCCCATGGCTCCACGGCCGGTGTCTTTGACGGCAGGAATGCTCCAGAGGACCTGACCGGTCCTGGAATCGCGGAAGGTGGCACCGAGATTCTTACTGGAGCCCATCTCCTCATGGACCGCAAACGTCTCCAGACCCGGCCTTGCCGGATCGAAGTCGCTCGTGTGGATCGCATCGCCGTGGCCGAGGCCGGTGCTGTAGAGCGGCTTGCCGTTGTCGTCGATGGTCATGGAACCGAAGACGAACTCGTCCTTGCCGTCCGCATCCACGTCGGCCACGGACAGGTTGTGGTTGCCCTGGCCGCGGTACTGGGCGCCGGCGATATCTGAATCGAACGTCCAGCGTTTCACGATCTTGCTGGCCACCAGGTCGTAGGTGGCCAGTACCGTGCGGGTGTAATACCCGCGGCTGAACATCATGGAGGGGTGTTCGCCGTCGAGGTAGGCAACTGCGCCGAGGAAACGGTCCACGCGGTTGCCGTAGGCGTCACCCCAGGCTGCCACGTCGCCCCGCGGCGGATCGTAGGCCACGGTGTCCATGATGGTGCCGGTGGCGCCGTGGAAAACGGAGAGGTATTCCGGTCCCGTCAGGATGTAGCCGCTGCTGTTGCGGTAGTCCGCAGTGGCGTTCCCGACGACGGTGCCGGCGGCGTCACGGGTGCCGTCCGCTGTCTTCATGGCGATTTCGGCCTTGCCGTCGCTGTCGAAGTCGTAGGCGAGCAGCTGCGTGTAGTGCGCGCCGGCGCGGATGTTCGGGCCCATGTTGATGCGCCAGAGCTTGGTGCCGTCCATCTTGTAGGCGTCCACGTAGACGGTGCCGGTGTAGCCCGCCTGCGAATTGTCCTTGGAGTTGGAGGGCGACCACATCTGGATGACCTCGTACGTGCCGTCGCCGTCGACGTCGGCAACGCTGGAGTCGCCCGCCGAGTAGCTGTAAGGCTGGCCGTCCTTTGTGTAATCGTCGGCAGGCTTGTCCAGCTTGACCGCCAGGTAGTCCCGGGCCACCGGTGTGAATTCGGCGGTGAGCTGGTCCGCGCCGTTGCCCACTGCCTTGATGACGTACCTGGAGCCGGCGGTCCCGTCGGCATCCAGGAACGTGGTGCTGTTCCTTATCGGGTCCACGGTGAGCTGGACGCCGTCGCGGATGACATGGAAACCGGTCTGCTCCGGATCAAGGCCCAGCATGCGCCAGCCCACCCGGACGCCGTCGCCCGTCAGGAGCGCCACAGGGGCACGGTCCAGTTTTTCCATCTGCCGGTTCACAATAGTGACCCTGTCGGTCCCGATGACCGCAGAAGGCGCGGATTCGCCGCCCTTGTTCACGGTGGTCACGCGGTAGTAGTACTTGATGGTGGTCAGGACCGTAGTGTCCGTGTAGTTGACCTCGGTGGCCCGGCCAACGTATTCGAACGGCCCGTCCGGGGACGTGGAACGGTAGACCTGGTAGGCCGCAGCCCCGGCGACCCTCTGCCATTTGAGGCTGATGCTGGACTTTTCGATGGCCTTGATGTCAACCTTGCTGGTTGGTGCGGGCACCGGGGTGGTCGGATCCACGAGGGCAACGTCCACGGTGTTGGAGGCAACCGACTCCAGGCCGGTGTGGTCCACCGCGGTGACGAAGTACTGGTACTTCAGGCCGGCAAAGGCGCTGCTGTCCTGAAAGGACGCTGCGGTGACGTTCTCTGCGATCAGCTGTGGTTCAGCTTCATGGGTTGCCTTGCGGAACAACTTGTAGCTGGCGGCGTCGGCCACGGCGTCCCACGCGAGATCAACGACGGGCGGCTCGGCTGCCGCATCCACAGCCGTGGTGCGCAGGTTGGTGGGTCCCACCAGGAGTGGGGTGACTTCAAGGCCGTTGAGCCGCTGGCCCGAACCGCTGATGGTCAGGTTGAGCTGACCGTCGGAGACCAGGACCTGGTTGATGATCTTGGTGGCGGAAGAGGCCTTGCTGGAGGCTACCTGGCCGTAGGGCGTGCCTTCGGCGGCAACGTCGGTCCGGGTGGAGCCGATCCAGTCGCTGTGATACGTCTTCAAGGCGTAGGTGCCGTTGGGGACGTCGAGCTGGAATTCAAAGCTGGTGCCGCTGAGGACGAAGTCCCGCAGCAGGTTGGTTGTCACGGCGCCGCGATCGCGGTCGCTGAGGACGCTGATGTCCTTGAATCCGAAGCCGCGCTCCTTCGAGTAGGCCATGGTGCGGTTGACCTCGGTGTAGCCGGGTTCAACCGGCGCTCCCACAGGGCCGAAGTCGAACTTGTACTTGGCCTCCTTGGTGGTCAGGTTCAGGGTGTCGCTCGGCTCGGAGAGCCCCTTGCCGTTCAGGGCAGCGACGCGGACGTTGTAGGCCCTGCCTTCGGCCAGCCCGGTGAGGTTGGCGGTGGGGACGGTCGCAGTGGTGGCCAGCTTCCAGGCGGTGTCCGGTTCGGAGGCCAGCTTGCGGTAGACCTTGTAGATGTCCGCGCCTTCAACCGGCTGCCACTTCAGAAGGGCGCCGGCGTTGGAGACACTTCCGGCCACCAGTCCCTGCGGCTTCGCGGGAACGGCCGACGGCGGCGTGATCTCCTTGACGTGGACGGCAAGCGGCACGCTGAGCTGCTTGACGCTGCCAGCGACCAGACGGGCAATCTGGATGGCGCCGTACTCCTGGAAGTGGGTGTTGTCCACCGTGCCGGTAGGCCGGTTCGGGTAAACCCCGGCGTCGACGTGCAGGAACACGGACTTGGTGTCCTCCGGGCCGATGGCGTCGTAGTAGGCACGGCTCAGGGCGGAGAGATCAACCAGTGCCACGTTTTCCTCGGTAGCCAGTTCCTGCATCTTCGCCACATATTCGGGGAAGCTCACCCGGAATTTGCCGGTTGCTTCGTCGTAGTCGCGCCGTCCCACGGGGGTCACCAGGACGGGGGTGGCGCCGCGTTGCCGGGCACCATCGACGTAGGTCCGGAGGTATTCCTTGTAGTCGGCCGGGGAGGCGTAGCGGTCGTCCACGCCAAAGGTGGCGTCGTTGTGGCCGAACTGCACCATCAGGTAATCGCCGGGGTTGATGACCCGGAGGATCTCGTCCAGCCGTCCCTGGCTGATGAAGTTCTTTGAGCTGCGGCCGCCGATGGCGTGGTTCCGGAACGCCACCTTGTCATCGAAGAAGCGGTCGATCATCTGGCCCCAGCCCGCCTGCGGAACGTAGCCGGCGTCGTAGGTCTGGACCGTGGAGTCTCCGGCCAGGTAGACGCCGGGGTCGGTAGTGGCAGTCCGCGGCGCGCGGGCGGCGATCACGAGTGAGTTGATTTTCGCAGCCGAACCGCTGAAGTCCAGGTTCAGCTGCCCGTCGACCAGGGAAATGGGAAATTCCATCTCCAGGTACTGGCCCGCTGGTTTGTCTGTGAGCTGGACCTTGGCCATCTTTTCGGCCGTAATGGCGATGTTCGTGGCTTCCGTGGCGTCACCGGCAATGAGCTTCACGGTGTAATCGCCATTGGGCAGATCCACCAGGAAGCTGCTGCCCTGGGCTTGGACGAAGTCCGAGCGGAGGGCGTCGCCGGTGCCGCGGTCCACACCGGAGGTGACGGCGGTGTCCGTAAAGCCGAATTTGCCGTCGGCGGAATAGGCGGTGGCGGCGTCGACACGGGTGTAGCCGGTCTCGGTGCTGCCTGGCCCGAAGTCGAAACGGAAGCCGGTGCCGACGGGCGGCAGAGCCGTCTCCGCCTGGACCGCCGGCAGGCCCGTAAAGGCAAGTGCAGCGGCTGCGACGGCGGCCGTAACGGCTTTGGTGCCCGGGGAAAGGCGGGTCCGGCCGGGGTGAGGCGGAGGTTCCGCCAGGTTGAGCGGACTGTTTTGGGGAGGATGAATCACGGACATCTCCTTTGATGAGCGGTGCGGAAGCCGGCCATCATGGCCAGCTTGTATCGTTTCAATGCGAACGGAAGCTTGTAGTGCGCAGGTCGTGCGGTGGACGGGAGTGCGTGGACGGCCTGGAATGGCCGGCGGGCTCGTAGCGGCAGGTGGACGCCTCGTTGACTGGCAAGCGTGGCGGTGCGGGCCTGCGCTTGTTATCGCTCACAGGTTTATCAGTGCAACGTTGTAGACGTCAAGGGTTTCCTGATTGTTTTCTGGGAGTTACTGATGCTCGTTGTGAGAGTTTGATCGCAAGACCACGTCATCGCAGGTCGGCCGCAGCGCAGGAAGGGGCCAGGTGCCGTCGCTGGTAATAATAATGAGTATCATTAGCGCATGACGAAACATACGCTGCGGGCCGCTCCCGCCAACCGCCAAACCCCTGCATTCCCGGCCATTCTCGCCGCCTCGTTGCTTCTGCTCTCAGCTTGCGGAGCTGCTCCCGGCGAGAGCGCCGTGCCGCCGTCGGGGGCTGCAACCGACCCGGCCGGCAGCAGTCCAACCGGCGAAGGGGGCGAGGCAAAAGAGTCCCGAGCGCCCGTCCCGCGGCTGGTCCTGACGCATTCGGCAGGGGTGTCTGTTCTTGATGCCAAGACTTTGGAGACTGTTGCCGAAGTGCGGCTCGAAGGCTTCAACAGGTTGAGCCAGGCCGGCGACGGCAGGCATGTCCTGATATCGACGGGAGATGCCTTCCGCGTGTTCGATTCCGGCGTGTGGACCGAGCGGCACGGGGACCATGGCCACTCCTATGCTGGGCCGCCGCAGCTGACGGGCCGCGCGTTTGCTGCCGGCGAGGCGGGCCATGTGGTCAACCACGCAAAGAGGACCGCACTGTTCAGTGACGGGACGGGAAAAGTGGAGATCTTTGACCCTGCCACGCTCTCGGATGCGCTCAAGACCGGGTTGCCGGCAACCACCGCCTACACCGCGCCCGAGGCCCACCATGGCGTTGCCATCCCGCTGGAGGGTGGAAAGTTGCTCGTGACGCTCGGCAATGAAGAGAGGCGCAGGGGGCTTGCGCTGCTGGCTGCTCCCGCCGGCGAGGAGGGCCGGGAGCGTGCGGAACTGCTTCGCAACGAGGAGTGCCCCGGCGTGCACGGCGAGGCGGTGGCGGCCGGTGGGACCGTGGTGGCGGGCTGTGAAGACGGCATGCTGGTCTACCGGGACGGCGCCTTCACCAAGGTAGCCAGTCCTGACCCGTACGGCCGGATGGGAAACCAGGCAGGAAGCCCCGCATCCCCGGTGATCCTGGGCGACTACAAGGTGGACCCGAAGGCTGTGCTGGAGCGGCCCACCCGGATATCGCTGGTCGATACTGCCACCGGGGCGCTGCAGCTCGTGGACCTCGGGACCAGTTACTCCTTCCGCTCCCTGGGCCGCGGTCCGGCAGGGGAGGCGCTGGTATTGGGGACGGACGGCGCGCTTCACGTCCTGGATCCGGAGACGGGCGTTGAGATTCGTTCGATTCCGGTGGTTCCTGCCTGGGAGGAGCCGGAGATCTGGCAGGATCCCCGTCCCGCGCTGTTTGTCCAGGGCTCCACGGCCTACGTGACGGAGCCGGCGACGTCCAGGATCCACGCCGTGGACCTTACGTCCGGCAGGGTGGTGAAAAGCGGCGAACTGCGGGATGTTCCCAATGAGCTGACGGGCGTCACTGGCTAACGGCACTGATCACACACGGGACGATCAGGGGATTATTAACTGCCGACGGCGGGCAGGCACCTGGGTGCCTGTCCGCCGTCGGGCGTTTACGTCTGTTGGGAAAGAGTCCGCCCTAGGCGAGGACAGCCAGCCGGGAGTTCCTGCGGCCGAACAGTGCGCGGTCCACGGAAAGCCGTCCGGCGCCTGTCAGGGCGAGGGCCAAGGCTGCGGCGGCCAGCAGCAGGACCAGCTCATAGCCGCCTTTGTCTGCGAAGACGCCGGCCGCAGCGTGCACCAGGACCAGGGCACCGAGCATGTTCAGGGCCAGGAGCGCTGCAACAACCCGGGTCAGCACGCCCAGGATCAGGGCGATGCCGCCAGCCAGTTCGAGGCCGGCAACGAGGGGGGCGGAGATCTGGGCGGCGGGGACACCCATTTGGGCGAAGGCTGCCTGGGTCCCGGCGACGGTCCATTCGTTGAACTTCTGCCAGCCGTGGGCGGCGAAAAGGAAGCCGAGGACGACGCGCAGGACGGTGAGTGCGGTGGTGGTGAGGCGTGACTGATTCATATTTAGAGTGTCCCTGACAATTGGTTGAAGTGTCAACTAAAGGCTCTGAAATGTGTCCCCTGTCATGACTCGGGACGTCACGGAAGGCCGACCCGCCCCGGGCGGGCCGCATTAAGCTGTCATTGTGCCCCGTCAAACCGCTCCCTCCGCCGTGGCGAGGCCAGCCACCCACGCCCGGGAGATTCTGCGGCTTGCAGTTCCGGCGTTCGGTGCGCTGATTGCCGAGCCCCTCTTCCTTCTGGCTGATTCGGCCATCGTGGGCCATCTGGGGGTTGCCCAGCTGGCGGGAGTGGGGTTGGCGTCCGCTGTGCTGCACACCGCCGTCGGGCTCATGGTTTTCCTCGCCTACTCAACGACTCCCGCGGTGGCCCGCGCCGTCGGCCACGGTCAGCTGGGAAAGGCACTCGCCGCCGGGCGCGACGGCGTCTGGCTGGCACTGCTGCTGGGCGTTGCCCTTGCTGTGGCCGGTTTCTGGACTGCCGATCCGCTGGTTGGACTGATGGGCGCGCAAGGCGAAGTGCGCGCCTTCGCCGTCGACTATCTCCGGTGGTCCATGCCGGGGCTGGTGGCAATGCTGCTCATCTTTGCGGGCACCGGAGTCCTCCGCGGACTGCAGGACACCCGGACGCCGTTGCTGGTCGCCACAGCCGGATTTGGCCTGAATGTTGTGCTGAACCTGTGGCTGGTCTACGGGCTGGGCTGGTCAGTGGCAGGCTCCGCCGCCGGCACCAGCCTGGCCCAATGGGCCATGGCGGCCGTCTATTTGGTGATGGTGCAGCGGAATGCCGCCCGGCACGGCGTCAGCCTGTGGCCGGACTGGAGCGGCATCCGTACGATGACCCGGGTCGGTTCATGGCTCATGCTCCGGACCCTGAGCCTGCGCATCGCCATTCTCGCAACTGTGTTTGTGGTGACGGGGCAGGGTGCCGTCAACCTCGCCGCCCACCAGCTGGCCATGACCATCTTCTCCTTCCTCGCCTTCGCCCTTGATGCCCTCGCCATTGCTGCGCAAGCGCTGATTGGGAAGGAACTGGGCGCCTCCCGTCCTTCACGGGCACGCCTGCTGACACGGACAATGACCCGCTGGGGCACCGTATTCGGCGTCGTGACCGGAGTCCTGCTGGCCGTGGCTGCGCCATGGGCCGGCGCCTTGTTCACCACCGACGCCGGAGTCCAGTCCGTCCTGACGTACGCTCTGTGGATTCTTGCCGCCGGGCAGCCCCTGGCCGGGTACGTCTTTGTCCTTGACGGCGTGCTGATCGGCGCCGGCGACGCCAGGTACCTGGCACTGGCCGGGGTGGTCAACCTCGCGGTCTACCTGCCCCTGCTCGGGGCTGTAGCTGCCGCCGGAATGTCCCCGGACGCAGGACTGGTTTGGCTGTGGGTTGCCTTTGCCCTGGGTTACATGGGCGCCCGGGCGGTCACTCTGGGCCTGCGTGCCCGGTCCGACCGCTGGATGGTGCTGGGCGCGCCATAGCGGCCGGGGCCACTAAACTGGACCGGTGAACCCACCACTGACACCCGCCGATACCGCTGAAGGCACCACCCAGCAGACTGACTTGTGGCAACCGGTACTGCTGCGGGCACTCGCCGCCCTGGCGTTCGGAGCGCTGACCGTTTTCTGGCCCGGGCCGTCAGTCGAAGTCATGGGCATTTCAGGCGGACTCTACCTTCTGGCCACAGGCCTGCTGCTGCTATGGGGACTCCCCAGAACAGGGTTTGCACGTGACGGCCTTCCCGGCAAGATCCTCTCCGCCGGAGGGGCCGCACTGACCGGGGCCGGAGCCGCAGCGCTCCTGCTTCACGGTGATGGCGTGTTCGGGACCGTCGCGGCGCTGGGGCTCGGAATCGCTGGAGCTGCGGAACTGTACTGCGGTCTCCGATGCCGCGGGCGGCACGTGCTGGCCCGCGACTGGGTGGCTTCCGGAGTGATTGGCCTGGGCGCCGCGGCTGCCCTGCCCTTTTTCATCAGCCTGGGAGCCCACGCCTTGCTCGGCGTTGCCGGCGGCGGGGCCATCATCTCCGGTGTTCTGTGGGTGCTGTCCGGGCTGAGCCTGAGGCACGATTCCCGGCCCGCGTCCCCGAAGCCGTAAACTAGAAGCGAACGGGTTCTACCCGGCGTAGAAATGCCGCGGTTCACAACCCGCCGGTTCGCGGGCCAACCGCATACATCAGACCAGCAGCCTTCGGCGTGGCTGGAGGAGAGGAACTACCTTGGCAGACCAAAAACCAGGAAAACCGCGCAAGTTGCGGACCTCGGTGAAGGGGCCGCTGATGTTCTCCGCGTTCTGGGCCGTGCTCGCTTTTGTTGCTGTCCTGGTCTTCGCGTCCGGTGGCAGCGCGCGGGCTCCGAGGTTTGATCTCGCCTTCACGGGCGCCGGAATCGCGTTCATTGTCACCCTGGTGATCGCTGCCATGCTTTCCATGAGCTACAAGGAAAACGCCGAACACCTGGGTAAAGGCTCCGGCGTCAACCTGAGCTCAGCCAAGAATGCTTCGCATGGATTCGGTACCCGGGCCCAGGACAAGCAAAGCGGACAGCCCGAGGCGCCGGACGCCGACAGCCAGGGCCCCAACAACCAGTAGGATTCGCCGGGCCGGATCAGCTGACCCGGGCTGGATCAGCCGATCCCGGCTGGATCAGCCGGTTGTCACCCTCCGCGCCCGATAGGCCGCTACGTGCGCGCGGTTGGCGCAGTTCCCGGTATCGCAATACCGCTTGGACCGGTTGCGGCTGAGGTCCAACACCACAGCGTCGCAGTCAGCCGCCGCGCATACCAGCATCCGGTCCATCTCCTTGCTGCGGATGACGTCCGCCAGTGCCATGGCAGCCTCCGTGCCCATCCGCTCGGCCAGCGGCGCTTCCCTGGTGGTGGCGTGCAGATGCCAGTCCCACTCATCATGCTTCATCAGCTGGGGCAGGGCGTTGGCCTCCCGCAGGAGGCTGTTGACCGTAGCTACTGCGGTGTCCTCGTCGGCAGTCCACAGCCCGGCCAGCCGGCCCCGGAGTTCCCGGACACTGGCCACCTCGGCCTCATCACCGGTCCTCGACCCGCTGAAGCCTTCCGCCTCGAGGAAGCCGTCCAGGTCAGCCACTGAAGCCAGCATTTCCCTTCCGTTGGCGGCGGTGTTGATCAGATTCACCACGGCGCGCAGGGCGATCTCGGTGTCAGGGGCAAAGACCATCTTGACTCCTTACTGGGGTCGGGCGTAATGTCAGGACCATTACCCCACTTTACTCCTGACAGGAGGTCACGGTGTCTGCCGCCCGCAATCCAGCAGCCGTGCGCTCGATCCTCGGCTCCGGCCTTGGCATCGCGCTCTTTTCATCGGCGGTCTTCGGACTCTCCGGCTCCTTCGCCAAAGCCCTCCTTGAAGCAGGCTGGTCACCGGGTGCTGCCGTAACAGCCCGCCTGACCGGTGCCGCACTGATCCTCGCCGTCCCTGCCCTTCTGGCATTGCGGGGCCGCTGGCACCAGCTGCGGGACAACTGGGTCACCATAGGTCTCTTTGGGCTGATCGGGGTGGCCGCGTGCCAGCTGTTCTACTTCAATGCGGTGGCCCGGCTCTCCGTGGGCGTTGCACTGTTGCTCGAATACCTCGCCCCCGTCCTCATCGTGCTGTGGCTCTGGGCTGCCAGCAGGAAACGGCCACGGGCATCCACGTCCGCCGGAACACTCCTGTCCCTCGTCGGCCTGGTCCTGGTGCTGGACTTCACCGGAGCCGTCAAAATCGACCTCATCGGGGTCCTCTGGGGAATGGCCGCCGCGGTCTGCCTCGCCATCTACTTCTTCATCACGGCGAAGGAGAACGAGTCGCTGCCGCCCATCGTGCTTGCATCGGTCGGGCTGATGGTGGGTGCGGCCGTGATGTGGCTGACCGCAGCCACTGGCCTGCTTCCCATGGCCTTCAGCACCGCGGACACAAGGCTTGGACCCTGGATCACGCCCTGGTGGGTCTCGCTGGCCGGCCTGATCATCCTTGCCACCGTCCTGGCCTACGTCTCCGGCATCATGGCGGCCCGCGCCCTCGGGTCCAAGGTGGCATCCTTCGTCTCGCTGACGGAGGTGCTGTTCGCAGTCATCTGGGCCTGGCTGCTTCTGGGCGAACTTCCCGGCGCCATCCAGCTCCTGGGCGGTGTCCTCATTGTGGGCGGCGTCATCCTGGTCCGGCTCGATGAGCTGCGCGGGGACGGCGAACCGGCCGCTGCCGCAAGGACTGCCCCGCTGGACCACGCGAACGACGTCGAACCCGTCCCGTAGGTCCGGCGGTCAACTGCCCCGCGGTGCCCGGGCATTGACCGCCGGACAACGCGGGAGGGCCCGGACACTGTGCTGTGTCCGGGCCCCCGCGGTGAATTTGTGGTGCTGGTGGCTAGCGTGAAGCCTGGTCCTGCTCGTTGGCGTTCTTGGTGGCCTTCTGGCCGGCTTCGTTCAGCGCCTGGATGACCTGGTTCAGCGCGCTGGTGTGGGCGCCGTTCCATTCGCTGCGGAAGTGCTGTGCGTCCGGGCCTTCCCAGTTGGTGCTCTCCAGCACGCGGCCAAGGTTGGTCCGCTGCTGCTCGATCTCCGAAGCACCGGCCTTCAACTTGTTCCCCAGAGTCCTGAGCTGCTCTACATCCGCGCCCCAAATAGCCATCAGTTTCTCCTCATATTCTTGGATCCGAACTCGTCGGCATCCCCAGCGGCCCCCGGCTCATCCGGAAGATCCATTGCCTAGAACCTATCCCGGCCCCCGAACTACTGTCGATGGGCACCGCTGCCCATCCAGCACTCCCCATCCACACCGCCCCGCACTCATCAGAAACTGCTGACGGGCAGACGGCCGGCAGGGCCAGGGCAAGGGGTCGATTCCAGGCGCTCCAGAGCCTAGCATGTCCATATGTGCCGGAATATCCGAACCCTTCACAACTTCGAACCGCACGCCACCTCCGAGGAGGTGCACGCCGCAGCCCTGCAGTACGTGCGCAAGATCAGCGGAAGCACCAAGCCGTCCAAGGCCAACGAGGACGCGTTCGAGGAGGCGGTGCACGAGATCGCCCACATCACTCAACACCTGCTGGACTCGCTGGTTACGCACGCGCCGGCCAAAGACCGCGAGGAAGAGGCGGTCAAGGCCAAGGCGCGGGCTGCCGTGCGGTTCGGTACGGCCTGAAGCTCTGTTCCCGGGCTACTTACCGAAGCTGTGCAGCCTGAGCGAGTTCGCTACCACCAGGACTGAACTGGCTGCCATCGCGGCCCCCGCGATCATGGGGTTCAAAAGCCCCAGCGCGGCCACCGGAATGCCGATGGCATTGTAGAAGAAGGCCCAGAACAGATTTGTCTTGATGGTGGCCAGCGTCCGCCGGGACAATTCGATGGCCTGGGCCACCTGGCCCAGATCGTTGCCCATGACGGTAAGGTCAGCCGCTTCGATGGCCACGTCGGTACCGGACCCCATGGCGATGCCCAGGTCCGCCTGGGCCAGGGCGGCGGCGTCGTTCACGCCGTCGCCTGCCATCGCCACGATTGCGCCGCTGGCCTGGAGCTTCCGGACCGCTTCGACCTTTCCGGCGGGCAGGACGCCGGCGTAAACGTCGTCAGGCGATATCCCGACGGCGGCGGCCACCTGCTGCGCCACTGCCGCATTGTCCCCGGTCAGCAGGATAGGCCGCAACCCCAGCGTCTTCAGCCTGGCGATGGCGGCCGCAGAGCCGGGTTTGACGGTGTCACGGAGGCTGATGATGCCGGCAGGCGCGCCGTCCACCGCCACCCAGATCGCGGTGGCGCCGGTCGCTTCCGCCGCTGCGAGGGCCTCCCGCTGGCTGGCCGAAATGCTGATTCCGTTCTCTGTCAGCCACCCGGTCCGGCCCGCCAGGACGGTCCGCCCTTCCACGGTACCTTCCACGCCGCCGCCGGGGGCTGAACGGAAGCGTTCGACGGCGGGGGCGCGCCCGCCGTCGAACGCGGCGGCAGCTACCGCGTGCGCTATGGGATGCTCCGACGCCGCCTCGACGGTGCCGGCGAGGCGCAGCACGTCGCGGTCCTCATAACCGTCGAAGGCGAGGGTGGTGTCGAAGGCGAGTTTGCCGCTTGTCACCGTCCCCGTCTTGTCCAGCAGGATGGTGTCCACCGTCCGCGTATCCTCCAGGACCTGGGGACCCTTGATCAGGATGCCCAGCTGGGCGCCGCGTCCGGTTCCGGTCAGCAACCCCACCGGGGTGGCCAGGCCGAGGGCGCAGGGGCAGGCAATGACCAGCACGGCAACGGCAGCGGTGAAGGCGGCGCGGAGTTCGGCGGATTCGATCACTGGGGTGTTGAAGGCAAGCCAAAGGACAAACGTGAGCACGGCGATGGCCAGCACCACGGGGACGAAGACCGCGCTGATCCGGTCGGCGAGGCGGGCAATGGGGGCTTTGCCGGTCTGGGCCTGCGACACCAGCCTTGCCATCTGGGCCAACGTGGTTTCGGAACCCACCCGGGTGGCCCGGACCAGCAGCCTGCCGGAGGTATTGATGGTGGCTCCGGTGACCTTGCTCTCCGGCCCCACCTCCACGGGAACCGATTCGCCGGTCAACAAGGAAGCGTCGACGGCGGAGCTGCCCTCGATCACCACTCCGTCGGTGGCGATCTTCTCGCCGGGACGGACTACGATGACGTCGCCTACCTGGAGCTGATCAGCGGGGACTTTGTATTCCGAGCCGTTGTTCAGGACGGTGGCATCCTTGGCGCCGAGGTTCAGCAGCGCCTTCAGGGCGTCGCCGGCTTTCTGCTTCGCATTGGCCTCCAGGAAACGGCCCAGGAGCAGGAACGTGGTGACCACCGCGGCCACCTCGAAGTACAGGGCGCCGGACTCCATCCCGGCCATGGCCGGGTGTTCGGTCATCCGGGGATCCAGCAACAGCTGCCACAGGCTGAAAAGGTAGGCCGCCGAGACGCCGATGGAGACAAGGGTGTCCATCGTGGAGGCAAGGTGGCGCGCATTGACGGCTGCCGCGCGGTGGAACGGCCAGGCCGCCCAGCTGACAACCGGAAGCGCCAGCGCCCCCGCAACCCAGCCCCAGTTCGGGAACTGCAGGGCGGGCACCATCGAGATCAGGAAGACCGGGACCGTCAGGACCGCGGCCACGATCAGCCGCGGCCTTAGCCGGGACCCAGCGACACCGGCGACTTGCTCTGCATGCTCGCTCGTGCCTCCCCGGTGGCCCCCTAGCCTCGCAAGCTCGGCCAGGGAACCCTGCCCCCGTGGGCCCACCTTGGACGCATGCTGCCGCATGCCCCCGACGTCGCCACTGACGGGCGGCTCGCCGCGTGTGCCGGTCTCGCTGCTGGCACTTGCGCCCGGGTAGCGGGGTGGGCGGACCTTTGCCTTATAGCCTGCCGCTTCCACGGTGGCCGTGATTTGTTCATCCGTGATGCCCGGCGGAACGGTTACGTGGGCCGACTCCAAGGGGAGGTTGACCGTCGCTTCCACGCCGTCGAGCTTCCCCAGTTTGCGCTCCACGCGGTTGACGCACGAGGCACAGGTCATGCCTTCAATATCCAGTTCAAGCACCCTTGTGCCCTGGTGCTGGAGGTGGTCTGTGCTCACTGCAGGCTCCCGGATCGACAGGTTCTTACGCCTCGTTGGCGACTACCAGGTAGCCCGCTTCTGCCACTGCTTCGCCGATCTCGGACGGTGAGAGCTCCTCGGTTGAGGTGATGGTGACGGTGGAGATCCCCCCGGCATTGAGTTCGACCTCGACAGCTTCAACTCCGGCGAGTGATTCAAGCTCTTCGCTGACGGACGACACACAGTGCCCACAGGTCATGCCTGAAACGTTGACAACGGTGGAGGTGGTGCTCATGGCGTGCTCCTTTGTAGGTGCCGGCGGGTGGCCGGCAGCGGTTGGTTACTGCTGGTGTGCTTGTGGGTGCGTGCTTCAGCGGAGGAGGCGGCCGATGGCCTCTGCCGCTTCCTTGACCTTGGCGTCAATTGCCTCAGCCCGGAGGCCGGCGTCCGGCTCTGCTGCTGCGCCTACGACACAGTGTCCGATGTGTTCTTCCACGAGGCCCAGGCTCACGGCGTGAAGTGCCTTGGTGGCCGCGGCGACCTGCGTCAGGATGTCGATGCAGTATTTGTCCTCATCCACCATCCGGGCGATCCCGCGCACCTGGCCCTCGATCCGCTTGAGCCGGCGCAGATACGCTTCCTTGTTCGCGGTGTAGCCATGAACCGCGGCCGCGGTTGCCTGTGATGTCTCCATACGGCCAAACTTATACCCTGTGGGGGTATGAAGCAAGTACCCCCTGGGGGTATAAAACCACCCCGGACTAGGCTGGCAGCTCCCTGCCGCTGGCCTAAAGTGGCCACAAAAAAGCTCCGGAGTGCGTTATTGGGGGATACGCACTCCGGAGCAGTCTTTGGGCAGATTCTCCCCGTCACGTTGGCCGGATCGCTCTGCTTGAACCAGCTTACTTGCCGGTATGCCGGTTCGCTACCACCTCGAATAACTACTTTCGCTTTATTATTCCGGCCGCTTCGGGAAGCACTTCGGGCAGCGCTTCAGGCAGCCCGCAGAGCCTCTCCCAGGTCACCCGGCCCTTTACGACGGTCTCACTCGCGGTCCTCGTGCGCGGGGCGCCGGTAGGGAACCAGCAGCACCGGCCGGCTTTGGTGGTGGGCAAGCCAATGACCCACCGAACCGCTTAGCGCCTCGGCGATCCTGTGGGACAGCCCCTTCTCGGACGTTCCGACGATGATCATGGGGGCGTTGCATTCCGCGGCCAGACGGGCCAGGGCCCGGGCGGGATCTCCGGCCAGGGTCCGCAGGGTCCACTCCACGGGCGTGCTGCCGGCGGCGGCGTCCGCGAGGGCTTCCCCGATGACCGCTTTGAGGCCGTTGGTCACTGCCCGGATGTCGTCGTCGTTCTGGTCGGGGTGAAGCGAGAGCCGGTGGGCGGACCTGGCAGGATCCCACTCCACCAGGTAGCTGGCCTCATCGACATAGGCGAATACGAGCGGTGCCGACAAGCGGGCTGCCAGCGTTGCCGCGGTCTGCAGCACCTCAGGATGCTGTTTGGGCATCACCCCGACCAGCAGCGGGGCGGGGCCAGTGAATCGTTCCGGCGTCATGAACCCATTCTCAGCCCGTATGCCGCGCTTGAACAGGGCATTTGCGCCGGATCGGTTCTTTCCTGTGCTGAACGGGCTGTGCTGGCCGGATGTCTTAGGGAACAGCCGGCGACGCCGAGACCACCACGTTCTTCCCCCACGGATCCTCCGTGTAGCAGCTGATCAGAACAACGCGGTCGGGAACGATGTCCCAGACAGGACTGTCCTTGAGGCCGGACTTCACGTAGGTGGTCACACTGTCCACGCGGTATCTGATGCTGCCCGTGGCTGTGACGACGTCGAAGACGTCACCCACTGTGGCGGCCGCGCTCAGGTGGTTGAAGGGGGCATCGCGGCCCTCCCAGCTGTGCCCGATGATGTACGTCGTGTTTCCTGATCCGTTCCCCGGCGTCCCGAACGGAGTCAGCCAGTAGCCGTCCATGGTGGTGGGCGGAACGAGGGTCCGGCTGGACACCGCCGAGGCGTCCGGCTCCAACGGATGGATGGCCGTATCTATTGCCGCGGAGGGATACACGATCCGCACGGGTGCGGACGCCTCGGGGAGGACGGGAGCCGCCGGGGTGGCTGCGCCCGGCGCCGGTTCGCCAACCGCCGTCGGTTCCGCGACGGCATCCGCCAGGGAACCCGTGACGGACGACGGCGGTGCGAGCGCTGCTGCCGGCGTAGCTGCTGCCGGCACGGCGGGTTCCCCGTGATTGAGCAGGGGAGCGCCGAAAGTGAGGGAAAGGAATCCCAGGATCCCGCACAACAGGATGGCAAGATCTCCCCGGTTCCAGCCACGGCCAAGCGACACCCGGCCGAGGAGGCCGCGGCGGAGCGACACACTGCTGATCAACACACGCCCGAGGAAGCCATGCGGTCCGGAGTGCTTAGCCATGTTGCCCCCTTGGTGATCGGCCGGCTTTGCCCGGTGGATTTGTATTCAGGACGGTTGCGTTGTGAGGGCAGGAGGTGCGCCGAGGGCGTCCCGCCAGGTTCGGCGGGACGCCCTCGGGATGGATCTTCGAAAAGCCGGCGGGGTCAGCCCGCCGTCGGAGATTCCGTGCGTGACCTCCGGCGGACCGCCACCATGGCGCCGGCGCCCAGCAGGAGGCCCAGGCCGGCCATCCACGTGGAGCTTTCCTCTGCCCCGCCCACCGCGGTCTGCGCGTTATAGCCCTGGTTGGTGCCGCGGACTGCACTGGCTGCCGCTGCGGGAACCTTGGCTGCAGGCTTTGCGGCCGGCTTGGTGGCCGGTTTGGTGGCTGAGCGCTGCGGCGCTGCCGACTGTGCTGCCGGCGTCTGCGCTGCCGGAGCCACCGCACCTGCCGCAGGTACCACTGCCGGCTGCTCAGCTGGCGGCGTTTCCTCGGCCGGGGGTTCTTCTTCGACTGGCGGCACGACGACTGGCGGAACGACGATAGGCGGCACGACTACGGGTGGAATGACCACGCCGCAGTTTTTGAAGGCATCAGCGGCCACCCAGTTCAATCCGTTAGGCAGAACGTCGTTTGGCTCGATGATGTCGTCAGGGTGTCCACTGTGGCCGTTGGGCCCGCCAACGCCCTGAGGCGCCAGGCTGATGATGCTCCCCTCGTGACAGATTGAGACAAGCTTTTCTTCTTGTTTATCGTTATCCGCGGAGGCCGGTACTGCGACACTGAACAATGCCAGCCCCACGACCCCCAAAGTTGTGATGGCTCGTTTCATGGTGTTTCTCCCCGTCAGTTTTGAAACGGACCACGGTTGGAGGGAGTAGCGACGGCTCTCGATGCCCCAACGACATGGCCAGCTTGCTTACCACTTCAGGCTAGGGGTGGGGGTACATCGCGGTCGCGAGTAGGGGGTACTCGTCTTTCCTCGGCTTTGACCTGCGACGATACCTGCAAGTACCCGGAAAAGGCCAAGTACTACTTGGACGTAGTGGGCCTTGAAGGAAGGCGGGACCGAGCATAACGTTGGAGCATATGAAAGGTGCGTGAGGGTCATGGAAATCTTCATGTGGTGGCTGGATCTGGACCTGCAAAGCAAGGAATGGCTCCGGGAAAACCTCCGCGCGGAGGAGTTGCCGCTCTTTGTCGTGCAGGGCATCGCCGAAGCCGGTGGGCCCCACCCGGACACTCCCGTCTCTGTCCTGACAGAAGCCGACTGGGATTTTGTCGAAACACAGTCGGAATTTGTGGACTGAATTCGTGGACCGGCGGGCAGCCGGGGGCCGGCTCAAGGGGTGGCGCCCGTCCACCTAGGTGAAGAAAAGCGTTGCGGCTGCCGGGCCCTGATGGTTGCATGGGGTGCATGGCAACCGCAGAGAGTTTTGTCTTGGCAATCGGGACCAAGAAAGGCCTGTGGCTGGCCACCAGCCAGGACAGGCAGCAATGGTCCTTCTCCGGCCCGCATTTCCTGATGAGCGAAATCCCCAGCATCGGAATAGACACCCGGGAGGGCCGCACGCGCATCATGGTGGGTGTCAGATCAGAGCACTGGGGACCAACGGTGGCCCACTCCGATGACTTTGGCGCCACGTGGTCCGAACCGGAACATGGCGCCATCACCTTCCCTGAAGACACAGGAGCCGCGGTGGAACGCATCTGGCAGATCTATCCGGACGCAGCGTCGCGCCCCGGCGTCGTCTGGGCGGGAGCCGAACCGATCTCCGTCTGGAAATCAACGGACGGCGGCGAGCACTTCGAGCTCAACCGCGGGCTCTGGGACCACCCCCACCGCAGCGACTGGGGTGCCGGCTACGGCGGCGCTGCTGCCCACTCCATCGTGGTGAACCCGGCCGGAGACAACGTCCACATCGCCATGAGTACGGGCGGGGTGTACCGCTCGCTCGACGGCGGGAGCTCCTGGGAGCCCAGGAACAAAGGGATTTCGGCCTACTTCATGCCGGACCCCAACCCCGAATTCGGCCAGTGCGTCCACAAAATTGCGGCAGATGCCGCCGTCGAAGGCCGGCTCTACGCGCAGAACCACCACGGCGTCTACCGCACGGATGACAACGGCGAGAACTGGAATTCCATCGCTGAGGGGCTTCCCGCCGATTTCGGCTTTGTGATGCTGACGCATCCGCGGCGCGAGGGAACGGCGTGGGTGGTTCCGCTGAAGGCCGACGGCGAGCGGATCCCGCCGGAAGGAAAGCTCGCGGTGCACCGCACCGACGACGCCGGAGCCAACTGGAAGAGGCTGGATACGGGCCTGCCCGAGCACGAGTACAACAGCGTCCTGCGCGACGCCGCCGCGGTGGATACGGCAGAACCGGCGGGCGTCTACTTTGGTACACGCGGCGGCACGGTCTACGCCAGCCCGGACGAAGGTGAGACGTTTGCCGAGGTGGCGGCCCACCTGCCGGATGTCCTGTGCGTTCGGGCCGCCGTCGTAGCTGGTGCTGCTGCCCTTGCCTGACATCAGCGTGGTGCTGCCCAGCATCCTCCAGCCCCTGGCCGGCGGGCAGTCGGTGCTGACTGCGTCCGCCGACGCGCCGCGGACAGTTGCTTCCCTGCTCGATGCGGTGACAGGGGATTACCCGGTGCTTGCCAGGCGCCTGCGCGACGAAACCGGTGCCCTTCGCCGGTTCGTGAACATCTACGTGGACGGCGACGAAGTGCGCCGGCTCCACGGCCTGGAGACCGAGGTGGCCCCGGGCCAGGAAGTGCTCATTATCCAGTCTGTGGCAGGGGGATAGGCAGTACCGCGGTGCCGCCCCCGTCCGGTACGGCCCTCAACAGGAAGGAACCGTCATGACCAACCAGAGCCTTCAGTCCGCCATCGACCAGCAGGGGGGCAGCGCGGTCGAAGTGTTGCGCAATGCCAAGTCCCGGCCCTTCACCTTTCCGGTGACGCCGGAGTTCAGCAACTGGCGCAGTGAGCAGGCGTCCTGGCGGGACTCGTGCGCGTTGCTGGACCAGTCGCACCACATGGCGGACCTCTTCGTCAGCGGCCCCGACGCGACGAAGTTCTTCACCTGGATCGGCACCAACTCGGCGGCCGCCTACCACGTGGGCCGGGCGAAGCAGCTGGTCGCCGTTAACCATGATGGCTTCCTCATCGGCGACGGCATCCTGTTCCACCTGGGCGAGGACTCGTTCGACCTCGTGGCCCTGCCCATGCTGAGCGACTGGGTGGAGTACAACATCATCACCGGCGACTGGAACCTTACCTTGGAGCGGGATGACCATTCGCTGATCCGCAAGGGTGATCCGAAGCTCTACCGCTACGAACTGCAGGGGCCGAACGCACTCGCGATCATCGAGAAGGTCACCGGCCAGCCGGCGCCGGAGCTTAAGTTCTTCCACATGGGCGAAGTGGCGATCGACGGGCGCCGCGTGGGCGTGCTGCGGCACGGCATGGCCGGGCAGCCGGGCTTTGAACTGTGGGGACCCTGGGCCGACGCCGCGGCCGTGCATGCGAAGCTCCTGGCGGACGGCGGGGAGTTCGGCATCACGCAGGTCGGTGCGAAGGGATACTCATCGGCGAACCTCGGGTCCGGCTGGGTCCCGTCACCGCCGCCGGCGATCTTCCAGCCCGAGCTAAAGGCGTACCGCGAGTGGCTGGACCTTTCGAAGGCGGGCTCGTTTGGCGGCAGCTTCTACTCTGCCGATGCCGCCGACTACTACGTCACGCCCTACGACATCGGGCTCGGCCGTTCAGTGTCCTTCGACCATGATTTCCTGGGCAAGGAAGCCCTGCATCGTCACTCGGAAAACCAGCGGCGGACCAAGGTCACCCTGTTGTGGAACAACGAAGACGTGACGAATGCCCTCGGCTCCATCCTGGGCGGCGGCATCCCCGCCAAGTACATCGAGCTGCCCAAATCGCGCTACGCGCTGTACCAGACTGACCGGATCCTGAAGGACGGCAAAACCATCGGGATGTCGCTCGACGTCGGCTACCTCGCGAACGAGCAGGCCTTCCTTTCCCTGGCCACGATCGACGTCGAGCATGCCCGGACCGGAACCGAAGTAGTGGTGATCTGGGGTGAAGAACCCAATTCCCGCAAGGCCCAGGTAGAGCGCCACCGCCAGGTCGAGATGCGCGCCAAGGTGGCTCCCGCACCATTCACCGAGTACGCGCGGGCCGGCTACCGCACGTCCTGACGAAGGGCGGTGAAGACTCGTTCCAAATCGTTGACAATTTCGTTTCAGATCCGTACCGTCGGTTTCGTGCGGACGTGACGGACGCGTCTATCCCGAGCAATGATGCGACAGGAAGGTACAGGGTGGCCGCAAGCCTGAGCCTGAAGGACGTGAACCTGCATTTCGGCGGCGTCAAGGTGCTGCAGGAAGTGAGCTTCGACGTGGAGCCGGGCGTCATCTTCGGCCTCGTGGGCCCCAACGGCGCCGGCAAGACCTCGCTCTTCAACTGCATCAGCGGTCATTACAAGCCCAACTCCGGTTCAATCACCATCAACGGCACCGAAGTACTGGGCAGCGCGCCGTCCCACCTCTCGCGCCTCGGGTTGGCGAGGACCTTCCAGCATCCGGCACTGCAGTTGCATTCAACAGTCCTGGAGAACGTCCTCCTCGGCGGCCACACCCGGCTCCCCGGAGGGCCCGTCTCATGGGCGCTGCGGCTCCCCAATACCGCACGTGCTGAACAGTCGATGCGGGTTGAGGCGCTTGAGCTCCTCGACCGCGCAGGCCTGGGATGGGCCGCGGACCGGCCCGCCGATGAGCTCTCGCACGGGCTCCACAAAGGCGTTGAGCTGTGGCGCGCCCTGCTCTCCAGGCCCTCCCTGCTGCTGCTCGATGAGCCGGCCGCCGGACTGTCCCACGCTGAGGTCCAGCAACTCATCGACACTGTGAAGCGCATCCGCGCCGAGCAGGACATCACCATTGTCATTGTCGAGCACCACATGGGGCTCATCTCGGCCCTCACCGACCAGGTGGTGGTGCTCGATCACGGCCGCAAGCTCATGGCGGGCACTGCGGCCCAGGCACAGTCGGACCCCCGCGTCATCGAGGCCTACATCGGGAAGGACGCCGCGGATGACGCTGCTTGAACTCGCCGACGTGACCGCGTCCTACGGGCCTGTGCAAGTGCTCGACGGCGTCTCGCTCAGCGTGCCGGAGGGCGGTTCCGTGGGCATCCTCGGCGCGAACGGGGCGGGCAAGACCACCACGCTGCGCGCCATCAGCGGCACGGTTCGCACCGGCGGGCGGATCATGTTCGACGGACGGGATATCCGCGGACTCCGCCCTGACCGGGTCGCTGCCCTGGGGATCGCCCACGTACCGGAAGGCCGCGGCACCCTGGGCCAGCTCAGCGTGCGCGAAAACCTCCTGGTGGGCGCCTACCTCCGCAAGGGCCGGCAGGAGATTTCCGCCGACGTCGACTACTGCCTGGACCTGTTCCCGCAGCTCCAGGACCGCATCGGCTCCCGGGCGGCGGCGCTGTCCGGCGGCGAACAGCAGATGCTGGCAGTTGCCCGTGCGTTCATGGCCAAACCGAAGCTGCTTCTGCTGGACGAAGCGTCCCTCGGGCTGGCGCCAAGCACCGCCAAAACAGTGTACGAGGCCATCCGGCGGCTGCGCCTTGAATCAGGCATCGCCATGGTGGTGGTCGAGCAGAACGCCAACCTCGCCTTCTCGCTCGTCGACACCGCCACCGTGCTGGAAACAGGACGCAACGTGCTGACTGGATCCTCGGCCGAACTGAAGGGCATGGACGAGATCCGCCGTGCCTACCTGGGAGGCTGACGACCATGGGTACCTTCATCCAGCTCGTGGTCGACGGCCTGGCAACCGGCTCCGTCTACGCGGCCCTGGCCCTGGCCATCGTGCTGGTGAACCAGGCGACCGGGCTGATCAACTTTGCCCAGGGCGGCCTGGCCGTGCTGTCCGCTTACCTCGCCTATGCTTTCCTGCAGCTCGGGCTCCCGCTCGTCCTCGCCATCCTCGCAGCCGTGGTGCTCTCGTTCTTCATCGGCGCGCTTGTGGAGCGGTTCCTGGTCCGCCGGTTCGAACGTGGCGACCCGGACACAGCAGTTGTGGTGACCATCGGTCTGCTGACCCTTGTCACCGGCATTGCTGCGATCATCTGGACCTATAACAACCTCAGCTTCCCGTCACTGTTCCCCCTGACAAGCGTTGAGATCCTCGGCGCCGTGGTGAGTGTGCGGTCGCTCGCGACGACGGTGTCCATCGTGGTGATCATGGTGGTCCTGCAGGTGCTCTTCCTCCGCACCAAGCTGGGGCTCGCGCTGCGGGCGGTGGCCGATAATCCGGACTCTGCTGCGCTATCGGGCCTGCCGGTGGGCCGGCTGCTGATGGTGGGCTGGGGCCTGGCCGCCACCCTTGGGGCGATCGCAGGCATCCTGGTCGCTCCCCAGCTGACGCTGACTCCCGGCATGCTTGATACAGCGCTCGTCTACGCGCTCGCCGCCGTCATCCTGGGCGGGCTGAGCAGCCCGGTCGGCTGTGTCGTCGCCGCATGGGCAATTGGCGTGCTGGAGAACCTCGTAGCCGTTTACGTCCCCCTGATCGGCCATGATCTGAAGATCGCAGTGCCGTTTGCCCTGATTTTCGTCATCCTCATCCTGCGTCCGCAAGGCCTGTTCGGGCGAAAGCTCGTGGTGAGGGTCTGATGAGCAAGGCATCAACGGTCCTCAGCAGCCGGTCAGCCCGGATCGCCATCATTGCGCTGCTCGCGATTGTGCTGCTTGCCGCGCCGCTCTTCCTCCCGCAAATTGCAAACCTGACCCTGGTCCGCATCGGTGTGTACGCCGTCGCGGTACTGGGTTTGAACATCGTGATGGGCTACACGGGGCAGGTCAACCTCGGGCAGATCTTCTTCGTAGGGCTCGGGGCCTACGTCACCGCCTACGGGGTCAACCAGGAATGGAACATCGTGGTGGTGTTCCTCGCTGCCTGCACCGTCGCGGGCCTTGTGGGTTTGCTGGTGGCTCTCGCGGCTGCCCGCCTGGGCGGCCTCGCGATCGCGATGGTCACTATCGCCCTGCCGATCGTCGGCGTCCCCCTGGCCAAGCGCCTGGATGAATTCACCGGTGGCTCGCAGGGTATTTCGGCCCGCTTTTCTGATGCACCCGAGTGGTCGAATCTCTATAACGACCAGTGGCAGTTCTACATCATCCTGCTGGTAACGGTCATTGCCTTCCTCCTGGCCCGGAACCTGGTACGCGGCAAGTACGGCCGGGCGTTCGGAGTGGTCAAGGAAAACGAAGCCGTGGCCGCATCCATGGGTGTCTCGCCGTACCGCACCAAAGTGTTGGCCTTCACCATCGCCTCGATCTATGGAGGGGCCAGCGGCTTCCTCTACCTGGCCGCCGTGCAGTACACCTCACCGGAAACCCTCAGCTTCGGCCACTCCATCAGCCTCCTCGCGGCCATGGTCATCGGCGGCGCCGGAAGCATCGTCGGCTCGCTGATCGGCGGGGCCTACTACGTCCTTGTTCCGCAGTGGACGAACGCGATCGACCCAAGCTTCACCACGCTCAGCCAGGGTGCCATCCTCCTTGTGGTGTTGTTCCTGCTGCCTGAAGGACTGGTCAGCCTGCCGCGGGTGCTCCGCAGGCTGGCCCGGCGGCCTACGGCCCGCCCCGCACAAGGTAATCCCCCGCAGACCACTCCGGCGCCTCATCCAGTCACGGAGGCAGCGCCGGAGCGACTCGAAAAAACAGAGAGGCAAGATCGATCATGAAGAGTAGAAAAAAGTCAGGCGGGGTTCTCGGCATCGTCGCGATGGCATCGATCGCCGCGCTCTCCCTCACCGGATGCACCCGGACGGCCCCCGGTGAAGGCGGCGGCGGCTCGGCAGCGGCACCGGGCATCACAGACACCGCGATCACACTCGGCGTCACAACCCCGCTCAGCGGCGCCACCGCCGGCCCCGGCACCTGCACAGTTGCAGGCGTCACCGCCTACTTCGGCTCCGTAAACGCGGCCGGCGGGGTGAAGTTCGGCGACGGCAAGACACGCACGGTCAACATCAAGGCCTACGACGACGCGTACGATCCGCAGAAATCGCTGGCGAACTTCCAGCAGATGGTCTCCGACAACATGTTCGCCGTGACGGCCGGGCTGGGCACACCGACCAACCGGGCCTTCCGCGACGCTGCCATCAGCGCCAAGGTCCCGCAGGTGCTCGTGATGACGGGCGACCCCCTGTTCAGCGACCGGAAGAAGAGCCCCTGGCAGCTCGGTTTCGTGCCGATCTACCAGAACGAGGGCGCGGCCTTCGGCAAACTGCTGGCGGAGTCGAAGGCCCAGCACAAGGTCGCCTTGCTGTCGCAGAACGATGACTACGGCAAGGGCTACGTTGCGGGCTTCAAGGAGGCCATCAAGGGTGCGTCCAATATCTCCGTCGTCGGGGAACAGACGTACGAGGCCACCGACACGTCGGTGGATGCCCAGCTCACCCAGCTGGCGTCGTCGGGCGCGGACGTCTTCTTCAACGCGATGTCCATCACTCCGCTCGTGATCTCCTCGCTGCAGAAGGCACAGCAGATCGGCTGGAAGCCCAGCTGGTTCCTCCCCTCGAACACGTCTAGCCCGACGGCCATCCTTGAGCCCGGCGGTGCCGTCGCCTATCCCGGCGTCTACACCGTTTCATTCGCCAAGGCGCCGCAGAGCCCGGCATTCGCCAAGGACGCCGACGTCGTGAAATTCCTTGCCGATCTGAAGCAGTACGGCAACTATCCCGACGTGCCGGCATTCCCGCACTGCATGTGGAGCTACATGGTGGGGGCCACGCTGGAGCAGGCCTTCAAGGACATGAAGGAGCCCACCCGCGACAGCTTCATGACCTCGCTGCGGAACATCAAGGGCCTGAAAGCGCCGCTGATGCTCGAAGGCACGGCGGTGGATACCACTGCCGACGGCCAGCCTGCGGTGTCATCGGTCCTCGTGCAGAAGTACAACGGGAAGGGTTACGCCACGGCAGAGAACTTCGGGTAGCTACACGCGGGCGGAGTTCGGGTCAGACCGGACTCCGCCTCCGGGTACGCCGCCGGAGTGTTCCAGCTCATCGATGAGCCGGATTCCGCGTTTTGCCCACGCGATCTCGCTGCGGGCACGGTCAACCAGGCCCTCATACGTGAACCGTTTGAACGCGATGGTGCGTTCGCGGTCCTCCGGTTCAGTGACGGCGAGGCGCCGGACCAGCATCGGGTTGGCGACTTCGTCAATCCTCAGGAGCTCGCCTTCCCATTGAGCCAGTTCACGTTCCCACTGGGCGATATGGGCACGGAAGAACTCACGTCCGGCATCCGGGGTCGCCGCTTCCAGGTAGGCGGCACGAAGGTGGGCGGGATCCCGGACCCGCGCATACTCCAGCGGCGTGTGCATCCAGGTGATAAAGGCCCGGTCGCCGGCAGCTGTCACGTGATAGACGCGCCGGGTGGCCCGTTGGCCGCGCGGCTGCTCCTCACCCTCGATGAGGTTCTCGGCCTCCATCTTGCGCAACTCGGGGTAGATCTGGGAGTCGGGCGCATGCCACACGTGCCCGACGGACAGGGAGAACTGCTTCTGCAGCTCATAGCCGGAGAGCGGCCCCACCCGAAGCAGCGCAAGCAGCGCGTATCGCAGGCTCATGGAGGACTCCTTTGGTGGCCGGACACGGGTATCAGGGGACGGAACCGCCCCCTGATACGCCGGCTTCCAGCCTAGGCCGACTTGTAGTTCGTACGCCAGCCGCCGTGGTACGTTGCGCGGGCAACGGAGGAGTAGGGCACCGGGCTGACGACGGCGCGCACTTCAGTCTGGACGTGCGGCTCGACGGCGGCCTTGGCGGTTCCGCCGTCCGGCTCCCCCCAGATGACCTTCAGTTCGGTTCCCTCGGGAACGTTGGGATCGATCGTCGCGAGCGAGAGTGCCCGGCGTTCGTTGGCACTGTAGCCGGTGAACATGGAGTACCCGACGACGGTGCCGTCGGCGTCGACCACGGAGTCATAGTTCGCCGACCCATAGTTTGCCAACGGCAGGTCAAAGAACTTGTAGCTTGGGCCTTCGACGTTGAACAGCGACGCGAAAATCGACGTGACGTCAGCGCCGTCCCAGGCCAGGGTGACCTTCTTGCGCTGCGAGGCGGGATCGACCTTCTCCAGGGCGTCGCGGCCGATGAAGTCGTGGTCGAACTTCACAAATGAGCCGTAGCCGAGCTCCCAGGGCGTCAGGTAGTAGTCCTCGATGTTCGAGGACACGAAGGACCCCGCGAGGGTCCCGGTGGCTTCGTAGCCGTCGGCAGGAAGCCATTCGCGGTAGCCGCGCTCGGCCTCGCCTGAGTAGATGGCCGGCAGTGGCGACGGGATCCAGCCCGACTCCAGGGTGTTGGAAGGATATGCGCGCGACCCCACCGGAACCAGCCCGAACTCCGCGCCGGCCTCCACGATCGCGTCGCGGATGCGGCCGTGATCGGCGTACGGTCCCCAGATCTCAAGGCCGGGTGCACCTGCCATGCCGTGGCGAAGGGTGCGGACAGTGGTGCCCGCGATCGTCATGGTGGACATGTTGAAGAACTTGAGCTGCTCGAGCGGGCCGTCATTGAGCTTCTCGATCACCTGCCAGGCGTTCGGTCCCTGGATCTGGAACCGGTAGTACTGGCGGGTGACCTGCTCGCCGTAGGGCCGGGACGGGGAACGCCGGTCCACGCTGATGTCAAGGTTCGGGTAGCCGCCGGTTTCGCCGTGGTACCGCAGCCAGTTCGCTGCCGGGGCGCGTCCCACATAGGTGTACTCGTCCTCGCCCTCGCGGAACAGGATGCCGTCGCCTATGACGTGCCCGGACGCGGTGGTGGGCACGTACTGCTTGGCCTTGTTCACCGGGAACACGGCAGTGGAATTGATGGCCGTCGACGAGATCAGCTTGATCGCATCGGAGCCCCGCATGAACAGGTTGTCCATGTGGTGGGACTGGTCGTACAGCACCGCGGTTTGGCGCCAGGCGGTCTGCTCCTTGATCCAGTTCTGGAAGTCGGCGGGAACCACCGGGTAGATGTAGGACCCGATCTGGGAGTTGCGGAGCAGGTCCACTGCGCCGCGGGATGAGTCGAGTACTTCCTGCAGATTCCTGGGTGCCACGATGAACCTCTTGTCCTGTGTCGATGGGTACTGTGTCGGTGGGTACTGGTCGATGGGTACTGTGTGTCGGGTTGGGGCGGTGTTGGGTGCATCAGAAAACGATGGTCTGGTTGCCGTGCCGGATCACGCGGTCTTCGGCGTGCCACTGGACGGCGCGTGAGAGCACGGCCCGCTCGACGTAGGCTCCGCGCGCCTGGAGGTCGGTGGCCGAGTGCGCATGCGTCACCCGGGCCACGTCCTGTTCGATGATGGGGCCCTCGTCCAGGTCCTTGGTCACGTAGTGCGACGTGGCGCCGATCAGTTTGACCCCGCGCGCCTTCGCCTTGCGGTAAGGGGCGGCACCGATGAACGCGGGCAGGAAGGAATGGTGGATGTTGATCAGCGGCACCCCTGCCCGGTCCAGGAAATCCCGCGACAGGATCTGCATGTAGCGCGCAAGAACCACGAAGTCCACGTTCCCCGCCAGCAGCTTCAGGATCTCAGCCTCCGCGTGGGACTTGTCGGCGTCGAGCGAGGGCACATGGAAGAACGGCACGCCAAAGGACCGGACGTCTTCGGCAGTATTGGTGTGGTTGGAGATCACCATCGGGATGGTCACTGGCAGCTCACCCCGGCGGTGCCGCCAGAGCAGTTCCAGCAGGCAGTGGTCCGACGTCGAGACCAGGATGGCCATGCGCTTGGGAACGGACTGGTCGGTGAGGGTCCAGGCCAGCCCCAGCGGGGACAGGGTCTTTTCGAGGTCGTCCTCGATCCCGGGCATGGCGACCGCCAGGTCTGGCCTGCTGAAAACCACCCGCTGGAAGAAATCGCCCCCGGTGGGATCGGACGAATACTGGTCGAGGGTGATGATGTTTCCGTTGTTGCGGGTAACCAGGGCCGCGACGGCGGCGACGATTCCCGGCTGGTCGGGCCCGTGGACTATCAGGCAGGCCTGGTCCCGCTTGGCCTGGGTGTGCACAGCCATGGCTGCCGCCTCACTCCTGCCCGGAGTTGAAGCGGCGGACCCAGCCGGCGGTTTCCGCCAGTCCACCGAAGGTGTAGAAATGCAGTCCGACCTGTCCGACCAGGCCGGGGCCGCGGCCTGCAGAGTGTTCGGCGAGCACGGAGGCGAGGTCGTTGACGAAGTTGTCCGGTCCGGCAACCCCCATCAGGTTGGTGAGGGAGAAACCGTACTTCTTCACGATCATGGCGTTGGCGCCGATGCCGAAGCGGCGGGCGAAGCCCAGGAGCCGCTTGACCCCGGCCGGGCCTGGCGTGCCCACGCGGATGGCCGCGTTGATGCCCCTCGCCCGGACGGCGTCTATCCAGTCGGCAACGGGATCGGTGTCGAACGCGAACTGGGTGACGATGACAGTGTCAAGGCCATGCTCCTGCAGCGCCGCCGTCTTGTCTTCCAGCGCCCGCCACAGGGTCTCCCGGGGGATGTCCGGGTGGCCTTCAGGGTAGCCGGAGGTCCCCACTTCGCGGACTCCGAACTGCTGCAGGAGGCCGCTGTTGATCACGGACAGCGAGTCACTGAAGGGACCCTCAGGCTGGGCAGGATCACCGCCGATCACGAACAGGTGTCCTGCGGCATCGACCTCCTGGAGGCGTCCGAGGAACTCCTCGAGTTGCTGACGGGACTTCAGGCGGCGGGCCGAGATGTGCGGGACGGGGACGAAGCCGAGTTCGCGCACGGCCCTGGCTGCGGCGACCCGCATTTCCAGGTCTTCGTTGCCAAGGAAGGTCACATTGATTCTGGTGCCAAGGGGGATCAGCGGCCTGGCCTCGATGAGCGCGGGGATGTCCTTCCCGGTCATCTCAAGCGAAAAATCCTTCATGAGTTCCAGCGATGCGGCACGGTTGGTCGCGTGCGAGATTTTAGTCACGATCGCAAATCCTTTCGGCGGGACGCAACGTTGCGCCCACCCACCACTTTACCTATGCGTATAGGGAATGTACATAGGTAAAGCGGTGGGTGCCAGGATGCGCCGGCGACTCAGCCTTCCCGTGGGGCTGGGGGTGCGGCCTCGGGCTCCAGGTGGGCGATCGAACGGGTGTCCTGGAACGCCCGGACGCCCTCGATCCCCTGCTCCCGGCCCATGCCGGACTGCTTCATCCCGCCGAAGGGGGCCCGCAGGTCCAGCCGGGTGGCGCCGTGGTCATTGACCCAGACGTAGCCGCAGACCAGCCGGGCGCCCACACGGTTTGCCGCGTCCGGATCGGCGGTCCAAACCGAGCCGCAGAGCCCCGACCACGAATCATTGGCGGCCTGGATGGCCTCATCCTCGGCGTCGAACGGGATAAGCGGAATGACCGGGCCGAACTGCTCCTGGGTGACAACGCGCAGCGACGGGTCGGGGTCAATCACCAGGGCGGGGCGCAGGAAGTTGCCGCCTGCCAGATCCGGATCAGCCGGCAGCGTCCCGAACTCCCGGACGTCTGCTCCGGCCGCCTTCGCCTCTTCGATGATCTCGCTGACGAACGCCTTCTGGACTGGGGAGTGCAGCGGGCCCATCGTGGTGCCCTCGTCCAGGCCGTAGCCGATGACGGCCTTGTCCAGCCGATCCGAGAGCCCCGCGACCACCTCGTCCAGGCGGGACCGGTGCACATAAATCCGCTTGGCGTTCATGCAGATCTGCCCGGTGGTGTCGAAGATCGCGGCGTACAGTCGGTCCAGATGGGTGTCGTCCAGGACTGCGTCCTCCAGAACGACGGCGGCGTCGTTTCCGCCGAGCTCCAGGGTCACCCGCGTCAGGGACTTCGAGGCCATCTCCATGATCCGTTTGCCGCCGGCCACACTTCCGGTGAAGCAGACCTTGGCAATATCAGGGCTGGTAATGAGGGCTGACACGTCAGCGTCCTTGCCCGTGACGACGTTCAGCACGCCGGCCGGGAGCTTCTCCGCGATCCTTTGGACCACGCGGGTTGTGGCGAGCGGAGTGGTGGGCGGGGGCTTCACAATGGCGGTGTTGCCTGCCAGGAGTGCGTGCGGCAAGGAGGCGGCCAGGATCGCGATCGGCCAGTTGAACGGCACGATGACCGTCACCACGCCCAGCGGCTGGTACGCGACGGTGGTGGAGACGGGGATCCCGGGTGCCGGCGGGAGCACCTTGGTGGCATCCACTTCGTCGGCCAGCGCGAGTGCAAGGTTCCAGCGGATCTCGAACACGAGGGAATCAACCCACGCCTCCATCCGGATCTTCCCGTTCTCCTGCGACAGGATGGCCGCATCCTCATCACGGAAGTCAGCGATGCCTTCCAGGGCGACGCGCATCTGCTCGGCGCGTTCCCGTGCACTCAGTGCAGACCAGCCGGGATAGGCGGCCTTCGCGGCGGCAATCGCATCGTCCACGTCACCGGGACCTGCCGCTGCCGCGTACCCGACGACGACGCCGGGCTTTCCGGGATCGGCTACCTCCAGGACGCCGGCGGCCTGCCGCTCCACGCCCCCGATGTACAGCCCCGTTGTCACCGGGGCCGCTGTGTTCACTGTGTTGGTCATGACTCAAGCACCTCTCTGTGCAGTACTGCCGGATAACTTCATTCTCGTCACTGGACGTTCGGCGTTCCATGGGTGTGGAACGTCTCGATCGTTTTCATGCCCCAGGCCTGGCCCTTCCTGCGCTCCTCCTGGGTCCACTCCACCACAGGCGAGTCCGGGTCCAGCAGGAGCCGGGCGCCGGCATTGGCGAGTTCGATGCGGTTTCCGCCCGGCTCCCAGACGTAGAGGAAAAAAGTCTGGTTGATGGCATGCTTATGCGGGCCGGACTCGATGTGGATGCCGTTCTCGAGGAAGATATCGGCTGCCTTGAGGATGTCCTCCCGGGTGTCCGGGGCGAAGGCGACGTGATGGAGGCGGTTGCCGTGCTTGAGCCAGTCATCCGAATACACGATGTCGTAGGACTTGTTGTTGAAGTGGAACCACCACGCGGCGTAACCGCCGTCGTCGAGCTTGATCCGCTCACTTTCACGTCCCCGCAGTGTCGAGGCGACGAACTCGCCGTTGGCCACGACGTCCTTGGCAAGGAAGTTGATGTGGTCCAGGCGCCGGGCGTTGACGCCGCGGCCCGGAAAAGCGGAAGCCTGGTTCTTCAGTGCCGGCTTGTCGTCCGTGGCCACGTACCGTTCGGTTTCGTAGTAGATCGCCAGATCGTGCCCGTCGGGGTCGCGGAACGCGTAGGTGGGACCCGTGCCCACCTCGCCGTCAACCCAGCCGACGCCGAGGCCCGTCGCCTCGATTGCCGCAACCCTGCGCTCAAGCGCTTCCTGGCTCGTTGTCCGGAATGATGTCCGCCCCACGCCGGCATCAGCTGATTCAGTCAGCTTCACCGTGTAGAGCTGGTATTCGTCCCACGTTCGCAGGTACACGGAGCTGGGCTTCCCGGCACCGCCGGTCTCCGCCACCACCCGCATGGCAAGCAGATCCCTGAAGAACCACAGGCTTTTCTCGAAGGTGGGAGTCAGCAGCTCCACGTTCCCCAGGTGGGCGATGTCGAACGAGGTGAACCCGGTCATGGACTTGTCCTCTCTCAGGGATGGTTGTCGGAGGTCTCAGAGGTCTCAGTGGTCACAGGCAGCGGCCGGATGATGGGCGTTGTACGGGTCCACCAGCGGGTGGGTCAGCACCACTGTCGGCTGCACCCGCCGGTAGATCCGGACGAGCTTATCGAGCAGTTCGCGGCTCGGCAGCAGCGGGTAGTCGCCGCCGGCCCGCCATACGGAGTCGCACCCATGAGCCCCCACCACGAGCACAGTGCCCTTCGTGGCCATGATGTGGTCCTCCCCGGATCGCTCCGCATCCCGTGATGCTCCCGCATCCTCGAACAGCACGGCACCAGCGGACAGTGCCAGACAACCACGCTCTGGCACCTTAATCAAGCCTCCGGCTACAATTTTGTTACCAATCCTGACATGCATGTTCTAGACTCACGATTCAGGAGCCTGCCGTCCATTTCCGTGGCGGGCCCGAACAAAGGAGTTCACCGTGACGGAGACACTGCAATGACCGAAACCCTGCACGCCGCGATCGGTCGGCTGGGCTCTCCGGTGGAGTTGCTGAGGAACTCGCAGGCACGGCCCACCGTCTTCCCGGTGACCCTCGAGTTCAGCAACTGGCGCTCCGAACAGCACTCCTGGCGGACCAGCTGCGCCCTGCTTGACCAGTCCCACCACATGACCGATCTGTTCGTGCGGGGGCCCGGTGCGGGGCGCCTGCTCAGCGGGCTCGCCGTGAACTCCTTCGCCAGGTTCCCGGTGGACCGGGCCAAGCAGTTCATCGCGGTAAACCACCAGGGGCAGCTGATCGGTGACGCCATCCTGGCCCACCTCGAGGAGGACTCCTACAACCTGGTGGGGCACCAGATGGTGATCGACTGGGTGCAGTTCCATGCCGAAACAGGGGGCCACGACGTCGAGGTGGAGCGGGACGGGAACTCCATTGTCCGTCCCGGGGACCCGCGGCTGTTCAGGTACGAGCTGCAGGGACCAACCGCCCCTGCAATCGTCGAGAAGCTCATTGGCGGCCCCATTCCGCAGATCGGCTTTTTCCACATGGGCCGCTTCCCGATCGCAGGGCTCGAGGTCCGCAGTATCCGGCACGGGATGGCCGGCCAGCCCGGCTACGAGCTCTTCGGACCGTGGGCCGACGGCGCCCGGGTCAGGGACGCTTTGCTGGAGGCCGGCGAGGAGTTCGGCCTGACCCAGGTGGGGGCGAAGGGATACTCAACCGCGAACCTAGAATCGGGCTGGGTGCCTTCGCCGGTGCCGGCGATCTTCTCCGATGACGCGCTCCGGGCCTACCGCGAGTGGCTTCCGGCCCCGGCCGCAGGCTCGCTGGGCGGCAGCTTCGATTCGGCGGACATCGAGGATTATTACCTGACCCCGTACGACCTGGATTACGGGCGATCGGTGGCCTTCGATCACGACTTCGTCGGCAGCGACGCGCTCAAGGGCCTGCCCCAGGGTTCGCACCGCCGCAAAGTGACGCTGGTGTGGAACCCGGACGACGTCCAGGAGGCGATTGGCTCGCTCCTGCGGCCGGGCCTCCCGGCAAAGTACATCGAACTGCCCAAAGCACGGTACGCCCTATACCAGGTGGATCATGTGCTCCAGGACGGTGCCGGTATCGGACAGTCCTTTGACTGCGGCTATATCGCCAATGAGCAGTCCTTCGTTTCGCTCGCCAGCCTGGATCCGGGCACGGCGGAGATCGGTGCTGAGGTGAGCGTGCTCTGGGGCGAAGAACCCAATTCGACCAAGCTCCAGGTGGAACCGCACCGCCAGGTGGCCGTGCGCGCCACGGTGGCCCCTGCGCCGTTCGTGCAATTCGCGCGAGAGAGCTACCGCGCCGCCTAAGGGTGCGCGGCCAAGGAACCCGACCAGTACCGAAGGAGAAAACCTGATGGCAAGCAAGTCCCTGCAGGATGTGCTCGACGAGGCAGGCAACACCGTCGAACTGCTGCGCAACTCCCAACTTGGCACCTACATCTACCCTGTGGTCCCGGCGGAGTTCACGAACTGGCGCCGTGAGCAGCGCGCCTGGCGCGAGACAGCGGTGCTCTATGACCAGTCGCACCACATGGTGAACTTCTTCATGAAAGGCCCCGGCGCGCTCAAGCTCCTCTCGGATACCGGCATCAACAGTTTCGCCAACTTCCCCGTGAACACGGCAAAGCAGTTCGTGCCGACGGCTTCCAATGGCGGCGTGATCGGTGACGGCATCCTTTTCCACCTCGCTGAGAACGAGTTCGTGTACGTGGGACGTGCTCCCGCCGCGAACTGGCTCCAGTTCCACGCCGAAACAGGCGGGTACGACGTCGAATGCACCTATGACGACCGGTCGCCGTCGCGCCCGTATGGCCAGGCCGTCCGGCGGGAGTTCTTCCGCTTCCAGATCCAGGGCCCGAATGCGTGGCAGATTATCGAGAAGCTCAATAACGGGAAGCTTGAACAGGTGAAGTTTTTCCACATGGGGCACCTGAATATTGGCGGGGAACAGGTACGCACCCTGCGCCACGGGATGGCCGGAGCCCCGGGGCTGGAGATCTGGGGGCCCTACGAACAGCACGGGAAGATCCGCGACGCGGTACTCGAGGCCGGTACAGAGTTCGGCATCGAACCCTGCGGTTCCCGTGCGTACTCCTCTAACACCTTGGAATCTGGCTGGATCCCGTCACCGCTGCCGGCGATCTACAGCAGTGACGCCGAGCTCGCGTACCGGGAGTGGCTGCCGGCCACGAGCTACGAAGCGATCAATGCGCTGGCCGGTTCCTACGTTTCCGGGAACATCGAGGACTACTACCTGACGCCATGGGAGCTCGGCTACGGCTCGTTCGTGAAGTTCGACCACGACTTCATCGGCCGCGATGCCCTCGAAAAGTTGGACCCCGCTTCACAGCGCAAGAAGGTCACGCTCGCCTGGAACGACGAGGACCTCGCAAAGATCTGGGCCTCATTCCTTGACCGTGACAAGCCGGGCTACCAGTTCTTCGACATCCCGAATGCGAATTATGGCTCATCGAACTACGACTCCGTGGTGGACGCTGACGGCACGGGGGTGGGGCTTTCCCTCTTCACCGGTGTCACCGCCAACGAACGGCGCGGCCTGTCCTTGGCGACGGTGGACCCCGACGTCGAAATTGGCACCGAAGTCCGCGTCATTTGGGGCGAACCGGACGGCGGATCGCGCAAGACCACCGTGGAGAAGCACGAGCAGCTCAGCGTGCGGGCGGTTGTGAGCCCGGCGCCCTACGCCGTGACTGCCCGCACGGAATACCACGGCGGCTGGCGCACGGCGGGGGCCGCCGCCAGCTGAGGATCAGGGTGCTGCGGGCGGACCGGACTCAGAGGATGAAATATCGCGAAGTGCGTCGATGACGCTCAGCAGGTGGCTGCGCACTGCCTGCTCGGCAGCGTCCGGATCGCGGGCCACGACGGCGTCGATGATGGCCGCGTGCTCCCACACCGAGACTTTCGCCCGCTGGGGCCGGGAGGACAACTTGAACTGGTGCCGGACGCTCTGGGCGTGCAGCCGGGCCAGCACATCGGAGGCGGTGGCATGATTGCTCAGTTCACGGACCCTGACGTCGAGGTAGCGGTTCAGCCGCGCATATTCGACAAGGTCACCCTCGGCGACCGACTCGATCATCGCAGCGCGGAGGCGGCCGAAGGCTTCGGCGTCCTCGTCGGTGAGGCTGGCGGCGGTCTTGGCGGCGCACAGGCCCTCCACGCCAATCCGGACCTCGAGAATTTCGATGGCCTCGTCCACGGAGATTGCCCGGACCCGGGATCCACGGTTCGGCAGCCGTTCCACCAGGCCTTCCCCGGCGAGCTCCAGGAGCGCGGTGCGCACAGTGGCCCGGCTCGCAGAGAACGCCGCACTGAGGTCTGCTTCGACGAGCCGCTGGTTCGGTACGTACTCGCCCCGGATGATGGCGTCGCGGATGACGTCGGTGACTCTCTGGTCCGCACCGGCCTCCGCGTCGGCCGGCCGTAAAGCATTCTCAAGCGTTGACGACATGTGTACTCACACTCCCAAAATCGCCGGAACATCGGGACCACGGGCGGTGGCCACCATTTTGTCTACAATCTTAGGAGCAACGGAGGGAAGTTTCCCCATGCGCGTCGCCGTTTTAGGTCTCGGGGAAGCCGGGAGCATTTATGCAGCCGACCTCGCCCGGCTGGGGTTGAGCGTCACGGCAACTGATCCGCTTGTTTCCGCCGTGCCCGCCGGCGTCCGTTCCGCGGACGACGTCGGCACTGCAGTTCGCGGGGCTGCGCTCGTGCTGAGCCTGGTGGGCGGCCGTGCGGCGGGCGCTGTCCTCGAAGAGGCGTTGCCGGTGATGGAACCGGGGGGAATCTTCGCCGACATGAACACAGCCGGCCCGGCTGACAAGCGGCGGCTCGCGGAACGTGCGGAGGAGCATGGCATTGCGTTCATCGATGTGGCCATCCTGGCGCCGGTTCCCCGCTCGCGGATCGGGACGCCCCTGGCTCTGAGTGGTTCGGGGGCAGGGGAGTTGCAGTCGATCCTTAGGGGGCTGCAGATTCCTGCCACCAGCGTGGGTGGCGAGGCCGGCGATGCTGCCGGGCTGAAGTTGCTGCGCAGTGTTTTCATGAAGGGCCTCGCCGCGGCGGTCCTGGAATCCGTCACTGCCGCCCGCGCGGCAGGGGCGGAGGACTGGATCATCGACCAGATCGCTTCGGAGCTCGGCCCGTCGGGTCCTGCCGTGGTGTCACGGATACTTGAGGGCACGCCCGTTCACGCCGAACGGCGCGCGGCCGAGATGTGCGATGCCCGCTCGTTCCTTGAAACGCTCGGAGTGCCCCATCCGATGACAGACGGCGCGATCGAATGGCTGCACTCGCTGTCGCGGCCTGGTCCGGGGTGAGGTGGTTCGGCCGGCTGCTGGCCGGCGGGCAGTCCTTACTGACTACACCCGCCGCTGGCCAGCGCCGCTGCCTTCACCCGCACACGAAGCCCCTGCGCCCGAAGCCGGGTCAGACGATCCGCCAGATCCTGCATTCGTCTGTGTTGATCGCTTTGCGCATTCCCGTGTGATGGTCCATGATCCACACCACTCCGATGCCGGGTGCGGTTTCCTGGACGCTGCCGCGCCGGATGACCACGTCATCGTAGCTGGGGCCCACCGACAGGCGGGCCTCGATTTCGTCGCCGCGGTGGAGCTGGTCCAGGGCGCGGACTCGTGTTACATGGGCTTTGGCTTCCTTCAACATGGCGGCCTCCTGGCTGGAGCTGGTGCCTGCGCTTGCCGGCTCTTCCAGTGTGGCGGGGCAATGTTGCGGCCGGGTTTCCTCAGCGTTAGGTGCCGGTTAGTTCTCGGGCCGAAGTGTTGCCGGGCCGTTGCCCTCAGGCCGCCAGACGGGTGCGGTAGGCCGCCAGGAACGTCGAAATCCTGCGGACCGCTTCCTCAATTTCCAGCACGGTGGGAAGGATCACAAAACGGAAGTGGTCCGGCGCAGGCCAGTTGAACGCGGAGCCGTGCGAGACGAGGATCTTCTGGTCCTGGAGGAGGTCAAGGACAAACTCCTCATCACTGCGGACCGGGTAAAGTCCAGGATCCAGGCGGGGAAAGAGGTACATGGCGCCTGCGGCGGGGACACATGTGACGCCGGGGATTGCCGTCAGGAGGTTGTAGGCGAGGTCGCGCTGTTCCCGCAGCCTGCCGCCGGGCCGGACCAGCGCATCGATGCTTTGGTAACCGCCGAGGCAGGTCTGGATTGCATGCTGGGCGGGGACGTTCGCGCAAAGCCTCAACGAAGCAAGCAGTTCGAGCCCTTCCCGGTAGTTCGCCGTGGCCGCCAAGGGGCCGGTGACGGCCACCCAGCCCGCCCGGTACCCGGGCATGCGGTAGGCCTTGGACAGTCCGCTGAAGGTCAGGCAGCAGACGTCTTCCGCCACCGACGCCGTATGGATGTGCTGCGCTTCCTCATAGAGGACCTTCTCGTAGATCTCGTCGGAGAACAGGACAAGGTTGTGCTTGCGGGCAAGGGCCGCGAACTGCTCCAGGATGCGCCGCGGGTACACGGCGCCGGTGGGATTGTTCGGATTGATGATCACGATGCCTTTGGTGCGTTCGGTGATCTTGGCCTCGACGTCGTCCATATCCGGCCACCACTGCTCGGCCTCGTCACACAGGTAGTGCACCGGCTTGCCCCCGGTGAGCGTTACGGCGGCTGTCCACAGCGGGTAGTCCGGGGCGGGGACGAGGATCTCATCGTCGTTTTCCATGAACGCCTGCAGGCACATGGAGATCAGCTCGCTCACGCCGTTGCCGATGAAGATATCTTCCACGCCGATCTGCATCAGGCCGCGGGTCTGGTAATACTGCGAGATGGCGGTGCGGGCCGAGAAGATGCCTTTGGAATCGCTGTAGCCCTGGGCGCCGCGCAGATGATAAATCATGTCCACCACCACCGATTCGGGTGCTTCCAGTCCGAAGGGGGCGGTGTCCCCGAGATTCATCTTCAGGATCCGGTGCCCCTCGGCCTCCATTTTCTTGGCCGCCTGGAGAATCGGCCCACGGAGTTCGTACCGGACATTCTGGAGCTTGCTGGACTGCTGCATCGTGCGCATGATTGATCATTTCACAGGGTGATTTCACGCGGCGATTTCTCGGGGCGTGCCAGTGAACGGCCCGCCGCAGGCTGCGGCAGGCAATCCGGGGCAAATGCGTCGCATCAGATGCGGCGATCCCCCGGCCGCTGGATCCTGTACCAGCGGTAGCCGTAACGGCCCAACTCAACGGTGAAGCCGCCGTCGGCCGCCAACGGCACGTTGTCGCCGCCGAGCAGATCCAGCAGGATGGCACCGTCAAACGTCGCCTGGGGATCTTCGGGCGAGGAGACCTTTGCCGTGACCGCGGCGGGCTGGGCAGCCAGATTGTGCGCCAGGACCATTGTTGACCCGGCGCGCGTGCAGCTGTGCAGGAGCACACCCGGATCCGGCTGCTTGATGAGCTCGAAGTCTCCCCAGCTGAGCTCGGGGCTCTCCCGGTAGCGCCGGATGAGCGCGGCAATGAAATTCCACAGCGAACCGGGGTCCCTGACAGCCTGTGCTGCATTGATGTTCTTCGGCCCGAAGTAGCCGTCCACCACTTGCGCCACCAGCTTGTCCGCGGGCGCGGTGGAGAATCCGCCGTTGTCGGTTTCGTTCCATTGCATGGGGGAACGTACGGCCGAGCGCCCCTCGGCGCGCAGGTCCTCACCCATGCCGATCTCCTCGCCGTAGAAAAGAACCGGTGTTCCGGGCAGGGAGAACATCAGCGAATAGACCATCCGCAGCCGGGCGGGATCGCCGTCGAGCATCGGCGGGAGCCGGCGCCGGAGGCCGCGTCCGTACATCTGCATGTCCGGGTCCGGGCCAAACGCCGCGAAAACCTCCTCACGCTCCTCGTCGGTGAGCTTGTCCAGAGTCAGCTCATCGTGGTTGCGCACGAAGACTGCCCACTGGTTGTCCGGATGGATGGCTGGCCTGGCGGCGAGGGTTTTGGCCAAGGGGCGGGCATCCTCCCTGGCCAGGGAGAGGTACAGGTTCTGCATGCTCAGGAAGTCGAACTGCATGTTCAACTCGTTGCCCTCGGGCCCGCCGAAATACTTCACCTGCTCCTTGTAGGGGAGGTTGACCTCGCCCAGGAGCACTGCGCTACCGCTGCGCCGGTTCAGGAAGCTGCGCAGGGCGGACAGGTAGTCGTGCGGATCAATCTTCGCCGCATCCTCCTTGGACACCCCCTGCAGCTCCAGGAAAAACGGCACGGCGTCCAGCCGGAAACCGTCGAGCCCCATCTGCAGCCAGAAACCCATGGATTTGGCGATCTCATCCCGGACCTTCGGGTTGGCGACGTTCAGGTCCGGCTGGTGCTTGGCGAACATGTGCAGGTACCACTCGCCGGTGGCTTTGTCCTGGGTCCAGATGGAGGTTTCCTCGCCGGGGAAGACCACCTGTTCGGACGTGTCCGGGGGAGTATCTTTCCGCCACACGTAGTAGTCGCGGTAGGGGTTGTCCACGGACTTCCGCGATTCCTTGAACCAGGGGTGCTTGTCCGAGGTGTGGTTAATGACGTAGTCCGCAATCACCCGCATGCCTCGGTCTTTTGCGGTGCGGATGAATTCCACCACGTCACCCAGAGTGCCGAGGCGCGGATCCACGCCGTACATGTCGGTGATGTCGTAGCCGTCGTCCCTGTCCGGGGACGGGTAGAAGGGCATGAGCCATATACAGGTGACACCCAGGGCTGCGAGATAGTCCACCCGTTGGGTCAGGCCCGCGAAATCACCGGTGCCGTCGCCGTCGTCGTCGAAGAAGGTCTCCGGGTCCAGGCAGTAGATGACGGCGTTCTTCCACCAGAGATCCGACGTTTCTGCGATTCTCACAGGGTGCTCTCCTTGACGGGTGACTCCGGAACGGATGACTCAGGAACGGCCGGCCCCGCAATTGCCGTGGAGCGCAGCTGCGGCAGAACGTCAGCCGCGAATGCGTCGATGAACGGGGCCTGCTCCTGACCCACAAAGTGCAGGTAGAGCTCGTCGAAGCCCAGTTCCGCGTACCCGGCGAGCCACTCCGTGTGCTGCTGCAGGCTGGCGGAGACGTTCACGGATTTGCGGACCTGTTCCTCGCCAATGTGGCCGCTGACGCCGTCAAAATGCCCCGCCGTGGGGAGATCCCAGGGGACGGGCGGGGCGAAGGTGTTGGTGCGCCACTGGTCCATTGCGATCGCCACGGCGTCCTGTTCACGCGGAGCCCACGACAAATGGACCTGCAACACCGCCTTGCCCCGGCCGCCATGGTCCCGGTAGGCGGCCAGCATGTCTTTCAGCTTTTCGGGAGGTTGGTTAACCGTCACCAGGCCGTCGGCCCAGCCGGCGGCACGCCGCGCCGTGTCCACGCTGATGGCAGGCGCGATCAGCTGCGGGGGAGGCTCCGGGACATCCCAGATCCGGGCCTGCTCCACGGCCACCAGCCCGTGATGGGTCACTTCCTCGCCGCGGTGCAGGCGGCGGATGACGTCCACGCATTCTTCAAGGCGCTGCTGCCGCGTTTCCTTGGGCGGCCAGGCATCGCCGGTGACGTGCTCGTTCATGTTCTCGCCGCTGCCCGGGGCCAGCCAGAACCGTCCCGGGAACATGCCGGCCAAGGTGGCAGAGGCATGCGCGATGATGGCGGGGTGGTACCGCTGACCCGGCGCTGTCACGACGCCGAACCGCAACGATGTGGTTGCCAGCGCAGCGCCCAGCCAGGACCAGGCAAAGCCCGAGTGCCCCTGCCGGGCGGACCACGGCTCGATGTGGTCCGAGCACATGGCAGCGTCAAAGCCCGCCTGCTCCGCGTGCTGGACGTCCTTGAGCAGCTGTCGGGGACTGATCTGTTCATGGGAAGCGTGAAATCCGATTGTGGGCATCGTTAAGGTCTACCGTCCCCCGTGGGCAGTGTCGAGGCCCTCAACTGGGCTTTTGCCGGGGAAGGCCTTTCGCAGGGGCCGTGGCCGGGCAAGAATGGGCACTATGCAACTTCCCGTGATGCCTCCCGTTTCGCCCATGCTCGCAAAATCCGTCAGCGGTGTGCCGGAGGGCGACCTGAGCTACGAACCAAAGTGGGACGGCTTCCGGTCCATCATTTTCCGCGACGGTGATGAGGTTGAAATCGGCAGCCGGAACGAGAAACCCATGACCCGGTATTTTCCTGAGCTCGTGGAAGCCCTGAAGGAGAACCTGCCGCCGCGCTGTGTGGTGGACGGCGAAATTGTCCTGGTGGGTGCCTCCGGGGACCGGCTGGATTTCGACGCCCTCCAGCAGCGCATCCACCCGGCCGCCAGCAGGGTCAAGATGCTGGCGGAGCAGACCCCGGCAAAATTCGTGGCTTTCGACCTGCTGGCCCTGGGCGACGACGACTACACCGGCCGGCCCTTCGCAGAGCGCCGCGCCGCATTGGAGGAGGCACTCGCCGGCACCAAGGCACCGGTCCACCTCACGGCCGCGACCCGGGACAAGGCACTGGCGGAACAGTGGTTCCAGCAGTTCGAGGGGGCGGGCCTGGACGGGATCGTGGCCAAGCCCGTGGGCGGCAGCTACCAGCCGGACAAGCGCGTCATGTTCAAGATCAAGCACGAACGCACTGCCGATTGCGTAGTGGCCGGCTACCGGGTGCACAAGAGCGGTCCGGACGCGATCGGTTCGCTGCTGCTCGGGTTGTACAAGGACGACGGCGCCCTGGCCAGCGTGGGCGTGATCGGCGCCTTCCCGATGAAGCGCCGGCAGGAACTGTTCGAGCAGCTTCAGCCGCTGGTCACCGACTTCGACGAACATCCCTGGGCATGGGCGAAGCAGGAGGAAGGTGAACGGACGCCCCGGAACGCCGAAGGCAGCCGTTGGAGCGCCGGTAAGGACCTGTCCTTTGTGCCGCTGCGGCCCGAGCTGGTGGTGGAGGTCAGGTACGACCACATGGAGGGCGAGAGATTCCGCCATACAGCCCAGTTCAACCGCTGGCGGCCGGACCGCGACCCGGAATCCTGCACCTACGAACAGCTCGAGGAACCTGTGAACTTCGATCTGGCTTCCGTGCTCCAGACCGGGCAGCCGTAGGCCGGGGGGGTAAGAGCGGCCAACCGTAGGCAAGCGTAGGCTGGCCGGCCAGAGTATGCGGTCCGGCCAGCCGCCGCGGCTAACAGGCCCGGACACCCCGGGACGGACTCCCTGGCGCGTGAGTGATCCTTCAGCTGGCGGCGTGGAGGAACCGCTCGATGCCGCCTTCTCCGAGGGAGAGGCCGACATGGATGAAGTCGGGATGGCCGGGACTTGGACCGTGTTTTTGTTGGGCTTCGGGTTGTTGGGGCCGGTGGGGTGGCTCCCAGTCGTGGGGTTCGGCTTTGTAGTGCCTGCCGGTGGGTGAGGTCCAGCCGGGTGGTTGGTTTTTGGCGGCGGCGGTGGGTGTCCAGCCGCTGCCGTGTTTGAGCTGATGGTGTTTGGGGCAGAGCTGGGCGAGGTTGCTGATGCCGGTGGCTCCACCGTGTTGCCATGCGGTGAGGTGGTCGGTGTCGTTGTCCAGGGACTGGTTATTGCAGCCGGGGAAGGTGCATTTGCCGTCCCGGAGGTGAAGTGCGTGTTTCATGGCTTTGGTGAGCCGGTAGCTGGTCCGGCCTATCTCCAGGGGTGCCCCGTCGCGGGGGTCAACGAGGACCCGGTAGAAGGATTCGGCACCGTTGGCGACCAGTTCCCGGGCCATGGAGGCCGGGATCGGTCCGTAGCCGTCGAGCATTGCGGGTTCGTCGGTGGCGCCGAGCAGGGCGAGCAACGGCACGGTGACCAGTACCTGGGCCCGCGGGGTGGGGACCCTGCCCGGGTTCACCGCTCCGCCGCCGCCGCTGGCGCTGCGGTCTTTCCCGTTGCAGGGCTCTTCCCCGTTGCCGGGCTGGTTCCCGGTGGCGAATGGGGTTCCGGTGTTCAGGAGGGCGGCGGCGAAGGTGTCGGCGCGGAGTTGGGTGAGGGTGCGGGATTCGTCGGGTCCCTGGAGTCCGCGGGCGATGGCGGTGGTGCGGTTCCAGATCGCTGCGGTCTGGTGGGCGGGGAGGTGGGCGGAGAGCCAGGCCATCCCGTCCTGGTCCGGGGTGTATTCGACCCTGCGGTCCTGGACGCTTTTGGCGTGGCGTTCCTCGATGCTGTCGGTGTGGTGGCGTTCGCGCCAGGTCCGGGCCTTGTGCCGGAACCGGAATGCGGGCATTTGCCCTGCAGTACAGGTCCGGGCAGGATCCGGGGCGGCGGGGTCCGGGGCGTCCGGGCCGGGGTTCAGGAAGTGTGCTTCCAGTCCGGCGGCACCTTGGGGGTCGAGGGTGGCTGCTTCCTCGATCATGACCCGGGCGTGCTGCCAGGAGATGATGCCTGCCTGGAGTGCTGCAAGGGTCAGCGGCAGGGTAGTGGTGAGCATCTGGGCCTGGCCCAAGAGGGCACCGGCGGCGCGGTCGCCGATGGTCAGGACGCAGCCGATTTCTGCCCGGACCGTCATTTCCTGGCCTGCGGCGTCTCCGGGGGCAGTGCAGGGACCGGCGATCAACGCTGCTGTTCCCGCGTATTTGGCGGCGGCGAGGGCCTTCACGGCGGCCATCCGCGGCTCTGATCCGGCCAGCCCGGCGAGGATCTCCAAGCAGTCTTCGGCCAGGCAGGCCGCCGGATCAGCACCGGAATCAGAGCCGGAATCCGTCCCGGCAGCCGGCGCTGCGCGGGTCTCGGTTACCACGGAAGCAAGCACAGCGTAGCCGGCGTTGATTGCCGCTAAAGCCTCCACCACCACCGCGCTTGTTCCCATGAATTCATCATCACAGGTGGGTCTGACAATAACGTCTGGGCGGATGGCGGCCGGGCCCGGAAGGCCGGGCTCCGCGATTCAGAGCAACCGGCCCTGGTGCACATGGAGGGTAGAAAGGGGCAAGTGCAAGGGCGAGGCGTCGGGTGCAAGAGCGCGGATATGCGAAAGCGCGAGGCGCAGTGAGAATAGCCAGGGACGGTTAAAAGGTCGAACGATAGGCACTTGCGGACCGTACGCCGTCGTACTGTTCTACTTTCCCGGGCGTCTCTCCTTTCCCTGCGGAGCGGCGGCCAACCGCACATTCCTGCCGAGCGCGCCTGCCCTTTGGTCCCGCCCGAACCGGCGGAAACCGCGGAAAAGCCCGGCGCGTCCGTGGACACGCCGGGCTTTCCGGTAAAGCAACTGGGCAGGAACGTACGGAAACGTCCGGGCTGCCGGTTCCCGCAGGGCCTACTTGAGGCCGAGCTGCTTCGTGGGGACCTTGAAGGTTTCCTTGGCGGTGAGGGCGGAGATGGCTGCCACACCGCAGATGACGGCGGTGAAGATGCTGATCTGGACCCAGCCGCCGGGCTTGATGCCGCCCATGGCTGCCACGATGGCCGGGGCGAACCCTGCCATCAGGAAGCCGAGCTGGGTGCCGATCGCCAGGCCGGAGAACCGGACCTTGGTGCTGAACATCTCGGCGTAGAAGGACGGCCAGACCGCGTTCGAGGCTGCATAGCCGAAGGAGAAGAAGCCGATCGCCGCGAGGAACATCAGCGGCACGCTGCCCGACTCCAGGCTCAGCAGGAACACGGGGGTGAGGATGGCGCTGGCCACGGCGCCGTAGATGAAGACCGGCTTACGGCCGATCTTGTCGGCCAGCATGCCGAACAGCGGCTGGGTGCCGAGGGCCACCAGGTTGGCGCCGACAACGAGCCAGAGCGTGGTGGTGCCGTCAACGCCGGCGACGGTCTTGGCGTAGCTGATGGCGAGGGTGCCGAACACGGTGGACACTGCGGCGATGAATGCGCAGGCAATAACGCGGAGGACATCGCGCCAGTGGCCCTTGAGCAGGTCGGCGACGGGGAGCTTGGAGATCTGGGCGGTCTTCTGGGCTTCCTCGAAGGCCGGCGGTTCGTGCAGGGTGCGGCGGATGAAGAACGCAACGATCACGACGACGGCGCTGAGCCAGAACGGGATGCGCCAGCCGATGCCGTACTTGATTTCGTCCGGGAGGGCCAGGACGGGGATGAAGACGAGGGCGGCGAGGATCTGGCCGCCCTGGGTGCCGGTGAGGGTCCAGGAGGTGAAGAAGGAGCGGCGGTTGTCCGGTGCGTGTTCCAGCGTCATGGACGAGGCGCCGGCCTGCTCACCTGCGGCGGAAAGGCCCTGGCAAAGCCGTGCCAGTACCAGGAGGGCCGGAGCCCACCAGCCCACCGTGTTGAAGTCGGGGAGGCAGCCGATCAGGAAGGTCGAGGCACCCATGAGGAGCAGGGTGAACATCAGGACTTTCCGGCGTCCCACCCGGTCACCGAAGTGTCCCAGGATAACGGCGCCGACGGGCCGGGCCACGTAGGCAAATCCGAAGGTGGCGAAGGACATGACCGCCGCGTTGGCCCCCGAGTCCGGGAAGAAGACTGTGGGGAAGATCAGGGCTGCTGCTGAACCGAAGATGAAGAAGTCGTAGTATTCGACGGCGCTGCCCAGGAAGCTGGCGAGGGCTGCTTTCTTAGGCGTCCCGGCCGGGGCAACTGTGCCCTGCCCGGCGGACGGAAGTGTCTGGCTCATGAAGTTCCTTAGATGTGACGACATTGTCGCGGATGGATCGGGGGGTTCGCAGCCGCAGCTGCCGGGGTAAGGCGGGGCGCGGTGCGGCTGGGAGTCCAGTGAAAGACCCGGACCAGTAGCCACATGGTGGAAGCTACTTGTGCGATACAGCAATGATGACCGTGATGATGGTCACTTGTCAAGAAAATAATCACCATCTAGAAATTACTTCCACGATGTGGCAACATCGAAGCATGAGTGTGAACCAAACCACAGCGGCCGATGACGTCATTGCTGACATGAATGAAGCTTCCGCCGACGCCGGGGCAAAGATCAAGACTGCCGGGGTAAAGGCCGGGGTGAACGCTGCGAAGGCCGACCGTACTGACATGGTGGGCAAGGCGCTGGGGCTCCTGGTTCTCCTCGGGGATGAGCCCCGCGGAGCCAGCGCAGCGGAGATCTCGCGCCGCGCCGAGCTTCCCTTCAGCACCACCTACCGCCTGCTGGGGTCCCTGACGCGGGACGGATTTGTGGACTACGAACCGGACGGCCGCCGCTACCACCTCGGCCTCCGGATCTTCCAACTGGGCCAGCGGGTCTCCAACCATCACGGGTTCGCCGGCACCGCGATGCCGGTCCTGCGGCGCGTCACCGAACAGACGGGCGAGGCCACTATCCTCAGCGTCCGCGACGGTCACCACCACCTCACCGTTAACAAGGTGGATGGACCACAGACCTTCCGGGTCACCAGCGATCCTGGACACCTGGGTGCCTTGCATGCCACTGCGGTGGGCAAGGCCCTGGTGGCCTTCGCCGAAGATGCGGAGCGCGAGAGCCTGATCGACGGGCTGGAACTTGAACCGCTGACCGAGCACACCATTACCGACCGCGCAGCCTTCCGGGCGGAAATGGAAAAGGTGCGCCGCCAGGGCTACGCCGTCATGGATGAGGAAAACGAGAACGGGATGCGTGCCGTGGCCGTGCCGCTGCTCAATTCCCAGGGGCACGCCTTCGCCTCGCTGGCTACTGCCGTGCCGGTCTTCCGGCTCAGCATGGAGGCGTTGCTTGCGCACGTCCCCTTGCTGCAGGAGGCTGCCGCCGAGCTGGCGGCCCGCCTCCCGCAGCGGTGAGCGCCCAGCTGCCGCGGCGCCGGCAAGGCTGCCAAAGCAGCCGCTGCTGGGCGTAACCGGCGCTCCCCACCGGGTGTCGCCGTCGTACTTTGTTCGCAGGTCGAACAAGAGTGCAAGAAGTGAACAAGTGTTGTACTGTAATCCCTATCACCCAGCCCGCCGCGTCCGCCCAGTGCGCCGCCGCCCGCCAGGTGCCGTATCAAAGGAGCTGCCCGGATGAGCAATCGAACTGAGTCCTACCTCGTGGGACTGGTCGGCGATGGCGTGATGCCGTCACTCACCCCGCCCATGCACGAACGCGAAGCTGATGTGCAGGGCCTGCGCTATCTCTACCGCCCCATCGACCTGCTGGAGCTCGGCCTTCCGGGGGAGGCCGTGGGCGACCTGCTCAAAAGCGCCCGCAGCCTCGGCTTCAACGGCCTGAACATCACCCACCCCTGCAAGCAGCTGGTCCTGGCGCACCTGGATGAGATTTCCCCGGACGCCCTCAAGCTGGGCGCCGTGAACACCGTGGTCATCGAGGACGGCCGCTTCATCGGCCACAACACGGACTTTTCCGGCTTCGCTTCCGCCCTTGCCTCCGGGCTCCCCGGAGCGAAGCTTAACCGGGTGGTCCAGCTGGGTGCGGGCGGTGCCGGTTCCGCCGTCGCCTACGCCCTGCTGACCGCCGGGGTGCGGGAACTGGATCTGGTGGACGTCGACCCCGCCCGTGCCGCGGCACGAGCTGAGGAACTGGCCGGCTTCTTCCCCGGCAGTACCGTGACGGCGCGTACGACGGCGGAGCTGCCGCAGTTGATGCCGCTGGCCGACGGTCTGGTGCACTGCACCCCGGTAGGCATGGCCGCCCACCCCGGCGCCCCGCTGGACCTTGAGCTGCTCGAACCCCGGCACTGGGTGGCCGACATTGTCTACCGCCCCATCGAGACCGAACTGGTGCTCGGCGCCCGCGCGAAGGGCTGCGATGTCCTGGACGGCGGACGGATGGCCGTAGGGCAGGCTGCCGATGCTTTCCGGATCTTCACGGGGCTGACGGCAGATGCGGACCGCATGCGCGGCCACTTCCTGGAGCTCGTGGCCGCTGAAGAGGTGGCTGCCTGATGCGCACCGGAATCGCCACAGTCTGCCTCTCCGGCACGCTGAAGGAGAAGATGCAGGCGTGCGCCATAGCAGGCTTCGACGGCATAGAAATCTTCGAGCAGGACCTGGTCACCTCCCCGCTCGCGCCCGAGGACGTCCGGAAGTTGGCCGCAGACCTTGGCCTGACCCTTGACCTCTACCAGCCCTTCCGCGACTTCGACAGTGTGGAAGAGGACCTCCTCGCCGCCAATCTCCGCAGGGCCGAAGCCAAATTCAAGCTCATGGCGCGGCTCGGCATGGACACCATCCTGGTCTGCTCCAACGTGGCAACGGCCAGCATCGACAGCGACGACCTCCGTGCCGAACAGCTGGGCCGCCTGGCAACCCTAGCGGGGGACCACGGCGTCAAGGTTGCCTACGAGGCCCTCGCCTGGGGCAAGTACGTCAGCGACTACGAGCACGCCCACAAGCTGGTGGAGGCCGTGGACCACCCCAACCTGGGCACGTGCCTGGATTCGTTCCACATCCTTTCCCGCAACTGGGACACCGCCCCCATCGAGGCCTTCAACCCGGAGAAGATCTTCTTCGTCCAGGTTGCCGATGCGCCCAAACTCTCCATGGATGTGCTGTCCTGGAGCCGGCATTACCGGGTGTTCCCGGGCGAGGGCCAGTTCGAGCTGGCCAAGTTCATGGGCCACGTGGTCCGGGCCGGCTACAGCGGCCCGGTGTCCCTTGAGATCTTCAACGACGTCTTCCGCCAGTCGGACGTGGAGCGCACGGCCGTTGATGCCATGCGCTCGCTCATCTGGCTGGAGGAGCAGAGCGCCAAGTGGCTGGACGCGAACGCCCCGGCTCTGGCAGCCGCCGGTGCCGCGGGCAACGGTGCCGCCGGCCCCAAGGCCTCCGCCCGCCGTCGTTATCCCATGGAACTGGCCACACTGCCGCAGGTTGCCGAGCCGGCGGGGTACAACTTCGCCGAGGTCAGGGCCGCTGATTCCAAGGTCCTGGAGACGGTCCTGGGACAGCTGGGTTTCGAGTTCAACGGCCGGCACCGCACCAAGGATGTGCAGCTCTGGACCATGGGGCACGCGCGGGTGATCATCAACGAGCAGGCTGCCACGCATGCCGAGCCGGCCATCGCCGCTTTGGGGTTCGACGTCGAGTCTCCCGTGATTGCCGCAGCCCGGGCCCAGCAGCTGAAGGCCCCGGCGGTCCCGCGGAAGAGCCAGGCCAACGAGGAGATTTTCCAGGGCTTCGCGGCCCCGGATTCCACGGAGATCTTCCTGTGCCAGGGCAGCCCCGACGGCACCGCGGCCTGGACAAGGGAGTTTGGCGAAGGCCTCGAGGTGCCGGCAGCCGGCGCCACCGCCGTGATTGACCACGTCAACCTGGCCCAGCCCTGGCAGCACTTTGACGAAGCCGTCCTGTTCTACACCAGCGCCCTGGCCCTCGAGCCGCAGCCCTTCGCCGAGGTGCCCAGCCCCACCGGCCTGGTCCGCTCGCAGGTGATGCTCACGGCGGACCGCTCGGTGCGGCTGGTGCTGAACCTCGCCCCGCTGATGCAGCAGGACGGCGCGTCCGGAGCGGGGTCAGCCACCGGGACGGGTGCGCGCAGGACGTACCAGGAACACATCGCCTTTGCCGTGGACGACCTGGTGGCCACCGCCTGGGACTGCAAGGCCCGCGGCCTGGAGTTCCTGCAGATTCCGGCCAACTACTACGAGGACCTGGACGCCCGCTTCGGACTGGCCCCGGACTTCCTGGCCACGCTGCAGGAGCTGAACCTCCTCTACGATCGCGACGCCGACGGCGAGTTCCTGCACTTCTACACCGCCACCGTGGGCAGCGTGTTCTTCGAGATGGTGGAACGCCGCGGGGCCTACGACGGCTACGGCGCCCCCAACGCGCCCGTGCGGCACGCGGTGCAGTACGACCACCTGCAGCAACGCAGCCCCATGCTCTTACCCTGACCCGTCCAAGAGCACTGCCCGCACCAACGAACCGAAACGAGAAAGGAGCCAGCCGTGTTGCCAGAAACCAATGGCGAGCTTGAGACGGACGAGTTTGTATCCGCTGCTGAACCGAAGGCCGGGCACGCCCCCCTTGACGCAGCCGTGAAGACCCAGCAGGATCTCAGCGCCGAGATCAACGCCATCGGGGAGGCTTACGCCCAGGCACTGAAGGGCGGCGCCCCGGCGGAAATCCAGCCGCGCCTGGACTACCCGCCGTACCGCAGCAGCATCCTGCGGCACCCCACCAAGGACCTGCACCACGCCGACCCCGAGACCATCGAGCTGTACTCGCCGGCGTTCGGCCACCAGGACGTGCACGCCCTGGAAGCGGACCTGACTATCCAGCACAACGGCGAGCCGCAGGGCGAGCGGATCATTGTTGCCGGGCGTGTGCTCGACGGCGACGGCCGGCCCGTCGCGGGCCAGTTGGTGGAGATCTGGCAGGCCAACGCTGCCGGCCGCTACATCCACAAGCGCGACCAGCACCCGGCCCCGCTGGACCCCAACTTCACCGGCGTCGGCCGCTGCATCACCGGCCCCGACGGCTCCTACCGGTTCACCACCATCAAGCCCGGCGCCTACCCCTGGAAGAACCACCTGAACGCGTGGCGCCCGGCGCACATCCACTTCTCCCTGTTCGGGACCGAATTCACCCAGCGCATCATCACCCAGATGTACTTCCCCGGTGACCAGCTCTTCCCGCTGGATCCGATCTACCAGACCATCGTGGACCAGGATGCCCGGGACCGGCTCGTAGCGGACTACAACCACGACCTCACCCAGCCGGAGTGGGCGCTCGGCTACAACTGGGACATCATCCTGACCGGTCCCAAACGGACCTGGACCGAGAACGAAGCCCTTGGTACTGCAGGCGACCAGAGCGAATAGGCAGAGGACAGGCACATGAGTAACCAGACCAAGCTCACCCCCACGCCCGGCCAGACCGTTGGCCCGTTCTTCGGCTACGCCCTGCCGTACGCAAAGGACCGTGAACTGCTGGCCCCGGGAACACCGGGCTCCATCCGCCTGCAGGGCACCGTCTACGACGGCTCCGGCGCCACGGTCCCGGACGCCATCCTGGAAATCTGGCAGGCGGATTCCGAAGGCAAAGTGGTGGACCGGACCGGCTCGCTGGTCCGTGACGGCTATACGTTCACCGGATTCGGCCGGAGCTCCGTAGGCAACAGCGGTGTCTTCACCTTCACCACCGTCGACCCCGGACCCACCGAGGAAGGCTCGGCACCGTTCATCGCCGTGGCCATCTTCGCCCGCGGCCTGACCAACCGGTTGTTCAGCCGGATCTACCTCCCGGAAAATGAGGAGGCGCTGGCCAAGGACCCGCTGCTTTCCTCGCTGGATCCGGAACGCCGCAAGACGCTGATCGCACGCCGCGACGCCGACGGCGGACTCACCTGGGACGTCCGGCTGCAGGGCGAGGGCGAAACAGTCTTCCTGGACTTCCAGTGACGGCTGCCGCCCTGGCCAGTTACGGAGGCACCGATGGCGACGCCGGCCTGCTGAGTCCCGTGTCGGCGTCGCCTTTGGTGCGGGCGCTGACAGGGGACCGTGCCGTGCTGGCGGCGATTCTCGCCGTCGAGTCGGGCTGGGCTGCGGTGCTCGAAGCGGCGGACCTGGCGCCGGCCGGTTCCGCCGCTATCGTGGCCTCCGCCGCCGAGGCGGGCCGTTACGACGTGGCGGACATCGCGCTCCGTGCCCAGGGCGGCGGCAATCCCGTGATCCCGCTCCTCGCCGATCTGCGGAAGCAGGTTTCGGCGCTGGATGCGGCGGGCATCGGCGCCGGTAAGGCTATCCACACGTCCCTGACCAGCCAGGATGTGCTGGACACTGCCCTCATGCTGCTCGCCCGCAACACCGTTGACGCGCTGCTCGCGGACCTGAAATGTACGACGGCGGCGCTCGCCGCCTTGGCGGAGAAGCATGCGGACACGTTGGGCGTGGGCAGGAGCTTGACCCAGCATTCCCTGCCCTTCACCTTCGGGCTTCGGGCCGCGCAGTGGTTCCACGGTGTGGCTGCGGCTGGACGGCAGCTGGAACGCACGGAATTCCCGGTGCAGTTCGGTGGCGCAGCCGGAACGCTGGCCGCCGGAACCGTGCTGACAGCGGGTGCGGACAAAACCCCCTTTGACCTCTCTGACGCGCTGGCCGCGCAGCTGGGGCTGGCCGCAGCGCCGGCGCCATGGCACACCAACCGCTTGGCCGTAACCTCCCTGGGCAATGCGCTGGCCGCAGTGCTCGATGCCGCGGGCAAGGTCGCCGCCGACGTCCTGTTCCTGAGCCGTCCCGAGGTGGCCGAACTTGCCGAACCGCGGGCCGCCGGGCGCGGGGTCTCTTCTGCCATGCCGCAGAAACAGAACCCGGTGCTGTCAGTCCTGCTCCGCAGCGCTGCCCTCCAGGGGCCGCAACTGGTGGCCCAGCTGCACCTGGCCGCGGCCAACTTCAACGACGAACGCCCCGACGGCGCCTGGCACACGGAATGGCCGGCCCTCCGCCAGCTCCTGCAACTGGCCCTCGGCGCAGCCGGGCACCTGAGGGAGCTCGCCGAAGGCCTGCAGGTCTTCCCGGACGCCATGCGCCGCAACCTGGACCTCGCCGGCCCGCTGCTGCTGGCCGAAGGCGTGGGCGCCGTCGTGGCCCCGCTGCTCGAGGCCAAGGACGGCCGCTCCGGCAAGGAGCAGCTCCAGGCGGTAGTGGACCGGACACTGCAGGCGCCTGCCGCCGAGCAGGCCGCCACCTACCGCCAACGGCTGCGCGAAGCCGTCCCGGCGGACCGGCTGTCCGATGCTCAGCTGGACGAACTGCTGGACCCGGCCAATTATCTCGGCCAGGCGGGCGGGATTGGCCGGCGCATCCTGGCCGCCTATCCGGACTATGCCGGGCCGGCCAAACCCTTTTCAGACTCCGGGTCACCTGCGCACCCCAACCCCAACCCCAACGCGAACGGAGCCAACCGTGGCTAATCCAACCCTGAAGGCAGTCCTGCTTTCGCCCCAGCGCCCCCTGGGCGAACGTCCCCTCCTGGTGGTGGGGCCCTCGCTGGGCACGTCCTCGATCCTGTGGACCGCAACGGCGTCCTTGCTGGGCACCGACTATGACGTCGTAGCCTGGGACCTGCCCGGCCACGGCGTTTCGCCGGCAGCCACCGAACCGTTCGACGTCGCCGCGCTGGCGGACTCCGTGGTGGACCTGGTGGATTCGATCGCTCCCGGCGAGGCCTTCCACTACGCCGGGGTTTCGCTTGGCGGGGCCACCGGCCTGCAGCTCGGCATCAAGCACGGCGAACGCCTCAAGAGCCTCTCGGTCCAGTGCAGCGGCGCGAAGATCGGCACTCCCGAGGGCTGGCTGGAACGCGCCGAGAAAGTGCGCAGCCAGGGCACCCCCGTGGTGATCCAGGGCTCGGCCGAGCGCTGGTTCGCTCCCGGCTTCATGGACCGCGAGCCCGAGTTGAGCAGCCGCCTCCTGCACTCGCTCCGCGATGCCGACCGTTTCAGCTACGCCTACTGCTGTGAAGCGCTGGCAGCCTTTGACGTCCGCGCGGAACTAGGCAGCATTTCCGTCCCCACGCAGGCCGTGGCGGGTGCGGCCGACACTGTTGTGCCGCCGTCGTTCGCTGAAGAAATCGTTGCCGGCATTACCGCCGGCGGCGGCACCGCGAATGCTGTGACGCTGGAGGGAGTGGCGCACCTGGCCCCGGCCGAGGCGCCCGCCCACGTGGCTGAACTGCTGCGGAACCTGATCTCCTGGAGCGAATCCCGGGGAGCCGGCAAATGACCGGGGCGGAAGTGTCAGGTACCGAATCGTCAGGCTCGGAACCCTCAGGCGCGGAGCGCCATGGCGTGGTCCAGCCCGGTGCCACCAGCAAGGAGATATACGACGGCGGCATGGTGGTCCGCCGCGAAGTGCTGGGTGACGCGCACGTGGACCGGGCCACCGCCAACATGGACGCCTTCACCGAGGACTTCCAGGACATGATCACGCGGATCGCGTGGGGCGGCATCTGGACCCGTCCAGGCATCTCCCGGCAGATGCGTTCCGCGGTGACCATCACCGCCATGGTGGCGCACGGGCACTGGGAAGAGCTGGCCATGCACATCCGTGCGGCCCTCACCAACGGCCTGAGCCGGGACGAAATCAAGGAGATCCTGCTGCAGACGGCCATCTACTGCGGCGTTCCGTCGGCGAATACGGCTTTCAAGACAGCGCAACAGGTATTCCATGAAATGGACAATGCCGTCATCGATACAGAAAGAAACGGGCAGTAACAATGAATCAGGCTTTTGTGTACGACGCCGTGCGCACCCCGTTCGGTAAGTTCGGTTCGGGTTTGGCGGGGGTCCGTCCGGATGACCTCGCCGCGCATGTGATCAGGGAGTCCGTGAAGCGGGCGCCGGGTTTGGATCCGGAGCGGATTGATGAGGTGGTGTTCGGGAACGCGAACGGTGCCGGTGAGGAGAACCGGAACATCGCCCGGATGGGCACCCTGCTCGCGGGCCTTCCGGTGTCGATTCCGGGCACGAGCGTTAACCGGTTGTGCGGTTCTTCTTTGGATGCGGCGATCATCGCCTCGCGGCAGATCAACGCCGGGGATGCCGAGCTGATGCTGGTGGGCGGGGCGGAGTCGATGTCCCGTGCCCCGTGGGTGCTGCCGAAGACGGAGAAGCCGTACCCGGCAGGGGATCTGACCCTGGCCTCCACCACTTTGGGTTGGCGGCTGGTGAACAAGGCGATGCCGGCGGAGTGGACCATCTCCCTGGGCGAGGCCACCGAGCGGCTCCGCGAGAAGTACGGGGTGACCCGGGAGCAGCAGGACGGGTTCGCCGCGAACTCCCACAACCTTGCCGCGGCCGCCTGGGATGAAGGCTTCTATGACAACCTCGTGACCCCGGTCCCGGGAACTGACCTGGTCCGGGATGAGGGCATCCGTGCCGGGTCCTCGGCGGAGAAACTCGGCGGGTTGAAGACGGTTTTCCGGGCCGAGAACGGCACCGTCACCGCGGGGAACGCCTCCCCGCTCTCCGACGGCGCGTCCGCGGCGTGGATCGGTTCCGAGAACGCGGCCGGGATCCTGGGCCTGGAGCCGCTGGCCCGGATCGCGGGCCGGGGCGCGCACGCCAATGATCCTCAGTTCTTCGGCTACGCCCCGGTGGAGGCCGCGAACAAGGCCCTCGCGAAGGCGGGCATCGGCTGGGACCAGGTGGGCGCCGTCGAACTTAATGAGGCGTTCGCCGCGCAGTCCCTGGCCTGCATCAACGCCTGGGGTATCGACCCGGCCATCGTGAACCGGCACGGCGGCGCGATCGCGATGGGCCACCCCCTCGGCGCGTCCGGCACCCGGATCCTGGGCACCCTCGCCCGGTCCCTGCAGGCCTCCGGGGAGCGCTGGGGCGTCGCCGCGATCTGCATCGGCGTCGGCCAGGGCCTCGCCGTCGTGCTTGAAAACGTCACCGCCGCCCCGGCGGCAGAACCAGTGAAGGGCTGAGCAATGCTGACATTTTTAGACTCCGTCAACGAGGCCGTCGCCGGCATCAAGGACGGCTCCACCGTGATGATCGGCGGGTTCGGCAACGCGGGCCAGCCGTTCGAACTGATTGACGCCCTGATGGACTGCGGCGCCAAGGACCTGACCGTGGTGAACAACAACGCAGGCCAGGGCGATCAGGGCCTCGCGCTCCTGATCAAGGAAGGCCGGGTGAAGAAGATGATCTGTTCCTTCCCGCGGCAGTCCGACTCCTGGCACTTCGACGCCAAGTACAAGGCCGGTGAGATTGAGCTGGAGCTCGTTCCGCAGGGCAACCTGGCCGAGCGGATCCGTGCCGCGGGCGCGGGCATCGGCGGGTTCTTTACCCCCACCGGGTATGGCACCATGCTGGCCGAGGGCAAGGAAACCCGGGTCATCGACGGCCGCGGCCAGGTGTTCGAGACGCCGATCCACGCCGACGTCGCGCTGATCAAGGCGCTGAAGGCTGACGGCGTGGGTAACCTCGTCTACCGCAAGACCGCCCGGAACTTCGGCCCCATCATGGCCGCCGCCGCGAAACACACGGTGGTCCAGGTGTCCGAGATCGTCCCCACCGGGGGACTGGACCCGGAAAACGTTGTTACCCCCGGAATCTACGTCAACAGCATCGTGAAGGTGGCCTGAGATGAGCGCACAAACCAACAGCCAAGCCAGCATCCAGACCTCCGACAAGCCCCTGGGCCGGGACGAACTCGCGGAACTGGTGGCGCGGGACATCGCCCCGGGTTCGTTCGTGAACCTCGGCATCGGCCAGCCCACCCTGGTGTCCAACTACCTGAAGCCGGAGCAGAACATCACGCTCCACACGGAGAACGGCATGCTGGGCATGGGCCCGGAAGCCAAGGGGGACCAGATTGACGGAGACCTCATCAACGCCGGCAAGATTCCCGTCACCGAACTCCCGGGTGCGTCCTACTTCCACCACGCCGACTCGTTCGCGATCATGCGCGGCGGCCACCTGGACATCTGCGTGCTCGGTGCGTTCCAGGTCTCGGCCACGGGCGACCTCGCCAACTGGCACACCGGCGCCCCGGATGCCATCCCCGCCGTGGGCGGCGCCATGGACCTGGCCACCGGCGCCAAGGACGTGTTCGTGATGATGACGCTCCTGACCCGCGAAGGAGCCTCCAAGATCGTGGAAACCTGCACCTATCCGCTCACCGGCGTGGGCTGCGTGACCCGTGTCTACACGGACAAGGCGGTGTTCCTGACGGGCCCGGACGGCGTGACCGTCCGTGAGACGTTCGGCTGCACTTTGGAGGAACTCCAGGAACTGGTCCCGGTGCCGCTCAAGGCAGCGGCTTAGGCCCGTTGTAGGACCGCTTTACGCTCGTCCGCAGTGCCGGGGGACGTAGAGCGGGCCCCGCAAGCGGCGTCTTCTTGCCCAACCCGCCCACTTTAGGATTGGTAACCATGACCAACTCTGGGATCAACGCCGGCCAGGACGTACTGCCCGCTCCGCAGGCGAGCGACCTGTACGTGCAGTCGCTGGCGCGCGGGCTGGCCGTGATCCGCGCGTTCGACACCGAACACCCGGTCATGACCCTCACCGAAGTGGCGGCCCGGACAGGCCTGACCAGGGCAACGGCGCGGCGTTTCCTGCACACGCTCGTTGAGCTCGGCTACGTGCGCACGGACGGCAAAACGTTCGCCCTCACGGCCATGGTCCTGCAGCTGGGGTATGCCTACCTCTCTGGGCTCTCCCTGCCGCAGCTGGCCATGCCGCACCTGGAGGAACTCTCCCTGAAGCTGGGGGAGTCGACATCCGCTGCTGTGCTGGACGGCACGGACATCGCCTACATCGCCCGGGTCACCACCCGCCGCATCATGAATGTGGGGATCACGGTGGGCACGCGCTTCCCGGCGTATGCCACGTCCATGGGCAGGGTCCTGCTCGCGGCCCTGCCGCCGGCCGGTCTCAAGGCCTACCTGGCGGCGGCCGAGATCAAACCGGTGACCCCGCGGGGGCTGGGCAGTGTGCCTGAGCTGTTGGCCGTGCTGGAGACCGTCAGGGCCCAGGGCTGGTGCCTGGTGGACCAGGAGCTGGAACTGGGGCTGATGTCCGTTGCCGCCCCCGTGTACGACGGGCCGACCGAAGTGGTGGCCGCCGTGAACGTTTCGCTGCAGGCCCAGTCCGTCGCCGCCCAGCCGGACCGGGACGCCTACCTCGCCTCCGTGGCGGAGGAGATTGTGGCGACGGCAAAGCTGATTTCCGCGGACCTGACCGCCCGGGGCTAGCAACCACGTCCCGCACGGGGCAATTCTCCGGGAACTGCTGCCACTTTGCGCGGGCTGGCCATAGACTCTAGCCAACTACGTCCGTGAGGGGAGTTGGCCGGTGAAACTGGGCATACCGCGGGAATGCCATGATGGTGAGCTGCGGGTGGCGGCCACACCGGAAACGGCCAGGCAGCTGGCGGGACTGGGCCTGGAGGTCATCATCGAGGCCACGGCCGGGGCGTCGGCCGACTACCCGGACCAGGACTACGTCGAGGCCGGTGCCCGGCTGGTCCGGGCCCTTGACCTTCCGGAACTGGACGTCCTCGCCCACGTCCGCCCGCTGGAACCTGCGACGGCGAAGGCCCTGAAAAGGGGCGCCGTCACCGTGGGCCTGGCCTCGCCGTCGTCCGAGCTGCCCACCGTCCAGGCCCTTGCCGAAGCAGGGGTCACGTCCTTCGCCCTTGAGCTTGTGCCCCGCATCTCCCGCGCGCAGTCCATGGATGCCCTCAGCTCCCAGGCCCTGGTGGCCGGCTACCGCTGCGTCCTGGAGGCGGCCATCCGGCTGCCAAGGTTCTTCCCGCTGTTCATGACCGCCGCCGGCACGGTTCCGCCGGCCCGTGTGCTGGTGCTCGGGGCGGGAGTCGCCGGGCTCCAGGCCATCGGCACCGCGAAACGGCTGGGTGCCCGCGTCTCCGCCAACGACATCCGGCCGGCGTCCGCGGATGAGGTCGCCTCGATGGGCGGTACCTTCATCAAGCTCGACCTCGAAACCGCCGAAGCGTCCGGCGGCTACGCCCGCGAGCTCAGTGCCGACCGTGGCGCCCTGCAGCGTGAGCTCCTCGCCCCGCACGTGGCCCAGTCCGACGTCCTGATCACGACGGCGGCCGTCCCCGGCAGGCGCGCCCCCCTCCTTGTCTCCCGCCAGATGGTGCAGGGCATGCGCCCCGGTTCGGTCGTCGTCGACCTCGCCGCGGAGTCCGGCGGCAACGTGGAAGGCTCCGTTCCCGGCGAGGACATCCTGGTCCCCACCGCCGACGGCCACGGCCACGTCACCCTCGTGGGGCTGAAGGACGCACCGTCCGCGCTGGCGTCGGACGCGTCCCGCCTCTATGCCAAGAACGTGGCCAACCTGCTGGCCCTGATGATCCGGGACGGGGTTGTTGCACCCGATTTCGACGACGACGTGGTGGCCGGTGCGTGCCTCACCCACGACGGTGCGGTGCGGCACCTGCCCACGGCGGAAGCACTCGCGGCGCTCATCCCGCCCCCGCCCGACCACGCACCCCATGTGCAGGACAGGGGGGAACACTGATGGACGGCATGAGCCTGCTGACGGTCACCGTGCTCGCGGTGTTTGTGGGTTTCGAAGTGGTCTCCAAAGTCTCCAGCACCCTGCACACTCCGCTGATGTCCGGGGCAAACGCCATTCACGGCATCATCCTGGTGGGTGCCATCATCGTGGCCGGCCAGGCGGCCGATCCCTGGGTCCTCGCGGTGGCGCTGCTCGCAGTTGTCCTGGCAACCGCGAACCTGGTGGGCGGCTTTGTGGTCACGGACCGGATGCTGCACATGTTCCATGCCCGCAAGGAGCTTGCAGGGTCCAGGGAGCTGCCCGCGAAAGGCGAGGGGAAATGACCCTCCTCGATCCCGTCTGGACCTCGCTGCTCTACCTCGCCGCCGCCGTGTTCTTCATCCTGGCACTGCGCGGTCTCAGTTCGCCGCGCACGGCCCGGCGAGGCAACCTGATCGGCGCTTTCGGTGCGCTCCTCGCTGTTGTCACCGTATTCCTCTCCGCGAGGCTGGACAACATCCCCTGGATCATTGGCGCCATCGCTGTGGGCACCGCCGTCGCCGCACCCGTGGCCCGGCGAGTCAAGATGACCCAGATGCCCCAGCTGGTGGCCCTCTTCAACGGTGTGGGCGGCGGCGCCGCCGCGCTGGTGGCGCTGCTGGAACTCAGCCACACCGGCGACCCCTGGGTGCGGCTGGCCATCGTCTTCACCCTCCTGGTGGGGGCAGTTTCATTCGCCGGCTCGGGCGTGACCTTCGCCAAACTCCAGGAACTGATGACCACCCGGCCGGTCGTTTTTCCCGGGCTCCCGGTGGCCATGGCGGCAGTGCTGCTTGCCGCCGTCGGCACCGGCGTCGCCGTCGTCCTCACCGGCTCCCTGCCGCTTGCCGTCCTGCTCATGGTGCTGGGACTCGCGGCCGGGGCACTGCTGGTGCTTCCCGTGGGCGGCGCGGACGTGCCCATCGTCATCTCGCTGCTGAACGCGTTCACCGGCCTTGCAGTCGCGGCGTCCGGCGTGGTGCTGGGCAACGTCCTCCTGGTGGTGGCCGGCACCCTGGTGGGTGCCTCCGGTACCATCCTGACCCGGGCGATGGCCGCGGCGATGGGCCGCAGCGTCGCCGGCATCCTGTTCGGCGCCTTCAAGGGAGGTTCGACGGCGGGATCCACCGCCGTGAGCGAACGCCCCGTCAGGTCCTCCAGCGCGGAGGACGTGGCCGTGCTCCTGGGGTATGCACAGCGGGTGATCATCGTGCCCGGCTACGGCCTGGCCGTGGCCCAGGGACAGCACACCGCGGCCGAACTGGCTTTGGCACTGGAAGCCCGCGGCATCGAGGTGGACTTCGCCATCCATCCCGTGGCCGGCCGCATGCCCGGCCACATGAACGTGCTCCTGGCAGAGGCCAACGTGCCATACGAATCGCTCAAGGAAATGGGCGAGATCAACTCCGAGTTCCGGACCGCGGACGTGGTTCTGGTGGTGGGAGCCAACGATGTGGTGAACCCGGCAGCCAAAACCTCCTCCGGCTCACCCATCTACGGCATGCCCATCCTCGAAGTGGCCGAGGCCCGCCAGGTGATCTTCCTGAAGCGCTCCATGCGGCCCGGGTTCGCCGGGATCGAGAACGACCTCCTGTATGAGCCGCAGACCTCCCTGCTCTTTGGCGACGCCAAGGATTCCCTGGCCAAGGTGCTCGGCGCGGTTAAGTCCCTCTAGCCAAGTACGCTTTCCTTTAGGCCCACCTCCACGTCAGCGAAGGACACCATGTCAGATACGAGCTCCACTACCCTCAAGCGCGCAGCCGTCATCATCAACCCCGCCAAGCCGGTGGAGATGGACGTGCGCGGCCTGATGACCAAGCACTCCGAGAACAACGGCTGGGGCGAGCCCATCTGGCTGGAGACCACCAAGGATGATCCCGGGGTCGGCCAGGCGAAGGAGGCACTCGAGCAGGGCGCCAGCATCGTCATTGCTGCCGGCGGGGACGGGACTGTGCGGTGCGTCGCTGAGGTGCTTGCCGGCACCGGCATCCCCATGGGGCTGCTGCCGCTGGGCACGGGAAACCTGCTGGCCCGCAACCTGGGCATGGACGTCACGGATATCGAAGGCGCCATGGTGGGTGCCCTGACCGGCTGGGAGCGCAAAATCGACGTCGTCCGCGCGGTCCGGAACGACCCTGACAAGGAACAGGTCTTCCTGGTCATGGCGGGCGTGGGATATGACGCCACCATCATGGCCGACACCAACGAGGACCTCAAGGACAAGGTGGGCTGGCTGGCCTACGTGGACGCCGGCATCAGGAACCTGCCCGGAAAGCCCGTGAAGGCAACCATCATTGTTGACGGCAAGGACGTGGTCCACCGCGGAGTCCGCAGCGTGATGGTGGGAAACTGCGGCAAGGTCCAGGGCAACCTGGAGATCTTCCCCGACGCCAAGGTGGACGACGGCCTCCTGGATGTGGTGGTCCTCGCCCCGAAGGGAAAGCTGGGCTGGTTCTCAGTGATCGCCGGCATGATCGGCAAGGGCAAGGGCCCGGACACCTCCGTTGAATACTTCCAGGGCAAATCCGTGGAGATCACGCTGGAGCACAACGACGATTACCAGCTCGACGGCGACCATGAGGGCGACGGCAAACACGTGGTCATGACCATGGATCCCGAGGCCCTGACCATCCGGATGGCGGCCAACTAGCTTCACTGAGCAGCGGCTGCCGGTCGGTGGGCGAGGATTTCGGCGAGCTCCGCCAGCCGGTGGGCGCGGGCTGATTCAGCGGGTGTGAATGGCTCGCCGGGGCGGGCGAAGGTGATGGGCCCGTGCCATGCGGTGGGGATCTTCAGGCGGGTGCCGGCGTCGTGCTTTTCCAGGACGGCCTCTGCCGGGGTGAGGATCCGCGCGCGGAGCAGTTCGGCCACCGCCAGCGGCAGTTCGTCCGGGGCGCCGGCGATCCGGGCCGCGAGGCTCAGCGCCTTGGTCTGCCCGTCGGCCATGGCAAGCGCCGTGGTGGGCCAGACCTGGGAACGCGAGCCGCCGCCGTCGCGCAGTGCCTCCAGCAGCTGGCGTTCACTGAGGCTCCCCGGAGCCGAGAGCACAAACTCGTCCAGGACCCCGCCGGGCACGGGATGGACGTGGATGCTCAGGATATTGGTGTCCAGGCGGGCCAAAGCCTGGGTGACTTTGTGCAGGGAGCCGGGCGTGTCCTGCATGACCGTGCGGGCCCGCCAGAGGGCAGGTGCGGTGCTCAGTTTCCTGCGGAGTTTAAGCGCGGGCGCATGCAGCCAGCCACGCAGGATCCGCGCGGCGGAGGGTTCCGCCACCCAGATCACCAGCGCGGTTGCCGTGAGCGTGAGGACCAGGACTTTCGCCACGTAGGGCAGGTGCGTTTCCACCACCAGGGCGTGGACCAGCAGCTCGATCGGCAGCATCACCGCAACATTGGCGAGGGTCAGGCGGGCCTTGGTGGGTTCGGGCATGAGGCCGCAGACTTCGCAGCTCAGGTCGGCGGCAGGGTTCATGGCAGCAGGCTTCTTATCCCCGGAGTCCTTCATGTCCTTAGAGTCACAGGGCGGTGTTTCGGGGGTGTTGCCCTGCCGTTCCGATTGTGCGAAAGGTCCGGGACATAGGATCAACAGGTGAAGTTCCTCGCTGAAATGTTCAGCATTGCCCCCGGCAACAAGGACCACCATCCCGCCCTGCGCTGTGCCGTGGGAGTGTTTGTGCCCCTGATCACCCTGGTGCTGCTGGGCCGGCTGGATCTGGCCATCTTCGCGTCGTTCGGCGCGTTCACCGGAATCTACGGGCGCGGCGAACCCCATGGCACCCGCTTTGTGCTGCAGCTCCGGGCCGGTCTGCTGATGCTCCTGGTCATGTTCCTGGCAGCCCTCGCGGCCCGGTTGGGCGGCGCCTGGGGGCTGGACCCGATGGCTGCCACCTGGTTCCTGGTCCTGACCACGACGCTGGTGGCCGGCGGCTGCTCCCTGGTGATTTCCCTGCTGCGTCTCCGGCCGGGCGGCTCGCTGTTCCATATCTTCGCGTTCGCAGCCATCGCCTCCATCCCCAACCAGCCACCCCTGGGGGAGGGATTGCTGGTTGCCGTGCTCACCACTGTCCTCTCCCTGGTGATTGGCTTCTCAGCACGGGTCCTGCCCGGCCACCGCACACCCTGGGTACGGCCGCCGCATATCCGGCGCACGCCTGGCGAAAGGCGCGCCGCCTGGCTGGAAGGCCTCGGCTACCTCGTCGCTGCGGGTGTGGCAGGCTCCCTGGCCACCCTCGCGGGCCAGTGGCTGGGATTCGGACACAACTACTGGGCCATGGTGGCCGCCGTGGTGCCGCTGGTGGGGCACACCACGCGACACCGTATCCGCCGCGGCGTCCAGAGGATCATCGGAACGGTGCTGGGCCTGGCGGTCCTCGCCGCTATCCTCCTGCTCGGCCTGGAACCGTGGCAGACGGTGCTGGTGATGGCGCTGTGCCAGTTCGGTGCAGAGATGTTTATCATCCGGCAGTACCTGCTGGCGCAGGTCTTCATCACGCCCCTGGCCCTCATCTCCACGCTGCTGGTGGTGCCGGCCTCGCCCGCCATCCTGCTCCGGGACCGGATCATTGAGACGGTGATCGGCGCCGCCGTGGGTGTTGGCGTCGTGCTGGCTCCTGCGGCCTGGCGGCGGCTGCGCGGGCTGTAGTCTGGAAACAGCTCCAACCATTGAACGGAAGAGGTTGCCATGGCCAATTCGACGTCCGGTGATTCAGTGGTGGACCGGGTGGTCCGGGTCATCTCCGCCTTCCCCGAGGGCGTGAGCAGCCTCCAGCTCTCCGAGCTCGCCGCACGCTCCGGGCTGCCGCTCACCAGCGCCCACCGCATAGTGCGGCAGCTCTCAGCCCATGGGCTGCTCGAAACGGGCGACGGCGGGAACGTCCGGCTCGGCCTCCGGCTCTGGGAGCTGGTGAACCGCAATTCGCCCACTCTCGCCCTGCGGCAGGCTGCCCTTCCCTTTATGGAGGACATCCAGCAGGTCCTCAACCAGAATGTGAACCTGGCGGTCCTTGATGGCTGGGAAGCGCTGTTTGTGGAGCGGCTGTCCCGCCGCGGGTCCGTTGCCAACCGGGCGAAAGTGGCCGGCCGGATGCCGGTCCACGTGTCCTCGGCAGGGCTGGCGCTGATGGCGTACCAGGAGAAACCGCTGCAGGCGGACTACCTCAAGCAGTTCACTGATCCGGCCGGAAAGCTCACCTCCGAAGAAGCCAGGCTGCTCCTGGCCGAGACCGCCCACCAGGGCTTCGCGCAGCTGGCCGGGGTCGTGGATCCGGACACCTGGGGCATTGCCGTCCCCGTTCTGGACGCAAGGCAGCGCGCAGTGGCGGCGCTCGGCGTCGTCGTTCCTTTACAGGAGATGCGCCTCCAGGCGCTGGTTCCCGCCCTCCAAACGGCCGCCCGCGGCATCGCCCGGCAGCTGACTGACTGAACAACCTTTCCTTCCATTCAACGGAAGAGCCCTATGGGGTGAGGGGGCTGGCGGCGGACACTGTTAGCAGACGCACCCACCGACTCCTGCCCGGCAGGAGTCCCGCAACGAAGCGAGACGAGTCATGGCACCACGCAAGGTCATCACCACCCAAGTCGCCATCATGGGCGCCGGCCCGGCAGGGCTGATGCTTTCCCACCTGCTGGCAAAGTCGGGCATCGAGTCCACCGTGATCGAGGTCCGCAGCCACAAGGCAATTTCTGAAACTGTCCGCGCGGGAATCCTTGAGCACGGCACCGTGAACATGCTGGTGGAAAGCGGCGCTTCCGAGCGGGTGCTCCGCGACGGCGACCGGCACGACGGCATCGAACTGCGCTTCAACGGCGAAAGCCACCGCATCGACTTCAAGGAACTCGTAGGGGAGTCCGTGTGGCTCTACCCCCAGACTGACGTCTTCCTGGACCTCGCCGCAAGGCGGAAGGCCGACGGCGGGGACGTCCGTTACAGCGTCACCGACACCACGGTGCACGATCTGGAGGGCAAGCCGAAGGTCTGGTTTACGGACGAGGACGGTGTGGAGTTCGAGATCCAGGCCGACTTCCTGGTTGGCGCCGACGGCTCCCGCAGCCACTGCCGCTTCCAGATCCCGGAGGCGCACCGCAAGTGGTACTTCCACGAGTACCCGTTCGCCTGGTTTGGGATCCTGGCCGAGGCTCCCCGCAGTTCGGACGAGTTGATCTACGCCAACTCGGACAACGGATTCGCACTCATCAGCCAGCGCACCGAAACCGTGCAGCGCATGTACTTCCAGTGCGACCCGAAGGAGAACGTGGCCGAATGGGATGATGACCGGATCTGGGCCGAATTCCGCAGCAGGGTCAACGGCAACGGGTTCGAGCTCAAGGAAGGCCCGGTCATCGACAAGATGGTCCTGCCCTTCCGCAGCTTTGTGCACACGCCCATGCGGTACGGGAACCTGTTCCTTGCCGGTGACGCTGCCCACACGGTGCCGCCCACGGGTGCGAAAGGCCTGAACCTGGCCATCCATGACGTCAAGGTCCTGTTCGAAGGACTGGATTCGTTCTACGGCAACGGTTCCACGGCACTGCTGGACTCCTTCAGTGACCGCGCCCTGGAGCGGGTCTGGAAGGCCCAGCAGTTCTCCTACTGGATGACCACCATGCTGCACACCCCCACCGACGCGGACGACTTCTCCCGCGCCCGCCAGCTCGGGGAACTGAACTCCGTGGTCTCATCGAAGCACGGCATGGCCTACCTGGCTGAGGCATACACGGGCTGGCCCGGAGCGCAGTAGCCGGTTGCTGCCCCAGATGCGCCAGGGCCACATGGGTTTTAAGGTCCCAAGAGCCGCCGGATCGCGTTGGCCACTGCCGCCTGGTCCGGCTGCTCGGCGCGTCTGGCAGTCAGCTGGTGGAGCAGCAGGCCGTCCCCGTAGTCGGACACATCGCGTGCCCGCGCGCCCGCGTCCGGGATGCCCAGTCCTGTGAGGGTCTGCTCCAGGCCGCCCACCAGCCGGTAGTGTCCCGCCGTCACGGCCTCGGGCCGGTCCAGTGAGAGGGCCAGGCGGGCTCGCGTGAGGGGAGCGTGCTGCTGGAGGAGCGCCATCACCAGGGCGGCAAGCTGTTCGGCGATTTCCCCGGTGTCCCGTGGTGGGCCGGTGGGGCCGACGCGCTGCAGCAGTTCGACATCCAGCTGCTCGAGCCGGTCCAGGACGGCCTCCACCAGGGATGCCCGGTTCCGGTAGTAATTCGACGTGGTCCCCTCGGGAAGCTCGGCCGCGGCGTCCACGGAGCGGTGGGTCAGGCCCTTCATTCCTTTGTCCGCCACGACGGATAATGCGGCATCAATGAGTTGCGTCCGGCGGTCAGGCATATGCCAAGTCTAGTTGGGATCTTCCATTTCACTACAAAAGTAGTAAACTTCCTCCCATGGAATCGATCTCGATTATCGGCGGCGGTATCGCCGGCCTGGCCCTCGCAGCCTGCCTGGATGCTAACCGCTTCGAAGTGACTGTCATCGAGAAGCGGCCGGAACTGCCGGTTGTTGGAACGGTGCTGGCCATGTGGCCCAGTGCGCAGCGGGCGCTGGAAACGGTGGGTATCCTCGAGGACGTCAGGCGGTGCAGCCCGGCTGTCCGGAGCGGGGCCCTCAGAAATTCCGCTGGAGCTCCCTGGATCAGTATCGACGGCGCGGACGCGGTGGCGGTCTCCCGCGTGGACCTTTTGCGCCTGCTTGACGCGGCGGTCCCGGACTCAGTCCGCCGGATCACCGGGCGGGTGGACACGGCTCCGTCCGGAGCAGATCTGGTGGTCGGTGCGGATGGCGTGCACAGCGCAGTCCGGCAAAGCGTTTGGGGCGCACAGACCGGCGCCAGGCTCACGCCCTATCTCGCAGTGCGCGGTGTCGTCCCGGTACCCGTCAACCCTGACCAAGTGGGAGAGTACTGGGGCCGCGGGGACCTGTTCGGCATCGGTCCCATCGCTACCGGGACCCTGTGGTTCGCAAGCTACCGTTCCGGCCTTGGGCCCACCGGCATCGACGTCGCGTCAACGCTTGAGGAGGTCAGGCGGCACTTCTCAGGGCACGGGCCGGTTATCCGCCAAGTCCTCGCCGGGGCCACTCCCGAACTCTCGCTGGCCCAGCGGATCTGGACAACTCCTCTGCTGCGGTCCTACGTCCGTGGCAACACCGTCCTGATCGGCGACGCCGCTCATGCCATGACGCCCAACCTCGGCCGCGGCGCCTGTGAATCGCTGGTGGACGCAGTCACGTTGGCCGGCCTGCTCAATACCCGGCCCCGCGCAGAGGCGTTCCGCACCTACGACCGCTCGCGCCGGCTCCGCACCCAGGGCATACGCCTGGCATCTTCGGCGATGGGGCGGGTGGCCCTCGCCGAGACTGCCCAGCCGCTGCGGGACCGGCTCCTCGACCTGGCCCGACGGCGGCAGGCGCGCACCGCCGTCGGAAGCGGCTCTGGCAGGTAGTCAGCGCGCCGGACTCAGCGTACCGGCGCCGCCGGCTCCTTGCCGCCCGGAACTTCCGCCAGTACCGTGCCCGGAGCGGGTGACGCCGCCACTGCCACGCCGGGCCGCTTTCCCGAGGTCCCGCGGCGGCTGGACCGGCCGTAGACCAGATACATGGTGACGCCGGTGATCACCATCAGCAGCACGGTGTACACAAAGGTGTTGGCTACGCCCTGGACCCCTTCAGCGCCGTCGGTATTGGCCTTGATCACCAGGCCCAGCGGCTGGACCAGGGGGTGCGCCAGGAAAATGGCGGTGTCGTAGTCATCCAGCATGCTGTTGAAGTTCAGCGCCGTGATGGCGGCGGCAGCCGGCAGGACCAGCGGCAGCAGGATGCGGCGGAAGACGTACAGGGTCTTGGCGCCCATGATGGCCGCAGCCTCCTCAAGGGAGGAGTTGACCGAGGCGAAAGACGCTTTGAGCATCCGCAGTGTGAAGGGAATTTTGACCGTCACGAAGGCAATCAGCAGAATCACCGTGGTCCCCGTGAGGACTGCCCCGCCCACCAGCGGATTCGGATGGTCGTAGCTGAGGATCAGGCCCAGTGCCAGCAGCGCTGACGGCAAAACCCAGGGGATATGCAGCAGGTACTCGAACACCGTGCTCACCCAGTTCTTGTACTTCTGCAGCAGGCGGGCCACAAAGAGGAGCCCGCCCACCGCGATGACCGCAGCCAGCGCGCTGTAGACGACGCTGACGATGAACGGCCGCAGGCCCGAGGGCTGGGTCAGGACGTGGACGTAGTTGTCCAGCGTCAGGCTGCCGAACGAGATCTGTCCGGTCTGGATGGCGGCGCCGTCGGCGAACGAATAGAGCACAATCAGGACCACAGGAAGGGTGTAGATCGCAAAGAGCAGGTAGGCCAGGATATGGACGGTGGCGTTCGCTGCCGGGTTGGTAATCTGCTGCTTCTGCAGTGCGGAGGAGACCTTGGACACGGAGAAGTAGGTGCCGCCTTTCTCCAGCCTGGACATCACGGCAAGCATCAGGATGGTGGCCACGCCCAGGATGACGGCCAGCAGGGCGGCCAGGTCCCGTGATGTGGGGCTGTTGGTGAACGTCAGGATCATCGGGGTGATGGTCTGGAACTCCCGCCCGCCCAGCACTTGGGGAGCACTCAGGGCGCCCAGGCCGGTCAGGAAGGACAGGATAGTGACGGCGAAGAGGGTGGGTTTGAGCATCGGCAGCACAATTCGGCGCAGGATGGTCCACGTTGAGGCGCCCAGGTTTTTGGCCGCCTCGATGGTCTGGTAGTCAACGCCCTTGAGCGCATTGGCCACGAACAGCATGTGGTTGGTGGTGGTGGCGAACGTCATCACCACCAGGACGGCAAAGAACCCCGAGAACCAGGCCGGATCCATCCCGGGAAAGACCTTCACCAGGAGCGAGGTGACGATTCCCTTGTCCCCGTAGATGAATTTGTAGCCGGCAGCCAGCACAATGCCGCCGTAGATGAAGGTCGAGGCATAGCCCAGGAACAGAATTCTCGATCCGCGGATTTTGAAGTAATGCGTGATCAGCACAATGAAGATGCCCACCACGTTGACGGTGATGGACAGTGCCACGGCGAGGAGGAAGCTGTTGCCCAGGGACTTCATGGCCCGGTCCGAGGACAGCAGTTTTTCCGCTGCGCGGCCGGAGAAATTGCCGTCCGGAAAGAACGTGACCATCAGGACGTTCAGGTTGGGCCACACCAAAAAGGCGGCGATGAACCACGTGAGGATCACGCCCACGATCAGTACGAACGGGGAGCGGAGCATGCCCTTGGTGGAGGAAGGCGCGCTCATGGCAGGGCCACTGGCTCGGCCTGCCTGTCCAGGGCCAGCCCGGTATCCCGGTCATACTGCAGGATGTGGTTGGGCTGGACATACACGGTGGTGTCCGCACCGGGCTCCGGCTGCACACCGCCATCCTCTTTGACGAGCAGCCGGATCTCCGCCCCGTGGCTGCGGACCACATAGCGGCTGTGGAGGCCGTGGTAGGTACGTGAGACAACCTGACCGGAGAGCCCGACGGCGGCGCCGCCTTCCGCGGGCGGGGTCAGGGAGGCTTTTTCCACACGGAGGTAAGAGTTGGCCCCCGTGCTGAGATCCTCACCGGAGGCCCTGTTCACCTCCGCCACAAACTCGGGGGTGAGCGCGGAACTGTCGCCGATGAAGTTGCAGACAAACTCCGTGGCCGCATTGTCGTAGATATCCTGCGGTGTCCCTATCTGCTCCACCACTCCCTTGTTGAAGACAGCCACCCGGTCACTCATGGCCAGGGCCTCATCCTGGTCGTGGGTGACATAGACCGTGGTGATTCCGAACTCGCTCTGCAGGTCCTTGAGCTGTTGCCGCAACTGGTGCCGGAGCTTCGCATCAAGGTTGGACAGCGGCTCATCCAGCAGCAGGATCTTCGGCTTGAGCACCAGGGCGCGGGCCACGGCCACGCGCTGCTGCTGGCCACCCGAAAGCTCAGCCACGTTCTTGCCCAGCTGTTCGTCGCTGAGTTCCACCCGGTGCGCTATATCGCGCACCAGGCGGTCGCTCTCGGCTGACTTTTCCTTCCGGACCCGCAGGCCGAACGCGATGTTTTCCCACACACTCATGCTGGGGAACAGGGCATAGTTCTGGAACACCATGCCCACCTGGCGTTTGTCGCTGGGCAGCTTCGTCACGTTTTTTCCGTCCACGTGGACTGTTCCCTTGGAGGGCTCAATGAACCCTGCCAAGGTTCGCAGTGCCGTGGTCTTGCCACACCCGCTCGGGCCGAGCAAGGTGAAGAACTCCCCGGGCTTGACGTGCAGGTCGAGGTTGGGAATGGCAATGAAATCACCAAAGGAAACTTCGATGTTGTCCAAGCGGATCATGGCGGAACCTGTCTGGGTGGGACTGAAAGAACGGGACGGGGGAGCAGCTACGGCATGTACTCGAGTTCGATTTTCTCCACCCATGAGCCCATGTTTTCCTGGACGAAGTCCCAATCGATGTCCTGCTGCTTGAGGTCGGCGAAGAAGTCCAGCACCTCAGGGTTGGCCTGTTCAGCCGCGACCTTGTTGACCGGCATCGAGTTGAACTTCTTGGCGAACGCGCCCTGGACCTCGGCGCTGCCGTACCAGTCGATGAACTTCTGGGCTTCTTCCTTCTTGTCGGTTCCCTTGACCAGGGCAATCTGTTCCACGGCGAGCGGAACTCCGACCGACGGCATGACGGTCTCCACATTGACCTTGAAGGTCTTCTCACGTTCGGTGATGATCGAGGACGGCATCTGGCCCATGTCCACCTCGCCGGAAGCGATGCGCGCAAAGAGGTCCGTCTTGGGTACGGCGGGGCTGCCGTGCTGGAAGTACTGCTCTACCTGCTTCCAGCCTTCATCAGAGATCCCCAGGTCACCGGAGTCATCCTTGTAGCGGGTAAGAATGCTGGCGAACACCAGCTGTGCGGTGGCGGTACCCATGCCGGTGACGCGCTCGTAGCGGTCCTTGAACCCATCCTTGGTCCAGAGGTCCGTCCAGTCCTTCGGAGCGGCATCGGTCTTGATCTTGTCCGAGTTGTAGCCGAGGAGAATAGCCTGTTTGACCAGCGGCCAGTAGGCCTCGCCGTCGCCAAGCTCCGGGTCCACGTCTCCCGCCCAGGCCGGCTTGTACGGCTCCAGCGCACCTTCGGCCTTGATCTGGGCGAAGTACATGTTGTTCAGTCCGAAAGCGATGTCGGCGATGGGGTTGTTCTTCTCGGCGATCAGCTTATTGGTGGCATCCGCCCCGCCTGCGCCCACCACCTCTACTTTGAAGCCCGCCTTCGTTGCCTCGGCAGTCAGCCATTCGCCACGGCCTTCGCCATTGGAGTTGGTGTAGATGACGAGGGTTTCCCCGGATGCACCGGCGGGCGCGGACGAAGCATCACCGGACGTGGCCGGGGTAGGGGATCCACCCCCGCAACCGGCAAGCAGGGTAGCGGCGACGACGGCGGCGGCCAAGGTGTGGAATTTTCGCACGATCAGGACTCATTTCTGGACTGGAGCGGACCGGAGCATTGTTCGGCAAGCCTATAGCTGGGCGCGTCGAATAGATGCGTCTATTGCTATCGATTTGATAAACAGCCGGGCTGATCAGTCTGGTGCGAGCACTGAAACGTTCAGCGTGCGGGAGGTGAACGGGCGGCAAACACGCGCCGACCGCCGTCGGGCCCTCAGTCCTGGTCGAGGGTTTCCGTCAGGTGGTGCGTCGGGATCCGGTCCCGGTCATAAGTAATCTCGGTATAGCCGTGGGGTTCCGGCTTGCCCGCCGGATTGAGGTTCACAAACACGATCTCCTCGATCGTCAGGATGCTCTGCCGGGTGATCATGTTGCGTACCTCGGCCCGCATGGTCAGTGACGTGCGGCCGAAGCGGGTGGCGGTCAGGCCCATTTCGATGAGGTCGCCCTGGACGGCTGAGCTCACGAAGTTGATTTCGGAGATGTACTTGGTGACAGCCCGGCCGTTTCCGAGCTGGAGAATCGCGTAGATCGCAGCCTCTTCATCGATCCACTTCAGCAGGCTTCCGCCAAACAGGGTGCCGTTGGCGTTGAGGTCCTCGGGGCGTACCCACTTGCGGGTGCGGAAGGTGATGTCAGCGGATTCCATAGGGCGAGGTTAGTCGACGGCGAGGCGGGGTGCGCAGTGGCGGGGGCAGTGTGACGGCGCAGCCTCCTCCGGCTCAGGCCATGGCGGTGTGCGCTGCGCTGTGGGAATCGATCGCCTTGGCATAGCAGTACGAGTGCGCCACCCCGATGTAGGCACCGAAGTTGGGGACGGGTTCGAAGCCGGAGTTCTGGTAGAAATTGCGGCCATCCGGCTGCGCCGAGCCGGCCTCCGCCTTGACCCGGGTGATGCCCTGTTTGTAGGCCTCGGCCTCGAGCGCCGCCAGGATGGAGCTCGCCACCCCCGAACCCCGGGTGTAGGGGAGCACGTAGAGCCGTTTGATCTCCGCAGTGACGCCGTCGAGGAGCCTGAGGCCGCCGCACCCGACCGGCTGGCCGGAGGCTTTGTCGTACGCCACCAGGAACACTGCGCAATCGGCGCCCGACGGCGGGGTCCCCGGTTCGTGGTCCGGCGTACCAAAGCGGGCATCAAGTTCGGCCTGCTGGGCCCTGCGCAGATCAGCACCCACTGGGTTGGACCACGTGACTGATCTGATGCTGAGACGGGGATTGGTCTGCATGACTGCCTCGATTCCGGGCGAACTCGATTGTGGCGAAGGGCTATGCCTATCAAGCCTAGGAGGACACCGTTAACGCTGTGTTTCCTTGGAGTAAGCAAACTGATAACCCCGCACTGCGCGCCTGCGGCGACTTTGCATGGAAGCCTAGATATAAGACGGGCTAGTGTTATGGCATGGCTTCCATCGACAATGAAGGTTCTGGGTACTGGTACGGGCCGGACGGCCAGTTGGACTACAGCGCAGCCGTGTTGAAGTCGCTGAGGGACTACCGCGCCGCCGAGACGGCGCTCCGGCGCTCTACCCGGGACTCCATGGGGATGGGTGAAACGGACATCCTTGCCCTCCGCTACCTCCTTCGCGTTCAGGCGTCCGGCAAAAGCGCGGCACCGAAGGACCTGAGCCGGTTTCTGGGCATCACCAGCGCCTCCACCACCTCCCTGATCGACCGCCTGGTGGAGAGCGGGCATGTGCGGCGGGAGCCCCACCCTACGGACCGCCGTTCTGTAGTGGTAGTTCCGACTGTCGAGTCGGACAACGAAGTCAGATTGACCCTGGGAGGGATGCATCGCCGAATGATGGCGGTGGCCGAGGGGCTTTCGGCGGAGGACGCCCGCGTGGTGGTGGACTTCCTGCGGCGGATGGCAGAGGCGCTGGAAGGGGAGCGGCGGAACCGGCTGGACGAAAGTATCTCGCCGGACTAGTTAGTCGGACTACATATATGTATGCTTACGATTGTTCAGTCCGTTGAGATGGAGTCGTGAGTCCTTTGGTCACTTTTGCACCGTGTTCTGAGATTGACATGCTGTTCGACGAACTACACGTTCCAGGGCACGGCAGCGCGCCGCTTCATTGCAGCGAACCGATGGAACTGGTTACCCCGGCCCTCGGCGATGAGGCTGCCGGCTACTCGTTCGATCCCGCCGAGGCTCCCGTCCAGCTGCCGCCGGTATGGCGCTGCGGTTGTGGGTTTCAACTTGACGCCTGGATCCCGCCTGCATCATCCGGCGGCGTTGATGCCGGCATGACCGGCGCCGTCATGCACCCGGGCCAGTGAGGGTTTCCGCCGGCACGGCCCCGGACACGGAGCGATTCCAGCTGCGGGAACGCCTGGGCCGGGGCTCCCTGGCCATTGTTTTTCGGGCCATTGACCTTGCGGAAAACCGTGAGGTGGCCGTGAAAGTCGCCGCAGAGCATGGCCGGAAGGCCCAGGAACGCATCCACAACGAAGCCCGGGTTCTTTCCGCCCTGACGCATCCCTCCGTCATCAGTTTCCTCGCCGAAGGCATTATGCCGGCCGGCGGACCCCTTGCCCACCGGCCGTTTCTGGTGGAAGAACTGGCCCTCGGTACCAGCCTCCTGGAGCTGACCCGGGCCGCTCCGCGCGGCTCATCGGAAGTGGCGCCCTGGGCACTGGGCATGTTCGAGGCGTTGAACCACATCCACACCAACTCCCTGGTGCACTGCGATATCAAGCCGGCAAACCTGATGCTCAGTGGCCTCCGGAGAAGCCCGGTACGCATCATCGACTTCGGCGTGGCCTCACGCGTCGGGACCGCCCCCGAAGCCGGCATTTCCTCGGGCACCGTTCACTACATGAGCCCGGAACAGGCTGCCGGCGGTGCTGCGCAGCCGGCGTGGGATATTTACGCCATGGGCCTGGTCCTTCTTGAACTGATGACAGGGGAGAAGGCATTTCCCGGCACGGCGGTTGAATCAATGGTGGCCCGGACGCTCCGCAGCCCGGAATTTCCGTCAACCCTGGCCCCGGGTTGGGAACCGCTCTTACGGGCCCTGACCGCCATGGATCCCCTGGAGCGGCCCTCGGCTGCCGAGGCTGCTGCATGGGTTGGACGGCTTCTTCCGGCGGTCCGGCGCCCCGACTTCGGTCACCGACGGCCGCGGAACGCGTGGTTTTCAAACCACAGGCAGCGGCTGTTGGCCTAAACCAGGCCCGCCCAGTGCGGTGACGCGAACATTTGCTACCCGGCCGCGCCGGTGGGGTCCTCAGCCGTGGGGTCCGCCAGGGCGAGGCCGCCTACCGGGCTTCCGTCCCAATGGATGAGCTTCCAGCCGGTGTCGGGGTTTCCCTCCAAAGCCACAATTCCCGTGTTGGACAGCACGTGTTTGGCGGCGAACTCGTGATCTGCGCCGTCTGCCCGAAGCCCTGCCCAAGTGCGGATGGCGGCGCCGTGGCTGACGACGGCTGCCACTCCGGTGTCGCCGTCGCGCAAAGCGCGTTCAGCAATCAGGGTGATGGCGGCGTCGAAGCGGCTGAAGAATTCGTGGCCGTCGGGACCGGCAGGCATTTTCCGGTCCAGGTCTCCGGCCGCCCACGCAAACACCGTTCCCATGTAGTGCTTGTGCGATTCCTTGTCGGTCAGCTTTTCCAGGGCCCCGGCTTCGATTTCGTGCAGTCCGTCCAGCACCTCGATCTCAAGGCCACGCAGCCGGGACAGCGGGGCAGCAGTGATCTGGGTGCGGAGGAGCGTTGAGGCGAAGAGGGCGCCGATCGGCTCGTTGACCAGCGACCTGGCCATCGCCTCAGCCTGCCGCTCGCCGAGTTCGGTCAGCCCCGGCCCGGGATGGGCTGTGTCCAACTGGCCCAGTACATTGCCGGGGGTCTGGCCGTGACGGATGAGGAGCAGTTTCATGGACCCAGTTTCGCACTTAAAGCGTAAGCGCCGGGCCCGCAGGAGCCCGGCGCTTACGTCGTAATTAATGTTGGCCGCTCGTTCAGACCCGGCCCTGGGCCGGGATGTGCCTGCTGTGCGTGCCCGCCCCTACTTGAGGTGGTCCACCAACTGCTCTGCAATGCCGGTGTACTTGCCCGGGGTCAGGGCGAGCAGACGCTCTTCGGCCTCGGCGGACAGGCCCAGGCTCTGGACGAATTCCTGCATTCGGGCGGCGTCGACGCGCTGGCCTCGGGTGAGGTCCTTGAGCCGTTCGTACGGGTTTTCCATGCCCTCGACGCCGGCAATGGCCTCGGCGCGCATGACCATCTGGATGGCCTCGCCCAGCACTTCCCAGTTGGTGTCCAGGTCCGCAGCGAGGACGTCCTCGGCCACATCGAGGCGGTCCAGGCCTTTGGCCACGTTGGAGATGGCCAGGAGGGAGTGGCCGAACGCCACGCCGATGTTGCGCTGGCTTGAGGAGTCGGTGAGGTCGCGCTGCCAGCGGGAAGTCACCAGGGTGGAGCCGAGGACGTCCAGCAGGCCGGAGGAAATCTCCAGGTTGGCTTCGGCGTTTTCGAAGCGGATCGGGTTGACCTTGTGCGGCATGGTGGAGGATCCGGTGGCACCGGCCACGGGGATCTGCGCGAAGTAGCCGATCGAGATGTAGCTCCAGATGTCCGTGCAGACATTGTGCAGGATCCGGTTGAACCGCGCGACGTCGGCGTACAGCTCTGCCTGCCAGTCATGGCTTTCGATCTGGGTGGTCAGCGGGTTCCAGGTCAGGCCCAGACCCTCGACGAACGCCTTGGAAACCTGCTGCCAGTCGGCGCCCGGAACCGACGCCACGTGGGCGGCATACGTGCCGGTGGCGCCGTTGATCTTGCCCAGGTATTCCGTCCTGGCGATCCGGTCCAGCTGGCGGGTAAGGCGGTGGGCGATGACGGCCAGTTCCTTGCCCAGCGTTGTGGGAGTGGCCGGCTGGCCGTGGGTGCGGGACAGCATGGGCACGGCGCGGTTATCCGCGGCCATGGTGCTGATCTGGGCCACGAGGGCGCGGGCGGCGGGCAGCCACACGTCCTCCACAGCACCCTTGACGCCGAGGGCGTAGGAGAGGTTGTTGATGTCCTCGGACGTGCAGCCGAAGTGCACCATCGCCGTGAGGTGTTCGATGCCGATGCCCGGGAGGCGGCGGCCGATGTAGTACTCCACGGCCTTGACGTCGTGGACCGTCACAGCCTCGATTTCGGCCAGTTCGGAGACTGATGAGGAGTCGAATTCGGTGACGATGGCCCGGAGCCGGTCCTGCTGTTCCTGGCTGAGGGGTCCGGCTCCCGGCAGGACATTGTTGCTGGTCAGGTGGATGAGCCACTCGACTTCGACAGCCACACGATCGCGGTTCAGTGCCGCCTCGGACAGGTAGTCAACGAGTGGCGCGACCGCGGACTGGTAACGGCCGTCCAGCGGCCCCAGTGCGATCTGGACCGGTGACGCGGCAAGGGCCAGGCGTCCGGAGGGCGTGCGGGTATCAGCTGTGGCGGCAGTTTCAGGCATGTGCTGATTCTTTCACGAACTCCCTGGGGCCGCTTAAGCGGAGGCTTGCTGTGACTTGTCCACATAGCCGACGCCGGTGCTTCCCGCGCGCGGTCGCGGTTCCGTAGCGTCGGAACGGACAACACAGATGCCGGCAGGTAATCACCACGTGACGGGCGAGAGGAACGGGCATGAGCGCAGACTTGGGGACAGCGGACATGGGGGCATGCATGTCGCGCGCCTATGAGGTTCTGCAGCTGGCAACGCGGGTAGCAAGGTGCATTGAGCGGGTGGAAGGTGTTTCCTGCAGCTTCCGGGAAATCCAGCTGCTCGATTGGCAGTCACCAGCCGGGCGGGCATACCGGAATTCCGTGGCACTCCAGGCGGTGGCGCTTGGCAGGGCACGGGTGCGGATGCAAGAGGCCTCCGCGGCGGTGCACCGCCATGCGCGGGAGGTTTCATCGCCGGACGGAGCAACGGCCGGGCGGTACTGATGGCCGAGGTAACGCCCTCCGGCAGCGGCGGCCCCATCCGGCTCAGCGGGCCTGCAGCTGACGGGGAACTCGAAATCAGGGGCGGTATCGGAGGCATCACTTTCCAGCTTGAGGAACTCATCCGCGGTGCCGGCAAGCTCGACGATCTTGCCGGCGAACTGGCCGCCGTGGAAGTGGAAGTGCACCGCATCCGGGAAGACCTGGGCATCTATCAAAACGATTCGAGGACCTCGGGAACCATGGCGCTGCTGTCCGTCGGCGAAGCCGAGTGGAGCGTCCGGGCGGTCCGCGACGAGCTGCAACGCATCAGCAGCCAGGTGCGTGCCAGTAAGCGTGACTACGAGACTGCAGAAGAGTTTGCCGCCTACTTCGCCGACAGGGGCATCCCGACTCTCAAGGACTTCGAGCATGTTCGCATGGACGTCCTGCCAATTCCGGACCTCCGTGGCACAGAGCTGTTTCTCCGCAGTATTCCCGGTGTCCGGAGGAGCATCCTTGAGGCGTCCGGGCACCTTGTACCTGCGCTCAGGCCGCGTCCCGTGACGGCGGACCGGAAGGAGAGCGTGCCCATCGAGTTCGACGGTTCTCCTGCGGCACTTCTGGAACGGGCGCGGATAGTCGATGAACGCGGCGACGGCTACATCGAAGTCATCGAGGTGGATGACGGGGGGAAGAAAGCGTATGTGGTGGTGATCCCCGGTACCCAGACCGGGGGTGAGATGGGAGGAAGCAACCCCTTTGATGAAGCAGGGATCAGCGAAGGACTTAACCATCGCTCAAAGGAAATCAATGCGGCCGTCGTGCAGGCCCTGCGCGCTGCAGGGGCCGAAACCGGGGCGCCGGTGGTGGCCGTGGGCTACAGCCAGGGTGGAATCCATGCCATGAACCTTGCAGCCGATGAGCTGATTCTCAAGGAGTTCGAGGTGAAGTACGTGCTCACCGCCGGCTCCCCGGTAGGCGGAATCGCACCGGCGGCAGGCATCAGCACCCTGCACCTGGAGCACAGGCAGGACTGGGTTCCGGGAACGGACGGAACACCCGGCCCTGACGCTCGGAACAGGGTCACCGTGACGCTCAATGGCCCTGCCCACACGCCAGAGGGGGAGGACCTGGGCCTTGGGCCGGGCCACAACCTCGGCAACTACGAGAACGGCGCCAGGCTCATCTCGGCCAGCGCCGATCCCTCGCTCGTGGCATCGACCGCTGTCCTTGGCGGTGTGCTGGGCGCGGGCGGCAAAGCGACGGCCACCCGTTTCGCACTGACCCGAAGCCGGACCGAAACGGCGGATGCCCCAGGTCCGAGGCTGCAGGGTCCATCGCAGCGGCCGGAGGCTGACCGCCAGGTGTCGACCGGAAAAATGCAGGGTTGACCGGACAGGCGTCCGAGGAGGCCGGGCCCAAGGGCCCGGCACCTAGGCCGGGCCCTTGGGCCGGACATAGGTCCCGGCGCTAACGCCGCCGGCCGCCGGGAACCCTGCCGGCCACGAGTGAGATGAGCGTGATGATGATGGCCGCGAGTACCGCTGTCCAGAAGAAGGAGTCGATAGTGAAATGCACCGGCGTGTAGCTGCTGATCCAGGACGTCAGGTACAGCATGGCGGCATTGATGACGATCGTGAAAAGGCCCAGCGTGAGGATGGTGATCGGCAGTGAGAGGAAGCTGACCAGGGGCCGGACGAATGCGTTGACTACTCCGAAGATCAGCCCGATGAAGAGGTAGGCCAGAATGATGCCGATGGTATCCGTGCCCTGGGTGACACCGGACTTGGCCACAGCCTCCGTGGTGGCGGACGTGGAGATATCGAGGCCCGGCAGGATCCAGCTGGCAATCCAGAGGGCCAGCCCGTTGATGAGGACCCGAACGATGAAGGAGCGCATACGTCCATGCTGTCACATTGCCCTGTGCGCCTCCTGAACGGACCCCGGGTGCACCCGCTTCATCAGAAGTAGGCTGGGTTGCATGACTTCTTCAGAGACGCCGCCCGGGGGAATCCGCCCCCGCCCGGTGGTGGCCCGGCTTCCACGCTATGCCGCAGGAAAGCCTCCCGCCGCCGTCGAGGGACTGGCCAGCTACAAACTCTCTTCCAACGAGAACCCGCTGCCGCCGATCCCGGCGGTACTTGAAGCCATTGCAGGGCAGCAGGACTTCAACCGGTACCCGGATCCGCTCAGCAGCAAACTGCGCGCGGCGCTCGCTGAATTCCTCGATGTCCCCGCCGAAGACATCGTCACGGGGGCGGGAAGCCTGGGCGCCCTCAACCAGCTGCTGACCACCTTCGCCGGCCAGAATGATGACGGAAAAGCCGACGAAGTCATCTATGCGTGGCGCTCCTTCGAGGCTTATCCCATCAGCGTGGGCCTGGCGGGTGCCGAAAGCATCCGGGTCCCGCTGACACCGGACGGACGCCACGACCTCGATGCCATGGCTGCGGCCGTTACGGTCCGCACCAGGGTTATCCTGCTCTGCACTCCGAACAACCCCACCGGACCCATTCTCACCACCGCCGAAACCGACCGGTTCCTGCAGATGGTGCCGTCCGACGTCGTGGTGGTTATCGACGAGGCATACCAGGAGTTCGTCCGGGCTGAAGACGCGGTGGATGGCATCGAGATGTACCGCAAATACCCGAACGTCATGGTTCTCCGGACGTTCTCCAAGGCCCACGGTCTGGCAGGTCTCCGGGTGGGTTACAGCATCTCCAACCCGGAACTTACCCAGTACCTCCGGGTGGCGGCCACACCCTTCGCGGTGTCGCAGATCGCCGAACAGGCTGCCATCGTTTCGTTGCAGAACTACGCCCAGGTTGTAGAAAGGGTACAAAGCCTTGTGGACGAACGCGTACGGGTCACCGCTGGACTGCGTGATCTCGGCTGGTTTGTCCCCGATGCCCAAGGAAATTTTGTGTGGCTGCGCCTCGGCGAAAACAGCGGGGAATTCGCCGAACTGGCGGGGAAACACGCACTTTCGGTCCGCGCTTTCGGGGATGAAGGCGTCCGGGTCAGCATCGGCGAGGTGGAAGCGAACACCCGGTTCCTCCAATTATGTGCGGACTATACAAAGCCGCCACGGCGTTCCTAGCGCTTAACATGTACAGGCAGCGGCACCTGCTGAAGATAAAGTAAGGACCGGAAAGCCAAAATATATGCCATGAACGGAATGCATTCCCTGACCGGCATATATCCCAGCGACATTGCAACGCATCCGGATGCGGCAGGCAAGGAGACGGTATGGGCGACACACATCTGCCCTCCACCGAGTTCGACGGAACAGCGCTAGACGACCAACTCGAGGCTGAGGCGGAGGCCAAACTGGGCGATCCGGCAGAGCCCATGGTCCAGCTCCTGGCCCCTGACGGGACCCTGGGCACCGACCCGGTGTTCTCGGCCTATGCGGACCGGCTGGATGCTGAGAAACTCCGTGGTTTCTATGCAGACATGGCCAGGATCCGCCGTTTCGACGTGGAATCAACAGCCCTCCAGCGTCAGGGCCAGCTATCGCTGTGGGTCCCGCTGACCGGTCAGGAAGCCGCCCAGATCGGTTCGGGCCGGGCGAGCCAACCACAGGACTACATCTTCCCCACCTACCGCGAGCACGGCGTGGCCCTGACCCGCAACGTGGACCTCGCCGAGCTCCTGAGGCAGTTCCGCGGCGTCTCCAACGGCGGCTGGAACCCCAAAGACACGAACTTCCACCTGTACACGCTGGTCCTAGCCGCACAGACGCCGCACGCCGTCGGCTATGCCATGGGAATACAACGGGACCAGAAACTCGCTGCCGCCGCCACCGAGGGAGCTTCCGGCCAGCCGGTGGAGCCGAAGGCCGCGGTGATGGTCTACTTCGGCGACGGCGCCAGTTCGGAGGGTGACGTCCATGAATCCATGGTGTTCGCCTCCTCCTACAAGGCACCTGTTGTGTTCTTCTGCCAGAACAACCACTGGGCCATCTCGGTACCCAGCTCCGTACAGACCCGCATTCCGCTGGCCAACCGCGCCAAGGGCTACGGCTTCCCGGGCATCCGGGTGGACGGCAATGACGTGATTGCCGTCCATGCGGTCACTGAGTGGGCCCTTGAGCAGGCCCGCGAGGGCAACGGGCCGGTGCTGATTGAGGCATTCACCTACCGCGTCGGTGCACACACCACCGCTGACGATCCCACCAAGTACCGCGGATCCGACGAAGAGGCCCGGTGGCGGGCCAAGGATCCCCTTGACCGCCTGGAGAAGTACCTGAGGGCCCAAGGTTTGGCTGACGATGCTTTCTTTGAGCAGGTCAGGGCGGACGGTGACGACCTTGCCACATATGTCCGCAAGACCATCCACGACTTCGAGGCTCCCGATATCCGGACAGCCTTCGCCAACACCTACGTTGAGGCCCACCCGCTGGTCGCCGAGGAACTCGCATGGTTTGAGCACTACAGCGCCGGCTTTGCTGACACAGCCGAATCCGGCACGAAGCCCGCTGACGCAGCGGAAAGGGCGGCCCGCTGATGACCACCATGACCATAGCCAAGGCTCTGAACGAGGGCCTGCGCGCAACCCTGGCCAACAATCCCCGGTCCCTGCTGATGGGCGAGGACATCGGTGCCCTCGGCGGCGTCTACCGTGTCACCGATGGTCTCCTCTCGGAGTTCGGCGCGGACCGCGTGGTGGACACCCCGCTCGCGGAGTCCGGCATCATCGGCACCGCCATCGGCCTGGCCCTGCGGGGGTACCTGCCCGTCTGCGAGATCCAGTTCGACGGTTTTGTGTTCCCTGGCTTCAACCAGATCACCACCCAGCTGGCCAAGATGCACGCCCGCAGCAACGGCAACCTGACCGTTCCCGTGGTGATCCGGATCCCCTACGGCGGCGGAATCGGCTCGATTGAGCATCACTCGGAATCACCGGAGGCACTGTTCGCCCACACTGCCGGCCTGCGGATCATCACGCCCTCCAACGCGCACGATGCCTACTGGATGATCCGGCAGGCCGTTGAGTGCCAGGATCCCGTGATTGTTTTCGAGCCCAAGCGCCGCTACTGGCTCAAGGGCGAGGTCGACACCGCATCACCCGGCGCATCAGCTGACCCCTTTAAGGCGCACGTGCTCCGCGAAGGCACGGACGCAACAGTGGTTGCCTATGGGCCGCTCGTGCCGGTGGCCCTCGCCGCGGCCGAGGCCGCAGCCGAAGACGGCCACAGCATCGAGGTCATCGACCTGCGCTCCATCTCGCCCATTGACTTCGACACCGTTACGGAGTCCGCGAAGAAGACAGGCCGGCTCGTGGTGGCCCACGAGGCACCGACGTTCGGCGGGATCGGCGGCGAGATCGCTGCCCGGATCAGCGAACGGGCCTTCCTTTCACTGGAGGCTCCCGTGATCCGCGTGGGCGGCTTCCACATGCCGTATCCGGTGGCCAAGGTGGAGGAAGACTACCTCCCGGACATCGACCGGATTCTCGAGGCACTGGACCGCGCCCTGGCCTACTAGCCGCCCGCACCTTCCCCGCTCGCGCCTGCCGCTGAAAGAGGACATCATGACCCTGAACAAGTTCAACCTGCCCGATGTGGGCGAAGGCCTTACCGAGGCGGAAATCGTCTCGTGGAAGGTCAAGCCGGGGGACGCTGTTGCCATCAACGATGTCCTCTGCGAGATCGAGACCGCGAAATCGCTCGTTGAGCTGCCGTCGCCCTTTGCCGGCACGGTCACCGAACTGCTGGTCCCCGAAGGCGTGACCATCGACGTCGGCACCGCCATCATCAGCGTCTCGGACGCCGTCTCGGGCGACCCGACTCCCGCCGATGTCCCGGCACCCGCCACTCCGGTCCAGCCCCTGTACGGCAAGCTTCCCGCGCACGACGCCGACACTTCAGGAGGTGCCCCGGCCGGCGGTCCGCTGGTGGGGTCCGGGCCGAAGGCAGACGCCGTCAAACGCCGTCCCCGGAAGGCGGTGCCCGCCGCCGCAGTGTCACGCAACTCCCCGGAGGTCGAGCCTGTGCAGCCGCACACGCTGGCTGAAGTCTCCGTACAGCCTCAAGAGACTACTCCGGGCCAGGCCGCCGTCGTCGACACCCGTCCCACGCTGGGCGGAACCATCACCGGGCTCGTAAACCGTGTCCTGGCCAAGCCGCCGGTCCGCAAGATCGCCCGCGACCTGGGAATCGACCTCGCCGACGTGGTGGCCACCGGCGCCCGCGGCGAGGTGACTCGCGAGGACCTGGTCAGCTACCAGGCCCAGCGCGACGCCGAGCTGGACAAGGCCGACGGCTTCTGGGGCAGGGCAGGGAAGCCGCAGGACCAGCGGATTGAAAAGATCCCGGTCAAGGGTGTCCGCAAGGCGACGGCCCGGGCCATGGTGGAGTCCGCATTTGCTGCCCCGCACGTGAGTATCTTTGTGGACGTGGATGCCAGCCGGACCATGGAGTTCGTCAAGCGCCTGAAGGCTTCCCGCGACTTCGAAGGGATCAGGGTTTCACCGCTGCTGATCCTTGCCAAGGCCGTCATCTGGGCCGCGGCCAGGAACCCCAGCGTCAACGCCACATGGGTGGACAACGTGGACGGAACCGACACCGCGGAGATCCACGTCAAGCACTACATGAACCTCGGCATCGCAGCAGCGACGCCGCGGGGCCTGATGGTCCCCAACATCAAGGACGCGCAGGACCTCTCGCTCAAGGAGCTGGCCGTTGCCCTGAACAACCTGGCAACCACAGCCAGGGCGGGCAAAACCCGGCCGGCGGAGATGCAGGGCGGAACGCTCACCATCACCAATATCGGAGCGCTCGGAATCGATACCGGTACGCCCATCATCAACCCCGGCGAGGTGGCGATTGTGGCGTTCGGAACCATCAAGCAAAAGCCCTGGGTCCTTGACGGCGAAGTCATCCCGCGCTGGATCACCACCCTGGGCGGCTCCTTCGACCACAGGGTAGTGGACGGTGACCTCTCTGCCCGCTTCATGGCCGACGTCGCAGCCATCCTCGAGGAGCCGGCCCTCCTGCTCGATTAGTCGGGGCACAGATCGTGACCAACGCAGCGCTTCGCACCCAAAACCGTATTGCCAGATGGCTGACCGAGGTTTTCCAACCTCCGGTGGTGGTCACGCTGGTGCTGCTCATCAGCCCCGCGGTCCAGCCCGGATTTCCCGGAACCCTTGGCTACGGGGCGCTGGCCGCGCTGTTCGTCTGCGTACTCCCGCTCATCCTGCTGCTGTTGCTGGTGCGGCTGGGCAAGGTCACCGACCACCACGTCAGCAACCGCAAACAGCGCGCTCCGGTGTTGCTCATGGCGCTGGCCTCCGTTGCCGCCGGGCTGGTGGTGCTGGCCGCCATTGATGCGCCGCGGAGCGTGGTGGTCATGGTACTGGCGATAGTGGCCGGAATCGTCGTGCTGGCAGCCGTCAGCCCGTTCTGGAAGATCAGCGGTCACGCGGCCGCAATATCGTCGTCGGCCATTATTGCGGTCCTGATGCTGGGGCCTGCGTGGCTGCCGCTGGTGCTCCTGGTTCCTGCCGTCGGCTGGTCACGGGTGGTGCTGCGTGCCCATACCCTTGCGCAGGTGGTGGCCGGATCGCTGTTCGGCGGGCTGGTGATGGCAGGCCTGTGGTGGCTGCTTCGCGGCTGGCTCCTCTAGGGGACGGGTACACCTCTCGCCGGCCGGGTGGCTTCTCAGTAGGCGTAGGAGTACGCCAGCAGCAGTTCTGCCATTTCAGGGTTCCCGGCCATGGAGGCTGCCATGCCCGCACAGGTGGCGAAGAACAGGCCGCCAAGGACCACGGTGACTGCCGAGACAACGCCGAAGAACTTCCGGTCTTCCCGCAGTACGCTGCGCAGGGTCTCAGGAAGGGGGAGATCCGGTGAGATGAGGTTGGGGGCGCTGTCTACGGATCCGTCGTCCAGGAGCGCGATGACGCGGCCGCTTCCGCGGTCAACCCGCATCGAGCATATGTGGTTGCCGTGACGTGCCAGGAGGATGTCGTGGCCAACAAGCTGGCGGCGCTGCAGAGAAATCATGGGGGACCCTTTGGACGGAGCGGAAGGTGGAGGCGTAGAGGCTGTCCGCTCCGTTGAGGGCACTTCCATTTTATCGTCCGCCGCGCGTCGAAACCGGTCCTGGCGGCGTGAGAACGGACACCCTGCACTCATGTGGCGAGTCCAGGGTGTCCGGCCGCCCGCTACTCAGTCGACGTCGTAGGTGTTGGCGATGTAAACGTCGCAGGGGGCATTGTGTGCCACGCTGTTCGCCACGCTTCCCAGGACACGTCCGATGCCGCGCATCCGCCGGTTTCCCACAACGATCATCTTGGCCTGCAGGCGCTCCGCTTCCTTGATGAGCGCCTCGGCCGGCTTGCCGCGGGCGGACGAATAGGTCACTTTGACGGGGCCGGCCAGGAAGTCGGCAACCGTCTTGGCCACGTGCTCGGCGCCGTCGGCGTCGGATACGATCCACTGGTCGCTGCCCGAGCCAAAGACCTCGGTGCGGTCGCTGTCGAAGGCGGAGACCACGTGCAGCGAGGCATCCAGGGCGGCTGCGAGATCACGGGCCGACTCGGCTGCCTTCTTGGCAGTTTCGCTGCCGTCAACCCCCACTACGATGATTCCGCTCATGCTTGCGCTCCTTTACTCGGTATGAAATTTACGGCCAGGCTCAGTCAGGCCTACGCTACAGCGCGCCGAGCGCATCGCGCAGTACCGGCGCCAATCGGCGGACGCCTTCCCGGATGGCGTCGGGCGGGACTGCGCTGAAAGCCAGCCTCAGCTTGTTGGACGGCTGGTCGGACGGAGTGAAGGCAGCACCGGGGATGAAGACCACGCCGGCATCGATGGCCTTCTGCAGCAGGGGGTAGGTGTCCATTCCCTCGGGCAGGGTGACCCAGACAAAGAACCCGCCTTCGGGCCTGGTCCAGCTGGTCCCGGCCGGCATGTTTTCTTCGAGGGCGGACAGCATGGCAGCGCAGCGCTCGGCGTAGAGGCCGCGGTAGGTTTCGATCTGCCCCTTCCAGTCGTAGTCCCGGAGGTAAGCGGAGACCAGCATCTGGTTCAGGGTGGGCGGGCACAGGCTGACCGCTTCAGAGGCAAGGTAGTAGCGCCGCTGCAGATGCTCGGGCACCAGGGCCCATCCGATTCGAAGACCGGGAGCAAAAATCTTGGAGAATGAGCCCAGGTAGATGACGTCGGCCGGATTTGCTGCCCGGAGTGGTTCCAGGGGCTTCCCATCGAACCTCAGCAGCCCATATGGGTTGTCCTCGAGAACCAAAATATTCGCGTTGCGGCATATATCCACGATCTGCTGCCGGCGCTCGAGTGCCAGCGTGATGCCGGAGGGGTTGTTGAAGCTGGGAATGGTGTACAGGAATTTGATGTTCTTCCCGGCTGTCTGGAGCGCGGCGATCTTGGCCTCCAGGAGCTCGGGCACCAGTCCGGCGTCGTCCATCTCCACCGTCGCCACCTCCACCTGGTATGCCTCGAAGGTGTTGAGCGCCCCCACGTACGTGGGGTTTTCGACCAGCACCACGTCTCCCGGGTTGCAGAAAACCTTGGTGGCCACATCCTGGGCCGACTGCGAGCCCGCAGTGATCACCACGTTCTGGGGAAGGGCGTCCGTAATGCCTTCGGCAGCCATGACCTCACAGACCTGGGCGCGCAGTTCCTCGGTGCCCTGGCCTGCACCGTATTGCAGGGCAACGAGCCCCTCGTCGGCGAGGATGCCGGCTGCGGTCGCGGCAAGGCGCGGGAGGGGAAGGGACTGCAGGTAGGGATTGCCGCCCGCGAGGGAGACCAGCCCCGGGCGCATGGAGATATCAAAAACATCCCGCACCGCGGATTGCTTGATGTGGGCGGCGCGCGCGGAGAACAGCGCTTCGTGCGGATGGACGGCGCGGTGGGCCGACGTGGCCGCGCGCTCGATGGCGTCGATGGCTTCGGGGGGCAACTGGGCTGCCGCGGCAGAAAGTGTTTCGTGGGTCACTTTCACAGGATACAGCTGCTAGTTGCCAAACAGGCAACACTTGTTGACAAAAAATTCCACACCGTTCGGAGCGGGACGGGTCCCTACTTCAGGCGCAGCGCTTCAGACAGCGGGGTCCCGTTGACGTATACCTCGGCGCGGATCGCGCCCACGGAGGCTACGGCTGTCTGCGTGAGCTGGGCCTCCACCCGCGGAATGTCGCAGGCGCCGCCGGGCCGGATGGTGCCCGAGATGTATACCGTCACGGTGGTGCCGTCAAAGCTCCCGGAGAGGAACGTCACCGTTGACGCGGAAAGGGCGTTGTACAGCCCGTCCGGTGCGGGCCGGTCCAGCAGCGCGCGCATGGCGGCGGCCAGGGGCTCTGCTGTTCCCGTCACGGACTGCCGGATGCCGGCCAGGCTGTCGTTGCAGCCGAAGCGCACACCGCTGGCGCCGCCGTCGTCCAGCAGCACGTAGTAGGCCGTGACAGTCTGGGTGACCCCCGCCTTGGCCCCCGATGTGCCAGCCGGGGTCTCCGCCGGCTGTGGCGGAGAAACCGGCGCCGGCGTTGGTGATGGCCGGACAGGCACGGCGGGATCTTCACCGGAGGTGGCTTCCGTTCCAGCGGCAACGGCAGCGCCGCCGTTGCCCCCTGGCCCCGTTGTCAGTCCTGATGGCGGGGGTGTGGGCGGCGTGACGGTTCCGGACCCCGGCTGAGTTTGCCCGGGTTGGGTCTGGGACTTCGCGGTTTGCGCCGGGTCACCTCCGGGGGGCACCGGGGTGGCGGGCGGCAGTGCCTGCGGCTGCGGCTCCGGGACCAGCAGCCCTTCGGCGGGCATAGTGCGCTCATAGGTCGTTCCGCCGGCAGGAAATGCCCGGCCGGCGGACTGATCGGCGCCGGGGGCGCAGCAGGCCAGCCACAGCGGAAGCGTCAGTACCGCCGCCGTCGCCGTCAGTTTTCCGGCACCCCGCCTGCCTGCCATGTCTGCACCGTGTTCCCGTCCCCGCGCATCCCAGTGCATTAACGTTACGGCTCTGCGACGTGCCTGAACATGCCGGCATGGTTCCGGTTGGAACAAGACTTGGTCACGCCGGCGGCCGGCAGGGCCGGCCGCGCTCACGGGGCGATAACAACTACAACAAAATGCCCCGGACACCGATGGGTGTCCGGGGCATTGATGCTGTGCAGGCTGTGCTGCAGCCCGCTGCGGCGGGGGGCCTTACGCTGCCGGCTGTGCTGCGGCTGTGCGTGCCTGGGCGAGTGCGTCGAAGACGCCCTTGATCTGCTCGACCACTTCGGCGTCGTCCTTCGGGTGGAGTTCTGCGAACCGGACCATGGAGCCGGGGACGGCGAGCTTGACGTCGTCGAGCACGGTGGCGCCGGCGATGCCGACGGCCTTGCGGGCTTCGTCCTGGGCCCAGACGCCGCCGAACTGGCCGAAGGCGGTGCCGACGACGGCGGTGGGCTTGCCGGAGAGGGCGCCGGCGCCGTAGGGGCGGGACAGCCAGTCGATGGCGTTCTTCAGGGAGGCGGGCACGGTGCCGTTGTGCTCAGGGGTCACCAGCAGCAGGGTGTCGGCGTCGTTGGCGGCGGCGCGCAGGGCTGCTGCGGCGGCGGGGACCTGGCCCTCGACGTCGATGTCCTCGTTGTAGAACGGGATGTTTCCGAGGGTCTCGTGGATGAGGACCTCAACGTTCTCGGGAGCGTTCAGCGCGATGGCTTCGGCCAGCTTCTGGTTGGTGGACTCGGCGCGAAGGCTGCCGACAAGGGTAAGAACAGTGCTCTTTGACATACGGACTCCTGGGTTCGGGCTGCGGCCTGGCCGCTAATCGATTGGAAGGTGGAGGCTTTTGCTGCCTTCACCGAATCTAAACGGACCGCGGTCCGATTTATATTCCCGGGGACTAGGATACGGACTGTGAGCTTCATCCCATTGCTGCCCGGATCCCTCTCGGGCCCTGTTCCCGAGCGCAGCGATGCCGCGCGGAACCGCCAGCGCCTGCTCGATGCCGCCCGTGATCTGATCGCCGAGTCCGGGGCGGACAGTCTGACCATGGACGCGCTGGCGGAGCGGGCCGGGGTGGGGAAGGGCACGGTCTTCCGCCGCTTCGGAAGCCGCACGGGCCTGATGATGACGTTGTTGAGCGATTCTGAGGCAGCCTTCCAGGCACGCTTTATGTTTGGCCCTGCACCGCTGGGGCCAGGCGCGCCGGGACTGGACCGGCTGATCGCGTTCGGCGCGGAAAGGATCGCGTTCGTGCTGGAGCACGGCGACCTGGCGAGCGCTGCTGAAGGTTCGCCGCACAGCCGTCACGAGGTGCCTGCAGCCGTGTTGGCGCAGCGCCACCTCGAGTTCCTCCTGCGTGAGGAGGGCATGCAGGCGGACCCGATGCTGATGGCGATGTCACTGAACGCGACCCTGGATCCGGACAGGCTGCTGCACGCCGTCCGCGTCCACGGCCTGCCCCCCGAGCGGCTCGCTGCGTCGTGGCGGGAACTCGTTACCCGCGTGATCCGCGGGGGCAAGGTAGTCCCGGACCCGTGAAAACGTCCAGTCAAATCTTTCGAACTGAATAATTCATAACGATCTGATACGGGCGCGCGGCTTTCCGGGCAGATGCCCGCGTCCGGGACTCATCGATGTGGTAGTTTCCTCTGGAATGTGACCCGCAACATAGTTCCTTACGGACGTGTCTGTCTGGTCGCGAAAGCCGGCGAATTGCGCCGGCGGAGACCTGGGGGCGGCGCGATCCGTGGCTGGCTGGGGAAATCGGAAGGATCTGGAACGTGGATGCAGTCGAGGTAAAACGGCCGTTACCAGCAGAGGGCGATCCCCTGATGTGTTTGTCCAGCGTCCCGGCGGCGACGATCCAGAAGTAGCTGCCGTATGCTCAGGTACCTTGCCAAGCGCGGCATCACGTACGTCTTTATGATCTTCCTGACCACCTCGGCCGGGTACTTTCTGGCGGTCAGTTCCCTCAAGCCGGCACTGCTGGAGCAGGAGCGGATTCCCCGCCCCACACCTGAACAGGTGGCCAACTCCATGCGCCTGAAGGGCCTGGACCCGGACCTTAGCCCGTGGGAGCGGTACGTTGAATGGCTCACGGCCATTGTGACGCGCTGGGACTGGGGACGCAGCCCCAACGGCGCCTTCATCAACGCCGAATTCGGTGACCGGGTGTGGATCTCCACCCGCCTGTTCCTGGCCTCAATCGTCCTGACCCTGGTCATCGGCGTTGCCCTCGGTGTGTATTCGGCGGCCCGCCAGTACAAGTTCCAGGACCGGGTGATCACCTCCTACAGCTACCTGGCGTACATCGTGCCGGCCCCCATCGCTTACTTCCTGGTGCAGCTGGGCGCCATCAACATCAACGAGACGGTCGGGAAGCGCATCTTCTTCGTCACCGGCATCTCCACACCGGGCATGGCGCCCGGGTGGGCCCAGTTCGTAGACATGCTTGCGCACTACGCAGTCCCCACGATCGCCATCACTCTGGTGGGCTGGGGTTCCTACCAGATTGCGCAGCGGCAGTACCTGCTGGACAACGTCAACGCCGACTTTGTCCGCACGGCTCGCGCCAAGGGGTTGACACGCAACCAGGCCATTTCCCGGCACGCACTCCGGGTGTCCTTCATTCCCGTGGCCCAGAGCATTGCCTTCACCATCCCCGCAATCTTCGCCGGCGGCTTCTTCGCGGAGAAGATTTTCGCCTGGCCCGGGGTGGGCTCGTGGAGCATTGATGCCATCTCGCTGCAGGACGTGAATGCCGCTACGGCCACCCTCGCCTACGGCTCCGTGATCTTCGCCCTGGGCGCCATCCTCGCAGACTTCGCCACCACGCTGGTCGACCCGAGAGTGAGGGTGCAGTAGCCATGACCAATCTCAACGCCATCGACCCGGCGGCAGTGGCCCAGGACGCCCACCTGGACAGCGCCGACGTCATCATCGGCAAATCCACCATCATCTTCCGGCGGTTTATGCGGAACAGGACCGCCGTGGCGGGCCTGGCCATCTTCGTTGCCCTGACCGTCTTCTCCTTTGTCGGCGGGTATCTCACCCAGTGGGACAAAGAGACCATCGACCCCTTCAATATCGGTATGCCGCCGTCGGCCGAGCACTTCCTGGGCACGTCCCAGGCCGGCATCGACCTCTTTGCCATGACCGTCGAAGGCACCCGGATCTCCATCCTCATCGGCCTTATTGTGGGCCTGGTATCCGTCCTGATTGCCGCGGTCTACGGCTGCACGATGGCCTATTTCGGCGGCAAGGTGGACAAGGTGATGCTCTTCTTCCTCGAAGCGCTCATCATGATGCCTGCCCTGCTGGTGGTGGCCGTGGCCACCAGCGGCGGAGGCGACGGGCTGAAGAAGAACCTCCCCAGCTGGCTCCTGCTGATCATCGTCCTGCTCGTGTTCAGCTGGATGGGCACTGCCCGGCTGATCCGCTCACTGTCCATGTCACTGATGCAGCGTGACTTCGTCAAGGCCGCCCAGTACATGGGCGTCCCGCCGCGCCGCATTGTGTGGCGGCACCTGGTCCCCAACATCGGATCGCTGCTGGTGCTGGACATCACCCGCGGCGTCACCGGTGCCATCCTGGCCGAAGTCGCGTTCTCCTTCATCGGCATCGGCATCAAGGTTCCGGACGTCAGCCTGGGCGTGCTGATCGGCGGCGCCACCTCGCAGGTGCAGACGTTCCCGTGGATGTTCTGGGTTCCTTTGGCTGTCATGTTCCTGCTCACCGGGTCCCTGGCCATGATGAATGACGGCCTGCGCGACGCGTTTGACCCCAGCTCCAGTTCGGTTGGCCGGGCAAAAAAGAACAGGGCACAGAAGAACAGTGCACAGAAGAGGGCCAAATGAGCAGCGGAACCTACCTCGAACCGGCTGACCCGGCCCCCTCGCCGGCAGAACGGCTCCACATCGCCGGCCTCCACTCGCCGTCGGACGCAGTCCTGTCCATCCGGGACCTGCACGTCCGCTTCAACTCCGAGAACGGCGTGGTGCACGCCGTCCGGGGCGTTGACTTCGACCTCATGCCCGGCCAGACCCTGGGCATTGTGGGCGAGTCCGGCTCGGGGAAGTCGGTCACCTCCCTGGCCATCATGGGACTGCTGCCGCCCACCGCGGAAATAGCAGGGTCAGTGCGGCTCAAGGGCAAGGAACTGCTCGGCCTCAGCGACAAAGCCATGTGCGCCTACCGCGGCAATGACATCGCCATGGTGTTCCAGGACCCGCTGTCCTCCCTCACCCCGGTGTACACAGTGGGCGCCCAGATCATCGAGGCCCTCACCATCCACAATCCCGGCATGAGCAACACGGCGAAGGAAGCCCGCGCCGTCGAACTCCTGGCCATGGTGGGGATTCCCAGCCCTAAGAACAGGGTCCGTGCCTTCCCGCACGAGTTCTCCGGCGGCATGCGCCAGCGGGTCATGATCGCGATCGCCATCGCCAACAACCCGCGCGTGCTGATCGCTGATGAGCCGACGACGGCCCTGGACGTCACCATCCAGGCCCAGGTGCTGGAGGTACTTCATGCGGCGCAGGAGGAAACGGGCGCCGCCGTCGTGATGATCACCCACGACCTTGGCGTGGTGGCAGGCATCGCCGACGACATCATGGTCATGTACGCGGGCAAGCCGGTGGAAACCGGGCGGGTGGATGACATCTACTACAACCCGCGCATGCCCTACACCATGGGTTTGCTGGGCGCCGTGCCGCGGGTGGACGTTGCCGAGAAGACCTCGCTGGTCCCCATCGAGGGCATCCCGCCCAACCTGATCCACACACCCACGGGCTGCTCCTTCGCGCCGCGTTGCCCCCTGGTGGCGGACGCGTGCCTGGCCGGCGAGCCCCCGCTCCTGCCGGCGGGCGAAAACCCCGGGCACAAAGCGGCCTGCATCAAGGCCGGCTCACTGGGCGGCGACGTCGATGTCCTCGAAATTTTCGCGGCCCCGCCCGTGCCGGTGTCCGGTTTTGACGCCATCCCCCGGGCCGAGCGCGGCACTGTCCTGGAGCTCAAGGACGTGCGCAAGCACTTCCCCCTGACCAAGGGTGCCCTGCTGAAACGGCGCATTGGCACCGTCAAGGCCGTGGACGGCCTGAGCTTCGACATCCGTGAAGGCGAGTGCTTCTCCATCGTGGGCGAGTCCGGCTCCGGCAAGACCACCACGCTCCTGGAAATCATGGAGTTCCACAACAACCAGGACGGCGAAGTGATAATCGGCGGCCTCAGCAACAAGGAAGCCACCGACGCCAAGACCAAGAGCGCCATGCGGCGGGAACTCCAGATGGTGTTCCAGGACCCCACCGGCGCCCTGGACCCGCGGTTCACCGTGTATGAGGTCCTGGCCGAGCCGCTGCAGAACGCCGGCATGGACAAGCAGGCAATCCGGAAACGGATCATGGAACTGATGAAGCTGGTGGGGCTGCAGCCGGACCACGTCAACAGGTTTCCCAACCAGTTCTCCGGCGGCCAGCGCCAGCGCGTGGGCATCGCCCGGGCCCTGGCCGTGAACCCGAAGCTGGTGGTCCTCGACGAGCCGGTTTCCGCCCTGGACGTCTCAGTCCAGGCCGGCGTCATCAACCTGCTGGACAAACTCCGCGCCGAGCTGGGCCTCAGCTACCTGATGGTGGCCCACGACCTCTCCGTGGTGCGGCACATCTCCAACCGCGTGGCGGTCATGTACCTGGGGAAGATCGTGGAGATCGGGGAAGTGGACAGGGTCTTCGACAACCCGCGCCACCCCTACACGCGCGCGCTGCTCTCCGCCATTCCCGTCCCTGACCCGCAGCTGGAACGCACACGGGAGCGCATCATCCTCAAGGGTGATCTGCCCTCGCCACTGGAGGCCCCCAAGGGCTGCAACTTCGCCACCCGCTGCCCTGTCTTCGCTGCCCTTCCTGCTGCCAAGCAGGAGAAATGCCTCACGCTCGAACCGCCGTTGGAGGCTGTCCGGCCCTCGGCAGCCGTCCAGGCCCTGGAAGCCGGGCCCGCGCCGGTCCTCGACCAGCAGTTTGCCTGCTTCTTCCCGGACGGCCAACTGGACGAGGACATGCTGGTGGTCCACGAAACCGCGGAACCCCATGCACCCTAGATTTTTTCGACCCACCACAAGCACCACCACTCGCACCAATGAAGGGAACACCATGAAGAATCTGACCAAGATCGGCGGAGCGGCGGCCATTGCGGCGGCCCTGACGCTGACCGCTTGCGGCGGTGGAGGCACGTCTACCGGACCGGAGACGGCCAAGGGGCAGGAGTCAGGAAGCGACCTGTCCAAGCTCATCAGCGTCAACGAGAAGCCGGCCGCTGATCTTGAACAGGGCGGCAAGGTCACCCTGCCGCTGGGCAACATCGGCCCGGACTTCAACGGGTTCTCCAACAACGGCAACAGCGCGGACAACTCCGCACTGCAGGTCCCCATGAACCCGGTGGCTGTGAACAGCGGCGGCATGGGGGGCTGCTGGAAGGTGGACTTCGTCGGCAAGGTAACGCCGAACAAGGACTTCTGTGAATCGGTGGAGAGCGAAGTCAAGGACGGCAAGCAGACCGTCACCATCAAGGTCAACCCGAAGGCCGCGTACAACGACGGCACCCCCATCGACATCAAGGCCTTCAAGAACACCTGGAACATCCTCAAAAGCCCGGATGCAGGCTATGACATCGTGAGCTCCGGAGCCTACGAATTTGTCGAGTCCGTCGAAGCGGGCAGCAGCGACAAGGAAATCATCGTCAAGACGAGCCAGCCGGTCTACCCGGTGGACTCGCTCTTCTTCGGCCTGATCCACCCGGCAGTCAACACGCCGGAGATCTTCAACGAAGGCTTCAACGGTCAGATGCACCCGGAATGGATGGCCGGCCCATTCAAGCTGGACCAGTACGACACCGCCGCCAAGACGGTAACCCTCGTTCCCAACGACAAGTGGTGGGGCACCAAGCCCGTCCTGGCAAACGTCGTGTTCCGGCAGCTGGAAACCAGCGCCCAGATCGCGGCCTTCAAGAACGGTGAGATCGACGGCATGTCCGCCAACACCATCTCCCTCTACAAGCAGCTGGAGGGCACCAAGGACTCCGAGGTCCGCCGCGGCCAGCGTCTCTTTGCCGGCGGCATGAACATCAACGCGCAGAAGGTCACCGACGTGGCAATCCGCAAGGCGATCTTCGCCGCCGTCGACCGTGAGGCCCTGCGCAAGGTCCGCTTCAACGGCCTGAACTGGGAAGAGCCCAGCTCCGGATCCATGATGCTGCTGCCGTTCTCCGAGTACTACCAGGACAACTACCCGGTCAAGGAAACCGGTGCCGACGCTGCCAAGAAGGTGCTCACCGACGCCGGCTACACCGCCAACGCCGCGGGCATCATGGAGAAGGACGGCAAGCCGGCCGCGTTCAAGATCAGCAACTTCGGTGACGATCCCACCACGCTCGCCTTCACCCAGACGCTCCAGAAGCAGCTCCAGGCCGGCGGCATGGACGTTGGCATCGACCAGCGCGCTTCGGCCGACTTCGGCAAGGTCATCGGCGGCCGCGACTTCGACATGAGCGTCTCCGGCTACACCGTTGGCCCGGACGCCACGGACGCCGTCAAGCAGTACTACGACTCCAAGACCAACGAGAACCAGCTCGGCGATGCCGAACTGGACAAGAAGATCGCCGATCTCGCCTCCATCGAGGACAACGCCGAGCGCAACAAGGCAGCCATGGACGTTGAGAAGGAGCACATGGCGAAGTACTTCTCCATGGGTGTCGTGATGAACGGCCCGCAGATCTCCTTCGTCCGCACCGGCCTTGCCAACTACGGTCCGTCACTGTTCCAGAGCCTTTCCCAGGTTCCGGACTGGACCACCATCGGTTGGGTGAAGAAGTAACCCACCCCGCCTGACCCTTCATTGCGAAGGCCGGCACTCCCCGATTCCCGGGAAGTGCCGGCCTTCGCCGTCTACCCGCCCCCGGCGACGCTGGCGCGGTACCGTTGGCCTATGACCGGCACCGAACCTGAACCCGCCACCCGCACCATCCGCACCGCCGTCGTCGGCTACGGACTCTCAGGGAGCGTCTTCCACGCCCCGCTGCTCGCAACGGACCCCCGGTATTCGCTCGACGTCATTGCGACGTCCGACGCCGGCCGGCAGGCCGCCGTCGCGGAGCGGTACCCGGGGACCAAAACAGTGCCCGACGGCGACGCTGTGCTTGCGCTGGCCGGCGACCTTGACCTGGTGGTCCTGGGGACTCCGCCCGCGACCCACTTTCCGCTGGCGAAGGCGGCCCTGGAGGCCGGGCTCGACGTCGTGGTGGATAAGCCCTTCGCTGTCAGCAGCGCCCAGGGACAGGAACTGATCGCCCTGGCGGAGCGGCTGGGACGGGTGCTCACGGTCTTCCAGAACCGGCGGTGGGACGGGGATTTCCTCACGGTCCGGAAGCTGCTGGCCGGGGAAGCGCTGGGCAGCGTGACCCGCTTCGAGTCCAGCTTCGAACGGTGGTCCCCGGACATATCAAAGGCGTGGAAGGCCGACGCCACGGCGGCGGACGGCGGCGGTGTGCTATTCGACCTTGGCACGCACCTCATCGATCAGGCGCTCCTGCTGTTCGGCCCCGCAACGGTGCAGCACGCGGAACTGGAGGCGCGGCGTCCGCACGAGAAGGTCGATGATGACGTCTTCCTGGTCCTGACGCACGGGTCCGGCGTAACCAGCCACCTGAGCATGAATATGCTCTGCGCCCAGCAGGGCCCGCGGTTCCGCATTCTCGGTTCCGCCGGTGCGTTCACCAAGCACGGGATCGACCCGCAGGAGCCGTACATCGTGGCCGGCGGCAGCCCGCTGGACCAGGAGTTCGGCGTGGAAGCGCCGCAATGGGCCGGAGCCCTGGGACGCGACGGACATCTGGACCGTCTGCCCACGGAGCGGGGAGCCTACCCGGAGTTCTACCGCCTGCTGGCGGACAAGATCCTCGACGGCGGAACGTCCTCCGCGCTGCCGCTCCCGGTGGACCCGGCAGGCCCGGTTGAGGTCCTGAAGATCATTGAAGCAGCGCGCGAACTTACGCCGCACTCTTGAAATCATGTGACATGAGTCACTAGGGTCTGATGGTGCGGGTGATGCTCCTGTTTGAGCGGCGACCCGGACGATCCCCGGCAACAGCCGTTTGGGATCGGGAACATCAGACCCTTGCCGGCGATGCACCTGCTACCGCGTGTGCCAGCCGGCAGAAACGGAGCAACAGCATGCAAAAATTCTCCAGGATTGTGGCACCGATCGGGGCGATGGCGCTCGCGATCGGGCTCTCGGCGGCCTCGGCTCCCGCGGCGGTGTCGGCCGGCGCCCAGGTCTCCAACCCCGCCGGCATACAGGCTGCTTCTGTAACCGGCGCCCAGACTTACATCGTTCTCTATAAGGCAAACGGGGTTTCCGGCGCATCGCTTTCGGCGGTGCAGGCTGCCGGCGGCACCGTCGTCCAGGCCTACCCGCAGATCGGCGTGGCCATCGTCAGGTCCGACCGCGCCGGCTTCGATGCTGCGCTGCGCTCAGCGGACTCTTCCGTTCAGGGGGCCGCGTCCACAGCGGGCTTCGCCGTTGCTGTCGAAGACGACAAGTCCGGCGCTTCCGCAGACGCTGCCTCGGAGCCCATGCTTCCCGTCGTGCCCGCGTCCGGTGACGATCCCCTTTCCGGCCTTCAGTGGGACATGGACCAGATCCAATCTCCCGCAGCCCGCGCCATTAACGGCGGAAGCCCCTCCGTGGTGGTGGGCGACATCGACACCGGCCTTGACTACACCCACCCGGACCTCGCCCAGAACGTGGACTTCACCAAGAGCGTTTCGTGCGTGGGCGGTGTCCCGGACCAGACCCCGGCCGCGTGGATGGACAAGAACGGCCACGGCACGCACACTGCCGGGACCATTGCTGCTGCGAAGAACGACATCGGCATGGTGGGGGTAGCCCCGAACGTGAAGATTGCCGGGATTAAAGCGGGCAACGACGAAGGGTTCTTCTACCCGGAGGCAGTGGTCTGCGCCTTCATGTGGGCTGGATCAAACGGTATCCAGGTCACCAACAACAGCTATTTCGCCGACCCCTGGCTCTTCAACTGCAAGAACGAACCGGGCCAGCGGGCCATCTGGGAAGCCGAGCGCCGGGCCATCAAGTTCGCCCAGCAAAGCGGCACCACCATTGTGGCGGCCGAGGGCAACCAGTCTGATGACCTCGCCCACCCCACGCAGGATTGGACCAGCCCGGATAACACCGACCCTGTTGTTCGCGACATCACCAACGCCTGCGCCGTGGTGCCCGTAGAGGTACCCGGAGTCATCGGTGTCACTGCCAACGGAAACAAGCTGTTCAAGTCGTACTACTCCAGTTACGGCATGGGCACCGCCGACGTTGTCGCACCCGGAGGGGACCGCCGCTTCCAGGTGACTCCTGCTGCAACAACCGGGCGGGTGCTCTCCACCTGGCCGTCAGCCGCTCCCTGCGCCCCCACGTTGACTGTGACGGACGGGGCGGCGCGCTACTGCTACCTGCAGGGCACGTCCATGGCGGCCCCCCACGTGGCCGGTGTCGCGGCGCTGATTGTCAGCACCGGAATCACCAACCCCGGTACCGTGGCCTCGCGGATCACCAACACCGCGGACCCGATCGCCTGCCCCGCGGACATGAGTGTCTACGCCAATTTCCCGGCACTGGACGGTGGAGCGCCCCAGATGTGCCAGGGCGGCGTGGGCTACAACAGCTTCAACGGCCACGGCCAGGTGAACGCCCTCCGCGCCGTCGGCGGTTAATACCTCCGCGCCGTCGGCGGTTAAAAACTGCTAAACGAAGGGTCTAATGAACGACGGCGGGTCCCCGGCTTGGAAGCTCAAGCCGGGGACCCGCTGCGTGCAGGGACTTAAGCGGAGACCAGTTCGTGCCAGTCCGCCACGAGGGGCAGACCGTGGGCTTCGGACACGGAGTGGTGTGCCACGTGGCCCGCAGCGATGTTGAGGCCGGCGGCGAGGGCGGGGTCGCGGTCGAATGCGGCTTTGACGCCCAGGTTGGCCAGTGCAACGGCGTAGCGGAGGGTGACGTTCGTCAGTGCGTAGGTGGACGTGTTGGGCACGGCGCCGGGCATGTTGGCCACGCAGTAGAAGATGGTGTTGTGCACCTTGTACGTCGGTTCCTGGTGCGTGGTGGGGCGGGTGTCCTCGAAGCAGCCGCCCTGGTCCACGGCGATGTCCACGAGCACGGAGCCGGGCTTCATGCGGGAGACGAGTTCGTTGCTGACCAGTTTGGGAGCCTTGGCGCCGGGGATCAGGACAGAGCCGATCACCAGGTCCGCGTCCACCACCGACTTCTCGATCTCGTACTTGTTCGAGGCCACCGTCTTCAGACGGCCCTGGTACTGGGCGTCGAGTTCGCGGAGTCGGTTGATGTTGATGTCCAGGATGGTGACGTCGGCGCCCAGGCCCAGGGCCATGGCAGCTGCGTTGGTTCCGGCAACACCGGCGCCGAGAACAACCACCTTGGCAGGACGGACGCCCGGGACGCCGCCAAGCAGCACACCCTTGCCTCCTGCTGGAGCCATCAGGGAAGTGGCGCCAACCTGGACGGAAAGGCGGCCGGCGACCTCGGACATCGGGGCCAGCAGCGGCAGGGAACGGCCTTCCTGGACGGTTTCGTAGGCAATGGCGGTAACTCCGGAGTTGATCAGCTCACGGGTCAGTTCCGGTTCGGCCGCGAGGTGCAGGTAGGTAAAGAGGATCAGGCCCTTGCGGAAGCGGTGGTATTCCGCGGCAATGGGTTCCTTAACCTTCATGACCATGTCGGCGCGGGCCCAGACGTCGTCCGCGTCGGCAACCATTTCGGCGCCGGCGATGGCGTATTCCTCGTCCGTGATCCCGGAACCAAGACCTGCGCCGCGTTCCACCAGGACGGTGTGCCCGTGGGTGCGGAACTCGTGGACGCCGGCGGCGGTGATGGCCACGCGGAATTCGTTGTTCTTGATCTCTTTGGGGACGCCGATGATCATTTTGGGCTCCATGTTCACCGGGCCTTTGGGCCCGGAATTGCGGGGAAAATGTGTACTTCCAGAATAAATCCGGTTGTGATCCAGCCGACACGAAACCGGGATGGGCCCCGGGTACGAATCCGCGCCATTCCGGGGTTTTTGGGCCGTATGAATCGACATTTGTTCAGCGTGGAAGCGTCAGGTGTCGCCTGCTGTCCGTTCGCCGCAGCGGCCCGCCAGGCAGTAGTGTTGCCCCATGCAGCAGCAGGATGTTGAACAGCTTGTGGAGCAGGTGGCCGGAAAGCTCGGGCGTGGCCTCTCGCTGGAAGATCTGGATGGCCTGCTGCTCGCCTACAGCTCCAACCAGGCCCACGCGGACAAGGTCCGGGTCAACTTCCTGCTCAGCAAAAGGGTGCCTGTCGACGTCAGCGCCTGGCAGCTCTCGCATGGCATTGCCACGGCGGTCCGTCCCTTGGCGATCCCCGCCAACCCGGACTTGGGAATGCTGGGCCGGGTCTGCGTTCCGCTGATGGTGCGGGGCTTCCGCGTGGGCTACCTGTGGGTCCAGCAGGATTCGGAGGACGAAAACCCGGCGGTGATCCTTGCCCAGCTGCCGGACGTCGGCCAGGAAATCGAGCAGCTCTCGGGCCTGTTGCTGGAATCCAACACCGCCGAATCTGAATTCAGACGCGGCCGGGAACGGGAGTTCCTGGCCGCCTGCTCCGGGGAAGCCAACGCCCTGGCAGCCGTAGCGGGCTGGAAGGAAATCCAGGGCAAGGGTCCGTGGCAGGTGGTGACGGTGCTCGACGCCGACGGCTGGGCCGGGGGCCCTGACCCCATCGCCTCCACGCTGATCCACCGGTCCGCAGCCCTGCAGGCTACCGTCGGCGTCGACGTCGTGCTGTTCAGCGCGGGAACCGAAACCCATTCGGTGGTGCTGTTCCGCGAGTCCGTGGGGCGGGCCAACCACGCCCAGGTGCTGGTGCACTACCAGCTGGAGTTGGCCAAGCGCTCCGGACGGCCGGTACACCGCATCATCCTGGGCATCAGCGAGGGCTTCGCCAAACCCCGCGAACTTGCCGAGGCGTACCGGCAGTCACGCCTGGCAGCGCAGGCGGCGGCGGTGGATCCCCAGCTGGGCGAACTGGTGGACTGCCGGGCCACCGGAATCTACCAGCTGCTGGGCTCGGCCGGGGGAGGGGCCAGTGCCTGGGCTGATTCGGGCTCGGTCTACGTCCGGATGCTGGAGGACCACGACCGCAACCTCGAGCTCCTCCCGGTGCTGGAACTTGTCTACGACAACGATGGCTCCATCCAGGACGTTGCCACCAAACTTCACCTGCACCGCAGCAGCATCTACAACAGGCTGGGGCGCATCCGCCAGCTGCTGGGCGTGGACCCGCTCAGGGGAATGCCGCGGCTGGAGCTCCACGCGGCCCTGAAGATGCGGCGATGGGCCATGAGGCCGCGGATTTAGCCGGTACTGCTGTCCTGCTGCTGGGTGTCCTGCTGTTCGCTCTTCTTCTGCTGGTCCAGCCAGGCCAGAATGGCAGCCAGCCTGATCCGGCGGTGCGTGCCGCGGTATTCCACCGGAATCTCGCCGCGGTCGGTCATGTTCCGCAGGTACGTATGGGAAATCCCGGCGAGTTCCGCTGCCTGGGATGTGGTGAGCATTTCCTCAACGCTGCTGACGGTGACCGCTTCGCCGCGGCTGAACCTGCTGAGGAGGTCGACGACGGCATCCCTCGCCTGGGGCGTCAGCCGGTGGACTGTGCCATCAACAAACACCGTGATGTCGTTGCCGCCTTCCAGTGCCCGCCGCAGTTTTCCTGCGTCCTCGGCCGGAAGGCCGGAGGTCATCCTGGGAGCTATCAGTGCCATCCCAACAGCCTAGCCCCGGATCCCCTGCGGACGGCGGTATGCTCACTGGATGAAACTCAGCGGTGGCAAAGCCATTGAATTCGGCGGATTGACCGGCCGGCTGTACGCCTCAGTTGCGGCTGCCGGGGGCTCCGCGCGCCCGGTGTACGTCCTCCTGCACGGAATCGGGGTCTCCCACCGCTACCTCGCCCGGCTGCACCACGAGCTGGCCCCACACGCCGACGTTTACACTTTTGACCTCCCGGGCTTCGGCGACTCGCCCAGGCCCGGCCGCCAGGTGCCGGTGGGTGAATATGCGGCCTTCGTCCACACGGCGCTTTCCGACGCCGGCGTGACATCCTGCGTGGTGATCGGCCATTCCATGGGAACCCAGCATGCTGTTGAACTGGCGTTGCAGCAGCCGGAGCTGGTGGCCGGCGTAGTGCTGATGGGCCCCGTGGTGGACGACCACCGCAAATCAGTGGCCCGGCAGGCGCTTGCGCTGACCCGCGATTCCATGTTCAGCGAAAGCCTGACCTCGAACGCCATAGTGTTCTCGGACTACTTCCGGGCCGGACTTCGCTGGTACCTGACCGAGCTGCCGGTGATGATGGAATACCCCATCGAAGCCAGGGTCCAGGGAATCGGCCAGCCTGTGCTCGTGATGCGTGGAAGCAAGGATCCAGTGGCCAGCCGTGGCTGGTGTGAACGGCTGGCTGGTCAGGCAGCCCAGGGCAGCCTGACCGAAATCCCGGGGCAGGGGCACGTTTTTCAGCACACTGCCCCGGGACCTGCCGCTGCCGCGATCACCGCCTGGGTGCGCGCCGTCGACGGGTTCGGCGTCACCGCCTGAGGCACTACACCGCGTCGAGGTCTGTTTCCAGGAGCCTGACCAGCGAGTCCAGTGCCGCGTCGGCGCCGTCGCCCTCGGCCCGGAGCACCACAACGTCTCCGTTTTCAGCCCCCAGCGTCATCAGCGACAGGATGCTCGATGCGTCCAGCGCCTCATCCGCAGGCTCTCCCGGCTTGGCAATGGTGACTTCCACTCCAACCTCTCCGGCAGCTTCTGCAAACAGCGCCGCTGGGCGTGCGTGCAGGCCGGAGCGGCTGGCGATGGTGGCGGTGCGTTCGGGCATGGTTCCTCCTGGTGTGGATGGGTGCGGTTGTAGAAAGGTGTAACTAGAGGCCGAGTTCCTGCAGGATGGGCAGCTTTTCCCGCACCCAGGCGCGGGCCTCGGTGGCACTCGGCGCGGACAGGGCAAGCTTGGCCAGCTCCTGCGCCTCGGCGAGCGTGACGGTCTTGAGGACGGCGGCCACAGCAGCGAGCGACCGTGCGGTCATGGACAGCGTGCTGACCCCCAGGCCGGTAAGTACGACGGCGAGGGCCGGGTCCGCGGCCGCCTCACCGCAGACGCCCACGGGTTTGTTGTGGCCCTCTGCCCGGGAGCCTTCCACCGTCAGGCCCACCAGGCGCAGCACGGCCGGCTGCCACGGGGTGTTCAGGTTGGCGAGCGGGCCGAGCTGGCGGTCGGCGGCCATGGCGTACTGCGTGAGGTCGTTGGTGCCCAGGCTCGCGAAACCCACCTCGCGGAGGATCGCTTCGGCCGTCAGCGCCGCGGATGGGACTTCCACCATTACCCCGGGCGTCCTGATCCCGGCGTCGGCGCACATGGAGGCAAAGCGGGCAGCCTCTTCGGCCGTGGAGATCATCGGGGCCATGACCCAGACATCAGCCTGGGAGGCCTTCTCTGCCAGCGCGATTGCTTCGAGCTGGCGGTCCAGGACGCCCGGGGTGGTGAAGTCCGTCCGGTAGCCGCGGACGCCCAGCGCAGGGTTGGGTTCGGTGGAGTCGGTCAGGAACGGCAGCGGCTTGTCGGCACCGGCGTCGAGGGTGCGCAGGACCACCTTCTTGCCGGGGAAGGCATCAAAAACGCTCTGGTAGGCCGCCGCCTGCTCTTCCACGGTGGGCTCGGTGTCCCGTTCCAGGAAGCAGAACTCCGTGCGGAACAGTCCAACGCCCTGGGCGCCAAGTTTCGCTGCTGCCTCGGCATCCTTCCCGCCGCCGACGTTGGCGAGGAGAGGCACCAGGTGGCCGTCCGCCGTCGTTCCCGTGCCGCTGAATTCGGCCAGCAGCGAAGCGGTGGCTGCCCATGCTTCCGCCGTGGCGCGCAGCGATTCGTCGGGCTCGGCGGTGATGGTGCCGGCGGCGCCGTCCACATAGACTTCCGTGCCGTCCTTCAGTTCGTCCACGCCTACGGCCGCCACCACGGCCGGCAGACCAAGGGAACGGGCGATGATGGCGGTATGGGACTGCGGACCGCCGCCGGCGGTCACCAGTGCGAGCACCTTGTTCGGATCCAGGGTGGCGGTGTCGGCCGGCGCCAGATCCTCGGCCACCAGGACGAACGGCGTGTTGGAGGCGGGAATACCGGGCGCGGGCACGCCGCGCAGCTCGGCGACGATCCGTGCCCGTACGTCCAGGACGTCGGTGGCGCGTTCGGCCATGTAGCCGCCTAGATTGTGGAGCATTTCCGAAACGGAGGAACCGGACTCCCAGATGGCGCGCTCGGCGGAGGTGCCGCGGGCCACGAGCTTGGCTGCACCCTTGATCAGCATGGTGTCCTTGGCCATCAGTGCTGTGGCCTCGAGGACTGCTTTGCCGTCACCGGTCGCGAGGGTGGCACGGTTCTTCAGTTCGTCGTGAACGGCCTGGGAGGCGGTTTTCAGGGCGGCTGTCGCATCCTCGGCGGTGACTCCGGCGGGCAGTTGTTCGCCTGCGGGGGGTTCGCTGATCGGTTTGGGCATTTGGCGGATGGTTCCGATGACGCGGCCGGGGCTGACGCCTACTCCTGGGAAGGTCTGCACTGAGTTCCTCGTTCTTTTCCGATAGCCAGGCCCGCCAAGGTTGTCCCGGCGCCATGCCGGGGCCGCCGCAACTACTCCGTGCAACAGCGGAAACGCGCCTGAAAAAATTGTATGTGATTCAGTTCATATAGCAATGTTATAGGTGATAGGGTAGCGGCTATGAGTTTGGATGGCCAGCTTCCCCCCAAAATGCGGCTGCTGCGGGCAGCCGCAGAATTGCTGGCAAATTCAGCGGGGGCATCCATTTCCACCCGCCAGATCACGCAGCTGGCGGGCGTCACGGCGCCTACGCTGTACCACCACTTCGGTGACAAAGAAGGCCTTTTCGACGCCGTCGTCGCCGCAGGTTTTGAGGAATATGTTGCGGGCGAGAGGGACTTCGCCCCGTCCGGGCATCCGCTGGTGGATATCCGGCGGATGTGGGACAACCACGTCCAGTTCGGGCTCAACCAGCCGGAGCTGTATCTGGTGATGTTCGGAAATATCCGCCCCGAAAGCCGCCCCGCCATCGTTGCAGATGCCGAGGCGCTGATGGAGGAGATGCTGAACAAAGCCGCAGTGGCTGGCCTGCTCAATGTCCAGCCGCGGGAAGCAGCCAGGTCCATCCTGGCCGCCAACGTGGGTGTGACACTGATGCTCATCGCGGAACCCGCCGCCGAACGGAACCTTGAACTGTCCACCATGACCAGAGACGCCATGATCTTTGCGGTGTCCTCCGAGCAGGCCGAAGGGGCCGTCGCGGAAGACTCCGGGAAATCCTCGGTGGTGGTGGCAGCGATCGCCCTGAACGCCGCACTTCAGGCGTCGCATTCAGACCAGCTCTCGAGCTCGGAACTCAAGCTTTTCCTCGAATGGCTTCACCGGATCTCCACCAGCTCGTCGTAAATATCGGACCCAGCCCTGCGCAGCCGCAGGAATGACGGTTAGGAAATCACATGGCAACAGAGACAGTTGCACAACCCCGCACCAGCCTGCGGGTGGGCGTCCAGAAATTCGGGACGTTCCTCTCGGGAATGATCATGCCCAATATGGGCGCTTTTATCGCCTGGGGCATCATCACGGCCTTCTTCATTCCGGCGGGCTTCACCCCCAATGAGCAATTGGCAAAGCTCGTCGGGCCGATGATCACCTACCTCCTCCCGCTCCTGATCGGTTTCACCGGCGGCCGGATGGTCCACGGCGTCCGCGGCGGCGTGGTCGGGGCGGTCGCAACCATGGGGGTGATTGTGGGAACCAACATCCCCATGTTCATCGGCGCCATGATCATGGGTCCGCTGACGGCCTGGATCATGAAGAAGCTGGATAAGGTCTGGGAAGGCCGGGTCAAGCCGGGCTTTGAGATGCTGATCGACAACTTCTCCGCAGGCATTGTTTCCGCCGCAATGGCCATCGTGGGCATGTTGGTGATGGGCCCGGTGGTGACGGCCTTCAGCGATGGCGCCAAGACCGTGGTCGAAGGGCTGGTCAATAACGGCCTGCTGCCTTTCACCAGCATCTTCATTGAACCGGCAAAAGTCCTGTTCCTGAACAACGCCGTGAATCACGGCATCCTGACTCCCCTCGGCACACAACAGGCACTGGAAAACGGCAAGTCCGTCCTGTTCCTGCTCGAAGCCAACCCGGGCCCCGGCGTGGGCATCCTGCTTGCGTACATGTTCTTCGGCAAGGGCCTGGCCAAGGCATCAGCCCCCGGCGCCGCTCTGATCCAGTTCGTCGGCGGCATCCACGAAATCTATTTCCCGTTCGTCCTGATGAAGCCCGTCATCATCCTCGCCGCAATCGGTGGCGGCATCACCGGTATCTTCACCCTCGTGATCACCGGCGCGGGCCTGCGTTCCCCGGCAGCCCCGGGCAGTATCATCGCCGTCTTTGCAGCTACCGCCAGCGACAGTTACTTCGGGGTGGCGCTCTCTGTGCTGCTCGCCGCGACGGTGTCCTTCCTGATTGCCTCGGTAATCCTGAAGGCCAGCAAAACGCCTGTGGGCAACACCGAGGAAGACAGCCTGGCCGCCGCCACCTCCCAGATGGAATCCCTCAAGGGCAAGAAGAGCTCCGTCTCCTCCACCCTGACCGGAGCTGCCGGTTCGGGCGTGGGTACGGCCGTGCTTGCAGGTCCCGTGAAGAACATCGTCTTCGCCTGCGACGCCGGCATGGGATCCAGTGCCATGGGAGCCTCCGTGCTGCGGAACAAGATCAAGGCTGCAGGTTTCACGGACGTCAAGGTCACCAACTCCGCCATCGCCAACCTCAGTGACACCTACGACATTGTGATCACGCACCAGGACCTCACCGAACGCGCCAAGCCGGCCACGGCCAGCGCCGCGCATTTCTCGGTGGACAACTTCATGAACAGCCCCCGTTACGACGAAATCGTTGAGCTGGTCAAGGAAAGCAACACCGAGGGAACCACGGGCCGGACGTCCGACGCCGGTGCTCCCGCCGGTGCCGGCGCTGCTGTTGCTGCTGCCGCCGCTGCCGGACACGGCGCCCACGTTGCCGATGCCCCGGTGGACGCGGCACCCGCCCCCGCGCCGTCGGACATCCTGGTGCCCGACAGTGTGATCCTCAACGGCAGGGCCACCACGCGCGACGCCGCCATCGACGAAGCCGGCCGGCTTCTGCTGGCACGCGGTGCCGTGGATGAGGCCTACATCGACGCCATGCACGAGCGCGAGGAATCCGTCTCCACCTACATGGGCAGCTTCCTGGCAATCCCGCACGGCACCAACGCGGCCAAGGACCACATCATGAAGTCCGCGGTGTCCGTGATCCGGTACCCGGAGGGAATTGACTGGAACGGCAAGCAGGTCAAGTTCGTGGTGGGTGTGGCCGGCGTGAACAACGAGCACCTCCACATCCTGTCCTCCATCGCCAAGGTGTTCACCAACAAGGCACAGGTAGCCCAGCTGGAAGCAGCAACCTCCGTGGATGAAGTCCTGGCGCTGTTCGGCAAGGTGAATGCATAGTGAAAGCCGTACATTTCGGAGCAGGCAACATCGGACGCGGCTTTGTGGGGCTGCTGCTGCATAACGCGGGCTATGAGGTGGTGTTCGCCGATGTGGCGGATGCCCTGATCGACCAGCTGGCCGCGGCTGAAAGCTACAAAGTCCACGAAATGGGGGAGCACCCCACCGTGCGGACGGTGGACAACTTCCGGGCGCTGAACTCCGGCAGCCAGGAGGCTGCACTGGTGCGGGAAATCGCGACGGCGGACATCGTCACCACTGCGGTGGGGCCGCACATCCTGAAGTTCGTGGCGCCCGCCATCACCAAGGGCATCGCCGCACGGGAAAAGTCCCTGCCGCCGCTGCAGGTCATGGCGTGCGAAAACGCCATTAACGCCACGGACATCCTCCGGGAGGAAGTGGCCGCGCTGTGGGACGACGCCGCCGGGTCCCTTGGCTCCGCGGCGGTGTTCGCTAATACCGCCGTGGACCGGATCGTACCCAACCAGGAGCCGGGCCAGGGCCTGGACGTCACGGTGGAGACGTTCTATGAGTGGGTCATCGACCGCACCCCGTTCGCCGGGGCCGAGCCGGTGATTCCGGGCGCAACCTTCGTGGACGACCTCTCGCCTTACATCGAACGGAAGCTGTTCACCGTGAACACGGGGCACGCATCCGCCGCCTACCTCGGCTTCGAGGCAGGCCTGGAGAAAATCTCCGAGGCCATGGCGGACCAGGATGTTGCCGAGGACGTCCGGGCGGTCCTCGAGGAGACCAAGCAGCTCCTGGTGGCCAAGCACGGCTTCAGCAACGACGAACAGGAAGCCTACGTCCAGAAGATCCTGCTCCGGTTCTCCAACCCGCACCTGCCTGACACTGTGAACCGGGTGGGCCGGGCCCCGCTGCGGAAGCTGAGCCGGCACGAACGGTTCATCGGCCCGGCTGCGGAGCTGGCTGAGCGCGGGATCGTGCCGGAGGCGCTCCTTGGTGCCATCGCCGCGGCCCTGCGTTTCAATGACCCGGCGGACGCCGAGGCCACTGAGCTTGCGCAGATCCTGGCGTCGTCATCCGCAGCGGAGGCCACCGAGCGGATCACCGGCCTGGCACCGGACCATCCGCTCTTCAGCGCCGTTTCCACCCTCGTGGAAGAGCGCCAGCAGGAAGGGGCAAAGGCCCCGGCCTGACTGACCCCGACCTCCCTCCCTCCCACACTGCCTCCCCACCCCCAGGACGCTCTCTCTCACCACCTGCAGCTTTTCGGGCGACCCTCTGGCAGTTCCTGTGGGTTTTTATGGAACCCTCTCGCAGTTCCTTGGGGTTCTGGGGAACCCTCTTGCACGACGCCGGCACTCACCGTGAGTGCCGGCGTCGTGCTGTCTCACTCGTTATCGGGCCGGAACTATCCCGTCCTGTGGAATGCTGGTCCGGTGATGCGGAACCAAGAGACCCCTCCTCCTTTGCTCGCTGCCGACGTCGACGGCCGGACGTTCCGGCTCCGGCGCGCCTTGCGCGCCGACCTCCCCGCCATCGTTGCGCTGCTCGCGGACGATTCGATGGGTGCCGGGCGGGAACTCGCCGGGGACATGGCGCCGTATGAACGGGCTTTTGCAGCGATCGACGCCGACCCGTCCCACTTGCTCGTTGTAGGGGAGTTGTTGCCGCCCGGGGCCGCCGCTGGTCCGGTGGTTGCGACGTTCCAGCTGAGTTTCCTGCCCGGCATTTCCCGGCAGGGATCGTGGCGCGCGCAGATCGAGGGCGTAAGGGTGGCGGCCAGCCTTCGGGGCCAGGGCATCGGTAACGTGATGGTGCAGTGGGCCATCGGCGAGTCCCGGCGCCGCGGCTGCACCCTCATGCAGCTGACCACCCACAAATCCCGAACCGCGGCCCACAGGTTCTACGAACGCCTTGGCTTTAACGCCGGCCACGAAGGCATGAAGCTGACGCTCTAGGTGCCAGAGCGTTGCCCGGAAAGGCGCAGGAGGTGCCAGAGCGTTGCCCGGAAAGCCGCAGGGAGTGCCAGAGCGTTGTCCGGAAAGCCGCAGGAGGTGCCAGAGCGTTGGGGTCAGGCGGCGGAGCCCTTGCGGACAAACAGCGTCTCGGCCTGCTCCAGCGACATGCCGTTGGTCTCCGGCACCTTGAACATCACGAAGAAGAAGGATGCGGCGGCGAACAGCGCGTACATGGCGTAAGTTAGCGGCAGCGAGGCGGCGGCCATGACAGGGAAGCTGAGCGTGATGGCAAAGTTGGCCACCCACTGCGCGGCCGCTGCCAGGCCCAGGGCACGTGCACGGATCCGCGACGGGAAGATCTCGCCGAGCAGGACCCACACCAGGGGTCCCCAGGACGCGCCGAAGCTGACCACAAAAACGTTGGCGGCCACCAAAGCCACCGGACCCCAGGCGCCCGGCAGGGAGATCTCGGAACCGGAGCCCACTGCGGAGGAGAATGCCAAGGCCATGGTGCCCAGGGAGACAGCCATGCCGATCGAGCCGGCCAAAAGGATGGGGCGGCGGCCGATCCGGTCCACCAGGGCGATGGCCACCAGGGTCACCAGGATGTTGGTGATGGAGGTGGCCACCGAGATGGTGAGGGAGTCTTTCTCCTGGAAACCGACGGCCTTCCACAGGGTGGTGGAGTAGTAGAAGATCACGTTGATGCCCACGAACTGCTGCAGGACCGAGAGGATGATGCCCACCCAGACCACGGCCTGCAGTCCGAAGGTCCTGCCCCGGAGCGAGCCCTTCTGGCCGGCCAGCTTGTCCTCTTCGATGGCGTCCTGGATCTCGCGGATGTGCCGGTCGGTCTCATCGGAGGGGGCGATGGAATCGAAGACCTTGCGGGCCTCGTCCTCCTTGCCCTGGAACACCAGGAAGCGCGGGGACTCGGGCAGCGTATACGCGATCCAGCCGTAGACCACGGCCGGAACCGCAGCGGCGAGGAACATCCAGCGCCAGGCTTCCATGCCCAGCCAGAACGCGTGGTCCGCACCGCCGGCGCTGGTGGCGAAGAGGGCATCGGACAGGAGCGCGGCGAAGATACCTGTGGTGATGGCGAGCTGCTGCAGCGAGGCCAGCCTGCCGCGGACCTGCCGCGGCGAAATCTCGGAAATGTAGGCCGGGGCGATCACCGACGCCAGGCCGATGCCCAGGCCGCCCACGAGGCGCCAGAAGATCAGGTCCCAGACGCCGAACGCGAAGCCGGTTCCGATGGCGCTGACCAGGAACAGCAGTGCGCCGATCTTCATGGCCGGTATGCGGCCGTAGCGGTCGGCAACCTTGCCGGCCAGGAAGGCGCCCGCGGCACAGCCCAGCAAAGCGACGGCGACGGCGAAGCCTGTGACCGCCTCGGAGAGCGCAAACTCATCCTTGATGGCATCCACGGCCCCGTTGACCACCGATGAGTCGAAGCCGAACAGGAAGCCGCCCACCGCCCCTGCAAGCGCCAGCCAGATCACCCGCTGCGGAACCTTGGCAGTTGTCTGCTCCTTGGCGGTGGACATGGCGCTCCCTGCGTTTGGGGTTGGGTGGATGCGGGTGGCGGACGTCGTCGGCTGCGGTACCGGCCCGGTGGCCGGCGCACACGCGCTAAACAGTGTGGCACGTCACCGCCCGCGGTTCCACTTGCACCCCTGCCCACCGGACCGGAAGCCGACGACGGCGGATGGGCCGCCGTCGGTCCGGCGCCTTAGCGGTGCGCCGGGGCCTTAGTGGGCCGCCACAGGCTCCCTGGCCGCCTTCGGATCCGTCAGCTTCTTCTTCGGCAGCGCCAGGCTGATGAGGAAGGCGACGCCGGTGAGGACGGCGGCGGTGAGCATGACGGCGTCGATGGCGTAGGCGAAGCCCTCCGTGATGGGGCGCGTCAGCACGCTGTTGGCGGAGTGCAGCCAGCTGGTGTCGTTGAGCGAATCATTCGACGCGCCGTTCCGGAAGAACTCGTAGAGCTTGGCGTTGGCGGGGTCCGCGGCCACGGCAGGGTCCTTCAGGACGGCCTGGTAGGCGGTGCTCTCCATGGCCGACTTCATGGTCTCCGCGATCCGGCTGGCGGCGAGGCTGAACAGCATGGAAATGAACACCGCGGTGCCCACCGCGCCGCCCATCGACCGGAAGAACGCGGCGGAAGAGGTGCCCACGCCCATGTCCTTGGGCGGCACGGAGGTCTGCATCGCCAGCGTGAGCGGCTGCATGCAGAAACCCAGCCCCATGCCGAAGAACACCGCAATCACGCCGGGGACCCACAGGCCCGTATCCACACCCAGGGACAGGCCCATCACGAGCGCGGCCGCGGTGAGGATGGCCGTGCCCAGGATAGGGAAGATCCGGTACGTCCCCGACGCCGATATGGTGCGCCCGGCGGTGATGGAACCGGTCAGGATGCCCACGGTGAAGGTGATCATCATCAGGCCGGCCTCGGTGGGCGTGAGCCCTTTCACCAACTGCAGGTACATGGGGAGCATTGCGATGGCCCCGAACATGCCGATGCCGATGATGAAGTTCAGGAGCGAGGACAGGCCGAAGGTCGTGTTCCGGAAAAGCCGGAGCGGGATCAGGGCGTAGTCACCGGCCCGTTTTTCCGCCAGTAGGAACCAGATGATGCCCACCACGCCCAGCCCGTAGCAGAGGAAGGAGTTCAGGGAGGCCCAGCCCCAGCTGCGGCCCTGTTCAGCCACCAGCAGCAGCGGGACGATGGCGAGCGTGATGGCGGCGGCGCCGAAGTAGTCGATCTTCTGCTTCACGTGCTTGGCCGGAAGGTGCAGGAAAAGGAACACCACGGTCAGCGCGGCCAGCCCGATGGGCAGGTTGATGAAGAACACCCAGCGCCAGCCGTCAAAGCCCAGGATGTTGGCTGATCCGGCAAACGCTCCGCCCACCACAGGTCCGAGCACTGAGGAGATGCCGAACACCGACATGAAGTAGCCCTGGTACTTGGCCCGGTCCTTCAGGGACACGATGTCGCCGATGATGGTCAGCGCCAGTGCCAGCAGGCCGCCGGCGCCCAGGCCCTGGACGCCGCGGGCGAGGGCCAGTTCAGTCATGGAGTGCACGGAACCGGCGTAGAGCGAGCCCACCAGGAAGATCGCGATGGCGATCAGGTACAGCGGCCGGCGGCCGAAGATGTCGCTCAGCTTCCCGTACAGCGGTGTGCTGACCGTGGAGGTGATGAGGTACGCAGTGGTGGCCCAGGCCTGGAGCGAGAGCCCGTCAAGGTCGTTGGCGATGGTGTAAATGGAGGTGGAAACGATGGTCTGGTCCAGGGATGCCAGGAACATGCCCAGCATGAGCCCCACCATCACGGTGACGATCTGACGCCGTGTCAGGGTTTCGCCGGCGGCTCGCACGGCAGTGGTTTTGGACATGACTGCTCCAGGGGAAGAAAAGGGATCAAGCTTATAGTTGCTTTCGGTAACTATGTTACTTGCCGTTTTGTTCCCGCGGCCGGGGTTTCCCCCGCACCCGGGGCAGGTCCCAGTCTCAGCGCTGGACCAGTATGCCGTCCGGATCGCACCAGACAGTGGCACCGGGACGGAAGGTCACGCCGTCGATCACCACGTCCACATCAACCTCGCCGGCGCCGTCCTTGGCGCTCTTGCGAGGGTTGCTGCCGAGCGCCTTGACGCCCAGGTCCAGCCGCGCGATCGCTTCGCGGTCCCGGATTGCCCCGTTGATCACGACGCCGGCCCAGCCGTTTGCCACTGCGCTCTCGGCAATCATGTCCCCCATCAGCGCAGTGCCCAGTGACCCGCCGCCGTCCACCACCAGCACGGCGCCGTCGCCGGGGGTGGCAAGGGTGGACTTCACCAGCGCGTTGTCCTGGAAGCAGCGGATGGTCCTCACCGGCCCGCTGAAGTGTGAGCGGCCGCCCAGGGCCTGGAACTGGAGGGAGACTGACGCCAGTTCCTCGCCGCGCTCATCGTAGAGATCGGCCGTGTTGACGGCGGGGCTGGACGTGTTTTCGGCTGGTGCGGCCATGTGGTTCTCCTTGGAGTCCGTAGAGCGGGCAAGTGCGCCTGGGAATGTCCCCGGCGTATGACACGCTGCGGGGTGATGCCCACGATAGTCTGATTTTCAGAATCGCCAACCGTTCCAGGGGGAACCAGCCATGAGCGTCTCCGACACACCCGCAGCAGCGGATCCCAGCCCTGCAGCAGAAAGTACGACGGCGGCGCTCGCCGAGCCGACGCAGAGGGTCACCGCGCGCTGGGTGACCGGGCTGGTGCTGGTTAACGTTGGCATCAACGCCGCGTTCTTCGGGCCCATCAACATCTTTATCGCCCAGCAGGCCATTGGCATCGACGAAGCCAACAAGGAAGCCATCGCCTCCCTCGTACTTGGGTGCGGCGCCGCCGTATCCCTGGTGGCCAATCCGCTGTTCGGGGCGCTGTCCGACCGGACGGTCTCGGGTTTCGGCCGTCGTTCCCCCTGGGTCCTGGCCGGTGCCGTGCTGGCCACGGCAGCGTTGCTGGCAATGTCCGGGGCCACAGCTGTTGCCCTGATGGTCCTGTTCTGGTGCCTGGTCCAGCTGGGCGCCAACGCGGCCTATGCGGCCATCACCGCCGCCATCCCGGACCGGGTGCCGGTGCTGCAGCGCGGCGGAGTGGGGGGACTGGCGGCCCTGGGCCAAACGGCGGGCATCCTCCTGGGCGCAGTCTTCGGGGCGGTGGTGTCGGGAAATTTCATGGTGGGCTACACCATGTGTGCGGCCGCCCTGCTGTTCTCCGTGGCGCCGTACCTGTTCCACCGCAATGACCCGCCGCTGCCCAGGGAGCTGCGGCCGCCGTTCTCGTGGGGCAGTTTCCTCCGCGGCTTCTGGATCAGCCCGGCCCGCCACCCTGACTTCGCCTGGGCGTGGCTCACCCGCTTCCTGGTCAACGTCTGCAACCAGCTGACCATTGTGTACCTGATCTTTTTCCTCGGGGACGTCCTCAAGCATGAGAACCCGGCGCTGGGAGTCCTGACCCTGACCGGGATCTATGCGGCGCTGGTAATGGTTACTGCGGTGCTTGCGGGCCCCTGGAGCGACCGGGTGGGCAAGCGCAAGCCCTTCGTGATCGCCTCCTCCGTCATGATCGCCATGGCAGGCCTCACCATGGCGTTCTTCCCCGTGTGGACCGGCGCCCTGGTGGGGGCCGCCATCCTGGGTATCGGCTACGGCGCCTACCAAGCCGTTGACTTTGCGCTGCTGACGCAGGTATTGCCGCAGGCCGCGGACCGCGGCAAGGATATGGGGGTCATTAACGTGGCCGCCTCGCTGCCGCAGGTGTTCGCGACGGGCCTCGCTTTCCTCGCGGTGACGCAGTTCGGCGGGTACGTCACCCTGTTCACTACAGCGGCAGTCATCGGCCTGCTGGGCGCCGTGTTCGTTGTGAAGATCAAGGGAGTTGACTGAAAACGCCATTCACGGGTGGCGTATAGTTGGGGCCGACTGCAGGCGGTATGGGATGGGGACGCTCCCGGCTGCTGCCCTGTAAAAACACAACACCGGAATGCTGATGCCTGAGACCCTTTCCGTTTATCCGCCCATGGCCGACCGGCCCGCCACTCCCCGCCAGCGGCTGCGCTATGCGCGCATCCTCGAGTCCGCGGCCGGGTTTGCCCGCCAGGGTCTCGACTCGGTGGAACTGTCCGTGATTGCGGAAAAGGCCGACTTGCCGCTGGGCACGCTGCACCGCTACTTTCCCTCCGCCACGCACCTGATGCTGTCGCTGTACCGCCAGCAGCTGGACGAGCTGCAGGCACGCACACGGACTTCAGCTTCCCGCTTCGGCGGCCGGGCGCTCACCGGTGTGGTGATGGAAATCTTCCACATGCGGGTCATGCAGCCCGCCGTCGAACAGTGCCTGCGCCGCGGTGTCTACCTCGAGGAGAAGGACACCACCGCCCTCCTGCGGGAAATCGACACCCTGAGTGAAAAGGCGGTCTCGGTAGCCTCCGACGACGCCGCGGCGGCTCGGGTCCTCCTGCTGACCGTCACTGGTCTGGTCCAGTCAGTCCGCAACCGCCGGTTATCGCTCTTCGAAGCCGAAGAAGACCTTAAAAAGGCGTGCACCCTGCTTGCCCCGGCCTCGCAAGCGGTCGATATGAGCCGCCGAACGGCGTAACCGGTCTAGACCAATACGCCCTTAAATGCGCTTTTTGACGTGAGTTGAGTCACAAAAGATGCCGATTTGGGCCATAAAGCGGCCCGTTGGACGCGTGAGCGCCGTTTCGCCCTGCGCGCCCTGATTATCATTGCAGGACCGGAGTGGCTGGCAACCAGCATCTGCAACAGCTTCACACCGGGCCCGCCACCACTGGGCCCAAGAAGCGCCAACGACCATCACCTTAAGCCTCCCTGCGCTTGAGCCTTTCTGCGCCGTGCGCCCACGGCTAGCCCCAGGAGACAACGAAGTGTCCATTGACGCAATCGCACCCACCGACAATTCCGCCGCTACCGCACTGACTGAGGCGGAGATCTTTGACGCCCACCAGGGTGGCAAGCTCTCGATCACCAGCACGGTCCCGCTGTCCAACAAGCGCGACCTGTCCATCGCCTACACCCCGGGGGTGGCCGAGGTCAGCCGCGCCATCCACCACAACCCGGAACTCGCCCGGACCCTCACCTGGGCGCAGCGCCTGGTGGTAGTGGTCAGCGACGGCACCGCGGTGCTGGGCCTGGGCAACATCGGCGCCAGCGCCTCGCTGCCCGTCATGGAGGGCAAGTCCGCCCTGTTCAAGACGTTCGGCGAGCTGGACTCCATTCCCCTGGTCCTGAACACCACCGACGTGGACGAGATTGTCGAAACCCTCGTCCGGCTCCGCCCCAGCTTCGGCGCCGTCAACCTTGAGGACATCTCGGCACCGCGCTGCTTCGAGCTGGAGGAGAAGCTCATTGAGGCACTGGACTGCCCGGTCATGCACGATGACCAGCACGGCACCGCCGTGGTTGCCCTCGCCGCCCTGACCAACGCCGCCAAGGTCACCGGCCGCGGACTGGAGGCCCTCAAAGTGGTGGTTTCCGGTGCCGGCGCGGCCGGCATCGCCGTCGCCGAAATCCTGCTTACCGCCGGCATCAGCGATGTTGTGCTGCTCGACTCCAAGGGAGTCATCACCAGTGAGCGCGCGGACATCGCCGCCGATCCGCAGAGCAAGAAGTCCCAGATGGCCAACCGCAGCAACCCGCGCGGAATCGCCGGCGGCCCCGGCGAGGCCCTGCTCGGGGCCGACGTGTTCATCGGGGTTTCCTCCTCGAAGCTCGCCGAGGACCACCTCAAGCTGATGAACGCCGACTCCATCGTGTTCGCACTGTCCAACCCGGACCCCGAAGTGCTGCCCGAGGTGGCGTCCAAGTACGCTGCCGTTGTGGCCACCGGCCGCAGCGATTTCCCCAACCAGATCAACAACGTGCTGGCCTTCCCCGGAATTTTCCGCGGTGCGCTGGACGCCGGCGCCCGCCGGATCACGCCCGCCATGAAGCTCGCCGCGGCACGGGCCATCGCGGAACTCGCGGAAGCTGACCCGTCAGCGGACTACATCGTGCCCAGCCCGCTTGATCCCCGCGTTGCCCCGGCAGTGACGGCAGCCGTCGCCGCAGCGGTGGTTGCGGAGTAGCCCCTGCTCGGACCAGCCGGCCACAACGCCCGACGGCGGTGCCTCCCTACCCGGGGCGCCGCCGTCGGGCGTTAACCCGTTCGCTAACCCCTTCGTTAACCCGGGCTGTGCCGGGAGCGGCCCCGCAGCCGCCCTAAGCTGGGGTGCATGAACTCCGAAACCGTTGTGACCATCCTGTGCGGCCTGGCGATCCTGGTCGGTGTGGCGGGCACCATCATCCCTGTCCTCCCCGGCAGCTTCCTGATTGGACTGAGCCTGCTGGCCTGGGCGATCTGGGGTGGCGCGGGAGCTGCCGGCTGGGTGGTCTTCGCGGTGGGAATGGTATTTGTGCTCGCCGGCATGGCGGCCAGTGCTGTGCTGACGGGACGGAAGCTGAAGCAGCACAGCATTCCGAACCGCAGCGTGGTGATCGGCCTGGTGGCGGGTGTCGCCGGCATGTTCGTCATCCCGGTGGTGGGGCTTTTTGTGGGTTTCGCCGCCGGTCTGCTGCTCAGCGAATTCCTTCGCACCCGGAACATTGGCACGGCGGCCTCAACCAGTTGGGCCGCCCTGAAGGCCACAGGCATGGGCATGCTGGCGGAGTTCGGGCTGGCGTGCCTGGCAGCGAGCACCTGGGTCATCGGGCTCTGGGTGGCCGCAGCCACGTAGCATGGAAGCATGACCGTGGGGGATGCAAGAGGGCCGATCTACCGGGATACGCGCGACCTGACGCCGTTCGGCCACACCCACCTGCAGACGCCGGTCCGTGAGCTCGCGGGGACTGTGGGCGGCCTGATTCACGGCGTGCTGGGCGGGCGGGATGCGGCGCTGATCTCAGTTGACGGCGAGGTCCCCAGGCTCAAGCGGATGCCGGCCCGGCCGGCCAAAGCGGTACACGACGCCATCTTCAACAGCAAGGAACCCGAGCGGCTCATCACCCTGGGCCGCACCTACCCCGGCTGGGCGGGGCTCTGCTCTGTCATGGCCGGACTCCTCGCCTACCAGCACGGCGGCTACCTGCGTGCTTCCGAACTGCTCCAGCGCGGCCTGTCCATCAGGAACGACGACGACGCCAACATCTATGCGGCCACCTACCTCACGCGCGTGGTCACCCGGGTCGAGGTCGCCGAACGCATCGTGGTTCCCGTTCTGTTCAGCCAGGAGTCCGTGTTCCTGGCGCTCTCGCATTCGCTGAGGGAAACGGGGCAGCTGGACGCCGCGTTGCAGACGGTGTCCGGCCTGCCGCCGTCGTTGCCGTCCGCGCTGGCGCGCTGTGCACTGGCATTCTCCCTGGGGCGGGACAAGGAAGTGGTGATCTGGACCGAGGGCCTGACGAACTCCGATGACCTGTCGGCGGCGCTTTTGCTGCTCCGGGGCCGGGCCCTGCGGCGGCTCGGGGCGCACGCCAAAGCACACGAGACGCTGAAGGAAGTGCTCCGGCGCCGCAAGACCGATTTGGTGCTCCGCAACGACGCACTGACAGACCGTGCGCTCCTGGTGCTGGACAACGGCCGCAAATCCCTTAATCCGCGCGACTGGCTCCGGGGAAGGCCCGCCGAGCTGGAAACCTTCGAGGTCATCCGCAAGGACATTGATGAGCGCCGGTTGTGGGAGCAGGAGTGGGAGCAGCTGGACGGGAAATGACCGGCCCGGCAGGCCTTTCCAGCTGGCCCCGTCAGCCGGCCATGTGAGCTGGCCCCGTCAGCCGGCCCTGTGAGCTGGCCCCTTCAGCCGGCCCTGTCAGCCGGCCCTGGGGAGCCAACCTTGTGGAGCCCACCGCCCCGGAGTACAACGGAGGCATGAGCGAGGCAGTGAATTCCTGGATGGCAAAATACATCGCGGCGTGGACCACCAATGAGCCGGAGGACATCCGCGCACTCTTCACCGAGGACGCCGTCTACGAAACCCGGCCGCATGACACGGATCCCTGGCGGGGGCGCGAACAGATCGTGGACCGGTGGCTGGAGGCCCGCGACGAGCCCGAGGATTGGATCTTCGACTGGAACCTGCTGGGGACGGACGGCGCCCTGGCCTTTGTGCAGGGGTTCACGGACTACCTGGGCGACCGGCCCAGCTACGACAACCTCTGGGTGGTCCGCCTGGAGCCGGACGGGCGGGCCTCCGAATTCACCGAGTGGTTCATGGAGCGCAAGGACTGAAACCGCCCTGCGCCCTTACCCTCAGGCCTGGCCCCTCAGGCCCGTACCCTCAGGGCTGGCCCTCAGGCTGGGCGCATGAGTCCGGCAACCAGCGGGACCAGCTGCTCGGAAAGCAGCACCACGCCAAGCAGCATCATAATGATCCCGCTTGCCAGCGTGACCGTTCTCGCCGCGCCGGGCCGTGACTGGAGGAGCTTGCGGGCCAGCAGCGCTACGCAGGTGTACACGGTCCCTGCCAGTGCCACAAAGGTCAGGCCCAGCAGCCCGGACTGGACCGGCACCGGGAGGGCGGCCTCCTGGCTGACGAACTGCGGCACCAGCGCCACGTAAAAGAGGAGCCCCTTGGGATTGATCCCGCTGGTGCCCATGCCCTGGAGGAAGGTGCGGAGCTGGTTTGCGGGCTTCCCGACGGCGTCTGCAGCGGTGAAGGAGGCGCCGCGCCAGGAGCGGAGTGTGCTGATGCCCAGCCACAGCAGATAACCGGCGCCGGCCACGGTGAGCCAGCCCAGGACCCCCGGCTGTCCCGACAGGAGGGCCGCCAGGCCCGCCACCAGCAGCACGGTATGCAGCACATAGCCGCCGCAGAGCCCTGCCACGGCGGGGACGAAGCTGCGCTGCCGCAGCCCTGCGGCGATGGAATACGCCCAGTCCACCCCCGGGGTGCAGGCAAGGGCAGCGGCCACCACTACGAAGGCAACAAACAACTGGGGATTCACGAGGGGCTCCTGTCCGACGGTTACAGGACAACCTTATTAATTCTGCCGCCATAAGTGCTTACCCTTTTCGCCGAGCAGGCGGCTTTATGTGTAAGATTCTTGCGTGATCGACCATATCGACAGGAATATCTTGCGCCATCTCAAGGAGGATGGCCGAATGACTGCCACGGCCTTGGCTGCGAAGGTGGGCCTGACCGTCGCGCCGTGCCATCGCCGGCTGCGCGATCTTGAGGCGTCGGGTGTGATCCGGGGATACAAGGCGGACATCGACCCTGCCGCCGTCGGCCTGGGCTTCGAGGCCATCGTGTTCGTCACCCTGCGCCAAGTGGACCGCTCCACTATGGAAATCTTCGAGAACCGGGTGGCGGACAATCCAAACATCGTCGAGGCGCAGCGGCTCTTCGGCTCGCCTGACTACCTCCTTAAGGTGATCGCCGAGGATTTGCCTGCCTACCAGCGTTTTTACGATGCCGAGCTCACGTCACTGCCCGGCGTCGAGCGGCTGACGTCCACACTCGTGATGAAGAACCTCAAATCCAACGCCGGCCCACCGGTCTAACGGCTCAGTCCTGCAGCAGGCCGGAGGTGCGGTAGGGGATGACCTCGCGCAGGAACATGCTGGTGGAGGTCCGCACGATGCCTGGGCAGAGCCTGATTTCCTCGGACACGCGGTAAAGATCGTCGGGGCTGGTGGCCACCACACGGATGAGCAGGTCGGTGTCGCCGGCGGGCGCGTGACATTCGAGGACTTCGGGGATTTCGCGGAGGGCAGCGATCGCTTCGTTGAGGTGGCTCTGGTCCAGTTCGGCGCTGACCGCCGCAGCCACCCCGCGGCCGAGCGCGGAAGGCAGCACCCGGCTGCTGTTGGGGCGGAGGAACCCCGACGCCGTCATCCGTTCGAGGCGCGCCTGCACCGTTCCGCGTGCCAGGCCCAGCCGCTGGGCCAGGACCATGACCGGAGCGCGTGGATCCTCGTCAAGGGCGAGAAGGATCCGGCGGTCCGTTGCGTCGAGGTGCTGCTGCAATCTGATCACTTCCTGTCGGTGGGGATGATGTTGGCTGGTCAAACTGACCAATCAATAGAACGCCTGTTGTGCCAACTGTAGGTTCTCTGGTCAAATTGTGGCAACAAGGCAACGGCTACCGCCAAAGCCCGCAGGCTACAGGAACCCCGGCACACCACCCGGCCCCTGGACCCAGCTTCCCGCAAGGAGGCCGCCGCTGATTGACGCTTGTTCACACCATGGTCACTCTGCAAGATCAAACAAGAGCCCCTGAGCCACGCCCGACTCCCGCAGCCGGCCGTAGCTGAGGGGCTCTTGTATTTGCACCACCCCGGAACACAACGCGGGGTCACTTGATGCCCCTCCGGACCTCCTTTTTGGGCCGTAAGTGACCCCGCGTTGCCCTGTTGCGTAGGGTTGGTTCCATGACCCCGGCAGGCCGTTTTGCCCCCAGCCCCTCAGGGGAGCTGCATGTGGGCAACCTGCGCACCGCGATGCTGGCCTGGCTGTTCGCCCGTTCCACCGGCCGGGACTTCCTGCTGCGCGTGGAGGACCTCGACCGCGCCCGCGCAGGCGCCGAGGCGGAGCAGCTCCGCGACCTGGAGGCCGTCGGCGTGACGTGGGACGGCGCCGTCGTGCGCCAGACTGAGCGTTCCGGGCTGTACAGGGAGGCGATCGGCAGGCTCAGCGCCGCGGGCCTGACATACGAGTGCTTCTGCACTCGCCGCGAAATCCAGGACGCGCCGTCTGCCCCGCACGCCCCGCAGGGTGCCTATCCGGGGACCTGCAGGAATTTGGGAAGTGCCGAACTGGAGATCAGGCGGTCCACCCGGCCTGCGGCGATCCGGCTTCGCTCCGAGGTCACGGAGTACACCGTGCGGGACGTTCTGCACGGCGAGTTCACCGGCATCGTGGATGACTTTGTCCTCCGCCGCAACGACGGCGTGACGGCCTACAACCTGGCGGTGGTGGTAGACGATGCCGATCAGGGTGTCGACCAGGTGGTGCGCGGGGATGACCTCTTGCCGTCGACGCCCCGGCAGGCGTATCTGGCCGGGCTCCTGAATATTCCCGTTCCGGAATATGCCCACGTGCCGTTGGTGGTAAATTCCGACGGCGCCCGGCTGGCCAAGCGCGACGGTGCCGTGACGCTTGCCGACCTTGGGCGTGCCGGGAGATCCGCGGCCGAAGTCCGGGACCTCATTCTCAATTCCTTGGGGCTGCCGGCCGGAACGCTGGAGCAGGCGCTCACAGCATTCCGGCCGGAGAGCCTTCCCCGGGAGCCTTGGGTGTGGACCGGGTTCTAGCCGGGCAGAGTTTCCAACCAGGGCAGCTTACGGCTGACCGGCGGACAGCTTCCGGAGATCCGCCTTCCGGATCTTGCCGCTGGCCGTCCGCGGCATCTCATCGACAAACACCACAGACTTGGGGATCTTGTAGCGCGCCAACCGCCCCTCCAGGTGCGCCCGCAATTCCGCCTCAGTGAGCCGGGCCCCCTCACGCAGCAGCACAACCGCCCGGGGCACTTCGCCCCATTTCTCATCGGGCACGCCGATCACAGCAACACTGCCCACTGCCTCAAGCTCGGTGATCGCCTGCTCCACTTCGGCCGGATAGATGTTCTCCCCGCCCGAAATGATCATGTCCTTGAGCCTGTCCGACACGAACACAAAGCCCTCGTCATCCTTGTAGCCCATGTCGCCGGACCTGAACCAGCCGCCGGGCGCGTAGGACTCCACACTCGCCTCGGGCCGGTTCCAGTATTCGCGGATTACGTTGGGGCCCTTGATCTGGATCTCGCCCACGGTCCCGGGCTCAACAACCCTGCCGTCGAAGTCGGCGATCCGCACGTCTGTGAAGAAGTGGGGAAGGCCCGATGAACCCGCTTTTTCCCGTGAGCGGGCAGCGGGCAGGGTGGTTGCCCCCGGGGCGGTCTCCGTCATGCCGTAGCCGTTGGAGAAGCGCAGGCCCCGCTTTTCGTAGGCGTCAATGACCCGCAGCGGCACTGCCGAACCGCCGCACGTCAGCTTGTTCAGCGAACTGAGGTCCGCGCTGTCCCACGAGGGGTGCTCGCACAGCATCTGGTAGGTCGTGGGCACGCCGCTGATGGTGGTGGCGCGGTGCTTTTCGATGAGTTCGAGCGTCCTGCGGGGATCGAACTTCGTTTCCAGGACCACGGTCCCGCCCTTGAGGATGGTGGGCAGGACCCCCATGTTCAGGGAGGCCACATGGAACATGGGGGAGATCATCAGGGCCACGTCAGTGGAGGCAAAATCGAAGTCCACGATCACGTTCAGGCAGTTCCATGCGACGTTCCCGTGCGTCAGCAGCGCCCCTTTGGGGTGCCCGGTGGTGCCGGAGGTGTAAAGGATCATGGCGCCGTCGTCCAGCCCCACCTCCTCATCGATGTACTGTTCCGCGCCGGAGGCGAGGACGGCCTCGAAGTCTTCCGCCGCCGTCGGGTCCTGTCCGTTGGCGTCTGCGGAGTCCGCGACGGCGATCCGCCGGGCCACTGGTGTGCCCGCCGCACCTGCCACGGCGAGGGCATCCAGGCTCAGGCCATGAACCAGGGTGGCTGCTCCGCAGTCCACAAGCTGGAACTGGATTTCGGGCGGGGCAAGCCGGGTATTCAGGGGGACGAAAATGGCGCCCAGCTGCCCGCACGCGAACAGGGTTTCGAGAAAGGACGGGTGGTTGTCGCCCAGGTAGGCCACCCTTTCTCCCTTGGCCACGCCGCCGTCCCTCAAAGCGTTGGCCAGCCGGGAGGACCGCTCGGCCAGCGCCTCATAGCTCAGTTCCTGCTCTCCGCTGATCAGTGCTGCCTTACTGCCGGACTTGGGGCGGCGGCGCTGCAGCCACGAGCCAATGCCAAAGTTTTCCACGGCGAACCCTTTCCGCTCAGGACTTGACTGTCAGGAGGTCGTTGTTCTTCGGCTCCCTGGTCAGGAGGATGAAGACGATGGAGACGACGGACATGATGGCCAGGTAGGTGACCACCGAGCCCGTATCCTGTCCGGAATCCTTGAAGATCTGGGCCACGATGCCGGGGGTGAAACCGGCGCCCAGCAGGGTGGCCAGCTGGTAGCCCAGTGATGCCCCGGTGTAGCGGGACGTGGTGCCAAACTGTTCGGACACAAAGGCCGCCAAGGGCCCGAACAGGGTGGAGTGGATCATCAGGCCGACGGCGAATGCCACGAAGATCAGGACGATGTTGTTCGAGGACAGCAGCGCAAACATCGGAACCAGGTAGATGATGAACAGCACCAGCCCGCCGATCATCACGGGGCGCCGCCCCAGCTTGTCCGAAAGCCGGCCGCCCAGGATGACAAAGACGATGGACAGGGCCGACGCTGCGGCGAAGGCGTATAGAACACCTTGCCTGTCCGCGCCCTTGGATACCGCGAAGGTCACCGAGAAAGTTGCAAGCACCACCTGGAGGGCGAAGCCGGCGGCCCCGGCGAGCATGGTGAAGATCAGGGTCTTGGGGCGACGCAGCACCTGCAGCAGCGGGATGTCACGTTTGCTGGTCAGCCCCTGTTCGCGCGCTTCCCGGTCGGCGCGTTCCCGCTCGACTTTTTCCTGCTCAAGTGCAGCTTTGAAGATGGGGCTTTCGGAGACCTTCAGGCGGACGAACATACCCACGCCAAGCAGTACGAAGGAGAGCAGGAACGGCACGCGCCAGCCCCAGGTGAGGAACTGGTCGTTGGGCAGGGCCGAGAACGCGCCCATCATGAGGGTGCCAAGGACGGCGCCGGTCGGTGCGCCGGCGTTGACGAATGATGCAGCGAAGCCGCGTTTTCCGGATTCGGAGTGCTCCAGGGCCATCAGCGCTGCGCCGCCCCACTCGCCGCCCACGGCGATGCCCTGGAAAACGCGCAGGATCACCAGGAGCACCGCACCCCACGGCCCGGCCACGGAGGCATCCGGGACCACCCCGATGAGTGTGGACGCAATGCCCATGACCAGCATGGAAATGATGAGCATGCTCTTACGGCCCATCCTGTCGCCGAAGTGGCCGAAGATGATGCCGCCCAGGGGGCGGGCGACGTAGCCGGCGGCGAAGGTGCCGTAGGCGGCCACCACTCCCACCCAGTCGTCCATCCCGCTGAAGAAGACCTTTGGGAAGACCACGGCGGCGGCGGTGGCGTAGAGGAGGAAGTCGTAGTACTCGATGGTGCTGCCGAGGTAGCTGGAGGCGATGACGGTGCGCGCTTCCTTGCGGCGCTCCGCGGTGCCCATGGCTTGAAGCTGGGTGATTCCGGACATGGCTGTTCCTTTTGGTACGGATGAGTACGGAAGAAGAAAACGATGGTTGGTGCGGAAGAAGGGAAAAGCGGAGGGTTACTTGTAGAAGCGCGCCAAGAATTCGGCGACGACGGCGGGCCGTTCCTGGCCTTCGATCTCGATGGTGTTGGCGACCTTGATCTGGGCGCCACCCTTGACCTCGGTGACCTCAACGATGGTGGCCTGCATGCGGATCCGCGAGCCGACCTTCACGGGGGAGGTGAACCGGACCTTGTCCAGCCCGTAGTTCACCTTGGTGGTGACGCCCTCGACGTCGAACAACTCGCCCCAGAAAGGGATGATGAGCGAAAGGGTGAGGAAGCCGTGGGCGATCGGTGCGCCGAACGGGCCGTCCTTGGCGCGTTCCGGGTCCACGTGGATCCACTGGTCGTCACCGGTGGCGTCAGCGAATTTGTTGATCTGTTCCTGCGTGATTTCACGGTATTCGGTGGCACCAAGGTCGGTGCCGGCGAGGGTGAGCAGTTTGTCGAAGTCGACGACGAGGTTGGGCATCTTTGCCTCCAGTTGGGGAGTGGATAGTGGTGGGGTTTGGTGAATGTACGACGACGGGCGCTTCAGCGGGTGAAGGCGCTTTCGCCGGTCAGTGCACGGCCGACGATGAGGGCGTTGATTTCGTGGGTGCCTTCGTAGGAATAGACAGCCTCGGCGTCGGCGTGGAACCGGGCCACGTCCGTTTCGAGGGTGATGCCGTTGCCGCCCACGACCTCGCGGGCCAAGGCGACCGTTTCCCGCATGAGCAGGGAAGTCTGCATCTTCGCCAGTGCTGAATCCTGGTCCCGGTAGATGCCTTTGGCCTGCTGTTCAGTCAGCCGGACCACCAGAGACAGTGCCGAGGTGACATTGCCGAGCATCCGGGCCAGTTTCTCCTGGACCAGCTGGAATGAGCCCAGCGAACGGCCGAACTGCTGGCGTTCGGTGACGTAGCGGAGGGCTGCTTCGAAGGCGCCGGCCTGGACACCGGTCGCGATCCAGGCGACGTCGGAGCGCATGGCACGCAGCATCGCCGCCACGTCGCGGAAGGAGTTGACGTTGTGCAGGCGCATGGACTCCGGAACCCGCACGCCGTCGAGGGTAATATGCGCGTTCTGCATCATCCGCAGGGAGGTCTTCCGGTGGATCTTTTCGAGCGTCACGCCTTCAGCCTGGCGGTCCACCAGGAAGGCTTTCACCTGCCCGTCGGCCACATCCCGGGCGAAGACGGCCAGGACATCTGCGCTGGCAGCGCCCCCGATCCAGCGCTTGGCGCCGTCGAGGATCCAGCCGTCACCGTCCCGCCGCGCGGTGGTGGCGAGCCCGCCCGCGATGTCGGAGCCTGAACCGGGCTCCGTCAGGGAAAAGACACCCTTGAGGGAGAAATCGATGACCTTGGGCATCCACTCCTGCTGCTGTTCAGCCGAGGCGCCCACCCGGATGGCCGTGCGGAACAATCCGGCCTGCGAGGTGTACCAGGTTGCCAGCGACGCGTCCGTGCGGGCAAGTTCGAAGATGCGGAAGCCCTGGTAGATGCCGCGGGCAGGGATTCGCCCTATACCCGGGGCGCCCCCGCCAGCCGCGCGGCCGGTCAGTTCGGCGGGTTCCATCAGGTCCAGGTCGATCAGCGGCTGGGCGAGTTCCGTGGGAAATTCCCCCCGCTCCCAGTGATCGGCCAGCAGCGGACGGGCCTTGGTGTCCAGGAAGCTGCGCAGCCGGCCCAGGACTTTGCGTTCGTCCCCGGTCAGGAGGGACTCGGCGTCGTAGTAATCGCAGACCCCGTAGAGACGGACCTGTTCTGTTGCCGGGTTGCCAGTGGCGCTAATAGCCATGCTTGCACTCATATCAGCCTCCGAGTCCGAGCAGGCGGACGGCGTTGTGCTTGAGGATCTTGGGCCGGATCTCGTCCTTGAGGGGAAGGTCCGCAAAGGCGCCGAGCCACTTCTCCGGTGTGATGAGCGGGAAGTCGGTGCCGAAAAGGACCTTGTCCTGCAGGTAGGAGTTGGACGCCTTCACCAGGGATTCCGGGAAGTACTTGGGGGACCATCCGGACAGGTCGATGAACACGTTCGCCTTGTGCGTGGCGATCGAGTTGGCCTCGTCCTGCCACGGCACGGATGGGTGGGCCATGATGATCTGGAGTTCCGGGAAGTCCGCGGCGACGGCGTCCAACAGGAGGGGGTTGGAGTAGCCGAGCTTGATGCCGTAGCCGCCGGGAAGCCCGGCTCCCATGCCGTTCTGTCCGGTGTGGAAGATGGCCGGGAGGCGGAGGTCCTGGAGGGTTTGCCAGAGGGGGTAGAACTGTTCGTTGGACGGGTCGAAGCCCTGCAGGCTCGGGTGGAACTTGAAGCCGCGGGCGCCGAGGTCCTCGGCCTGGTGCACGGCACCGCGGATCGCTTCCGGTCCGGTGCGCGGGTCCACGCTGCCGAAGGGGATCAGGACGTCATTGTTGCGCGCGGCTCCTGCGATCAGATCCGGGATGCTGTTCGGTTCGTGGTTGAGCTGGGTTCGGGCGTCCACGGTGAACACGACGGCGGCCATGTTCAGTTCGCGGTAGACCTCGGCGATGCGGTCAAGGGACGGGGTGCGGTCCTCGGACTTGAAGTACTTCGCGGACGCTTCGGTGAGGGTTGGCGGCAGGGACTGGTGGCCATGGCCGTCCACCTCGAGGTGGACGTGCATGTCGATCGCATCGACTTTCGCGACGTCGACGGCTGTTTCGTAGCGGGTGGACATGTCAGCGTGCCACGGGTGCTGCGGGCTGGGTCGGCTTGAGATCCTCCGGGAGCGGGAGGAACTCCTCGCCCACGCTCTGGAGTTTGTCACCGAAGAGGGAGTCGAAGTTTTCCACCAGATCGGCGTAGTGCCAGCCGCCTTCGCGGTACTCCGTGGCGGCGGCCTCAGGATGGGTCCAGACCTGGAGGCGGTCACCGCCGGCGCCGATCGCCTGGCCGGTAATGCCGGCTGCGGCGTCGGAGGCGAGGAACGCAATGAGGCCCGCGACGTCGTCGGCCGTTCCGAAACCGAGGTCATGACGGAAGAAGGCCGGCATGGCTTCGCCGCGCTCGTCCGCTTCGATGGCCTTCTGGAAGTACGGCACGGTTTTGGTCATGGCTGTTGCGGCGACGGGGATGACCGCGTTGGCCGTGACGCCGGCTTTTTTCATTTCCAGGGCCCAGGTGCGGACCATGCCGACGATGCCGGCCTTGGCGGCGGCGTAGTTGGTCTGGCCGAAGTTGCCGCGCTGGCCGGTGGGCGAGCCGATGGTGATGATGCGGCCGGCGATGCCGTTTTCCTTGAAATAGGCGAACGCCTCGCGGACACAGGTGAACGTGCCCTTCAGGTGGACGTTGATGACCAGGTCGAAGTCCTCATCGGTCATCTTCAGCAGGGACTTGTCGCGAAGGATGCCGGCGTTCGTGACCAGGATGTCGAGGCGGCCGAATTCCGCCACGGCCGTCTCGACCAGCTGCTTGGCCACCTCGGTGGTGCCCACGGGGGCGACGACGGAAACCGCGCGGCCGCCGTCGGACTCGATGAGTGCCACGGCTTCTGCGGCCACTGCCGCGTCCACGTCATTAATGACGACGGCGGCACCCTGGTGCGCCAGTTCCCGGGCGTAAGCGAGGCCGAGGCCCCGTCCGCTGCCGGTAACGATTGCTACTTTGCCTGACAGGCTCATGCTGCTCCTTTGCTAGCTGACCGTGCATCCTGCCGTCCGGCATGCGATGCTGTTCTGTATCCATGAGAATATGGATTGTTGTAAATGTCAACGATTAAATTCGGGAACTTTCTGGAGCGTAATGACGATCGATGTGCAGGGCGTGAAGCAGGACGGGGCCGGGGAAAAACTGGTGGCTGCCTCGATCACCAACGACATGGGATTCCTGCTGGCCAAACTCCATGCGTCGGGGTCGGTGCTGAATAACCGGGCGCTGGCTGATTTCAATCTCAAAGAGCGCTCGTATTCGGTGCTCATCCTTGCGGACAGCGGACTGGAGCCGACCCAGCGCGAGCTTGCGGATTTCCTGAGCCTGGATCCCAGCCAGATCGTGGCGCTGGTGGATGACCTCGAGAAACGGAAGCTCGTGGTCAGGGCTCCCGGAAAGCAGGACCGCCGGGCAAAGACCGTAACGGCCACGAAGGCCGGCTCGAAACTCCTGGATGAGGCCGGAAAGGCTGCCCGCAGTGCCGAAGCACAGGCACTGGAGCGGCTGTCGGCGGACGAGGTGGCCACCATGAAGGCATTGCTCCGGAAGGCGCTGTGGGGCGGTTTGGCGTAGAACCACGCGGACAAGCGGTGCCCGCGGACAGGCACGCGTTGCCCGGCGCGTAGGCTGGAACCATGTCCGAACCAGAGTTCCAAGAAGCAGCTTTCCCTCAGCCGGGATTCACTGTAGAGACCGCGAAGGTCCTGGCCGAAGTGGCGCACAACCGGCAGAAGGACAAGCTCAAACGGCCGTACCGTGACCACGTGGTTGCCGTGGGGGACGCGCTCGCGGACTTCGACGACGACATTCGGATTGCCGGCTACCTGCATGACATTGCCGAAGACACCCCCATCACCCGGCAGGCACTCCTGGAGATGGGTGTTTCCGAGCGTGCAGTGGACATCATCGAACGGGTCACCAACCGGCTCCACGACAATCCCGACGACTACGCCGACGGAATCCGCTACATCGCCGAAGACCACGACGCCGCTCTGGTCAAGATCGCGGATAACGCCCACAACTCCCTTCCCGAGCGCGTCAAAGCACTGGCCGAGAAGTGGCCGGACAAGCCGCCCGTCACCAAGTACAGCGACGCCCGCCCGGTGCTTTACGCTGCCGTGGACGTGGAGGAAGTCCGCAAGATCCTCGCCCGGATCAACCCCTGGCTGTTGGACGAGTTGAACGACCGGCTGGATGAGGAGGACGACACCGACTACGAAAACCTGTCCTATGGGGATGACCATGACGATGACGCCGGGACGGTCGATGATGCCGGGACGGTTGATGGTGCCCGGGTTGACGATGACGCTGGGACGGGCGACGGTGCCCGGGTTGACGATGACGCTACGACGCGCGGGGAGAAGTAGTCCCGGCCTCCAGTTTCGCCAGCGCCAGATGCAGCCGTTCGGACCCGCGGCGTTCGTCCACGACGATCGAGATGCCCAGCGCCAGCACAATAACCAGCAGGCTGATGGGCACCGACGCCCCAGCGGCAGCCAGGCCAACGGAGGCTGCCAATGCGGCCAGAACACAGACGGCCACGGCCATGACTGTGCGGTCCGCGCCCACCATCACGCTGTAAAGCCAGGTCAATGAGACCTTGAACAGTGCCACAGGCACGGCAATGCTGGCAACGGCCACCGCCGCACTGATGTGTGCTCCGTGGTCGATGTAGTAAGCCGCCACATGCAGCCCCGCACCCGTCGCTGCGATTGCCGCGAAAACGGGGATGTGACCGTACCCGAAGAGGTAGGAGTGCTGCCGGCGCAGGTGCAGCGCCCGGCCTGCAGGAAGCATGAAGTAGATCCACCACATTCCAAAGGCGAGTGCCGTTCCGCCGAAGCCCACGAGGGCTGCGTCAACGCTCCAGCCATGGCTGGCCACGATCGCGCGGAGGGTTTCGATGGCACCGATGAGGCATTCGCCAAGGGCGATGATGGCCAGCAACCCGTACCGCTCGGCGATATGGTGCGCGTGCCAGGGCGTCGTAGCTTTGCGCTCGGCCAGGTAGGGGGTGGCCATCTCCGCCACAATCAGGGGGCCGGTCATAAGGAAGGTGGTGAGCACGTCAGCCTCGATTACCAGCACAGCGATCCACCCGAGCTGCACCACCGCAAGGTACTTGGCGTAGCGCAGGCATGTCGCCCTGCGGGCGGGATCCTGCTTTGCCGCCCGCAGCCACTGGGTGACGAGCGCGAGCCGCATGACCACGTAGCCGCCAACAATCACCCTGTTGTCGACGTGTTCCCCTTCCACCAGTGAGTGGAACATGGGCTCTATTCCCATGGTGAGGATCAATACGCCGACAATCTGGATCATGGTCACGACGCGGAAGATCCAGTCGTCCGTGTCATAGGCGCTGGCGAACCAGGTGAAGTTGATCCACGCCCAGATCACGGCGAACATGGCGAAGGAAAACCCGAGCAGTCCAGCGCCGAAGTGGGCTTCGGCAATCTCGTGGGCGAACTGGCTTCCTGCCACGCCGAACGCAATGACGAACGTGAGGTCGAAGAAGAGCTCAAGCGGAGTTGCGGCGCGATGCCGTTCGTGAGGATCACGCCCGCCCATGCGCGCCATGGCGTGCCGGAGTGGATTTGAAGACATGGCCCAAAGACTACCGCTGCCCCGTTACCCGCTCCACAGTTACTGATTTCGTGAGACTGCGGCTTCCTTCGAAGCCGTGGTTTTTCCCGAATCTGCAGCCACTTCTATTGCCGGGCGCCTGGAAAGAGAAGGCCCTCGTAACTCGGAGTTGCTGTATAAGCCTTCTGGCAGTTGTGGGGGTTCCCAGTCGGGTTGTTCAGTGGCGTAGCGTCTGCCGGTGGGTGAGATCCAGCCCGGTGGTTCGTGGTGGGTGGCCGGGCCGGGTGTCCAGCCGCCGGTGTGCCGGAGCTTGTGGTGTTTGGGGCAGGGCTGGGCGAGGTTGGTGATGCCGGTGGTGCCGCCGTGTGCCCAGGCGAGGAGATGGTCGGCTTCGTTGTCCAGGGATTGGTTGTGACAGCCGGGGAACGGGCATTTCCCGTCCCGGATGCGCAGCCATTGGCGTTGGGCTTTGGTGACCGGGTAGCTGGTCCGGCCGATCTCCAACGGCGCACCATCCCGCGGGTCGATCAGGACCCGGTGGAAGGACGTGGCGCCGTCCGCGATGAGCCTGCGTGCCATGGTGACAGGGATCGGCCCGAACCCATCCAGCATCGCCGGTTCATCCGTGGCGCCGAGGAGCGACATGATGGGCACGGTGACCAGGACCAGCGCACGGGGTGACGGCACCCGCCCCGCGGCACTTCCCTCCGCGTCCCCACAGAGGAGCAGGGTGGCGGCGATGTCGGCACGCATCTGGGTCATGGTGCGGTCCTCGTCCGGGCCCTGCAAGGCGCGGGCGTCGGCGGTGGTCCGGTTCCAGATCCCGGCGGCCTGGTCCGCGGGCAGGTACGCCGAGAGCCAGGCCATGCCGTCCCGGTCCGGCCGGTATTCCAGCCGCCGGTCCGCAACACTTCTGGTGTGGCGTTTTTCGATGCTCACCGGGTGGTGGCGTTCGCGCCAGATCCGGGCCTTGTGCCGGAACCTGGACGGGACGAGTTCCCCGGCCGGGCAGCCCCGGTTGGGGTTCTCCGCCCCGGGGTCCAGGAAGTGCGCCTCCAGCGCCTGAGCAGCAGAAGCGTCCAGGTTGCCGGTTTCGTCCACCATGACCCGGGCGTGCTGCCAGGACAGCGACCCTGCCTGCAGAGCGGAGAGGGTCAACGGCAGGGCGGTGGTCAGGGCGTGGGATTCGGCCAGCAGGGCCCCGGCGGTCCGCTCACCGACGGTCAGGGCACACGCGACCTCGGCCACGACCGCCATCTCCTGCGCCCGATCAGGGATGTCAGGGGACGCCAACGCCTGGGCCGTGCCGGCATACCCGGCTGCCGCGTGGACCGCCACGGCGGCGACCTGCGCGTTGAGCCTGGCGGTAAGGGCCAGCGTGTCCAACCAGCCATCAGCTTCCCGGCGCAACGGATCATCAGCAGAACACCCACCCAGCCCGGCAGAGTCGGCGGACCCCGTGAACCCGGCAGGCCCGACAACCGCGGCGGAATCCGCGCCGGCCTTAACCGCAGCGAGCAGCGCCGCGGCGGAGACACAAACAGCCTCCGCCGCCTCAACCGCTGCCCTGTTTCCCATACATCAAGCATCCCGCGGGGCAGTGCCGAAGACCGCGAGGTTACTTGCCTATGTGGATAACCGACCGTTGTGGATAACTCTCGGAGGCCTGGACAGCTTTTCCCTGTGCTTCAACAGGGATGCGGGCGGATGTTCCGAGCCGGCGCCCTCATGGGTGTGCTTGTTGTCAGTCGTCAACTCGTCTGGCCGAGGAGGTAGGAGGCAACGTTAAGCACGACGAAGCCGATAGCGATGCCGGCCCCGATCATGGCCGGCACCCTTCCGTCCTTGCGCCCGAGCCTCATCGCTTTGCGCCCCTGGCTCACCGAGAGGATGCCTGGGATCGCGAACACGAGGAGAGCCGGGATGACAGCTACCAGCATTTGCCAGAATTCCGCGGTGACGGTGTCGTTCGTGAGAGCTGTGATGATGCCTTCACCGATGCCGAAGGCAGCACCGAACGACACCGGGTAAAGCGCCAGAGACCACCATGCGCGCCGGTAGGCGCTGTCGGCAGCTTCACTGGGTACTGCAGGGCCGCCCGGCGGGGCACCAGGGTCCTGGTGTGCGCTTTTCTTGATCGCCATCGAACCTCCTATGCGGCTCACCTCCATGTTGCCACGACGCGTTGGGCGGAGTAGGGGCGTTAGCCCTCACTGAGTGGGATGGTGGCGGGCTGCGGTGGGTACTCGCCGTGCCCCCTTGCCCTCGCCGAGTTCGGAACGTCGATGGGCCCCGGGCAAGGTGGGCAACGTGGCAACCAGGCCATGCCAACAACGTCCCTGGGCAGTACAGCTAAACCCGGCCCAGGGCGTCGATGTCCTCGAGGAACTGCTCGTGGACTTCCTGGCTGACGGTGGTCCGGGTCTCGCCGATGGCGTCCAGGTAGTCCTGCGTGCAGGGCCCCTTCCGGACCGCCTCGCGGACTGAAAGGCTACCACCGGAAGCCGCGCCGCCGTCGTCGTACACGGCCTTTTCCAGCGCCCGCTGGGAGGCGCTGCGGGCGGCGTACTCAATGTCCGCGGGGGAGAAACCTTCGGTCCGTCCCACCAGGAGTTCCACGTCCACGTCGTCCACCACGGTGGCGGGGATGAACCGCTGCCACATGGCCTCGCGGGCCTGGCGGTCGGGGAGGCCGATGGGAATGACGTAATCGAACCGGCCGTGCCGAAGGAATGCTGTGTCAAGGGCGCGGATGAAGTTCGTTGCGCAGACCAGCAGGCGGCCGGGCTGTTCGCGGAAGGCCGGGATGATCTTCAGGAGCTCGTTCGTGACGCCCTGCAGCGGCGACGGCGGTTCGCCGGATCGCTGGGAGGCAATCTCTTCCACCTCGTCGATGAACACCACAGCGTGCTCCAGTTCGGCGATCTCCAGGAACGTCTCGCGCAGCGCTCCCGCGAGTCCCTTGGGATCTGAAGCCAGCCGGGACGGGAAGACCTCCACGAACGGCCATTCCAGTCTTGACGCGATGGCCTTCGCGAACGTGGTTTTTCCGGTCCCCGGAGGACCAAACAGCACCACGGCGCGCGGCGGCACCACTCCGTATTCATCCGCAAGGTCCGCCTCGGCCAGCGGGAGGACCAGCCGCCGTTCCAGGAGTTCCTTCTCATTGCGCATGCCGGCCACGTTCTCCCAGAGGTCACGGGCGAGGATCCGGCCGCCCAGCTGGCCCAGCGCACCCAGCTCCTGGCGCTGCACCGGGATGGTCCGCTCGAAGTAGCGCAGGTTCTTCTTCAGCGCGAAGCCGCGGCTCAGGAACGCCTCCACACGGGTCTCGGACTCGGGCATCAGGGCGGAGAGTTTGTTCAGCCCGTGCGGTGCCATCCGGTTCTCGACGGCGGCGAGCAGCGAGGTGCCGATCCCGCGGCCGCGGTACTCCGGCAGGGTGGCGAGGAAGACAATCCAGCCCTGGTCGTGGGCGGCGCGTCCGACGGCGGCGCCCACCACCATGTCGCCCAGCACGGCCACCACGGCGTGGTCCTTTTCGCAGGAGGCCAGCACCTCAGAGAGCGCGTAAACGGGCTCCACGTTGTTCGCCTTGAGGGTCTCCCAGAGGTGCAGGATCCCGTCCAGGTCCGCCGAGTGGAAGTCCCTGATCCGCCAGTTGGTCATGCCGTTTCTCCCGGGTGGTTCGTCGTTGAACTGAGTCGCCCATGTGCTCACTGAATGCTTGGAGCAGCATGATGAGGCGCTCTGCTGAGCATAGGCGATCAGCCCGCCGCCAAGGGTTGCGGGAGCGTTGCATTACGGGACGGCAGGCTGTGGAGCTACGCCGTGCCCGTGTTCTCACCTTTGGCTTTGCGGCCCCTCCAGAGGTGGTGCGTGCCGTGGCTGCCGGCGTCCGCGTGGATCACCAGGACCGGGCAGTCAGCATGCGAAACGCAGGCTGAGCTGACGGAGCCCAGGTGCATGCCACGGATACCGCCGTGCCCGCGGCGGCCGACCACGAGCATTGCTGCGCCTGCCGCTGCTTCGACCAGTTTTGCCGGCGCCGGGCCGCGGATCAGCTCCTGACTGATGCCCTCAGGGGCGTCCGGTCCAAAAGCCTTGTCGAGGCTCTCCGCCAAGGTTTTGGTTGCGGCCGCCTGGAAAGCCTCGAAATCGGGCGGAACGTAGCCGGCATACATCTGCGGAAAGTCCCAGCAGGCTATGGCATGAATATTGGCGCCCAGGGCGGGCGCCAACTGGGCCGCGAAACGCAGCGCCTGTACTGAAGCGTCCGAGCCGTCCACACCGACGACAACTTTTGCTTCCTTGTCCATCACTGTTCTCCTTAGCGAATGGCACGAATTAAGGAATGGAAAGACGACGGCGGTGCCCGGTTCCGTGCGGAGGAACCGGGCGCTCCGCCGTCGGAGTCCCCTGCCTGGTCAGACCCTCAGCGGGACAGGGTGGACCTCGTCCGCGGGATGACCTGTGCGCTCATGGATGCGCCTGACGGCGTCCGCTGACGGAGCCTCGGACAGGCAGTAAACGTGACCTGATTCGGGATCGGCCCAGGCCGACTTGAAGTCAACGCTTTCGTCGCCTTGAATGGCGAGGTCGGCGTTATGAGCCTCTTGAAGGGCTTCCTTGGTGATTCCGACCATATTGCGGTGGACATCCATGAATTCCGGCATGATGCCAATGCTCCTTAAGCTGGGTTCTCCTTGAAACAGCAGGATGAGGCTGAGGCTAGACCCAGGCACGTAAGCCGTCAAGAGGATGCGTGGCGGCTAGATTCCCAACGTATCCATGGTGTTCCACAGCGTGTCAGCGGAATGCTGCAGTGCGGCCAGTTCGGCGTCGTCCATTGGTGTGTGAAGGACGCGGCGGACTCCACCGCGGCCCACAATGCTGGGCAGCGACAGCGCCACACCGGTGATTCCGTAGGGTCCGTCGAGCACGGTGGAGACTGGAAGCACGGCGTTCTCGTCCCGGAGCAGCGCCTCCACGATCCTCGCCCCGGACAGGCCGATGGCGTAGTTGGTTGCACCCTTGCCGGCGATGACCTTGTACGCCGCCTGGGTCACTTCACGGGCCGTTTCGGCGAGGTAGTCCTGGGTGAAGATCCTTTCACCGTTTTCTTCCCAGTCGCGGATAGGGACCGGCCCGATGGTGGCGCCGGACCACACCGGAAACTCGGTGTCGCCGTGCTCACCCACCATGCTGGCGTGGACGCTGGCCACGGAGACGCCGGCGCGGCGTGCCAGCAGCCAGCGCAGCCGCGACGTATCCAGCACGGTGCCGGAGGAAAAGACGTGTTCGGCCGGCAGTCCGGAGATCTTCTGCGCGGCCACGGTGAGCACGTCACAGGGGTTCGTGACCAGGACGTAGACCGCGTCCGGAGCATGCTCAAGCAGCTGCGGCATGAGCTGTTCGAGGATGCGGACGTTCGTCCCGGCAAGGTCCAGCCGCGTCTGGCCGGGCGCCTGCTTTGCCCCGGCAGTGATAACCACGACGTCGGCGCCTTCAGTCACGGCGATGTCCCCACCGCCTGTGACGGTCGCCGCAGCAGCGGCGAACTGGGTGCCGTGGGCGAGGTCCAGGACCTCCGCCTCGGCTTTGAGGGCGTTGACGTCAAACAGGGCCACATGGCTGGCCGAACCGCGGATCAGGGCGGCGTAGGCGAGGGAGGTGCCGACGCTTCCGGCTCCCACGATGGCGAGTTTGGATCCTGGCATGACCTACCTCTTCCCGGTGTTCCCGTAGTTCCCGGTGTTTTTCCGGTGTTCCCGTAGTTCCCGGTGTTCCCGGAGCTCGGGTGAGCTCCGGGAACACCGCCGATGGTACGGGCGTCCGCAATTGCTTCATGCTACCGATTCGGGAGCCGCTTCACACCAGCACGCGTTGGCCGGACGGGGAGCTACCTCTTGAACGTTGCCGCCGGCGGGTTGGCGATGACGGGTGCGCTGCCGGTGAAGCCTTCGCGGGCCTGGGCGATTTCGCGGATGCGGTGGCGGCAGGCGTACCAGCCGACCACCATCAGTGCTGAGGCGATGGCGGTGACGAGCATGGTGAGGGGGGATTCGATGAAGACCATCACGAGGACGCCGAGGAGGAAGAGCAGGGAGAGGTAGCCGGTGTAGGGGGCTCCGAACATGCGGAAGGAGGGGCGTTCGAGCCAGCCTTTGTCGGCCCAGCGTTTGAGCTGGATCTGGCAGAGGACGATGGTGGCCCAGGTCATGACGATGCCGACTGAGGCGACGTTCAGGACAATTTCGAACGCCTGGGCCGGGACCAGGTAGTTCAGCGGGACGCCGAGCAGGGACACTGCGGCGGTGATGGCGATCCCGCCGTAGGGCACGCCTGCCTTGTTCATGCGGGAGGC
>NZ_JBEPSC010000007.1:0-255860 GCF_040548695.1 Arthrobacter sp. 754
GGACTTCATCGAGTACTACAATCACCGCAGGCCCCACACCGCACTCAAAGGCGCCTCACCGATCCACCGCGTCACCAACCAACCGGGTTAGTACACCTAGACTTGTGGCAGTACTGTCCCTGTCTTAAGGATTTCCTTCCGATGCTCCCTGCCGCTCGACATCAGGCGATTGTTGAAGCCCTCCAGCGGGAGCGGGTTGTTCGGGTTTCGGACCTCGCGCAGCAGCTGGGGGTTTCCCTGATGACTGTGCGCCGCGACATCGAGCTGCTGGAGGAAGGCGGCCGGGTGGAGCGCATTCATGGCGGGGCCAAACTTCCCGGCGACGCCAGCACCCACGAGCCCGGCTTCGAACTTAAGTCCACCCAGCTGACCGCGGAGAAACGTGCCATCGCACTGGAGGCGGCCGGCCTGGTCCAGGAGGGCATGGCTGTGGGCCTAAGCGCAGGAACCACCACGTGGGCCCTCGCCAACGAACTCGTCAACGGTCCGCGCATCACCGTGGTCACCAATTCCGTGCGCATCGCAGACCAGTTCCACCACGGGCCATCGGCCGGCTCAGCCCGTTTCGCATCCACCGTGATCCTGATCGGCGGCGAACGCACGCCCTCGGACGCCCTGGTCGGTCCCATCGCGACGGCGGCGCTGAAGCAACTGCACCTGGACGTGCTGTTTCTCGGCGTCCACGGGATGGATGCCGAAGCCGGATTCACCACGCCCAACCTCCTGGAGGCGGAAACGGACCGCGCGTTCGTGGCCGCCGCCCGGAAAACAGTGGTCGTGGCCGACCACACCAAGTGGGGCACGCTGGGCATCAGCACCATCGCCCCGCTGGAAGCAGCAGATGAGGTTATCAGCGACGCCGGCCTCGGCGCTGAAGCCCAGCGGCTCCTCGGCGAGCGGACCCGGCTCCGGATCGTCCAGGTCTAGGGATCGGTAGCGCGGCGGCCCCGCGGCTGATAAGCCCTCTGGTTCAGGGGCAGCCGCACGACTGGCGGATGTGAAGTTTCGTGGGGAAGATCCGGTGCCGGGGCTTTTCACCGCGGCCGGCGCCCACCAGGGCAGCCACGGCGGCCTCGGCCATCTGGGCCACAGGCTGCTCAACGGTGGTCAACGGAGGCCAGGAGTATTCGGACTCGGCGGAACCGTCAAAGGAGGCCACCGCAATATCGCCGGGGACGGCCAGCCCCGCTTCGTGGAGGGCCCGCAAAAGGCCGATCGCCTGCATGTCCGAAGTGGCAAAGATGGCAGTTGGCCTGTTGACCGACGCCAGGAGTCGCTGGCCGGCAACATAACCCCCCGGGCGGGTGAAGCCGCTGTAGGCAATGGGCCCCTCAGCCAGGCCCGCCTCCTGCAAGGCCTCCCGCCAGCCCACCTCACGGCCGTCAGTACTGCCGGAAACGTTGGTGCCCATGGCCAGACCGATGTTGGTGTGCCCATGCCCGATCAGGTGTTCCACCGCGATTTTGGCACCGGCGGCGAGGTCAACGCCGATGCTGTTGAACCCGGGCGCGTCCCGTTCCTGGTTCAGCAGCACCGAAGGGATGTCCGCAGTTTCCAGAACCTCCAGGTCGGGCTCAAAGAGGACGCTGGCCAGCAGCACGCCGTCCACCTGCCGGGCAGCCAGGTTGCGTACGTTGCGCCGCTCCTTGGCCAGGTTGCCGTCCGAGTTGCTGAGCACCAGTGCATAGCCAAGCTCGGCGGCCGCGTCCTCCACCGCGTGGGAAAAGAGCGAGAAGAAAGGGTTGGAGATATCCGGCACGATGAGCCCCAGCGTCTCGCTGGAGCCCAGCTTGAGGGCCCGCGCCGCCGCGTTGGGCCGGTACCCCAGGACGCGGATGGCGTCCTGGACTTTGGCTTCGGTGGCAGGCGCCACTTTCTTGGGCCCGCCATTCACAACGTAGCTGACGACGGCGGTGCTCACGCCGGCATAGCGCGCAACGTCCTTGCGGGTTACGGGACCGCCTCGCGCAACCTGTACTGCCGGAGTAGTCATGCTGTCCATGTTATGTACTCGTACCCGGCGCATCGCCGAAGTCACGGATGGGCAGCCGTGCGCCATTCTGCAAGGCGGACTGGTGGGCCACGATCCCGGGCAAGGTGAACCTGGCCGCCACCCAGGCGTTGACCGGAGGCAGCGTGCCGGAATCGACCGCCGTGACGAAGTCGTCCACCAGGAAGTGGTGGCTGCCCTCGTGGCCGTTGGGTGCGCCGCGGAACTCCTCGGGGAGCCGCTCCGCGTCATGGACAGGAGAGAGCCCGGAGACGAAAGCGTCCCTCAGTTCCGGCGCCACGTTGGCCAGCGACGGGTCATCAACGGACATGCTGGGCCGGGTTTCGAACTGCTCGGAGATGTCATGGACGTTTTCCTTGTCCTGCCAGACAGAGACTTTGGCGAGCTGTTCGAAGCTGGCCTCGGTTCCGAAAAACCTGAACCGGGACTCCCGGATATGGGACGGGTAGCCCACCCGGCGCATCTCGTTGGTGCGCATCACGCCGCCGTCGTTGAGTTCAAAGAGGGCCGTGGCATTGGAGAAATCGTTGCCGAACATGCTGATGTCCTTGTCGAAGACACCATCCTTGCGGTCATCCCGGACTCCGACGCAGCTGACACTGACAGCGTGGGCGGGAACGGCACCCAGCACTCCCCCCACCGCGTGGGTGGGGTACAGCATGGGCGGGTAGCTGGCGGTTTCCTTCCAGCGCTCACCGCCGCTGTACTGGTAGGCATCGTAGAAGCCCAGGTCCATGTCGTGGACGTAGTCGCCCTCGGTGTAGAAGATCCGGCCGAACTTCCCGGCGGCAATCTGCTTGCGCGCATAGACCGTGGCGGGGTTGTAGTAGCTGGTCTCCCCCATCATGTAGACCAGCCCGGTCTCCCGGACGGCGTCGATAATGCGGGCGATCTCCTCCTCGGAGACAGCCATGGGCACTGCCGAGTAGACATGCTTGCCGGCGCGGAGGGCCTGCTCCACCAGCGGCCCGTGCGTCCAGCGCTGGGTGAAGATGGCCACGGCGTCGACATCGGAGGTTAGGAGGTCCTCGAAGCTCGCCATTGATCCGGCCAGGCGGTGGCGGTCCACCGCCTCTGCCGCACGCTCGGGCAGCTCATCCACCACATACACGTCGCTGACACCGGGGTGGAGATCAAAGAGGTGGGCGAACTGGCCGCCGAACTGGCCGACTCCTACTACGCCAAGCGAAAACGCCATTGTCTACCTTCCGGGGTTGGGGCATCACGCAGGTTCTGGCTCAAGGCCGGGCAAGCGCTGTCCATCAGGTTTCCCAGTGTTTCACCGGAATCTACACGAGTCAATAGCACAACCATTGAATAAACCATTGGCGCAACTGGTTAAAATTAGCTCTTGCCCTCGTCAATCTACTCGTGTAGATTCATTCCCAGTTGTTACCTCCATCACAGTCAGGAAAGGGTCGAAGATGACCACCCTTGCCAAACACACGAGAACCGCCCCGCTCGAATCCGGGGCCCCAGCAGCGCGCGGCGGTTTCCGCCAGCTCGGCGACCTCAAGATCGCCCTGTTCTTCATCGCCCCGGCCATGATCGGCTTCATCTTCTTCTACGTTGTTCCAACCATCCGCGGCGTGTACCTGAGCTTCACTGAGTACAACATCCTCGGAGACCCGGAATGGGTGGGGATGGACAATTACACGGCCATCGCCAAGGACCCGCTGTTCTGGAATTCCCTGGCCGTGACAGGCCAGTACGTCTTCCTCAACATCGTCCTCCAGACAGCGCTGGCCCTCGGCCTGGCACTCCTGATGTACCAGGTCGCCAAATCCACCCTCATCCGCGGCGCCCTGCTCCTGCCCTACCTGATGTCCAATGTCATCGCGGCGCTGCTGTGGTTCTGGATGCTGGACTACCAGATCGGTGTGGTGAACCAGTTCATCGAGTGGGCGGGCCTCCCCCGCGTCGCGTTCTTCGGCAGCGAGGAGTGGGCCATCCCCACGCAGGCCCTCATCAACACCTGGCGCCACATGGGCTATACCGCACTGCTCATCTTCGCCGGCCTGCAGGCAATCCCCGGGCACGTCTACGAAGTGGCCAAACTGGACGGCGCCTCACCGTTCCAGACCTTCAGCAAAATCACCATCCCGCTGCTGCGCCCGGTCCTGGTCATGGTGCTGGTGGTGACGGTGATCGGCTCCTTCCAGGTTTTCGACACCGTCGCGGTGACAACCCAGGGTGGCCCGGTCAACGCCACCCGCGTCATCCAGTACTACATCTACCAGCGCGCCTTCACCGAGTCGGATTTCGGCTACGGATCCGCCATCGCCGTCATTCTCTTCCTCATCCTCGCTCTCGTGGCCTTCATCCAGATGAAGTTCCTCAAGGGCAACGAGTCGGACCTGGACTAGGAGCCCCGCATGACCACCACAACCAGCCGCGCACCGCTGCCGGGGCCAACCCGCCGCCGTCGTCCTTTCAACCCCCGCCGCGCGGGCACCTGGGCGCTCCTCGCCCTGGCCATCGCGGTCTCCGTCCTGCCGTTCCTCTGGGTGTTGCGCACTGCGCTGTCCACCAACAGCGCGCTGGCCACCCAGTCGGCCAGCCTGCTCCCGGCCGACTTCACCTTCGGCGCCTTCATGCGGGTGTTCGGGCTGCAGAGCCCGGCCGACGCCGTCGCTGAGGGCGGTTCCGGTGCCGCCATCGACTTCTGGCTCTACCTCCGGAACTCCATCATCTTCTCCTCCATCACTACTGCCGGGGCCGTGTTCTTCAGCGCAATGGCCGCCTATGCCTTTGCCCGGCTGCGCTGGAAGGGCCGGAACCTGGTGTTCAGCCTGTTCCTGGGCACCATGCTGGTCCCGCCGATCTTCACGGCGCTGCCCAACTTCCTGCTGATCAAGAACCTGGACCTGCTCAACACGATGCTCGGCATGGTGTTGCCGTACCTGTTCATGACCCCGTTCGCCATCTTCTTCCTGCGACAGTTCTTCCTGAACATGTCCCGGGAGGTTGAAGAGGCGGCCATGCTCGACGGCGCCAAGCACCTTCGTATCTTCTTCCAGATCGTCCTCCCCAACGCCGCGGCACCGCTGGCCACACTGGCGCTGCTGACCTTCATCGGCCAGTGGAACGAATATTTCTGGCCGCTGCTCGTCGGTTCCCAGGACGACGTCCGCGTTCTGCAGGTGGGCCTCGGCGTCTTCAAGTCGCAGTCCCCCCAGGGAGCCCCCGACTGGTCCGGTCTCATGGCCGCGGTCCTGATTTCCGCCCTCCCCGTCCTGGTCCTCTTCGCCGCCTTCGGCAGGAAGATCGTCAACTCCATCGGCTTCTCCGGCATCAAATAAGCACTTCCCGCCCTACCCGTCCCAGACACCCCACCCCGAACGGAAAGAACACCATGAAGAAAACCCTCGGCGCCGTCGCCGTCGCCGCAGCTGTGGCCCTCTCCCTCTCCGCCTGCAGCGGCTCATCGTCCTCTGCCGAAGCCACCAAGGGCGAAATCAGCTACTGGCTGTGGGACGCCAACCAGCTCCCCGCCTACCAGCAGTGTGCCGACGATTTCCAGAAGGCCAACGAAGGCCTGACAGTCAAGATCACCCAGCGTGGGTGGGACGACTACTGGAGCACCCTCACCAACGGCTTTGTGGGCGGCACCGCCCCCGACGTCTTCACCAACCACCTGGGACGCTACGGCGAGTTGGCCGAAAACAAGCAGCTGCTGGCCATTGACGACGCGGTCAAGAAGGACAACGTGGACCTTACCGCCTACAACGAGGGCCTAGCGGACCTCTGGGTGGGCCAGGACGGCAAGCGCTACGGCCTGCCGAAGGACTGGGACACCATCGGACTGTTCTACAACAAGGCGATGCTTACGGCCGCCGGCGTCACCGAGGGCCAGATGAAGACCCTCAGCTGGAACCCGGAGGACGGCGGAACCTACGAGGACGTCATCGCCCACCTGACCGTGGACAAGAGCGGCAAACGCGGGGACGAAGCCGGCTTCGACAAGAACAACGTCGCCGTTTACGGTCTGGGCCTCAACGGCGGAGGCGACTCCTCCGGCCAGACCGAGTGGAGCTACCTCACCAACACCACCGGCTGGTCCCACACGGACAAAAACCCGTGGGGCACGCACTACAACTACGATGACCCCAAGTTCCAGCAGAGCATGGACTGGTTCGCTGGACTGGCCCAGAAGGGCTACATGCCCAAGCTGGAAACCACCGTCGGCGCGGCCATGGCCGATACCTTCGCTGCGGGCAAGTCCGCCATCAACGCCCACGGCTCATGGATGACCGGCCAGTACACCGGCTACAAGGGCATCGAAGTGGGCATCGCCCCCACCCCGGTCGGGCCGGAAGGCGAGCGCGCCTCCATGTTCAACGGTCTGGCCGACTCAATCTGGGCAGGAACCAAGAAGAAGGACGCCGCGATCAAGTGGGTTGAGTACCTCGCCTCAGCTAAATGCCAGGACGTTGTGGCCTCGAAGGCCGTGGTGTTCCCCGCACTGAAGGCATCCTCTGACAAGGCTGCCGAAGCGTTCAAGGCCAAGGGCGTGGATGTCAGCGCCTTCACCGAGCACGTCAAGAACAAGACCACGTTCCTGTACCCCATTACGGACAACACGGCCAAGGTCAAGGGCATCATGGAGCCCGCCATGGACGCGGTCGTGTCCGGAAAAGCCCCGGCCAGCTCCCTGACGCAGGCCAACGAACAGGTCAACGCCCTCTTCAAGTAACCCACCCGCTTTACCGGCTGCGCGCCGCGGGCGTCGTGTTCCCGCGGCGCGCAGCCTCATTTACCCCCACCCCGTAGAAGGACAGTACTTATGGACCCCCTCCACCTCCGTTCCGCCGGAACCAGCCTGGTGATCAGCTTCGACAGCGGGGAGGCCGAGGTTATCCACTGGGGCGCGGACCTTGGCAGCACCCTGCCGGACCTCGCCATCCTCGGCGAACCGGTACCGCACTCCGCCATCGACGCCACAGTGCCCGCCGGGCTCCTGCCCCAGGCGTCCTCCAGCTGGCGCGGCCGCCCCGGCCTCCGCGGCCACCGCATCGCCGACGGCGTCTCCGGCCTCGACTTCTCGGCCCGCCTCCGCACGGTGACAGCCGGCACCGAGGGCGGCACCGCCGTCGGCCGTTCCGCTGTTATTGTCCAGTCTGATCCCGACGCCGGCGTCACTGTCGCGTCGTCCCTCACCCTGCACCACGGCGGCCTGCTGGAGCTCCGGCACACCGTCACCAACGACGGCACCACGCCCTACCAGCTGGATGAGCTGGCCACGGTCCTCCCCGTGGCGCCGGACGCCGTCGAACTCCTTGACCTCACCGGCCGCTGGTGCCGGGAGAACCACCCGCAGCGCCGCCCCATCCAGCAGGGCACCTGGGTCCGCACCGGACGGCACGGCCGCACCGGGCACGACTCCTCGCTGCTCTTCGCCGCCGGCACGGCCGGGTTCGGCAACCGCCACGGGAAGGTCTGGGCAACCCATCTGGCGTGGAGCGGCAACCACGAGCAGTTCGCGGACAGCATCGGCGACGGCCGTACCATGATCGGCGGCTCCGAGCTCCTGGGCCCGGCGGAAGTGGTCCTCGAACCCGGCGCGAGCTACACCACCCCGGCGCTGTTTGCCGCCTACTCGGACCGGGGCCTGGACGGTATCAGCGATGCTTTCTACAGCTGGTTCCGGTCCCGCCCGCACCATGTGCTGCCCGCCGCTGGCACCGGTTCCGGCACCCCCGCCGGCAAGCCCCGCCCCGTGGTCCTCAACACCTGGGAAGCGGTCTACTTCGACCACAACCTGGCTACCCTGATCGAGCTGGCTGACTCTGCCGCCGAGCTCGGCGTCGAGCGGTTTGTGCTCGACGACGGCTGGTTCCGCGGCCGCCGCGACGACCACGCCGGCCTGGGCGACTGGTACGTGGACGAATCCCTCTGGCCCGATGGCCTGACGCCATTGATCGACGCCGTGACCTCCCGCGGGATGGAATTCGGGCTCTGGGTGGAACCGGAAATGGTCAACCTCGATTCGGACATCGCCCGCGCCCACCCCGAGTGGATCGTCGGTCCCGCCGCCGCATCGCACAAGGACGGCGGCCGGCTTCCGCTTGAATGGCGGAACCAGCACATCATCGACCTGGTGAACCCGGAAGCATGGCAGTACATTTTCGACCGCGTGGATGCCCTGCTGCGTGAGAACAACATCAGATACCTCAAGTGGGATCAGAACCGGGACCTGCTCGAACACGGCCACGCCGGACGGGCCTCGGTCCACGAGCAGACCCTGGCCGCCTACCGCCTCTTTGACGAACTCAAAAAGGCCCACCCCGGCGTCGAGATCGAAAGCTGCTCCTCCGGCGGCGCGCGCGTGGACCTGGGCATCCTGGAACGCACGGACCGGATCTGGGCCTCGGACTGCAACGACGCCCTGGAACGGCAGACCATCCAGCGCTGGACCGGGCTGGTGGTCCCGCCGGAACTGGTGGGCGGGCACGTCGGCCCCACCACCTCGCACACCACGGCCCGCACGCACGATCTGTCGTTCCGTGCCATCACCGCGCTTTTCGGGCACTTCGGCATGGAATGGGACGTCCGCGGGGTCCAGGGCGCCGAACGGGAGCAACTCAAGCGCTTCATCGGGCTCTACAAGGAACACCGCGACCTGATCCACTCCGGACGCATGGTCCGTGCGGACCTTGCGGACGGATCGCTGATGCTTCACGGCGTGGTGGCCCCCGCTGCCGGGCCGGCTGGACCAGCCGCTTTGCCAGGCACGACGGCGGCGCTGTTCGCCTTGGTGAGCACCCGCACCTCGTTCGCCGAGCAGACAGGCCGGATCACCATCCCCGGCCTGGAACCGGAACGTTCCTACCGGGCGGATGCAATCCTCCCGGTGCCAGGTGACGCTGACTACGCGCACACCTTCACCCAGGTCCGTCCCCCGGCGTGGCTCGCCGACGGTGCGGTTGCCGGCGGCCGGTTCCTGGCTGAGGTGGGTCTGCCGATGCCCATCCTCAACCCGGAACACGCGCTGCTGCTGAGGTTCACCGCAATCTAGCCATCCGCGCTCCAAAGGCGCCCTTACCCAGCGCTTTCAAGGCAACGCGGGGTCACTACACGCCCAATCCGGGGCCCGGGAAGGGCGTGTAGTGACCCGGCGTTTCTTTTGGCGATGACTCTGGCGCTAGATTTGCACCCATGACTGAACCCACTTCCAACGAAGACAGCCGCGGGACCATCCTGGTAATCAACGGTCCCAACCTCAATCTGCTGGGAACCCGCGAGCCGGAAAAGTACGGCACGTCCACCCTCGCCGATGTGGAACAGCTGGCGGCCGCCACGGCGGAAGCCCACGGCTTCGTCGTGGAGTGCGTCCAGTCAAACCATGAGGGCGTCCTGCTGGACGTCATCCACGCCGCCCGCGGCACCGCCGTCGGCATTGTCCTGAACGCCGGCGCCTTCACACACACCTCTGTTGCCCTCCGTGACGCCCTGGCAGCGGTGCAGCTTCCGGCCGTTGAGGTCCACATCACCAACGTGCACCAGCGTGAGGAATTCCGGCACCACTCGTTCCTGTCGCCGGTCTGTGCCGCGGTGATCGTGGGAGCGGGCGTGTTCGGCTACAAGCTGGCCATCGATTACCTGGCCGAGGTCCTGTAACGACTGCTACTTCTGGATGCACTGCCCGGAAGAAACGGGAGCGCTCATGCCGGCTGCCTGGGAGGCGACCGGGTAAAGGTCATTCATGGTGATGGCGAACCCCATCTCTGCATCGGAGGTTGCCTTGGCGAAGATCACGCCCGCCACGAGGCCGTCCGTGGTCAGCAGCGGCCCGCCGGAATTGCCGGGCTGGACGTCGCCGGCCAGGCGGTAGATGTCCTCAGGGGAAGGGTTGTTCCCATATATATCGGGCACCAGAACGGAGGCGATGTCCTGGATGGTGGCAGGTTTGGCCGTGAAAGGACCACCGTGGGGGTAGCCGGCGAACGCGGCCGGACTGCCCGCCGGCAGATCCGAAGTCAGCTCCAGCGGCTCTGAGCCCAGTCCGTCCACGGCCAGCACAGCGAGATCGTGCCTGGTGTCGAAATAGACCACCCGCCCGGGCATCGCACCGCCGTCGGCAATCTCCACAACCGGCTCCGACACGCCCGCCACCACATGCGCATTGGTGACAACCCGCCCCGGCGAAACCACAAAGCCCGTGCCGGTCTGGTTCTGGCCGCAGTGGTAGGCCGTTCCCGCGATTTTCAGGACCGATTCCCCGGCCCGGTTCAGGGCGACGGTATTGGTGCTGGCATTGGGCACTGCCACTCGCGGGGCCTGGTCCAGCCCTTCGATCAGCGTGGGGATTCCGTTGCCGATCACTGTGGAACGCAACTGCGCCATGGTGGCCTTCACCGGAACAGGGGTGAGCCCGTCGATATACCGGATGACCTTGGATTCGGCCAGTTGCTGGGAGACAAACGGAACGCCCAGGGAGCTGATGCTGAAAGCCAGCATGGACATGACAAGTGCCGAGACCACCACATTGGCCGCGCCGCCAATGAGCCGGTCCGCTGCGCGCAACGGCCTGATCCGCACCGCGCCGCGGATTTTCCGCCCGATCATGGTCCCGAGGCCGTGTCCCACGGCCATCAGCACGACGGCGGCGGCCACGATCGCGGTGAGTCTCCAGCCGGAGTCCTCCACGAAGCCGCTAACGAGCGGTACGGCAAAGAATGCAGCGAGAGCGCCGGCGGCGAAACCAACGATTCCGCCCAGGGTCACCAGAAAGCCGTTGCGCAGGCCATAGATCAGGTACGACAGCAGGGCCAGGATCAGCACCAGGTCCAGAACGGTCAAGCCAAACACCAAGGCTCCTTATTTACGGTTGACTCCCAATTCTAGTGGCGATGCCTGACATTATTCTGTGGATTCCCGCCGCCCCGGGCCCAGCCCTACGCAAATGCCCGCACGGCGTGGAATCAATGTCCTTGCGCGGTTCAAATAGGCTCTTCGCCGGTGCTTCAGGGCGAATCGGCTGCCAAGTACGTCACAGAACCGCCAAAATTCTGAAACAATGGCAAAAGCGCCACAGCCGAAACTTTTATCAGGAGATTTTATGGACATCGAGGTACTGCGCCGAGCGCCCCTTTTCGCCACGCTCGACGACGAAGCGTTCCGTCTGCTGACGGATGAGCTGACCGAGGTGGACCTTTCCCGCGGCGCATCGGTGTTCCGCGAGGGCGACCAGGGCGACCAGCTCTATTTCATCGTCTCCGGCAAGGTGAAACTGGGCCGCACCTCCCCCGACGGCAGGGAGTCCCTGCTCGCCATCCTGGGCCCGGGCGAACTCTTCGGCGAAATGGCGCTGTTTGATCCCAGCCCCCGCACCGCCACCGCGACGGCCGTGTCCGAAACCCGCCTCGCCGGCCTGAGGAACGAGAGCCTCAACGCCCTCCTCCGGACCCGCCCCGAGGTCTCCGCCCAGCTGCTGCAGGCCCTGGCCCGCCGCCTGCGGCGCACCAACGATTCCCTTTCCGACCTGGTCTTCTCCGACGTACCGGGCCGTGTGGCCAAGGCACTCCTGGACCTCGCTGACCGCTTCGGCCGCCCGGCAACGGATGGCGTCCTGGTGGCGCACGAGCTCACCCAGGAAGAACTGGCCCAGCTGGTCGGCGCCTCCCGCGAGACAGTCAACAAAGCCCTGGCCGAGTTCGTCCAGCGCGGCTGGCTCCGCCTCGAAGCCCGCGCCGTCGTCATCCTGGACATGCAGCGCCTCCGCCAGCGCTCCCGCTAACAAGCTAGTCCGCCGGCCCGAGGCCGACATCCACCCCACCGTCCCCCCGACGGCGTGGGGGATGCCGGACCTCGGGCCTTTTGCATCCCCACAAACGCTCTGGCACTCCCTGCACGTTTTCCGCAGACCCTCTCTCACTTTCTCCCGGGCTTCCTGGCTTTCGAACAGCAGGTGCCGGAACGAGCTCCCGGACTTAAAGTTAAGTCAGAGGTGCATGACGATGTCCCTGGCAGTTGTGATCCTGTTGACGCTTTTGGGTTTGGCGTCCGTGGCGGCCGTGATCGGCACGGTGATCCTGGTGATCCGCGACGGGCGCGGCGAAATACCCGTGGAGCCATCCGACGAGTCCTGGACGGCGGGCAACCTGCCCAGCCGCCCGTACGCCGCCATCCGGCTGAAGCGCATCGCGGGCGCATAGGGAAAGATCGTTGCGCCAATACCCGTAAGAGCGTCGGCCAACTCCCTGCAGGACCCGCCAGAGCGTTGGGAAAAAACCCGCAGGACCTGCCAGAGCGTTTGACCTGGGTGGCAGTCTTTCGCGTAGGAGCGCATCGGGAACCAGAGTCGCTCAGCGACCGAAGTTTCCCCTATGCGTCGTGTCTAAGCGAGGGCGAAAGGCTGTCGCACAGCCGACAGGCTGGGCGACAGGAAGTTAGCGGTCCCGTTGAGGATCGCCGGCGACGGTTTTTGCGGCTTCGACTTCGAGCATCAGCTTCCCGTCCTCTTCGACGAGCGTCGGCTGGTACACGTGCGGCTTGCGTTTGTAGCTGAGGTAGGCGATGCAGCCATTCGCGGCGGCCATCTTCTCGAGCATGATCTCCGAACCGGGCACCAGGAGCTGGCTCAGGGTCAGGCCAACAGTGTTTTCCTGGCCCACTTCATCGCCGAGGTTCGTGGTGTCGCGTTCTTCGATGGCCTTCGTGGCACAGACCCAACGTCCCCACACGCCTTTACCCTCCAGGAGGCTGGGCTTCTGGTTCATGGGGACGGTGGCGGCAAAATAGCGGGTATCGAACCGGCGGTGCGCGAAGTCCGGGCTCCGCCAGTTGACCAGGGGCTTGAGCAGGTCGGTCCGCAGCGACAGGCCACGCTTGGCGAGCAACTCGGCGAGCGTCTTCTCCTGGTCGGCGACGGCCACACGGGCCCGCATCCACTCCTGGCCTGACGTGGCCTCCACAGTGGTGGACATGTCCGGGCCGGCCAGGAGCACCCCGGTTTCCTCGAACAGTTCGCGGATGGCGCCCACCACGTGGCGGCGCGCCAGCCCGACGTCGGTGGTCCCCATCTGCTCGGCCCAATGCTGGGGTGAGGGCCCCAGCCAGCCCACGGCGTCGTCGTCGGACGCGTCCAAAGAACCCCCGGGAAAGGCGAGCACGCCCAGCGGCGAGGACCCTGGCCGGTAACCGAGCCAGGTCTCCAGGCCGGTGGGCGAATCCCGCAGAAGCACCACTGAAGATGCGTAGCGGGCGGCACGCGGGGTCCGCTCACCGTGTTCAATCCAGCTTCGTGCTGCTCCTTCAAGTTCTGCAGGGAGGACAAACAGGCGTCGGGCGAGCTGAGGCAAAGGAAGCGACCGGTCCTAGCTGAATTCGGCGATCAGTTCGACCTCGACCGGGGAGTCGAGGGGAAGGACCGAAACGCCGACGGCGGAACGGGCGTGCTGCCCTGCCTCACCGAGAACGCGGCCCAGGAGTTCGGAGGCACCGTTGATGACGCCGGGCTGGCCGGTGAAGGTGGGGTCGGACGAGACGAACCCCACAACCTTGACGATCCGGGTGATCCGGTCGAGGTCGCCGATGACGCTTTTCACGGCCGCGAGGGCGTTCACGGCGCAGATTGCGGCGAAGCGCTTGGCATCCTCGGGCGACACGGTGGGCTCGTCGGCGTAGCCCTCGGTGCCGGTGGACACCTTGCCGGTGGCTTCAAGCCTGCCGTTGACGAAGGGCAGCTGGCCGGAGGTATACACATGGTTGCCGGAGATCACGGCAGGCACGTAAGCGGCTACCGGGGCAACGACTTCGGGAAGGGTCAGGCCCAGCTCGGCGAGGCGCTGCTCGACGGCTGAAACCGGGGCTGAATCCGGTGATTCTGCGGGGCCGGAGGTGGTTTCTGCGGGGGTGCTCATTGTTACTGCTTCTCCCTCTTTAGGTAGGCAACCAGGCCATTGCCGTCCGGTCCGGTGATGACCTGGACGAGCTCCCAGCCGTCCTCGCCCCACTGGTCCAGGATCTGCTTTGTGGCGTGAATAATGAGCGGAATCGTGGCGTACTCCCATTTGGTCATGAGAGAAAGACTAGTCCTTGCCGGTAAAGTGGAAAACATGGTGACTCGCAGGAACCCCATTTTCGACACAGCCACTACCCTCGGAAAGATTTTAGGCTTCCTTGGCGTGAGCGCCATTTGCGGTGTCCTGGTGGCCGGCCTGCTGGTTCCGGCGGCGGCCGTTTCCGGCAGCGCGGCGAGCGGTTCCATTGACTTCTTCGACACCCTTCCGGCCGAGCTGCAGGTTGACCCGCCCAGCCAGTCCACCCGGATCCTCGCGGCGGACGGCAGCCTGATCGCCAACCTCTACGAGGAGAACCGGACCAAGGTTGCCTTGGACCAGATCTCGCCGTTCATGAAGAAAGCCATCATTGCGGTCGAGGACAGCAGGTTCTACGAGCATGGCGGCGTGGATACCACGGGTATCCTCCGCGCCCTCGTAAGCACGGCCCGCGGCAACAAGCAGGGTGCCTCCACCATCACCCAGCAGTACGTCAACAACGTCCTCAACTCCAACCTTGCTGCCGAGGGCAAGGACTCGGACATCAAGCTCAACGGCGTGAACAAGGGCGTTGGTGACAAGCTCCGCGAGATGAAGCTCGCCATCGCCCTGGAGAAGGAATTCAGCAAGGAGCAGATCCTTGAGGGATACCTCAACATCGTCTTCTTCAACCGCGACGCCTACGGCATCGAAGCCGCGTCCAAATTCTTCTTCAGCACCACTGCCAAGGACCTGACGCTGCCGCAGGCCGCCCTCCTGGCAGGCCTCGTCAACAGTCCTTCGGCGTTCGATCCCATCACCAATCCGGAGAACGCCAAGCAGCGCCGCGACCTGGTGCTGGGCCTGATGCTGAACCAGAAGAAGATCACCCAGGCCGAACACGATGCCGCAGTGGCCACCCCGGTGGAACCGAAGGTCACGCCGTCGCGCCAGGGCTGCGCTTACGCCTCCACGGCACCGTACTTCTGTGACTACGTGCTCCACCTGCTCCTGAACAACCCCGCCTACGGCGCGGATTTGGAAGAACGCACCAATACAGTGTTCCGCGGTGGCCTGACCATCACCACCACGCTGGACGTGAACGCCCAGACGGTAGCCCAGGCTGAGTCGGATGCCGCCGCCGGCGCGAACCCGGACAACTGGGGCGCGTCCATCGTCTCGGTGCAGCCCAACAGCGGCAAGATCCTGAACATGGCGCAGAACACGTCCTTCCTGCCGGTCGAGGGCAAGTTCAACCAGACGCAGAACTTCAATGTGGACAAGCTGGACAAGGACGGCAACGACCTCAACGGCCTGGGCGGTTTCCAGCCCGGCTCCACCATGAAGCCCTTCACGTTCGCCGAGTGGCTGAACGAGGGCAAGTCCATGAACACGAACCTCAATGCCTCCGTTCGCAAGTATCCACAGAATTTCCCGTGGAAAAACACCTGCCCGGACCCTACTGTCGGCTGGTATGACTCGCGGGTTTCCGGCAGCTTCGACCTGCAGAACTCCGATGAGGGCTACTACCGCAACATGACGGTCCTGTACGGCCTGATGAACTCCATCAACACGGCCACATTTGCCTCGGCAGCACAGGTTGACCTTTGCGGCATCCAGAAGATTGTGGATGCCGTGGGAATCCACGGCGGCCTGCCCTCCGGTGACGATCCCCACCCGCAGGTCAAGATGACCACGCTCGCGAACCTCATCGGTTCCACCCAGACCGCCCCGCTGACCATGGCCTCCGCCTTTGCCACGTTCGCCAACGACGGCAAATACTGCGAGCCCATCGCCATCACATCGGTTACGGACCAGACGGGCGCCCAGCTTCCCGCCCAGTCCACCTCCTGCCGGGACGCGGTCAAGCCCGAGGTTGCCCGTGGCGTCGCATATGCCATGCAGGAAGTACTGAACGGCGGCTCCGGTGCCCTCATCCAGCCCCGCCTGTCCACCAAGACCAACTTCCCCGTCGCCGCCAAGACCGGCACCAACGACACCAACGGCTCCACCTGGGTAGTGGGTTACACCACCGGTGTGGCTACCGCGGCGTGGTTCGGCGACCCGCTGGGTGACCAGCTCCGCCCCGGCCGGAACCTGACCATCAACGGCAAGAATTATGAGTCGATCGACGGTTACATGATCGCTGGCCCGATGTTCTCCAAGTACATGGCCCAGATTGCACCCGCTTACGGGACCAACCCCTTCCCCGCGCCGCCCACCAACATGCTGAATGGAACGCCGGCAAGGACCACTCCCGCGACGCCGTCGACGCAGGCCCCCGCCCCGGCGCCGCAGCCCACAACGCCCGCACCCGCGCCCAGCAAGCCGGGCAACGGAAACGGCAATGGCTAGGCGCGCATGAACCTCAGCCCTGCTTTGGCCAGCCGCGCCCGGAACATCGGGCGCGGCTTTGCCTTAACCGCCGCCGCCGGCACAACAGCGGGCCTGGCCGCCTTTGGCTACGGGCTCTGGGAAAAGAACCAGTTTGTTCTCCGTGAGGAGACGCTGGCCATCCTGCCGGCCGGACACGCACCGTTCCGGGTCCTGCACCTGAGCGACATCCATTTTGTCCCCGGGCAGGAAACCAAGGCCCAATGGCTCGAATCCCTGGCGTCGCTCAAGCCGGACCTGGTGGTCAACACCGGAGACAACCTGAGCCACCGCAAGGCAATCGACCCCCTGCTGAAGGCGCTGCGCCCGCTACTGGAATTTCCCGGGGTGTTTGTTCCGGGTTCCAACGACTATTACGCCCCGTCGTTCAAGAACCCCGCCGCCTACCTCCTGGGCCCGTCGAGGGCCAAGCCTGAACCGGTCGAGCTGGATTGGCCGCGGCTCCGGACGGGGTTCGGAATGGGCGGCTGGCTGGATCTCACCAACCGTCACCAGTCGGTGGTGCTGAAGGGAATCCGGTTCGATTTCTCCGGCGTTGACGATCCCCACCTGAAGCGGGAGCGCTACGCCGGCTGGCCACGCGGAACCCGCAACCAGGACGAAAACGCGCACCTCCGCGTCGCCGTCATCCATGCCCCGTACCAGCGCGTGCTGGACCACTTCACCGAGGACGGCGCGGACCTGCTCCTCGCGGGCCACACCCATGGCGGCCAGCTGTGCATCCCGGGATACGGCGCACTGGTGTCCAACTGCGACCTCCCCACGTGGCGGGCCAAGGGACTGAACAACTGGGAAAGCGACGGACGCACGACGCCGGTGAACGTCTCGGGCGGCATCGGCACCTCCCGTTTCGCTCCCGTCCGCATCGCCTGCAAGCCCGAAGCTGTCCTGCTGACACTGACCTCGCGCGAATAAATTCCGTAGCGAGTGAGTCCTATCACTCGATGGCATAGGGTAGTTGCTACGGGAAACTACATTCGTTTTAGAGTTTGAGAAGCGGGCATGGCCAAGCAGACCTCATTTTTCAGATCCATCAGCCGTCTCTACCCTCATGTCAGGCCGATTATCCCCCGGCTGGTGCTGGGGCTCGTCTGCGCGCTACTGGCCAGCATCGTGGCGCTGACCATTCCCCAGGTGCTCCGTGTCCTCGTCAATGAGTCGCTCAAACCGGGCGGCGCCTCAAGCGCCGTGTGGGCTGCCGCCGTCGTGATCCTGGCTTTGGGCATCACCGAGGCGGTACTGGTGGCCCTCCGCCGGCAGTTCGTGATCAACCCCGCCACCACCGTGGAGACGCAAATGCGGGTGACCCTCTACGGCCACCTGCAGGACCTGACCGTGTCCTTCCATGACCGCTGGGGGTCCGGGCAGCTGCTCTCCCGCGCCATGACCGACCTGAACTTCCTGCGCCGCTGGATGGCTTTCGGGGCGATCATGCTGGTGGTCACCACGCTGACAGTGATCATCGGGATAGCGGTCATGTTCTCCATGAGCTGGCAGTTGGCGCTGATCTTCCTGGCCGCAGCAGTGCCCATCATGGCCTACAGTTTCCGTTTCCGCACCCGTTTCAGCAAGGTGGCCCGGCGCAGCCAGGACCAGGCGGGCGACCTCGCCACCACCGTTGAAGAGTCCGTCCACGGAATCCGCGTGCTGAAGGCGTTCGGCCGGAGCCGGGAAGCCCTGGAAAACTTCAACGAGCAGGCCGAGGAGCTCCGCCAGACCGAGATCGCCAAGGCCAGGCACCAGGCCACGTTCACCTTGGTGGTCACGCTGCTGCCGGAACTGGCACTCGGTGCCGGCCTGGTGGTGGGCGTGATGCTGTGCGCCAGCGGCCAGCTGAGCATCGGCGCGCTGGTGGCGTTCTTCGCCACCGCCGCCGTCATGGCCACACCGGTGGAATTTTCCGGCATGCTGCTGGCCATGGCGCTTACGGCCAAAACGGCCCTCGACCGGCATTTCGAGGTGATGGATACCGTCAACACCATCACCAGCCCGCCGAAGCCGCGCAAGCCCGGACAACTCAAGGGTGCGCTCAGCTTCAACCACGCCACTTTCGCGTTCGAGGATGCGCCGGACAAACCCATCCTGAATGACATCAGCCTGGACGTCCGGCCGGGCGAAACCATGGCGCTGGTGGGCATCACCGGCAGCGGCAAGAGTGCCCTGATCCAGCTGGTTCCCCGGCTTTACGACGTCACCAGGGGTTCGATCACCATCGACGGCGTGGACCTGCGGGAATTCGACGTCGAGCAGCTTCGGCGCCTGGTGGGCGTGGCGTTCGAGGACACCACACTGTTCTCCAGTTCTGTCCGCGACAACGTGCTTTTGGGGGCGCAGGACCGAACCGACGAAGCCCTGGACGAGGCCCTGGACGTGGCCCAGGCGCACTTCGCGTACTCCCTCCCCGAGGGCGTGGACACCCTCATCGGCGAGGAGGGCCTGAGCCTGTCCGGCGGCCAGCGCCAGCGGCTTGCCCTGGCCCGCGCCATTGCCGCCAGGCCGCGCGTCCTGGTCCTGGACGACCCTTTGTCCGCACTGGACGTGCACACCGAGGAACTCGTGGAAACCCGTCTGCGCGCCGTCCTGAGGGATACCACCACCCTGATCGTCGCGCACCGGCCGTCAACGGTGGCCCTCGCCGACCGGGTAGCCCTGCTCGAGGACGGCCGCATCGCCGCCGTAGGAACCCACACCGAACTTCTCGCAAACAGCCCCCACTACCGCTACGTCATCGCCAGCCTGGACCGGGAACCACGCGACCTGGATTCGGAACTGTCGGAGCTTGAGGAAGAGGCAGATTCAAAGTCAGAGGACATCACGCGATGACCACCGCAACCTTCGGCACCGCCAACGAGGACAACGCCCACCTCAGCAAGAGCGACAGCAGGGCAGTACGACGGCGGTCGCTCGCCCTGCTGGCCATGCTGATCCGTCCCGTGCGGCTCAGGTTCTGGCTGACCATCGCCATGGTGGTGCTCTCGCAGGCCGCCCGCGTTGCGGGCCCTGCCCTGATTGCCTTCGGAATCGACCATGCCCTGCCGGCCCTGCGTGCCGGCGACAACGTGCCGCTGGTGCTGACCGGCGTCGCGTACCTCCTGGCTGCGATCGCGACGGCGGGGCTCACCGCCCTGTATGTCACGGCCACCGCGCGGCTCAGCCAGGCGATGTTGCTGGACCTGCGCGTGCGCGTTTTCCAGCACACCCAACGCCTCAGCCTGGAATTCCACGAAAAGTACACTTCAGGCCGGATCATTGCCCGTCAGACCTCGGACCTGGAGGCCCTGCGGGAACTGCTTGACTCCGGAGTCAGTTCTCTGGCCTCGGGCATGCTCTTCATGGTCTTCACCGCCGTGACTGTCTTCGTGCTGGACTGGCGCAGCGGACTGCTGGTGCTGGCGGCAGGCGTGCCCATGTTCTTCCTGGCCCGCTGGTACCAAAAGCACTCGCAGATCGCTTTCCGTGAATCCCGGGTGGTGTCGGCCCGGCTGATCGTGCACTTCGTGGAAACCATGACAGGGATCCGGGCCGTGAAAGCCTTCCGAAAGGAACGCGAGAACGCGGAAGAATACAGCCAACTCTCCGATGACTACCGGCGCGTCACCGTGCGGTCCATCAACCTGAACGGCATCTTCCAGCCCGGCCTGGTGCTGATCGGCAATGTCTGCGTGGCCGTGGTCCTGCTGTTCGGTGGTTTCCGGGTGCTGAACGGCGACCTCGCCGTCGGTATCCTGCTGGCCCTGATGCTGTCCACCAAGCGGTTCTTCCAGCCGGTGGACCAGATGGCCATGTTCTACAACTCCTTCCAGAGCGCCCAGGCCGCCCTGGAGAAGGTGTCCGGCCTGCTGGAGGAGGTCCCCACGGTCCGGCCGCCCACAGACGCTGTGGCCCTCCGTGATGCCCGGGGCACGATTGACTTCAAGGGTGTTGAATTCCGCTACGGCGATGGTCCGGTGGTCATCCCCAGCATGGACCTGCACATCGCCGCCGGCCAGACAGTGGCCCTTGTTGGCCAGACCGGCGCGGGCAAGTCCACCCTGGCCAAGCTGATCGCCCGCTTCTATGACGTCACTGCCGGTTCGGTGACGCTGGACGGTGTGGACCTGCGCAACCTCAGCACCACCGACCTGCGCCGGAACATTGTGATGGTCACCCAGGAAGCCTTCCTGTTCAGCGGCTCGGTGGCGGACAACATCGCCCTGGGGCGGCCCGGGGCTTCCCGTGAAGAAATCGAAGACGCTGCCCGGGCTGTCGGCGCCCATGAGTTCATCCAGGAACTTCCTGAGGGCTACGACACGGACGTCAACAAGCGCGGCGGCCGGGTTTCCTCGGGACAGCGGCAGCTGATCAGCTTCGCCCGCGCATTCCTTGCCCGTCCGGCGGTGCTGATCCTGGACGAAGCCACCTCGTCGCTGGACATTCCCTCCGAGCGCCTGGTCCAGAGCGGGCTTGCCCGCCTGCTCCGGTCCACGTCCGGTCCGGGCACAACGGAAGGCGCCAAGGATGACGCGGCGGCAGCTGCCGCGGGCTCCGGAGGTTCCGCTGCTGCCGGTGGCGCCCGGACGGCGCTGATCATCGCGCACCGGCTCTCCACCGTGGAAACGGCTGACCGCGTGCTGGTGGTCCACGACGGCCGCATCGTGGAGGACGGCACCCCGGCCGACCTGATCGGCGGCGGCGGACGGTTCGCGGACCTCCATGGGGCGTGGAAAGACTCCTTGGTCTGAGCCGGGCCTGCCGGCCGATTTCGCTTCCGGGCCCGGCGTCGGCTATCCTTGTAAAGTTGCTTTTGCAGCGGATCGGGATGTGGCGCAGCTTGGTAGCGCGCGTCGTTCGGGACGACGAGGTCGCAGGTTCAAATCCTGTCATCCCGACCAAATGAAAGAGGGTCTCCCCCGGGAGGCCCTCTTTTTTCATTTCTTTTTTGCAACGACTTTCGGGCAAAAGTAAAGCCCCGGTGCATTCGATGAATGCACCGGGGCCCGCCTCCTGAGAGGAACTGCTTACATCGGGTCGGGCCAGTTGCCTGAGTAGGTGGTGTACGTGGTGCCCTTCTGATCCTTTACAGGCTTGGACATCGGGTCGGGCCAGTTGCCGCTGGCAACCGAGACGCCTGCAGTGTCGGAGATCGAACCTGCGGACAGGACGGCCGGAGCCGCTGCGGAGAATGCCAAGGCGCCTGCCAGTACGGCAGCGGCAGCTATCTTCTTAAACATATGGAGTCCTCAATACGAGTCGGATTCGTTACAAAGTCAGCACGTCCTTGTTGACACCTATTGTAAAATATCTTCCACAGGGACTGTCAAGCTTTGTGTATATATGCTGTCCAGAATAAGGAGGATATCCCGTGGGCAACGGATTCGGGGAGAAGCTCCGGGCGGAGCGGCTCGAACGTGGCCTGACCCAGGCCGAACTGGGTAAGGACCTTTATTCCCCGAGCTATATCTCCCTCTTGGAAACCGGCCGCAGGGAGCCTACGGCCGAGGTCATCGAGGAACTTGCCCGCCGGTTGGAACTGGCGCCCAAGGCCCTGGAAGCATGGAGCCAGCCCATCTCGGTCAGCGACGCCGAGTACGTCCTGGCCGGCCTTTACGCCCGGCAGGCGTGGGACCTGCGTGATTACCCACTGGCGGCGAGCCATGCAGCGACTGCCGCAAGAATCGCACTCGAGGGCAAGAACACCAGTGCCTGGTGGAACATGACTTACATGCAGGCGGAATGCCTCATGAAGCACGGAGACCTGCAGGATTGTCAGCAAATTACTGAACGCCTGCTGGAGCACCCGATGGCCAGGGAGTCAGTTGGATTGGGCGTGCGTGCCCGCCAGATGCTGGCTGCTGTGTTCCACCGCCAGGGCCAGCTTTCGCTTGCTGTGGATCGCGCCCTTGAAGCAGTAAAGCTGTCCGAGAAACTCCCGAAGAACTCCATCATCATTATCGGCGCCCACCGCGCTCTTATCGCAGCATTGGCTGAAAGCGGCAGGCTGGACGAGGCCTGGAGGTACTGCCAGGCGATGAATGCCCAGGTAGACGAAACCTCAATGGCCCAGCTCGCGGGCGAGGTGGCCTGGGTCATCGGCAACGTGGCGTTTATGCGCCACGACTACACCGAGGGTGTCAAAGAGCACGAACGGGCAGCAAAGCTGCTTTCCCCTGCCAACGACATCGAACTGTGGGCCCGCTTCAACAAGGCATCGGCTGCGGTGCGGCTCCAGTCCGGCATCGTGGAGCCTGAGACGCTCGCGTCAATTGAGCGTGCCGAGCTGGCGTTTTCCATCGTGCACGGCATGAAGAGCGACCAATTGGAGGTCGCTTTCATCCGCGCCCGCTGGCTGTACCTCACCGGCGACATCGTTGCCGCCATCCAGAAGCTCCGCGAAATCCATGCCGAGTCCGACGCACTGGCCAAGCACACCGCCGGCGAGGTGGCTCTCCTGCTGGGCAAATCACTCAAGGCTGCCGGCGAATCCGACGAAGCCCTGGTGTACCTCCACGAAGCACAGAAGGACTTCAGCTCGGCCGGAGCCCAGGACCGGGTCCAGCAGGCACTGGACTCGATCCTGGAAATCAGGCTCGCGCAGGAGCGTTCGGCCGCCGCGGCGAAAAACGCCAAGGCAAGCTGACTCCGGAAGCGGCTAGGCGAACGCCCTGCCCGTGAGTTTCTCGTAGGCCTCGATGTAGCGGCTGCGGGTGCGGGCCACGACGTCCTCGGGCAACGCCGGCGGAGGCGTATCCGATTTCCTGTCCCAGCCTGACTCGGCCGATGTCAGCCAGTCGCGGACATACTGCTTGTCATATGACGGCTGTGCTTTGCCCGGCTCGTAAGTGGCTGCATCCCAGAAGCGGGAGGAATCGGGCGTGAGCACTTCGTCGCCCAGGGTGATGGCACCGGACACGGCGTCATAACCGAACTCCACTTTGGTGTCCGCCAGGATGATGCCGCGTTCCCGGGTGATCTTCTCGGCCGCCGTGTAGATCTTCAGGGTCAGCTCGCTCAGCCGCCCGGCAATGTCATCGCCCACCATGGCAACGACGTCGTCATAGGAGATGTTCTCGTCATGTTCGCCCACCTCGGCCTTCGCCGACGGGGTGAAGATGGCCCGTTCCAGCCGTGAGCCGTCCACCAGGCCTGGCGGCAGCGGAATCTCGCAGACCGTCCCGTGCGCGTTGTACTCCAGCAGCCCGGAACCGGTGAGGTAACCGCGGGCGATGCACTCCACCGGGAACATGTCCAGCTTTTTGCAGATCATGGCGCGGCCTTCCACCGCCGCTGGAACCCCGGCTTCCACCGTGGAGGCCAGCACGTGGTGCACCACGTCAAGCTGGTCGAACCACCAAAGGCTCAGCTGGGTGAGGATACGGCCCTTGTCCGGGATCTCGCTCGCCAGGACATGGTCGAACGCGCTGATGCGGTCGCTTGCGACCACCAGGACGCAGTCCTCACCCACTTGCTGGCGGATGGCTTCGTCTGCAGGCTCGTACAGGTCACGGACTTTGCCGGAGTAGACGTGCGTCCAGCCCGGCAGTTCCAGGGTGGCGGTGCTGAAGCCGCGCTGGGGAGAATTCCCGGTCATGTCATGCCCTCGCCTTCGTCACCGGCAGCGATGCCGTCGCGCTGGACGCCACCTTGATTTCGCCACGGGCGGCTTTCCGTCCGATGTCTGTCCGGAACTGGGACCCCTCCAGCTGAACCAGCTCCACGCCGTCGTACGCCCGTTCCCGGGCCTCCACGAGGTCGCTTCCGAGCGCAACAACGGCCAGCACCCGGCCGCCGGCGGAGACCACCTTGCCGTCTTCGTCGAACGCGGTACCCGCGTGGATCACGTGCACGCCCTCAAGCTCCTCCGCCTTTTTCAGGCCGCGGATGCGGTCGCCGGTGCGCGGCTTGTCCGGGTAGTTTTCGGACGCGACGACGACGGCGACGGCGGTCTCCTTGGACCAGCGCAGCTCCTCGGCCTGGTCCAGTTCGCCCTTGGCGGCTGCCAGCAGCAGCGCACCGAGCGGGGTTTTGAGCCTGGCCAGGACGGCCTGCGTTTCAGGATCGCCGAAGCGGACGTTGAACTCGATGACCCGGGTACCGCGCGAGGTCAAGGCCAGGCCGACGAACAGCACACCCACGAACGGGGTGCCGCGGTTGGCCATCTCCTTGACCGTGGGCTGGGCCACCCGGTCAATGACTTCCTGCACCAGGCCGGCGGGAGCCCACTCCAGCGGGGTGTACGCGCCCATGCCGCCGGTGTTGGGGCCTTCGTCGTTGTCGAAAATGCGCTTGAAGTCCTGGGCCGGCGAGAGCGCCACAGTGTTGCGGCCGTCGCACAGGACAAAGACGGAGACCTCGGGGCCGTCCAGGAACTCCTCGATGACCACCGTGCCGCCGGCATCAAAGCATGCCTGGGCGTGGGCGAGCGCTTCGTCACGATTCTTGGTGACCACAACGCCCTTGCCTGCCGCGAGGCCGTCGTCCTTCACTACATACGGCGCACCGAAGGTGTCCAGGGCGGAGGCCGCTTCCTCCGCGTTCGTGGCCACCATGGCCATGGCCGTGGGGACGCCGGCCTCAGCCATGACTTCCTTGGCGAACGCCTTGGACGCTTCCAGCTGGGCGGCGGCCTTGCTGGGACCGAAGACCGGAATGCCGGCCTCACGGACCGCATCCGAAACCCCTGCGGCGAGCGGGGCTTCGGGGCCCACCACCACAAGGTCGACGCCGAGCCGGGTAGCCAGCGCAGCTACGGCGTCGGGGTCATTCCCGTCAATCCGGTGGGTGGGGACCAGCTTGCTGATGCCGGCATTGCCGGGAGCTGCGTGGACCTCGGACACGTTGGGGTCGGCGAGCAGGGAGCGGACAATGGCGTGTTCGCGGCCTCCGGGGCCGATGACGAGTACCTTCACAGTCTCCAAGGGTACTTTGTGGACCCTGCCCTCTCCTAAGGAAAGTCCAAGCTGTGACCGGGATCAGCGATCTCCGGAGCCTTCGGCTACGAACCCAAGGCATGAAGAAGCTTCAGAACTGGCTCAAGGGTCCCACCGCCATGGCCGCGCTGGCCGGTGTGGTGGCGGCCGCCGTCGTACTTTCCGTCGCGGAGCTGATCGGGGCGTTCTTCACTGCGCGGGCCACTCCAGTGATCGCGTTGGGCTCGACCTTCATCGACTTCACGCCGCCGTGGATGAAGGATTTCGCCATCGCGACGTTCGGCACCAACGACAAGGCCGCCCTCTTCGTCGGCATGGGAGTGACCATCCTGCTGCTGGCCTGCGTGCTGGGCGTGGCGGCCTACCGGAAGTGGGCGCTGGGCGTGGCGGGCGTGCTGTTCATGGGGGCAGTGATCGTGGCCAGCGTTGTCACGCGGGCAAGCGTCAAGCCGCTCGACGCCGTCCCCACAGTCCTGGGAACAGTGGCCGGGCTCGTGGTTTTGCGGCTGCTGATCGCCCCGCTTTGGCGGTTGAAGGCCTGGCCGGAGGCACCGGCTGACACTGGCGCGGAGGAACCCGGCCGTCCCGCCACCAGCCGCCGCCGCTTCTTCGCCGCTGCCGGGATCACGGCAATCGGTGCCGGGATCGCCGCCACGGGCGGACGCCTGCTCAGCGCCGCCCGCAGCAACATCGCCCAGGCCCGGGAGGCCCTGCAGCTGCCCACCCCGCTCAAGGCCGCCGCAGCAGTGCCCGCCGGCGTCCAGTCCCCCGCGCCCGGGGTCACGCCGTGGATCACGCCCAACGGCGACTTCTACCGGATCGACACCGCCCTGAGCGTTCCCGAAATCAACGCGGACGACTGGGAACTCCGCATCCACGGCCTGGTGGAGCAGGAGGTCCGCCTCACCTTCCAGGACCTGCTCGACGCCGACCTCATCGAATCGCACGTGACACTGACCTGTGTGTCGAACCCGGTGGGCGGCAACCTCGCCGGGAACGCGCGCTGGCTCGGCCTTCCGATTCGTGAGGTCCTTAAGCGGGCCCGCCCCAAGGACGGGGCGGACATGGTGCTCTCGACGTCGATCGATGGTTTCAGCGCCTCCACACCGCTGGAAGTACTGCAGGATGACCGGGACGCCATGCTGGCGATTGGCATGAACGGCGAGCCCCTCCCGCTGGAGCATGGCTATCCGGTGCGCATGGTGGTGCCGGGGCTGTACGGGTTCGTTTCCGCCACCAAGTGGGTGGTGGACCTGGAAGTGACGAGGTTCGCGGACAGCAAGGCCTACTGGACACAGCGTGGGTGGTCCGAACGAGGGCCCATCAAGACCATGGCCCGGGTGGAGGTTCCGAAGTCCTTCGCCAAGGTACCGGCCGGCCGCGTGGCGATCGGCGGCACGGCGTGGGCGCAGACCCGTGGCATCACCAGGGTGGAAGTCCAGATCGACAACAACCCCTGGGCCGAAGCGGTCCTGTCCACCGAGGCGTCGCTCATCACCTGGCGCCAGTGGTCCTTCGACTGGGAGGCGACCCCCGGGCCGCACTACATCAAGGTCCGCGCCACGGACGGGACCGGCGAGGTGCAGACGGACCAACGGGCCGATCCCGTGCCGGACGGCGCGTCCGGCTGGCAGTCGGTCATGGTCACCGTGGAGTAGCCCGGGATCGGGGGGTCCGGCCCCTAGACTGGCTTCATGCCGCACAACCCCCATGCCACGTTTACCGTGGACTCCGCCGTCGAACTGGCCGTCATCGAGCGCAGCGGATTTGTGGAGTCCCGGCATATCGGCTCCGCCGTGCTGCTGGCAGCGGACGGCACGGTAGTGACAGAACTTGGCGACATCACCACGCCCATCTTTGCCAGGTCTGCGCTTAAGCCGTTTCAGGCGCTGGCATCGATGCAGTCCGGCGTTCCCTTGCGCGGCGCCCAGGTGGCGCTGGCATGCGGCAGCCATACGGGGTCCCTTGACCACATGGACGTGGCGGAGGGAATGCTGAAGGCCGCCGGCGTCACCGAAGACCAGCTCCAGTGCCCTGCCGCGTGGCCGCAGGACGAGACAGCCCGCAACTGGCTGGTGCGCTCCGAACGTGGCAAGTCAAAGCTGGCCTTTAATTGCTCCGGCAAGCACGCGGCGTTCCTGTGGGCCTGCACCGAAAACGGCTGGGACACCCACAGCTACCTTGAGCCGAACCATCCCCTGCAGCAGCGCGTGCGCAGCGTGATCGAGGAGTACACCGGGGAACGGATCGCCCACTTGGGGATTGATGGCTGCGGCGCCCCGGTGGCAGCCGTATCGCTGACCGGCCTGGCTCGCGCCTTCTCCCTCCTGGCCAAAGCGCCGGGCGACAAGAACTCCAACGCCCGCGCAGCAACCATCGCCACGTCCATGCTGGACTATCCGTGGGCTGTCCAGGGCCAGGGCGAGGCCAATACGGTGGTCATGGACGAACTGGGGATTATTGCCAAGATCGGCGCCGAGGGTGTGCTGGCGATGGCCACTCCGCAGGGCGTGTCTGTGGCCGTCAAGATACTGGACGGCAACATCCGCGCCACCTCCCTGATAGGACTGACGATGCTCGCCGCCGCTGGGGCGGTGGACATCCCTGGTGTTTCCAGTGTCCTGGAACGGGTGGTCAGTCCGGTCATGGGCGGCGGCCAGGCAGTGGGAAGGATCCGCCTCGGGCCAGCAGTGTCCGCGCTCCTCGACTAAGTCACCGGAAATAAGTCACTGGAAAAGGTCTCAATGAATAACGTCTCAGTGAATCCGAAAACGCACACGCGTCCAGGCATCAGCATGCTGACGCTGTCTGCCGGATTGGTTGGGCTGCTGACCATTGCGGCCACGGCCGCACCGCCTGCCGCTTCAGCAGCCATCGGCCCCACGCTCACAGTGGACGGTGCGCCGCTGGCAGGCTCGGTCCAGCCCGACGGCGACTTCACGGTTACGGCCGGCGCGCCACCGGGGGTCACCGTAAAATTCAAGATCGATGGGACGTATCTGGGCCAGGACAGCAGTGCGCCGTACACATGGTCTGTCACGACGGCGGCCGGAAACCACAGGATCGAGGCGCGCTGGGACCTGAGCGGAAGGCAATCCGTGGCCGCGGAATTCCAGGTGGCCTCCCCCAGTGAATCTGCGCCGGCGCCTTCGCCTTCGCCGTCGCCGTCGCCCGCGCCCGAACCGGTGCCCGCACCCATCCCTGCAAACACCGTCTCCGTCTCAACGGCCGCCGAACTGTCTGCTGCCTTGGCCGCCGCAGCTCCGGGGCAGACCATCCACATGCAGGATGGACTGTACGTCGGGAAATTTGTCGCTTCCGCCTCCGGAACGGCTGATGCACCCATCACGCTGGCCGGGTCGCGGGCGGCTGTCCTCAGCACCGGCTCGATCTGGAGCGGCTACGGCCTGCACGTCACGGGAAGCCACTGGAGGATCGCCGGCCTTGCCGTGACTGAGGCTGCGAAGGGAATAGTCCTGGAGGGCAGCACCCACACCGTCATCAGCAACGTGGATGTGGGTCGCATCGGAAGCGAAGCAGTCCATTTCCGCAAGAACAGCAGCGATGGCATCGTGCGCGATTCGGACATCCATGACGTGGGTCTGGCCCAGCCGGGGTACGGCGAGGGCTTGTACGTGGGAAGCGCGAAAAGCAACTGGGCAACGGTCATGGGATCGGCGGACGTCCCCGACCGTTCGGACCGCGTGCAGATCCTCAACAACAGAATCTCACGGACCGCGGCCGAAGGAGTCGACGCCAAGGAGGGCACCTCGGGAGGCGTTATCCGGGGCAACAGCTTCACCGATGCCGGATACTCGGGGAGCAACTCCGCCGACTCGTGGGCGGATATCAAAGGCAACGGCTACATCGTGGACGGCAACACCGGATCCACCGCCCTTGCTGACGCGTTCCAGGTCCACAGCGTGCTGGAGGGCTGGGGATTGAACAACAGCTTCTCCGGTAACACCATCCTGGGCGGTGTTCCGGGGTACGAGGTATGGGTGCAGTCCGGCAGCCTGGGGACTGTTATTGCCTGCAAGGAGAGCAAGGCCGGCCTGGGCCTGAGCAACGTGCCGTGCTCCGGCTGACCAGGCCGGCCTGCCTCCTTCTTTGAACGATCCATCCCCAAAGGAGGACCCCTAGAGCGGCTGCCTCTGGTGGGCAACGGGGCCCCGGTGGGCAACGGGGCTTCTGTGGGCAACGGTGCTCGGCTGGTAAGGCCGCCCCAGTGCCCGGTATTCCCAGCCCCGTGAGGTGTAGCGCTCAGGATCGAGCGCGTGCCGCCCGTCGACTATGCGGCGGTGGTGCACCAGGGCTCCCAGATCGTCAGGGTCCGCCGCCCGGAACTCCTCCCACTCGGTCAACAGGGCCACCACATCCGCCTGTTCCACAGCCGCAGCCAGGCTGCCCACATAGTTCAGGTCCGGGTACAGCCGGTGGGCATTGGCGTTCGCTTCGGGATCGTAGACACTGACTGTGGCACCTTCCAGGTAGAGCATTCGCGCCACATCGAGGGCCGGCGCGTCACGGACGTCGTCTGAATTGGGTTTGAACGCCGCTCCGAGGGCGGCGATCTTCACCCCTGCGAGGCTTCCGCCGGCAAGCTCCCGCACCAGGTCAACGGTGCGGACGCGCCGGCGGTTGTTGATGGAGTCCACCTCGCCCAGGAAACTCACAGCCTGCCCCACCCCCAGCTCTTCCGCGCGGTGCTTAAAGGCGCGGATGTCCTTGGGGAGGCAGCCGCCACCGAAACCGAGTCCCGGTTTGAGGAACCTGCCGCCGATCCGGTCATCGAGGCTCAAAGCGGCCGCCAGCAGGCTGACGTCGGCAGAGGTGGCCTCACAGACCTCAGCCATCGCGTTGATGAAGGAGATCTTGGTTGCCAGGAAGGAATTGGCCGCCACCTTGACCAGTTCCGCGGTGGCGAGGTCCGCAACGATCAGCGGGGTCCCGTCGTCGAGCAGCGGCTTGAAGGCACGCCGAAGCATTTCCTCGGCCCAGGGCGATGTCACACCGAACACCAGGCGGTCCGGATGCAGGGTGTCCTGGACCGCGAAGCCTTCCCGGAGGAATTCGGGGTTCCAGGCCAGTTCGAGTTCGGCGCCCAGCGGGGAGATGTCCGCAACCATCGCCGTGAGCCGCTCGGCCGTGCCGATGGGTACTGTCGATTTGCCCACCAGGAGGGCCTTTCGCCTGATGCGGGCGGCCAACCCGGAAAACGCCGACTCCACGTAGCTGAGGTTAGCGGCGGACGAATTGGGTGCCTGGGGTGTGCCCACGCAGATGAAGTGGACGTCACCGAATTCGGCCACGTCGTCCAGGTTGGTGGTGAACTTCAGCCGGCCGGAAGCCAGCGCCTCCCGCAGCTTCTCCGGCAGCCCCGGTTCATAGAAGGGCACCTTGCCTGCCCGGAGCTGGTCTATCTTGTGGTGGTCGACGTCAAAGCCCAGGACATCGAAGCCCATGATGGCCATGCAGATCGCGTGCGTTGCGCCCAGGTACCCGGTACCGATCACCGTGATTTTGGGCGCGCTGAAGGACTCAAGGTTGTTCATTGGGTTCTCGTTCCTTTGTTCTAAGGAGAGGAGTGGAGCAGGATTCCGGTATCCCGGACGTTCCCTAGTTGGTGCAGGGCAGGTTGGAAAGGCCCTGTTCCGCCCGGGAGGCAGTGTTGCTGCAATCGACCACGTTGTCGCGCACCGGTTTCAATGAGTATCCAAAGCCGGGACCGTTGACTTCGGCGGTGTTCTCCCGGAAGACGTTCCCGGTGCCCCAGCCGTCGAGGATCTCGTGCGTTTGGAACCCGTCCAAGGGCGAGTTCTTGCCAGTGTTCCTTTCTATCCGCCAGCCCTTGCCTTTGACATCAACCCAGGAGTCGGCCTCCTTGATCGATGAACCTTCGAAGCTGTTGCCGGTCAGGACCCCATCCGAGGTCCCTTCCTTGATGTCGATACTTTCGGCGGTGGTGCCGGAAATGGTGTTTTCCCGGATTTCGTTGCGGTCGCTCTTATCCGGTTCGCACGAGGTGATGTCGCACCAGTTGCTCTCGGCTGTGCCGATGTAGATCCCTTCGCCGAACTTGGGTTTCCGCAGCCCGGCGCCGGTCACGGTGTTGCCCGCCACGAGGTTGTCGGAGCTGAACCTGCGCAGGTGGATCGCCTCGTCACCCGTGCCCTCCACCGTCAGGCCCTGGACAACGGATTGTGTGGTCCCATCGAGCATCACCCCTTTTTGACCGTTCCGTACCGTGAAGCCCTGCAGCGTCCAGTGGGACGCCCGGTCCAGGTGGAGGACGTAGCCGTCCTCTTTTCCGCCGCCGTCGAGCACGGCTCCCTTTCCGCCGCAGAGCGTGATGGGCTGCCCTGCGGCGCCGGCGCCGGTTCCCACGAAGTTGCCCACGTACACGCCGTCGGCGAGGAGGATCACCGCACCGGGCTCCGGCGCAGCCAGGGCCGCCGTCAGTTCGGCGGACGTGGCCACGGTCAGGGTTGCGGCCGGGCAACTGGCGGAAACTGCAGGTCCGCTCGCGCCGCCCGAAGGTCCCGGCTGCCCGGGCGAAGGTGCTGTGCCGGTCTGCGGGGTGGTGTTCTGGAAGCTGATCACCGCGAAGACCACTACCAGCGTCACCAACAGCATCGAGGCCAGGGCGATCCAGGCGGCGGGCTTCACACTGCGGACCCTCACTGCAGCTGCCTCACGTCGTCATACGTCACCACTCCCCGGCTGAGAGAGGTCAGCGGGACGTGGTCGGCATAAGGGCTGCGGAGGACGCGTTCGGCGTTCTTTCCGCGGGCCACGGCGGTCACCAGCAACAGCGCCCCCAGGAGGAACCAGATGAAGGTGAGCGGCTGGAACACGGATTTCACCACCCGTTCCACGGTGTAGGCCGGAACCCAGGCGAGGACGTCGTTTTCGCCCAGCAGTGCCCCCGCCGAACCCTCAGCCCAGATGGCCGTGGACCCGTTGCCCGCAACGACGTTGCCCGCCACCGTGGTTTCGCTGACGTTGCCCAGCAGGGTAATGCCGTGGTTGGAAATGTTGTTCAGGGTGTTCTCCTCGACGACGGCACCTGCGTCACGTACGTAGATGCCGGTATCCCCACCCGTGATCGAGTTGCCGGTGACCTCGGCCGTAGATCCGGCATCCCGTACCGCTACGGCCTGCCGGGTATGGTCGAGCAGCGTGTTGTTGGCAATGGTCACGTCCTTGGCGCCGTCGGTTGCGACGATTCCCACTTCGTTTCCGGCAAGCCGGTTGTTCCGGACGCTCAGGCCGGCCCCGCCAACCACCTCGATCCCGTACCGGGCGTTCTTGTCGAACGAACCTCCGCTGACCTGGTTGCCGCCGTAGCCATCGACGGCGGTGCCAACGGCATTTGGCCCGTCGGCCAGCGGCCTGCCGTCCATGGAAAGACCGTTGCGGCCGTTCTCCCTGGCCTGGACGTTTTCGAAGCTGATGCTTTCGGTGGAGCGGCCTATGGTGAACCCGTCCACAGCGTTCCCGGAGGACGAGGTCCCGGTGATGGTGGCGTTGGAGACGAACCGGTGGAGCACCAGCCCGTCCACCAGGCTTCCGTAAATGATGGTGTCCTTGATGACTACATCCCTGGCGTTGGTCACGAAGAGCCCGAAGGCGTTGTTGCTTACCCGAAGGTTTTCAATTCCTGCGGTGACCACACTGTAGTCCTGGGCGGATTCCGCGGTAAGGCCCTGCAGTTCGGCGTCCGGCAGGAGCCGAGCGCCTCCCCCGGCCTCCTGGGCCTCCGCCGCCGTCGGCTGCTCCTCACTGAAGGCACCCACCGCATCCGTTCCGGTCAGCGACAGTCCTCCCGTATTTCCGCTCCAAAAGCCCAGATAGGAGACGTCGGAGTGGGCGAAGGAGGCATGGCCGCCGACGACGCGGATGTAGGCCCGGCCGTCCCCGGTGGTTTTGTCCGGTCCGCCCTTGGTGCTGTCCCAGCTGGTGACGGAAACCTTGGAGGCTTCGGAGCCGCCCAGGGTGAGGGACCCGCCCAGCGCCACCACGGAGACGAACCCCTGGGCTCCGCTTTCGAGCCGGAGGTCCAGGCCCCGCGCGGGATCCGGTGAGGCGAGCGCGAGCGTGGCTCCCGCCAGCACAGTGATGCTCTCGGAGAGCAGGTATGACCCGCCGTCCTGCAGGCGGAACGCGTTCGGGGCCAGTGCCAGCAGGTCGCCCACGGTGTAGGCCTCGTTCCGGGCAGGCAGGACCAGCGTGTAGCTCGATCCTGTCCGGATCCGGTAGGGACCCTCCAGGCCTTCCACCCGCCAGCGGGCAGCGGAGGCGATGGTCCGGACGTAGACCAGCCGCTCGTCCTCCTGCTCCACGAGTCTCGCTTCGCTGGCAGGATCGCCCGGATAGATCACGCCCTGGACGTTCCCGTTGTCCGCAATCTCGTTCCGGCCCACCGCATCCACTGCTTCGCCCTTGCCGATGTTTCCGGCATAGATGAAACCTGCCGAGGCCAGCGCGGCCGTGAGCGCAACAACCACAATGGCGCGGCCCGCCTTCATGCCGCCACTTCCCCGGCACTCAGGCTCGCCGCGTCCTGCCCGTCGCCGCCCATCTGGTCTGCGTGGCGGGTCAGCCAGCCCTGCTTGTTCATGGTGGCGAACGCGTAGAGCTTGATGGGGAGGGCCACCAGGATCACTGTGACCGCCAGGACGGGAAGGATCAGGATGTCTTTGGGTGCCGGCGCAGATGCGAGATGCCGCGGATACCCCGGCCCAGCAGGAGCCAGCACACAGCCGCCGCAACGCCGAAGGGTGTGGGATCAAGCCGGTTGAAGATGAGGTAGAACATGGTCAGGCCCATGGTGAGCGGCGTGAGGATGATCTGCAGCACGGTCACCTTCGTCACGAAAGGGACGCCCCAGAGCCACCCTTTGGCAATCGCGGTGAGGTAGCACCGGTACGAGTTCCGGCTCCAGCGGATGCGCTGCTTCATGAAGGCCCGGAAACTGGCGGGGAACATGGAGAGCGCGCACGCTGAGGACTGGTGGACGGTCTTGTACCCGGAGGCGAGGACCAGCCAGGTGAGCCTTCCGTCGTCGCCCGAAATGCAGCGCCTGCCCATAAAATATTCGTTCTCCAGGTGCTCAATCAGTCCCATGACGGCGCTGCGCCGGTACACCGCGGTGCGGCCGGAAATGCAGGGTACCGCACCGGCACGGCCCATCGCCGGGACGTAGTCGAGGTACCGGACATTGACCAGCCAGTCGGCTATCCGCCGCCACACGCTGGAGTCGCGCTGGTAAACGGTCTGGTGGGTTCCCACTCCCCCCACTGTGGGGTCCGCGAAGGGCATCTGCACGTTCTCCAGCAGGCCCGGCTGCCACCAGGTGTCCGAATCAGTCAGCACCAGGATCTCGAACCGGGCCATCCGCATACCCACGCCCAGCGCGGATCTCTTGCCGACGTGGTGGAACAGGACCGGCCGGATGGTGTCGTCGCCCAGGGCGGTAATCCGGTGGTACGCATCCAGGTCCTCGACATCCAGGACCACGATGATCTCGTCCGGTTTCTGGGCCCGCCAGGACTCCAGTGCGCTCATCAGGATGTCCGGATCCTCATGGAACGAGGGGACCACCACCGATGTCGAGGCACGGAAGTCCGTGACGATCGGGCTGGCGCGGTGGGAGAGGATGAAGCGGTAGAGCCACAGGCCCCAGACAATCACGCCCGCAACTGCCAGCGGAAAGTAGGGCGAAATCTCGGCATAGAACTCGCTGAAGCTGCCGCCGGTGAGGCTGCGGAAGGCATCATTGAAATCCAGGGGAAGGGGAGGCATGAGCGGTCCTTCGCTGTTGTGGATGTCAGTGAGGGGCTGCCGGGCCGAGGTGCCGGCGGTCAGTCCCGTCCGCCACGTCGAACCCATGGCGGAAGCCCTGGTGGATCGCCCCAACGGTCGGGGCCGGGCTGTCACTGCTGCCGACTCTGCGTCGAGCCTTGTAACCACCATGCCCGGACGGATTACCGCTCCGCCACTAAACGCGCTACCCTAATTCACCCCGTAACTACCCGACTTCCTCCGTCGTTGTACTCGCGTTCTACCTAGGGGATTACTGAGATTGTTTCCAGAAGGGGAGGCCGGCCTCATGGCCATAGCGCGCCGCCGCATCGGCATTGAAGAGGGCAAAGCGGCCCTTGCCGCATGGCAGGAAGCTGCCCGGTCGCCGTCGGGCGCTCCTTCACGGAACGTCACCGCCACGGCGGTCCGCTACACCCTCGAAGAGGTTACCGCCCGGGCGCCGGGGAACTCCGTGGAGGTCCGGGTGCCGCCGTTCGGCGTTACCCAGTGCGTGGAGGGGCCCCGGCACACGCGCGGCACACCGCCGAATGTGATCGAGTGCGACGCCGCCACCTGGCTGGGGATGGTCACCGGCACGGTGAGCTGGGCGGACGCTGTGGGCGAGGGCAGGGTGGCAGCCTCCGGGCTGAGGGCTGACCTGTCTTCACTGCTGCCGCTCTGACCCCCTAACCCCCAACCGGCAGGGACTACTGCCCGGGGTTGAGGACCACCTTGATGCAGCCGTCCTCTTTCTTCTGGAACTTCTCATAGAGGGCAGGGGCACCCCCCAGCCCCGAGCGATGGGTGACCAGATCCATAACACCCAGCGGATCGGCGTCGTCCTCCACCAGGGGCAGCAGGTCATCGGTCCAGCGGCGCACGTTGCACTGCCCCATACGGACCTGGAGCTGCTTGTCGAACATGGTCAGCAACGGCATGGGACTCGCCTGTCCGCCGTAGACCCCGCTCAGGGACAACGTGCCGCCCCGCCGCACGGCGTCGATGGCTGTGTGCAGGGCAGCGAGCCTGTCCACGCCGGCGGTCTCCATCGCCTTCTGCGCCAGTTTGTCCGGCAGCAGGCCCAGTGCCTGGTGGGCGAAACCGGCAACCGGGGAACCATGTGCTTCCATTCCGACGGCGTCAATCACCGCGTCCGGCCCCCGGCCTGCGGTCATTTCCCGCAGTTCCTCCGCAACACCCTTGCTGTAGTCCAGCGTTTCCACCCCGTGCCGCGCGGCCATGGCGCGCCGCTCGGGCACCGGGTCCACGCCAATGACCCGCAGCCCGCGGTGGACGCCGATCCGGCCGGCGAACTGCCCCACGGGCCCCAGGCCGAAGACCGCAAGCGTGCCGCCGCGCGGGACATCGGCGTACTCCACTGACTGCCAGGCGGTGGGCAGGATGTCGGACAGGAACAGGTACCGCTCATCCGGCAGCTCGGCCCCGACCTTCACCGGGCCGTAGTCCGCGTGAGGCACGCGAAGGTACTCCGCCTGCCCGCCCGGAACGGAGCCATACAGCTCTGAGAAACCCAACAGGGCGGCGCCTGATCCCTTGTCCTTGACCTGGGTTGTCTCGCACTGGGACTGCAGGCCCTGGCTGCACATGTAACAGTGGCCGCAGGAGATGTTGAAGGGAACCACCACCCGGTCACCCTTGCGGAGGTTGGTGACGCCGCTGCCCACTTCCTCCACGATGCCCATGGGCTCGTGTCCGATCACGTCGCCTTTGTGCATGTAAGGACCGAGCACCTCGTAGAGGTGGAGATCCGAGCCGCAGATGGCTGTGGACGTGATCCGCACTATGGCATCCGTGGGCTCCTGGATCACCGGATCCGGGACTTCATCGACGCGGACTGAGCGTTTGCCTTGCCAGGTGAGGGCCTTCATGGGGTTGCCTTTCCGTCGGATCCCGGGGTTATGGTTCGTTCGACGCTAGTCGGTCCGAACACAAAAAGTAAGTATGCTGATGACTTTTTCCTTGTGCGGGCCGGAGAAGGCTCCTAGCGTAGGAGGCGGCAGACTTCGGTCCCGCCAGCCTGATTCCGCCCACAGTGAGGAGCCGCCGTTATGGCGCTTAACCAGCCTGAGCCCGTTGAAATCTCCACGAGGATCCGTCCAGGCGAATGGACGGAGCAAAGCCTCACGGAACTGCTCGAGAGCTACCGCACCAAAATCATGGGGATGGGCGCTGCCCCTTCGGAAGTGGTTGAGGAGGTGGAGAGGAGCGACGACGGTTCGGTCAAAGTCAGCGTCGCGTGGGTCAAGCCCGTATGAGGAGCCTGCCGATGGCGCCCTGCTGCAGATTGCCGAGTACCTGACGGGGACCGTCATAAACCTCGGCCGCGCCCGCGTCGCGCAGTTCGGCCGCACTGGTCCCGCCGCAGGTAACGCCTATGGCCGGCATCCCCAGGGCGGCCGCGGCTTGCATATCCCACACCGAGTCACCCACATAGACGGCGTCGGCTGCGAGGACGCCGACAGCTTCGAGGGCCGCAACAAGGATGTCCGGCGCGGGCTTGCTCGCTTTGGCATCGTTGGCGCTGGTGGCGGCATGGATGAACTGGTCTGCGTCGAGCGCCCTGCGGGCGGCTGCCAGGTCCTGGTTGCGGGCTGACGATGCCAGGGCGACGGCAAGTCCTTGCTCGTGGCAGGCGGCCAGCAGTTCCCCGGCGCCCTCGAGCGGACGCAGCGACGGCCAGTTCAGGGCGAAGACCGCCGCGTGGCTGGCAAGGATTTCGGAATCCGCGTCCCGCTCCCGGCCCGCGGGAAGGAGTGTGTCCACCAGACGGTCCCCGCCCATCCCTACACACCGATGAATGGCTGCCATGGGGACGTCGAATTGGTGCATGCGGAAGGCGTGCCACCAGGCCAAGGTGTGGAAGTAGTTGGAGTCCACCAGGGTTCCGTCAACATCGAACAGGACACCCCTGCGGGACTGGCCAGCCGGACCGCCGGGACCCATCACCCGACAGCAGCGCGTGCGGACAGCTTCTTCCCGTGCGCCGCAGCCTTATCCTTCGGTGACGCCGGACGGACCCGATCCCGGAGGATGGTTCCAGCGCCGTTGCCGCTGCGGTCCCGGATCAGGCCCGTGCCGGCGATCTCGCGCGCCATCTCGACGCCTTTCACGGCGGCCCGCTTGGTCGGGAAGGTCACGGAGATGGCCATCAGGTTCCCGGAACCATCCATCATCCTCACCCTGTAGCCACCGTCTGGCGCATCCACCAGTTCAAAATATCCGGCCATTACCAATCACCCCTTGTTCAGTCACTGCGCTGTGCTTTCCTGGAGCGCTCCGTCAGTCTTAGTAAGTATACTTACTTCCTGGGCGAAGGAGTAGTGCCATCCACTCCTAGGTCCCCCGCTGGCCTACCCTTTCTGCCTCCGGGGGGATGGGGGTATCGCTGCGGCGGACCGAATCCTGATGCAGCTCAAGGGCGCTGGTCACCATGGCGAAATGGCTGAAGGCCTGCGGGGTGTTGCCGAGCTGGCGCGCGGCCGTGACGCCCCATTCCTCACTGAACAGCCCCACATCGTTGCGGAGTTCGAGCAACCGTTCGAAGAGCGCGGTGGATTCCCCGGAGCGCCCCGCACCCAGGAGTGCCTCCACCAGCCAGAAGGAGCAGGCCAGGAACACGCCCTCATCCCCCGGGAGTCCGTCGTCGCTGTCGGCCGGACGGTACCGCAGGACAAAACCGTCTTCGGTCAGCTCGCGCTGGATCGCGTCGATTGTCCCGAGCACGCGCGGATCATCCGCGGGGAGGAAGCCCACGCGCGGAATCAGCAGCAGGCTGGCGTCGAGTTCGGGCCGCCCGTATGACTGCAAAAAGGTGTTGCGAACAGGATCAAAACCGTTGGCCATGACTTCCCGGTGGATGGTGTCCCGCAGTGCCTCCCAGCGTTCCACCGGACCCGCGAGCCCGAAGTCGCGGACACCCTTGACCATCCGGTCCGCTGCCACCCAGGCCATCACCTTCGAATGGGTGAAATGGCGCCTCGGACCGCGCATCTCCCAGAGGCCGTTATCCGGCTGGTCCCACACTGTTTCCAGGTGCTCCATCAGCGTCACCTGCAGGTCCCAGGATTCGTCCGTGTGCTTCAGCAGGGAGTTCCGGGTCAGCGCCAGGCAATCGAGCACCTCGCCCCAGACGTCCAGCTGAAGCTGCTCCGCGGCACCGTTGCCAATCCGCACCGGCTTTGAGTTCTCGTATCCCGCAAGCCACGGCAACTCCATCTCCGGAAGGCGGCGTTCACCATGGATTCCGTACATGATCTGGAGGTCGGCCGGGTCACCTGCCACGGCACGGAGCAGCCAGTCACGCCAGGCAGCCGCCTCCGCCGTATAGCCGGCGGCCAACAATGCCTGCAGCGTCATGGTGGCGTCCCGGAGCCAGCAGTAGCGGTAATCCCAGTTGCGCGGGCCGCCGATCTGCTCGGGGAGGGAAGTGGTCACGGCTGCGACAATGCCGCCGGTGGGAGCGTAGGTCAGGGCCTTGAGCGTGATCAGCGAACGCATTACGGCGTCCTGGTATTTTCCCTTGACTGTGCATTGGGACGTCCAGCCGCGCCAAAATGCAAGGGTTGTGCCCAGCACGTCCTCGGCTTCCACTGTGTGGGGGCGGCCAACATGGCTGGGCGCCCACGTCAGGACGAACGGCACGCGCTCGCCGGCCTCCACGGTGAAGTCGCTGAGGGAGTGCAGGTTTTCCCCATGCAGGGGCGCGTCGGTGACAAAGTAGACGGCGTCCGGTCCCGCGATGGCATGGAGTCCGTGCTTGTCCCGCCGGACCCAGGGAACGATGTGCCCGTAGTCGAACCTCAGGGTCAGTTCGCCGTGCATCCTGACGCTTCCGCTCACGCCCTCCACGATCCGCACGATGTCCGCCACCTCGTCCCGCGGCGGCATGAAGTCGATGATCCGGACGGTGCCGTCGGGGGTATCCCATTCCGTTTCCAGGACAAGGGTGCCCTCGCGGTAGGCGCGCCTGGTGCAGGCGCCGCCGCCCTCCGGGGCCAGCAGCCAGCGTCCGGCCTCCGGCGTATCCACCAGGGCGTTGAAACAGGCCGGCGAGTCAAACCGTGGAAGGCAGAGCCAGTCGATGGAGCCCTCGGTGCTGATCAGCGCGCCGGTGTGGAGGTCGCCAACAACTGCGTAATCTTCTATCCGCGCCATTCCAATACAGTGCCATACGGAACGCCCCGGGTGGTGAAGTCCGGCGGTGTAGCCTGAATTGATTGCCGGCCCTGACCCCCGGAGGCACCATGACCTGTGCAACGCCGTCGGATCCGAGCTGACTGTGTCGATCCACATCGGCACGTCCGGCTGGAGTTATGACCACTGGGAGAACGTCCTGTACCCGCCAGGCCTGCCTGCCCGGGACAGGCTCCAGCATTATGTTTCCCGGTTCAGCACCGTTGAGCTGAACGCCAGCTTCTACCGGTGGCCGCGGGATACGTCGTTCGCCAGCTGGCGGCGCAGGCTCCCTGAAGGATTTCAGATGTCTGTCAAAGCGCCCCGTGGGCTGACGCATGCGAAGAAGCTGTACGCACCGGAAGTGTGGGTGGAGCGGATCGTCCGCTGCTGGCACGAACTCGGAGACAAACGGGCAGTTCTGCTGGTCCAGCTCCCGCCCCAGTTTGAGCGCGATGACGCCCGGCTGGACTATTTTCTCTCAGCTCTCCCGTGGTGGATCCGGGTTGCCGTGGAGTTCCGCCACCACAGCTGGGAGCACCACGATGTCTATTCCCTGCTTGAACGCCACCAGGCTGCCTACTGCATCATGAGCGGCGCCAATCTGCCATGCATACTGCGAACCACGGCACCGTTCGTCTATGTTCGGCTTCACGGCCCCGACCACCAGCACCTTTATGGCGGCTCCTACTCGGACACGGACCTGCACTGGTGGGCTGACCGCATCCGCGAGTGGGCCGGCGCCGGGCAGGATGTTTATGCCTATTTCAATAACGACGGCGGCGGGAACGCCGTGCGGAACGCGGAGACCCTGCGCTGGATCCTCGGCGCGGGCTGACGTCACGGAAGGCGGCAAGGGGCCGCCGCCTTGCCGGTCAGCGTCTTGGCTGTGGCAGAGTGGTAAGCATGGACAGGGCTCCTCAGAACGCACCGCACAACCTTCCGCACCCGGCACAGCTGTCCGGCACCCAGCTCTTCCTGCTGGCCCACCGGCTGTCCGACGTCGTCAACGGCGTCCGCATCCGGCTCGCCAAACGCTGGAACTTCGCGCCGCAAACCATCGCCTACCAGGGCTACGGTTCCACGGGCTGGGTCCGCGTGCTGGGGCGCGTGCTCCTGACGAAGAAGCCCACCCCCGGCAGCCAGGCCGAGCACGCGGCACGGAACGGCACACAGAACATCCGGGGCTGGCGTGCGTTCACCAGCGTCCCGCTGCAGTTCACCGAGGTGGAAATAACCATCGGCGACGTCGTCACCAGGGTCAAGGCGGACCGCGGCGGGCTCATCGACACGGTGGTGGAAGTGCAACTCTCCCCCGGCTGGCACACTGCCGTCCTGCGTGCCGACGGCACGGACCCCGTGGAGACGCTGATCCAGGTGATCGACGCCGAAGCAAAGTTCGGCATCGTGTCCGACATCGACGACACCGTCATGGTCACGGCCCTGCCGAGGCCCTTCCTGGCACTGTGGAACACCTTTGTGCTCAGCGAACGTGCCCGCATGGCTACCCCGGGCATGGCGGTCCTGCTGGACCGGCTGACCATCGAGCATCCGGAAGCGCCGGTCATTTACCTGTCCACCGGTCCCTGGAACGCCGCCCCCACGCTGGCCCGCTTTCTCAGCCGGAACATGTACCCCGCCGGCGCACTGCTGTTGACGGACTGGGGCCTGACACATGACCGCTGGTTCCGCAGCGGGCAGGAGCACAAGCACACCAACCTTGAGCGGCTCGCCAAGGAATTCCCGGACATGCGCTGGCTCCTGATCGGCGACAACGGCCAGCACGACGAGCAGATCTACTCCGGCTTCGCCCAGGAGTACGGGGACAAAGTTGCCGCGATCGCCATCCGGCAACTGTCCGTCAGTGAATCAGTCCTGGCAGGCGGCCACTCCGAGGACGGCGACCACACCACCTCCATGGTGCCGTGGATCTATTCAACGGACGGCGCCGGGATGGCCAAGCAGCTCAAGGCCCTGGACCTTCTCTAGCCGGATCCCCGCCACGCCGCAGCTGAACCGCTAAGCGGTGGCACCCAAGGCTGTCACGTCGTCGTCGGGCATGTCCGTTACCCCCGGTTCCGCCGTGACTGCCTGCGCGACGGCGGCCCCGGCCGCCGCGGCGAGGTTCCGCTCCTCGATGAGCTCCTGGAACCAGAAGTAGGACGCCTTGGGCGTCCGCTCGAGGGTCTCGAAGTCGACATGGAGCAGGCCGAACGGCTGCTTGAAGCCCGCAGACCACTCGAAATTGTCCATCAGCGACCACACGTAGTAGCCCCTGAGGTCCACCGACTCGGCCTCTCCGCCCGGAGCGGTCGCCTTCAGGGCCGCTTCGATGTGGTCCGAAAGGTATTTGAGCCGGCGTTCGTCCGGGATGAACGTGGTGTTGGTGGACTTGTCGCGGACGATGATGTCCTCAAAGCTCGCCCCGCCTTCCGTGATGATCACCGGGGGCAGGTTCGGATACCGCTCCGCCATTTCCTTCAGTGCCACGCTCATGTATTCCGGCTTGACGGGCCAGCCGTAGGAGGTGACGTCCGCTTCCGGCCAGGTCTCCACGTGGAAGGGGGTTCCGCCGCTGCCCACGGCGCTCAGGTCACTGCCCATGGCCTCCGCCATACTCGCCGGAACAGCACCCTCGCCCGGCCCGACGGCGACCTTGGTGGGCATGTAGTAGTTCAGGCCGTAGAAATCCAGGGGCTGGGAAATGATCTCCATGTCCTCCTCCGGGTGGTCGAAGGAGCTGAAGAACTTCGCGGCGCGGATGAGGTCCGGGTACTTCCCCGTCAGGACCGGGTCCGCATACAGCCGGTTCTGCGCAAGGTCCATCAGGCCGGCGCTGATCCGGTCCAGGGGGTTGATGGAGTTGGGAACCATCGGCGAGTAGACGTTGGTCATGCCGATCTCACCGGGCACGCCGGCGGCACGCAGGGCCTGAACGGCGAGGCCGTGGCCCAGCAGCTGGTGGTGGACAGTGGGCAGCGCGTTGATCAGGAGCGCCTCGCCGGGGGAATGCAGGCCGAGGGTGTAGCCGTTGGTGGTGACAGTGGCGGGTTCGTTGATGGTGCACCACCGTGCCACCCTGTCCCCGTACGCCTCGGCGGCGATGGCGGCGAACTCCCCCAGCCGGTAGGCGGTGTCCCGGTTCATCCAGCCGCCCAGGTCATCCAGGGCCTGGGGGGTATCCCAGTGATACAGCGTGAGCATGGGCGAAATCCCGTTGGCCAGGAGCTCGTCAAGGAGCCGGTCGTAGAAGTCCAGCCCTTTCCGGTTCACGGCGCCGCTGCCCGTGGGCTGGATCCGTGGCCAGGAAAGGGAGAAGCGGTAGGAGTCTACGCCCAGCTGCTTCATCAGGGCCACGTCGTCGGGCATCCGGTGGTAGTGATCGCAGGCGACCGCGGGGCTGTGGTCATCAACGATTGCCCCCGGCTTGGCCGCGAAAGCATCCCAGCCGGCGGGCCCGCGTCCGTCCTCATCAAGTGCGCCCTCGATCTGGAACGCCGCCGTGGCAACCCCCAGCGTGAAGTCGGCGGGGATGCGGGCGGCCAGGTCCTTGGCGGTAATGTGCATGAAGTCAGCCCTTAATGACGGAGGAACGTTTTCCCGCGGGTCCGTGACCCACGCTTTTGTCAGGTCCATATCCTCGCATAATTCCTTGCGGGGGAACCCATAATGGCGCAGGGGGACGAGGCTTACGGGGGTTGCCGGGCTGGGAATCCGAGGTAACGCGGAACCCGTCCTGCATAGGCGGGGTAGGCCTCGTGGAAGTGCTCGGCCAGGAGAGCCTCCTCGCGGAGGACTTCGGGGTGCCCCGCGAGCGACAGGACCGGCAGCGTCACCAGGGTCCAGGCCGAACCGGCCAAGGTTCCCGTGCCCAGGCGAATGAACCACCAGCCCACATACATGGGATGCCGGGTCATGGCGTACGGGCCGGTGGTGACCAGTTCTTCCGGCCGCTCCAGCGCGAAGCGGCCTGCCGTGTGGCGTCGCCTTTCGTGCAGCGCCCAAAAATTAAGGCCGACGCCGGCGAGCACCAGTAGCGCCCCCGCCCTGCGGTGCAAGGAACGCGAGCCGGGAAGGGGCGCGGGACGTAGCCGGTCGAGGAGAAAATCAACGGCCATTCCGATCACATGGCCGGCGGGCAGCGGGAGGTTTTCGTAGAGCTCCTGCAACCGCTTCACCGTTCGGGAGGGTGTGGCCATACCGGAACTGTAACCCCGGGAAATCACCGGTGTCACTGCGAGCCGAAGAGGAACTCCTTGGCGTGCGCTACGGCCTTGCGGTAGGCATCGTTGCGCAGCGTGACGAGGTGTTCCGGTTCGCCGTCGGCCGGCTCAAGGTAACCGGTGTAACCGGGACGGAGGACCCAGATGTCGCCGGCGGGCGGAAGATAGAACACCCCAAAGGACCGCTGCTGCCGCTCTTCCGCCGTCCAAACCGGGACAACTGCCAGGGCGGCACCGGTGTCGGGGTTGATCCACTGGGCGCGGGGAAGCGGCTCCTCGTGGGCCTCGGGGTCCAGGAAGGGCGCTGTGCCGGCGCCCCAGCGCTGTTCGAACCGTTCATGGAACGCGGGAATAAGGTGGGAATCGTAGCGGCGCCACTCGCTCATTGCTCGTCGGCCTCCTCGTGGTTAGGGCTGTTTTGGGTGTCCCGCCTCAGATCCACGGACCGCTCTCCCAGCGCACCGGCGTGATCCTGATGGTGGCTCCGGAAGGCGCTGCCCTGCCGGGGACCTTCCGGACCGGGATTTCAGTCGCGGCGTCACTCAGGCGTGCGCCGCCGGCGACGGTGCGGTCGTACGCGGCCCGCCGCACGGGGTCCCGGAGGACGGAAAAAGCCTGCATGATCCGGAGCAGTTCGGCATCCCGTATCTCGCGGTCCGCCGCGGTTCCGCCGTCGACATCCGGGTGGTGGGTGCGCATCAACGCGCGGTAGGCACGGGAAATTTCCTGCTGCGTGGCGGCGGGGTCCAACCGCAGGGCGGCGTAGTAGTCGGGCTGGCTGGTCATGGGCGGGAACGTTTCGGACTGTAACGGCTCGGGGCGCAGGCAGCAGCGGCTGCCTGCGCCCCGGCGTCCGGGACCTACGAACGGATCTCGTGCATGGATCCCTGCTTCGTTTCGATCTCGATCTTGCGCGGCTTGGCCTGCTCCGCGACCGGGATCCGGAGCGTCAGGACGCCCTGGTCGTAATTGGCCTTGATGTTGTCTGTATCCAGCGACTCGCCCAGAATCAACTGGCGGCTGAAGACACCACGCGGACGCTCGGAGGCCACCAGCTCGACATTGGGCTGCGTGGGGTCCTGGCGCTCCGCCCGGACGGTCAGCACGTTGCGTTCCACGTTCAGGTCCACGGTATCCAGCTTGACGCCCGGGAGATCGAACGCCACCACGAACTCTCCGTTTTCCTGCCAGGCGTCCATGGGCATGGCGGCCGGGCGGGCAGCGGTACCGAAGACCTGCTGGGTGAGCCGATCCAGCTCACGGAACGGGTCCGTACGCATCAACATCATCTTTCCACTCCTTCAGCTTTGTAGAAGTTGTATCCAGTATCCATACCCATCCCACTTATCTATGGTGGTGGATATAGATTTTTTATAGCACCCGTGAGAGACTGATGCAACATCGCAAGGAAGGAATTTCGAGTGGACATAGTTCGCGGGATTTCAGAACGGAAACCCCAGGCCCGGGCCGGCCGGCCGCTGTATGCCATCTCCGTGGCAGCCCAGCTCGCCGGAACGGGTCAGCAAAACATCCGGCTTTACGAGACCCGTGGCCTGCTCACCCCCGTCCGCACCTCCGGCGGCACGCGCCGGTACAGCGATAACGACATCGCCCTGCTGCTGCATATCGGGGAACTTCTCGAACAGGGCCTCAATCTGGCAGGCGTGGCCAGGGTCCTGGAACTTGAGGCAGCCAATGCCAAGCTCCATCGCGCCCTCAGGCGCGCGCAGTCCCTGCCGGAAGAGTAGCGCCTACAGGTTTCTGGCCGCGGTTGCCACTAGCCTCCCGGGGCGCCCCGTCCGCCCAGGCAGGCTGGCCCCAGCTGATGCGCTCGGTCACGCCGGGCCGCGCCAGGCACAACCTCCGGACATCGGCCTCGGTTGCCACTAGTCTCCCGGGGCCTCCGCTTTGGAGAGCTCGCCGGTGATCCGTTCGCCGCGAACCCGGGCGGTGCGCCACGTATCCAGCGCAATGACTGCACCGAGGATAAGCAACGACAGGGAGACGGAGGCGACCGCGTCACTCAGCCAGTGGTAGCCGAGGTAGAGCCGGCTCACGATGGCAAGGACAATGCCGACGCCCGCACCCACAAAGCCAAACACAGCGGACTTGGGATTCTCCCGGCGCGAGAAGACCAGGAACGTGGTCACCAGCAGGAAGTCACAGGCCCCCAGCACGTGGCCGGAAGGAAAAGAGAATGTGTAGTCGGCCCCGAAGAGCATCAGTTCCACGGGCGGCCGTGAGCGCCGGACAATCTGGAGGATGATCTGCGAAATCAGTACGCCGCTGAGCATTGCCGCGGCGAGGACCAGGGGGCGCCACGCATGCTTGGCCGCGAACCCCCAGACAACCGTCACCACCAGCACGATGATGGGCAGCGCAATGGGACCAAAAATGACGGCGAGGAAGATCATGACAACGGTCAGGGACTCGGACCTGAGCGAAAGCAGCCAGTTGCGCGCGGATTCGTCGGCCGCGGAAGGTCCGGTGTTGCTTTGCAGGACCAGAAGCAGCGTGATGATGAACGCGGCAGCACCCACGGCCATGAGGATCACCGCTGTCCGGTACAGGGCTTTCCTTGCAGCCGGTTCCACGTAGCGTTCCTCCACAACGAACTTGTCGTGGAAGGTACGCCAGAGGCCACCCTTCTTTTCGGAATTGCCTGACTTTCCTGGTTCCGCCCGCTCTGTCACTGTTATTTCCGCTCCGTGCGCCGTAAAGGATTTGCTTAGGGTGAAGATTATCCCTTGTGCGGGGCATTGGGCTCCACCCGTGCCCGGTAGCCTGACTCCATGGGCGTGATGAATGAGCTGATCAACCGGGAAAACGTGGACGCGTTGGCGCAAATCCTCGGCGAAGCCGCCCCGGGGTCAAGCTGGCCCCACGTGGTTGCCTGCGCCTCGGAACTGGACCAGCTGAGCCTGCGGGCCCGCACTGATGTGGTGAGCGGCGCAGTCCTGGCGGACGCCCGGCTGCTCCCGGACCCGGGCTACCCGACGGCGGCACGCACCTTCCGGCGCGCACTCACTGCTGCCGGATTCACCGGCTGGATCCTGTGGCCGGTGTCGGAGGCCGCGGTGACGCTTGCGCTGGAGGCCGGATCCGGCGCTGATGCCCGCAGCGACTTTGATGACTGCCTGGCCCTGTTGGCGGAACTGACGCCCAGGCTGACCGGAGAATTCGCCATCCGCCGGCTCCTCGCCGCGGACCTGGAGCGTTCCCTGCAGGTCATCCAGGGCTGGACCGCGCACCCGGACGAGCATGTCCGCAGGCTCGCAAGTGAGGGAACCCGGCCCTACCTACCCTGGGCGGTGCGGGTCCCCGGGATCGTCCTGGCTCCGGAATCGACCGTTCCCCTGCTGGATGCCCTCTACCGTGATCCGTCCGACTACGTGCGGCGCTCAGTCGCGAACCACCTCAATGACGTGGCCAGGCATGCCCCCGCCCTGGTGGTGGCAACGGCGCAGCGCTGGCTGTCGGCACCGGACAGCAACACCGCCTCGGTGGTCAGGCACGGCCTGCGGACCCTGATCAAGAACGCGGACCCGGGGGCGCTTGCGCTGCTGGGGTTCGTCCCGGCGTCGCTCGCTGTGACCGGACCGCGGCTGGACCGGGACTCACTTGCCCTGCCCGGAGAACTGGCCTTCGACTTCGAGATCTCCAACACCGGCCCCGGGGCCGCCCGGCTGGCGGTGGACTATGTGGTGCATTACGTCAAGGCGAACGGCACGAGATCGGCCAAGGTGTTCAAGATCGGGGCGCTGACCCTCGCCGCGGGTGAGACACGTTCGGTGACCAAACGCCATGCTTTCCGGCAGATGACCACCCGGGTGCACCACGCGGGAGTCCATGCGCTGGAGCTGCAGATCAACGGAATCCGGCACGGCCATACAGAGTTCCGGGTTCAGGTCTGAACCGGCCCTGCGGTCCGGCCGCGCGTTCCCGGGCCGGCGCAGCTAGCGTTGCGTGGTTCCGCTGGCCGCCGTGCCCAGCATTGCCAGTTCGTCCCGGCTGGGAAGGCCCTCCCAGTCGCCGGCGGTACTGACTGCAAAGGCCCCCATGGTGGAGCCTCGCTGCAGCCGGCCGGCAACGTCCTCGCCGTCGAGCAGGGCAGAGAGGTAGCCGGCCGTAAATGCGTCCCCGGCACCCACGGTATCGATGCTTGTCACGGTGAGCGCCGGCGCCTCGAACCGGCCGGACGCTGTGTGGACGCCGGCGCCGGCAGCGCCCCGCTTCACCACGACTTCGCCGATGCCCTGCTCCAGCAAAGAAGCGGCGAGCGCTGTTTCGGCGTCGTCGGAGTGGCCCCCGCTCAAGGTGCCGGACGCAGCAAGGTCCAGTTCGTCGTCGGACGCTATCAGGATGTCCGCGTGCCGCACGAGCGGGGCCAGCACGGCCCGGGCTTCCTCGCGGGACCAGAGCCGGCTGCGGTAGTTGACGTCGAGCGAGACCACAATGCCCTCGGCAGCGGCGCGGCCGGCGGCGTATTCCACGGCCTGCCGGGCTTCCGGGCTGAGGGCTGCGGTGATGCCGGTCAGATGCAGCACGCGCGGGCAGGCCGATAACGCACGGTCCAGGTCCTCCCGGTTGAGGGTGGAGCCGGCGGAACCGGCACGGTAGTAGAACGCCCGGGTGAGGTCTGCCGTCCTTTGCTCGAGGAACATGACGCCGGTGCTGCGGGCGCCGTCCACCCTGCACTGCGTGCCGATCCCCTCGGAGCGCAGCTGCCGCAGGATGTATTCGCCGTGCGGATCGGCGCCCACAACTCCTGCCCAGGCAACACTGTGGCCCAGCCGGGAAACGCCTACGGCTACGTTCGACTCGGCGCCTGCGACGTGCATGTTCAGGCTGCCGCCGGCGGACAGGGGGCCGGTGGACCGCAGCGAAACCATGGATTCACCGAAGGTCAGGAGATCGACGGCTGCGCTCACCGTACGCCCGTTGCGGTGCTCCGGCGGGCGAAAGAGTCTGCCAGGTCCACAAAGGCCCTCGCCCGCCCACGCATCGGCGCGAGGTCACCGCCGGAGCCGGCGTCACCGAACAACGGACCGCCAAGTCCGACGGCGATTGCGCCGGCTTCCCAGTATCCGGCGGCTTCGGCGAGGCCCACCCCGCCCACGGCGATGAAGGGGATCCCGGGGAAGGGATCGCGCAGTGCTTTAAGATAACCCGGGCCGCCGATGGAGGCGGGGAAAAGCTTGACCGCCGTGGCCCCGCGGTTCATCGCCTCGAGGGCTTCGCTGGGCGTCAGGGCACCGGCCAGGACGGGGATTCCCCGCCGGGCAGACTCCTGGATGGACTCGGCCAGGGACGGCGTGACCACGAACTGGCCGCCCGCCTCTGCGACGTCGTCCACGTCCTGCACGCTCAGCACGGTTCCTGCGCCGACGAAGCAGCCTGCGGGCGCCGCAGCGCGGACCTCGCGGATCGCCTCAAGCGCCCCCGGTGTGGTCAGGGCGATCTCGACGAAACGGAACCCCTCCTCCATCGCGGCCAGGGCAGCCCGCGCCGCGGCCGCCCCGTCGGTGCCGCGCACGATTCCCACGAGCCGGGTGTCCTTGACGCCGACCAGCAGGGCACCGGACGTCAGGTTGCTGCTCGGTCCGTCAGTCATTTCACTCACCATTCTGCAAAGGCTCCGTCGGCATGGCGCCAGACCGGCCCGCGCCAGGCGTGGCCGCGCTTGTCCGCGGCGCGGACCACTGCCTCGTCGATTTCGATGCCGAGGCCGGGTCCGGTCAGCCGTTCAATGTGGCCGTTCACGAACTTCAGCGGCGTCTTGTCCACCACGTAGTCCAGAACTTCGGCGCCCTGGTTGTAGTGGATCCCGATGCTCTGTTCCTGGATCAGGAAGTTGGGCGTCGCGAAACCCACCTGCAGGCAGGCGGCCAGCGCGAGCGGCCCAAGCGGGCAGTGCGGGGCGAGCTGGACGTCGTAGATTTCCGCGAGCGAGGCGATCTTGCGGACCTCGGTGATGCCGCCGGCGTGGGAGAGGTCCGGTTGGGCCACGGCGATGCCGGCCTGCAGTGCGGGCAGGAATTCCTGCCGGTTGTAGAGCCGCTCACCGGTGGAAACCGGCGTGGTGGTGGAGGAGGTGAATTCGCGCAGCAGGTGCGTGTTTTCCGGAACCACCGGCTCTTCGAGGAAGAAGGGCCGGTACGGTTCCAGCAGCGGCGCCACCCGGCGGGCGTTGGCCAGGCTGAAGCGGCCATGGAAGTCCACCGCGACGTCCCGGTTCTCCCCCAGCACCTCGCGGGCCGCGGCAACACGGCGGACAACGCCGTCGATCTCCGCCACCGAGGCGACCGGGCTCATCCGGCCGCTGGCGTTCATCTTGACGGCAGTGAGGCCCACTTCCAGCTGGGCGCTGATCTGGTCCGCGATTTCGTTGGGTTCGTCCCCGCCCACCCAGCCGTACATCCGGATCCTGTCCCGGACGTGGCCGCCCAGGAGCTGGTGCACGGGGGTGTTGAAGTGCTTGCCCGCGATGTCCCAGAGAGCCTGGTCCAGGCCGGAGACCGCGCTGGCCAGGATGGGCCCGCCCCGGTAGAAGGAGCCTTTGGTCATGACCTGCCAGTGGTCTTCGATCCGGAGGGCGTCGTTGCCGATCAGAAGCTCGGAGAGCTGTTCGACGGCGGTGCGCACTGTCTCGCTGCGCCCCTCGCAGGTTGCCTCGCCCCAGCCGACAATCCCGCTCTCGGTCTCGATCCGGACAAACAGCCACCGCGGCGCGACGAGGAAGGTTTCGATTCTGCTGATAAGTGTCATGCCGGCCTAGCCCTTGGTGGCGCCGGCGGTCATGCCGGACACGATGTATTTCTGCGTGAAGAGCGCAATGATCATGATGGGGATGGTCACCACGGTGGCGGCCGCCATGAGTCCGCCCCAGTCGATGCTGGCGTAGGAGACGAAGTCGAAGATGGCCACGGGCAGGGTCTTGGTCTTGGACCCGGACAGCACCAGCGCGAACATGAAGTTGTTCCACGAGAAGATAAAGGACAGGATGCCTGCCGTGGCCATACCGGCCACCGAAAGCGGCAGCGTGATGCGCTGGAACGCGCCGATGGGCGTGAGCCCGTCCACCTGCGCGGATTCCTCAAGTTCCAGCGGGAGCGAGTCGAAGTAGCTCATCATGATGTACACGATCAGGGGCAGCGCGACGAACATGTGGCTGAGGATCAGCACTTCGAACCCGCCCACCATTTTCAGGTTGGAGAACACGTAGTACCAGGGCACCAGCAGGGAAACGCCGGGGATGACGCGGGCCATCAGGACCACCAGGGCTGAACGGTGCATGGTGAACCGGCTCATGGCATACGCGGCAGGGACGCCCAGCACCAGCGAGAGGGCGGTGGAGACGAATGCCACCCAGAAGCTGTTGAAAATGAAGACGAAGTAGTTGTTGCGCTGGAGGACGTTCGCGTAGTTCTCACCCGTGGGGGTGAAGATGATCGATTTGGCGGTGTCGTAGATATCCACGTTGGTCTTGAAGGAGGCCATCAGCATCCACGCCAGCGGCGCAAGGAGAAACAGCACCACGGCGATCAGTGCGGCGACGCGGAAGACTTTGTAGGCGCGCGTGCCCAGGGGCTTCCGACGGCGGCGGACCGGCTGCGGCTGCCCGGCGGACGCCTGGTTTGCGGTGTTTTCGTTCAGTACGGTCATTTGTTTACCGCTTTCTTGCGCATGGTCAGCAGCCACATGGTGCCGATGATGATCATGAAGAAGAGGATCAGCACCGCGGAGGACAGCCCGTACTGGTTGTAGTCGAAGCTCAGCCCGTAGGCGTAGACGTTGAGCGTTTCCACTTCGTGGAACGATCCGCCGCCCTTGCCCTTGGTGGCGTAAAGGATGTCGAAGGTCTTCAGCGCATCGATGCCGCGCAGCAGGATGGCCACGATCACGGTGGGCATCATGAGGGGCAGGGTGATGTAGAAGAAGCGCTGGAACGCGTTGGCGCCGTCCATGCGGGCGGCCTCATCGGGCTCCTCGGAAAGGGACGTCAGGCCTGCGAGCAGGATGAGGACCACCATGGGGGTCCACTGCCAGACGTCCATGAAGATGGTGGTGCCCAGCGCCGTGTCCTGGCCGGAAAGCCAGGGCTGCGGCGGGATGCCAACCATGCCGAGCAGCTGGTTCACGAACCCGATGTTGGGATCGAAGATCAGCCTCCACATCATGCCGACGGCAACGGGGGTGGCGACGAGCGGGAGCAGGATGGCCACGCGGACCCACTTTTCGCCGCGGAAGGGGCGCCAGAGCAGCAGTGCGATGCCCATGCCAAGCACCACTTCGCAGACCAGGGCAATGCCGGTGAAGGTCATGGTGCGGCCCACTGCAGGCCAGAAGCGTTCGACGTCGGAGAGTACCGTGATGTAGTTTTCCAGGCCGATGAACTCGGTGGCTGCCCGGACGGAGCCCTGCGAATCAGTGAGGCTCAGGTAGAGGGTCCAGGCCAGCGGGAAAATGATCAGGACGCCGACAAAGATCATCGCCGGGGCCGCGAAAAGCCACTTCCGGTGCGTGTTGGCCCAGTCGGAGAATTTGTCGCGGGCACCGGGAGCACGCCCTGCGTTCCGGGCTGAGCTGCGGGGAGGAGTCATTACAGACATGGTTCACCTAAAGAGTTGGGGGGTGAAGAGTAGCCGGGGCGGGGGGGGGGGGGGGGGCCCCGCCCCCCCCCCCGCCGGGGGGGGGGGGGGGGGGGGGGGGGGGGGGGGGGGGCGGCGCGCGCCCCCCCCCCCCCCCCCCCGGGGCTGTGTGGTGCACCGGGTCCTCGCTCGCCGGCTCGGGGTGCACCGCAGGTATTACTTCTTTTCGCTGTCCAGGAACTTCTGGAAGGCCTCGTGGGCCGAGTCGGCGGCTGCGGACGCGTCTGCGCCGGTGATGCTGGCAACGATCGGCTCGCCAACGATTTCGCGGGCCTTGCCTACGGTGATTACCTGGGGACGGTCGTGGCCAATGCCGTTCTTGGCGCTGGTGGCGATGGCCTCGGCCAGGTCCTTCGGGTAGGTGGACGTGCCTTCGGAGTCGGCCCAGACGGAGGCGCGGGGTCCGGGGACGCCGGCCTTCTGTGCAGCCAGGGTGCGTTCCTTGCTCGTGGCCCACTGGATGAACTTCCAGGCGTTGTCCTTGTTGCCTGAGGCCTCGTTCACGGCCAGGCCCCATGACGGGATGTTGTACGGCTTGGAGCCGGCGGGGCCGGCCGGCAGGGCAGCGAACCCGACCTTGTCGGCAACCTTGGACTTGGCCGGGTCGGTGGCGTTCTTGTAGAGCGAATCGGCCTCGGTGTAGAAGGCAGACTTGCCCTGGGTGAAGATTGCCATTGCCTCGGGCCAGCTCATGTCCGTGCTGACGTTGGCGGGGCCGTAGTTCTTGATCAGGCCGCCGTAGAAGGCGTAGGCCTTCTTGGCAGCATCCGAGTTGACGGTGGACTTGCCGCTGGAGTCGGTGAAGTCTCCGCCGAAGCTGTACAGGAAGCTGGAGAACTGGGTGACGGCCGCGGACTTGCCGGTGCGGGCCACGAAGCCTGCAGTGTCCGGGTTGGATGCCTTGATGGCCTTTGCGGCAGCTTCAAGCTCTTCCATCGTCTTGGGGACGGCGATGCCGGCGGCCTGCAGCAGGTCCTTGCGGTAGTAGAGGACTTCGCGCTCGGTGATGATGGGGACGCCAATAACCTTGCCGTCAACAGTGGTGGCCTTGACCGGACCCTCCTGGTAGTCCTTCCAGTCCCAGCCGGAATCGGAAGAGACCTTGCTGGTCAGGTCCGCGAGGTAGCCGTTCTTCGCGAACGCCTTGCCCTCCTGGAGCGGCCGGTACATCATGACGTCGATCTCATCGCTGCCTGCGTTGAGCTTGACGTTGTACTGGTCCGAGAGCTGGTCTTCGCCGAGCTGGGTCAGCTCCACCTTGAGCCCGGAGCTCTTCTCGAATTCCGGAATGGCGGTCTTGATGCCTTCGGTCCAGACGTGGTTGGCCAGGGTGACCCGGACGGTGCCCGATTCCTTGGCGTCGCTGCTGCCGCTGCCGCCGCTGCAGGCGGTCAAGCCCAGCGAAAGTGCTGCGGCGACTGCCGCGTACTTAACTATTGAACGTCGCTTCACGACCGCTCCCTTGCTTCCGGGCTGACGTCACTGTCCAGCCACCTACAAATGCATCTTTACATCTGCTCTGGGGAAGAGCATAGAGAAATAAGGCAGACTTAAACAACCCCTTTGGCAAAGCAGTATGATTTATCCATGACGAACCCCATGGCGGTGTCCCCTACTGACCGGCATGCTGCGTTGGTGCAGAGTCTGGGGCTCGCCATTGCCAACGGGGTTCTCGCACCGAATTCCCTGGTGCGCCTGGACGAGCTGGAAACGCAGCACAAGGTATCACGCTCCGTGGTCCGGGAAGCTGCCCGGGTTCTTGCCTCCAAGGGCATGCTGGCATCCCGCCGGCGGTTCGGCACGGTGGTACAGCCCGAAGAAGCCTGGAACCTCTACGATCCCCAGGTGATCCGGTGGCGGCTGGCTTCGTCCCGGCGCCTGGAACAGCTGCAGTCCCTCAATGAACTCCGCGGTGCGATTGAGCCGCAGGCAGCCCGGCTTGCAGCCGAGCGTGCATCGTGGGACGCCGGCAGCGACCTTGTCTCGCACGCGGCCCGGCTGTGGGCCGCAGGCCAGCGCGGCGACCGGGAAGAATTCCTGCGCTTGGACGTGGAGTTCCACGCCGCAGTACTCAAGGCCTCCGGCAACGCCATGTTCGCCCAGCTGCAGAATCTCGTGGCCGAGGTCCTGACCGGGCGCACGCAGCACGGCCTGATGCCCAACCTGCCCCATCACGAAGCGCTGCAGCTGCACGTGGATGTGGCCAGCGCCATCCAGCGCGGCGAGGCCGCCGCCGCACATGCGGCGATGAGCAGGATTGTGGAACAGTCCTCTGAGGAGATGAGCCACATCTGGTCCGAGCATCACCAGAGCGGCGCGGACACACCCGAGCGCCAATCAGGAAAGTCCGACGGCGCCCCCCAACTGCCGCCGTCGGACGCCCTGCCCGCCCCCTCGGAACTGACCGGCTAGAACGAACCGGTGGTGAACTGCCAGGACGTGGTGGCCAGCTGATTGCCGGCAAGGTCGCGGATTGCCGAAGGGCCGCCGGTGACCGTGACCGTGTACTTGGTCTTGGCCGCCAGGGCCTGCTGCGGGTCCAGGATCCACTGGTTGGTGGTGCCGTTGCGGAAGACGGCGGCGGCGACCACTGCGCCGGTGACAGAGTTTTTCACCGTGAACGTGGCCGTTCCGGCGCCCTGGACTGCCTCGCTGAAGGTGACGGAAATGTTGTTGCTCCGCCGTACCAGGAGGGCGTTGCTGCCGGGAGTGAAAGCGGTGACCGTGGGCGGCGGACCGGTGAGGAAGGTCCAGCTGGTGCTGGCCAGCGGTGTTCCTGCCGCATCCCGGATTGCCGTGGCACCGCCGGTCAGCGTGGCTGTCAGGGTGGCGTCAGCGGGCAGGGCGGAGGCGGGATCGAGGGTTGCCGTCCTCGTCGCAGCGTCATAGCCCACGGCCGCCGGGATCAGCGCGCCGGCGGCGTTCCGGAGCACGAAGGTTCCGGCGCCGACACCCTGGACCGCCGTGCTGAAGGTGGCGGTGACGTTGCTCCCAGCGGGCACCGCCGTCGAGTTCGCACCGGGTGTCCGGGAAGTCACCGTGGGCGCGGGTGCGGCAGGCGGAGCCGGTGCCGTGCCCGCCGCATACAGCAGCCGGTTGGGCGTGCCGGTCCCGGCACCGCTGATGACGCCGGCGGTGGCGTTCGAGGTAAGCGCCGAGGCTACCTGGGCGGGCGTCAGGGACGGGTTTTGGGAGAGCAGGACTGCCGCTGCGCCCGCTGCGTGCGGCGTCGCCATGGACGTGCCGGACATGGAAGCGGTTGCTGTTGTTGACGTGTAGGAAGCGGACGTGATGCCGACGCCGGGTGCGTAGAGGTCCACGCAGGAGCCGAAGTTGGAGAAGGACGCCTGGCGGTCGGCGGAGTCGCTGGCAGCAACCGTGACGGCGGCCGGGAGCCGCGCGGGTGAGCCGGCGCACGCATCCACGGCGGAGTTGCCGGCCGCCACCGCGGCGGCGACGCCGTCGTTGATGACCCCCTGCAAGGCGGTATCCACCGCCGAACTCGCAGCTCCACCCAGGCTCAGGTTGACCACCGCCGGGGTTCCGGCAGCATGGTTGGCGGCGATCCAGTCCAGGCCGGCCACGACGTCGGAGTTGTAGCCGGAACCGTTGCAGTCGAGGACACGGACCGGAACGATCGTCGCGCTCTTGGCAACGCCATAGGTTGATCCGGCGACCGTCCCCGCAACGTGGGTGCCGTGGCCGTTGCAGTCCCCGGAACCGCGTCCGTCGGCCACAGCGCTCCAGCCGGCAGTAACCCGTCCGGCGAACTCCGAGTGGGAGGCCAGGACGCCGGTGTCCACCACATAGGCGCTGACCCCGGCTCCCGCCGCCGTCCACGAATAGGAACCCGAAAGAGGCAGGGCCCGCTGGTCCACCCGGTCCAGTCCCCACGGTGCCGGCTGCTGCGTCTCGGTGATCCCCACCGGGGCATCCACCTCCACCGACGCGACGCCGGCCGTGCGGGCGAGCGCCGCGGCCTGGGCGGGCGTGGCCGTGACCAGGGCGCCGCGCAGGGCGTGGGAATAGGAACGGCCGACGGCGATGCCTTGGGCCTTCAACCGCGTCACCTCGGCAGGGACGTCCGCTGCCGCGGCGTACTGGACGATGTAACGGTTCCTTGCACCGTCGTCGTTCCCGGCTCCGCCAACGGCCTCCGCCGGGAGGGCGGCTGAGGCCAGAACGGCGACGGCAAGCAGGGTTGCGTTGGCGGCGGGCAGCACAAAACGTCGGGTGCGCATGGGGGGTCCTAAGCGTGGCTTGTGGCGGCTGGTAGGCGGAACTGATACACCGTCCCGACAAAAAGCTTAGGAGCCCCCGCCCGGCGAAAACGGAATCTTCCCTGATCCTGCGGAAATCCTTGGCCGGTTGCGCAAATCGCATGAGAACGCGGGCGCCGTGGCCGCGGAGCTCAGTCTTCCGTAGGCGTTGTGCGGATCGGGTGGTAAGTGCGCCAGGAGTGCTCGGGTTCAAACCCCAGCAGGCGCCGGGCCTTGTCGATGGACAGCAGGGTCTCGTGCTCGCCCAGCTCTTTAGTCACCTTGACGTTGGGAAACACTTCGGCAGCAAGGCTGGCGCTTGAGCGGCTCATGACGGTGTCCGCGTTCGCCACGATGAAGGCCTGGAACCCGGGTGTGCCCTTCTCCAGTGCACGGGCCACTGCCTGGGCCCCGTCACGCCCGTCGATGTAGCCCCACAGGTTCCACTTGCGTTCCCTGGCGTCGGCGTCGAACGACGGGAACCGCTCGTAATCCTCGGGATCCATGACATTGGAAAAGCGGAGGCCGGTGATGCTCAGCTCAGGGTCCCAGCGGGTCATCTGGATGGCCATCTGCTCCTCGAGGTGCTTCACCAGCGAGTAGGTGCTTTCCGGCCGTGCCGGGTATTCCTCGTCCACGGGGATGTACGGCGGGTCGATGGCGAACGGAATTCCCAGCACTGTCTCGCTGGATGCGTAGACCACCTTCTTGATGCCGGCCCGCCGGCAGGCCTGGAAGACGTTGTACGTGGAGAGCATGTTGTTCTCGAAAGTGGCGGCGTCCGGGATGATGCCCGGCGCGGGAATGGCTCCCAGGTGGACGACGGCGTCGAACCCGGCGTGCCTGCTGTCAAGGCTAAGGAGCACATCCAGGACTTCGCCGTAGTTGCGCAGGTCGACGATGGCCAGCCGCGGGTTCCTGTCTCCTTCACGGTCCAGGTTCATCACCTCGTGGCCGTCTTCAGTGAGCCTGCGGACGACGTGGCGCCCCAGTTTTCCGCTTCCGCCCGTTACAGCAATCCTCATGGTGTGACTCCTTCTGCTAGAAACTTCTCGACGGCGGCGATGGCCCGCGTGGTGATGTCCCCGGGGTCGCCGCTGCCGTCGACCGAAACCAGCATGCCCCGGCCGGCGTAGACCGCGACGACCTCATGGGTTTCGTTGTGGTACAGGTCAAGCCGGCGCCGGAACACTTCGATGGTGTCGTCCTTCCGGCCCTGCTCCTTGGCCCGTTGCAGCATTCGTTGCTCAAGTTCGGAGTCCGGGGCACGGAGTTCGACGACGGCGTCGAGCCGCTGGCTCTGGGAGGCGAGCATGTTGTCCAGTTCTGTCACCTGGGTGGCGGTCCTGGGGTAGCCATCGAGCAGGAAGCCGGGCTGCAGGTCGGATTCCAGGAGCCGGTCCTTGACCAGTGCGTTGGTGAGTTCGTCCGGCACAAGGGCGCCGTCGTCGAGGTATCTGGCGGCTTCCACACCAAGCGGCGTCTCATTGCTGACGTTGGTCCGGAAGATGTCGCCCGTGGATACGGTAGGAATGCTGAAATGCCTCGCGATGTGTACCGCCTGGGTGCCCTTTCCCGATCCGGGCGGCCCAATGATGAGCAGTCTGGTCATGTTCTGTCCCTCCGCGGCGTGATAGCCGGCTGGTCGCGGGTCCACCGCGGGCAGCGCCAACGGTGTGCTTCATTCTGCCCATAACCGCCACACAACGCCAGCATCGGGGAGGCCCTGCTTGTCGCGCTTTCGAGGCCCCGGGCTTGTATATACTTCTGGTTATCGGTTTAGCAGCAGGCCGTTGGAGAGTTCGTCCGAACCAGCGACCTTCGCGGCCTCCTGCCTCTGTGGCGGATTGCGGGGAGTTTATGGCTCGTTTAGACCTGAGCGAATGGCACCAAGAACCGTGGCCGGCGAGTCAACTGCAAACACAGCTACATCAATTACCGAGCACCTGCACGAGGAATTGCTCAACAGCACCGATGTTGAGGAGTTCCTTGACGAGCTCGCGCGCGTAGCCGCCCGAAACCTCTCCGATCCCGGCGATGATGTGATCTGCTGCCTGGCTCTCCTGCGTAAGCGCAAAGATGCCGCGATCGCCAGCAGCGGCGCAGCTGCCCAGGCCCTGGGCCGGATCGAATACCAGTCCGCCGGCAGCCCCGGCATGGCTGCTTGCGTGGACCGGGTAACAGTCCTCGTGGCCGACGCTGAAGAGGACATGCGATGGCCCGAATACTCTGAAGCCGTGGCGAGCCAGGGAATCCGCTCTGTCCTGGCCATTCCCTTCCAGCTGCACGGCGAAACCAAGTCCGCCTTGCTGATCTACTCCCCCCGGGCCCGCCGCTTTGAGGGCCGCATTGTCCAAGCGGCCGAGGACTTTGTCCGCCAGACGTCTTTGGCCTTGCGGCTTGCTGTTCGCTTCGCCCACTACAGCGAAACCGCGGCCAACCTGCGGGCCACCCTGGAATCACGCACCGTGATCGACATGGCGGTGGGCATCATCATGGCCCAGAACCGCTGCAGCCAGCAGGAAGCGTTCGAACTCCTCAAGGCGGCGTCCAGTACACGCAATTCAAAGCTGCACAAAGTCGCGTCGTCAATAGTTGATGCCCTGGGCCAAGGGCCGGTCGAGACACATTACGACGGGTAAGGCCAGCCCTGCGCCCCAGCCCGTACACTGGTTCCAAGCTGGCTCCAGGGGGCTCCAAAAATGAAAAATGAACGCGTCTGTCTGGTCATCGAAGACGACGACGACATCCGCATGCTGGTCACGGTGGTCCTGACCCGCGCCGGCTTCGACGTGCATGCAGTTGCCAGCGGCGCCGAGGGCATAGTTGCGGCGGCGGATCCGTCCGTTTCGCTGATCACGCTGGACCTTGGCCTGCCTGACATGGACGGTCATATCGCTGCCCGCGCCATCCGCGCCCTCAGCAAGGCACCCCTGCTGTTCCTCACCGCAAGGTCCGAAGAGGATGACGTCCTGGCGGGAATGGCTTCCGGGGCCGCAGCTTATCTGACCAAGCCCTTCCGCCCGACGGAACTGCAGGAGCTTGCGCTGAGCCTCTGCCCGCCCGCTCTCCCGGCCACGGAGGATTCTGCCTCGAACCGGCAGCAGTAGCCGGCTGCCGGCTACTGCTGGTCGTACACAAGCTCGTTGCCGTCCACCCGGACCCCGGACGTGGGCTGGTGCGGTGCCAGCTTTCCCCCGGGCATCAGGTGCCGGACGTCGACGCCGTCGAGCAACAGGGCATGATCGGCGATGAGCCGCCGGTGGCAACGCCACCACACCGTTTCGCTGCACATGATTGCCACGGACTGCTCCCCGGCCTGCGCGATCAGCCCGCCGAGGGCAGCCAGGAATTCCGGCGACCTCATGTAGGCGGCATAGGCGCGGAATGACTCGTTTCGCAGCACGACGTCAGGTGAATCGGGCGGCAACTTCCGGAAACCGCCCAGCCGTTTCTCCCAGCGGTACTCAACGCCCGCCGCGGGCAGCCACTGAGCCAGGAGGTCCTTGCCGAAATGCGGAAACTTGCGGCTGCTGGGGGCTATCCGGACGTCAACCAGTGCCTGGACCCCTGCCGCTGACAGAAGTTCCGCAAACCCGGCCTGGCTTGCCGTTCCGTGGCCCACCGTCAGCAGCCGCACGTCCCTGTCCGCCATGACCATCTCCGCCATGTCCCCACCCTTTCACAGGCGCAGCACATTCACGGCAAACCGGAGCGATAGCTTGGCTGCCTAGAAATGATGCATGACTCCTCTCAAGAACACAGAACGCAAGGGCGGCCGGGTACGGCGCGCCCTCGTCGCAGGGGCCCTTGCCCTCACGCTTTCAGCGGGAGGAGCCACCGCCTGGGCATTGGACCGGTTCGTGGTCCACCACGTGGAAATCTCGGACGTCTCCGCGTACGAGGCCAGCCAGGTGGGGACCCGCCAGACCAGCACCACCACCACGGACACCACCAGCGGATCCGGCAGCACGGCCGCCGTCACCACCGACACCTCCTATGTTTCAGACAGCTCGAACATCAACATCTCCACCGTGACCACCGGCAGCGGCGACAGCAGCGTCACCTACTACGTTGCCGACGTCGTGCTGGACGATGCCACCACCCTCAAATCAGCCTTCGCCGAGGACAGCTTCGGCGAAAACATCACCGAAACCACCTCAGCAATCGCCGAGGCAAACAACGCGGTTTTCGCCATCAACGGCGACTACTACGGCTTCCGCGACACCGGCATCGTGATCCGCAACGGCGTGGTTTTCCGCGATGAAGGCACCCGCCAGGGCCTGGCCTTCTACACCGACGGCACCGTGAAGGTGTACGACGAGACCTCCACCACCGCCGAGCAGCTCCTGGCCGACGGCGTCTGGAACACCCTCTCCTTCGGCCCGTCCCTGCTGGACAACGGCGAGGTGGCCGAGGGCATCGAGGACGTGGAGGTGGACACCAACTTCGGCAACCACTCGATCCAGGGCGAACAGCCGCGCACCGCCGTCGGCGTCATCGACGACAACCACCTCGTGTTCGTGGTGGTGGACGGCCGCAGCCCCGGCTACAGCGCCGGCGTCAGCATGACCGGCCTGGCGGAAATCATGCAGGGCCTCGGCGCCACCACGGCCTACAACATCGACGGCGGCGGCTCTTCCACCATGTACTTCAACGGGGACCTGGTCAACAACCCGCTGGGTGAGAACAAGGAACGCGGCACCTCCGACATCCTCTACATCGCGGAGTAGGTCCGGCCATGATCATCCTGATTCCGGCCTATGAGCCGGACCAGCAGCTGCCCGCCCTCATCCGTTCCATCCGCGACGCCGAGCCGTGGGCCACCGTGGTGGTGGTCGATGACGGCAGCGGGCCCGGATACAAGGACGTGTTCGACGGCGTCAAGGCACTTGGGTGCCACGTCATCGGCTACGCCCGCAACCGGGGAAAGGGCTTTGCGCTCAAGACCGGCTTCGGCTTCATCGCGGACCACCTGCCGGACCGGACCGTGGTCTGCGCGGACAGCGACGGGCAGCACACCATCGTGGACATTCTTCGCGTCGCGGCCGCGGTCCGGGCCGGATCACCTGCCATGGTGCTCGGGACCCGGAACTTCACCGGCAATGTCCCCGCCCGCAGCAGGTTCGGCAACAACGCCACCAGGCTGCTGTTCACCCTGGCCACAGGTCAGCGCATTTCAGACACACAGACCGGCCTCCGCGGCTACCCTGCGGCCATGCTCCCGTGGCTGCGCTCGGTCCGCGGGGATCGCTACGAGTACGAACTGAACCTGCTGTTGGAAGCCGGGCAGGCCGGCTATGCGATCCGCAGCGTGGACATCGCCACCGTCTACCTGGACCACAACTCGGGGTCCCATTTCCGGCCCGTGGCAGATTCGGTCCGCATCTACGCGCCGCTCCTCAAATTCCTGGCCTCGTCCTTCGCTGCTTTCCTGGTGGACACGGTGGTGTTCCTGCTCCTGACCCTGGCCACCGACTCGCTGCTGCTGGCGGTGGTGGGAGCCAGGATGGTGAGCTCTGCCGTGAATTTCCTGGTGAACCGGCGTGTGGTGTTTGAACATGGCCGGGACAAGCCCGCAACTGCCGCCGGGATGCGCTACTTCAGCCTGGTGGCCGTCCTGCTGGTCGCCAACTACGGGCTCATCTATGCGCTTGACGCATTGTCCGTCGCGGCCCTGCCGGCGAAGATCCTTGCCGAAGTTGCGCTCCTGGCCGTCAGTTACGCGGTGCAGCAGCGGCTCTTCGCGGGGAACGAAGTTGTGGGGAACACGGCCAGGGGGAACACGGCCAAGGGGAACACGGCCAAGGGGAACACGGCCAGGAACACCGTACGGGAGGCTGACCATGAGGCTCCGGACCTGGGACGCGGCCACCACCCCGGGAGGTTGCGCCGGTAGCCGAGGTAGTGCCCGCCACACGTGGCCTTATCCGGTGGCGCCCGTCGCCTCGGCGTAGGACACGGCCTGGTCGCGTACCTTGACCACGTAGGAACCGGACTGGTTGTAGGAGTAGATGGCCTCCGTCCACCCGGTTGCGGTGGTGAGGTCACGGCCTCTGGCGCATAAGTAGCCGGCCGCGCTGAGGGCGGCATCGTCAATGTTAAACGGATCCGCTGTTCCGTCACCGTTTCCGTCCCTTCCCGCGTACTCCCACGTGGTGGGAATGAACTGCATGGGTCCGACGGCGCGGTCCCACCGGGCGTCGCCGTCCAGGACGCCGCCGTCGGTATCGGCGATGGCGGCAAAGCCGTTGCCGTCCAGGCTCGGCCCAACAAGCGGCCCGGCCGCATGCCCGGCGGGCGTCAGTTTTCCGCCGCCGTAAGCTCCGTGGGCGGATTCGATGGAGCCGATCGCTGCAACCGTATTCCACCCGATCCCGCAGTCCGGAGCTGAAAGATTTGCCGCGCCGGCTGCAGCCACATAGGCCCGGAGCGCGCGGGCAGGAATCCCGGTTTGCGCGGCGGCCCGCTCAAGCCACTTGGCATCCGCGTTCCGGGTGATGTTCACGGCAGGGGTGATCCCGGTGGACAGCGTTTCGAGTTTGGCCTCAGACCTTGGCGGTGGCGGAATAACCACGGCTGACTGGCCGGACTGCCGGAGCGCCCAAAATGACGCCGCAGTGATCACGCAGATCGCAAAAACGCTGAAAACCGTGAGTCGCCTGAGCCGGAGGGCGAGGTCACGGGAATTGATCACGGGTTTGATCCTATCGATCGAAGCCCGAACTCCCGGCCAACACTCATATTCGTGCCTAGGTCCCGTCACAGCACCCGCACAGTTTGGCCGCGGATTGTAGAGAACAGCCCACCAACAGATTCCGGAGAATCCGATGACTTCCCTTATTTTCATCGCCGCAGACCTCGCGGCCATCAGCGTCCTCACGTTCGTCCTCTACCTCCGCCGCCACCGGCGCCGTGACCTGGTGGTCTCCTACCTTGGCATGAACGTGGGCGTTCTGGCAGTCGCCACCGCACTGTCCGGCTCCTCGGCAGGACTCGGCCTGGGACTTGGCCTCTTCGGCGTTCTGTCCATCATTCGGCTCCGCTCCACCGAACTGGCCCAGCACGAAGTGGCCTACTACTTCTCGGCCCTCGCCCTCGGCCTGATCGCCGGACTCGGCATCGAACCCATCTGGCTGACCGCCTCGCTGATGGGCCTGATCCTGCTGGTGATGTTCGTCGGTGACCACCCCCGCGTCCTGCCGGCCCACCGGCACCAGACCGTGATCCTGGACCGGGCCCTGGCGGAGGACCACGAACTGCATGCCCGGCTCGAGGAAGTCCTGCACGGGAAGGTCCACTCCGCCACCATCGTGGAACTGGACCTGGTCAACGACAAAACCATCGTGGACGTCCGCTTCGCCTACAACCCTGCCGCCCGGATCGCCGCAGCCGGGCCGCCGGCAATCGAAACCATGACGATCGAAACCCCCGTTCACGCTTCGGCAGGTGCGGCATGAGCGCCCCAGCAGACACCGGCGTCGTCAGCTCCCTCAGCCGGCTGCCGTCCGTGGGCCTGGATGAACTGAACGCCGACGCCGCACTGCAGACCCGGGTTGACCGCAAATACGTGGTCCCCGAGACGCTGGCCCAGGAACTGCTGGCCACGTTCGACGCCGACGTCCGGGTCCTGGAGCTGGACGGTTCCCGGTGCTTCGCCTACGACTCCGTCTACTTCGACACCGCACGGCTGGACAGCTATCTCCTGGCCGCCCACGGCCGGCGGCGCCGCTACAAGGTCCGCACCAGGACCTATGTGGACAGCAACATCAGCTTCCTGGAGGTCAAGACCGAAGGCGCCCGCGAAGCAACAGTCAAGGAACGCATCCCGTACGAGCTCACCGACCGTGCCCGCATCACCGCCGAAGGCATGGATTACGTCCACGAAACCCTGGCGGCCGCGGTGGGCGCAGCCCCTGCCGGGCCTCTCGAACCGGTCCTCGAAACCCGGTACCGCCGCACCACGCTTTACCTGCCGGAATCCGGCAGCCGGGCCACCATCGATACCAGTGTCACCTGGCAACGCCCCGGCGGGCAAGCCTGGGTGCTGGCCGGTGCGGTGATCCTGGAAACCAAGTCCGGCTCGGCCGCCGGCCCGCTGGACCGGCACCTCTGGGCCCACGGCGTCCGGCCCTCCCGGATCTCCAAGTTCGCCACCGGCATGGCGGCGCTCTGCCCGGACCTCCCGGCCAACCGCTGGAACCGCACCCTCCGCCGCACCATGAACCTCCGCCCCGCCGCCTGACCCCCACCTCCCTGAACCTCCGAAGGAACACACCATGAACCGCTTCCGCAACGCCCTCTCCGTCACCGCCCTCGCCCTCGCCATCGGCCTGGCAGGCTGCGCCACTGCTCCCACCAGCACCGGAACGTCCCTGACGGGCACCACCTCCACCGGCAATTCGTCCACCGGCTCATCCACGACGTCCGGCACTTCCGGCACCGCCCAGGCCGCAGTATCTCTGGACACCCTCGCCGCTGATACGCACTACGACGCCGACGACCTCACCTGGGATGCGGCCTCCGAAGTAGCCGTGACACTGGCGGACGGCGCGTCCAGCGTCGCGTCCGGCTCGTCGTCGGACGCCGTGACGGTGGACGGCGACACCGTCACCGTCAACGCGGCCGGCACCTACCGCCTGAGCGGGTCGCTGTCCGACGGCCAGGTTGTGGTGGCCGCCGGTGAGGAAGACGTGGTGCGCATCATCCTGGACGGAGCGGAAATCTCCAGCTCCACCGGTTCACCGTTTGTGGTCCAGAACGCCAACGAGGCCATCGTGTACCTCGAAGACGGCACCTCCAACTCCCTCAGCGACGCCTCCACCTACGCGGACACCGCCGCGGACGCCCCCAACGCCGCCCTCTACTCCCATGCCGACCTCACCATCGCCGGCACCGGCTCGCTCAGCGTAGACGGCAACTTCAACGACGGCATCTCCTCCAAGGACGGCCTGGTGCTGGCCGCCGGCAACGTCACCGTGGACGCCACGGACGACGGAATCGTCGGCAAGGACTACGCCGTGCTCCTCGACGGCGCGTACCAGGTCACCGCGGGCGACGACGGCTTCAAGTCCGACAACGAGGAGGACGAGGGCCGCGGCTGGGTCCTCATCAACGGCGGCACCCTCAATGTCAGCGCCGTGGACGACGGCATCAAAGCCTTCAACACCCTGACCATCGCGGCAGGCGTCGCCACGGTTGGGGAATCGGAGGAAGGCCTGGAGGCCCAGCACATCGTGATCTCCGGCGGAACCGCCAACATCACCGCGAACGACGACGGCGTGAACGCCTCGGGCGGCTCCACCACCTCCGCTTCCGGCGGCGGGATGGGCGGCGGCGAAGCGGTCGGCGACTACACGGTGGAGGTTACCGGCGGCTCCCTGACCATCAACTCCCAGGGCGACGGCCTCGACTCCAACGGCAACGCCAGCATCTCCGGCGGCACCGTCGTCGTCAACGGGCCCACCAACTCAGGCAACGGCGCCCTGGACGTCAACGGTGAACTGACCGTCACGGGCGGCACCGTGGCGGCGGCCGGCAGCGTGGGCATGGTGGTCACACCGGGCACCTCCTCCACGCAGTCCGGCGTCCAGGTGACACTCGGCTCGGCAGTCCCGGCCGGCACAGTGGTGCAGATCGCCGATTCCGCCGGCACCGTGGTGGCAGCCTTCGTGACCACCAAGGCGACGGCGTCGCTGGTGTTCTCCTCGGCCGCCATCACCGAAGGCCAGGAATACACCGTCTACACCGGCGGCACCGCCACCGTCAGCGCCGGCGTCGGCGAGGGTTCCCTGGACGGAGCCGACCAGGTCAGCACTGTAACGGCCGGTGAATACACCGCCGGCGGCATGGGCGGCGGCGGCGGCGGCTTCGGCCCCCGCCGCTAGCCCCGCCCCCTTCAGACGCTCTATCACATACCGCAGGTTTTCGACCGACGCTCTATCACTTTCTTCAAGCGAGTGATAGAGCGTCTGGAATTAAGCGACATTAAGTGAGAGAGCGTCGGGCGGGGATGCGTGCTGTCGGGATTCCGGTTAACGGCGCATAATTGAACGCACAGGCGGCCGCGGTCCTAGGAGGACACCATGAAGTTGCTCGGAGCACTGATTGTCATCTGGCTCATCATCGGCGGACTGGCTGCCTGGCAGCGCGGCTACTTCGGCGGATCGCCAGGGTCCTGCGCCGAAGCGGGAACGGTGGCCGTGACGATCATCGCCGGCCCCTTGAACTACCTGGGGGTCAACCCGAAGGTCGACTGCGTTCTGCCTCAACCTTCCCAGTAACCATGCCCTTGGTGCCGCGTCCGGCGTTGCCTAGAGTAAGGAATGCCGGGCGCAGGACATTGCTGCGCCCTGACCCTGATTCCGAGGCCTGGAAAGGACCGCCGAGATGGCATTTGTCACCGTTGGAACCGAGAACAGCACCGAAATTGAGCTCTACTACGAAGACCACGGCAGCGGCCAGCCCGTTGTCCTGATCCACGGTTACCCGCTGGATGGCTCCTCCTGGGAAAAGCAGACCACCGCGCTTCTGGCGGCGGGCTACCGGGTGATCACTTACGACCGCCGCGGGTTCGGTAAGTCCAGCAAGACTACTGAAGGCTACGACTACGACACGTTCGCGGCGGACCTCAAGGCCCTCCTGGAAACCCTGGACCTCAACAATGTGGTGCTCGTGGGCTTCTCGATGGGCACCGGCGAGGTGGCGCGTTATCTGAGCGCCTACGGCTCGGCGCGGGTGGCCCGTGCAGCGTTCCTGGGTTCACTGGAGCCTTTCATGCTCCAGGCCGAGGACAACCCGGACGGTGTCCCCCAGCAGGTCTTTGACGGACTCACCGAAGCCGTCACCGCAGACCCGTATGCGTTCCTCAGGGAATTCTTCAAGAACTTCTACAACAGCGACACCTTCCTGGGCACCCCGCGGCTCAGCCAGGAAGCAGTGGATGCCAGCTGGAACGTCGCCGCCGCGGCCGGGGCCACCGCTCTGGTCGCTGCACAGCCCACCTGGCTGACCGACTTCCGCGCCGATATTCCGAAAATCGATGTGCCGGCCCTGATCCTGCATGGAACCGCAGACAACATCCTCCCCATCGACGTGACCGGCCGGCGGTTCGCCAAGGCGCTGCCTTCCGCGGACTACGTGGAGATCGACGGCGCCCCGCACGGCCTGCTGTGGACGCACGCGCCCGAGGTCAACGAGGCCCTGCTCGCGTTCCTGAAGAAGCAGGCTGATGCAGCCGGATAGCTGCTCCGGCTAGGCCGCTGGATGGTGGTCCGTGCTGCGCATGCGCACGGCCACCAGAACGCCGGACGCTGCGGTCAGGCCCGCAACGACGCCCACCGCTGCCGGAATGCCGTACACATCGGCGATGATTCCCGAGAGGAGAGCGCCGACGGCGAACCCGCCATCGCGCCACAGCCGGTAGACGCCCACTGAGCGTGCCCGCCAGTGCGGGTGCGCGACGTCGCCGATCGCGGCGAGCAGGGTGGGGTAGACCATGGCCGTGCCTGCCCCGAGAAGAATGACCGCCGCCAGCCAGATCCCGAAGTCCGCACCGACGGCCACCATGGCCAGCGCCGCGCCCTGGACGATCATGCCGCCGACGATCAGCGGTTTGCGGCCGATCCGGTCCGACAGGGCACCGGTGACCAACTGCCCCGCGCCCCAGACGGCCGGGTAAACGGCGGCGAGAATGCCGATGCGTTCAATGCTGAGCCCGGCCGTGGCGAACAGGACCGGGAACAGTCCCCAGGCCAGCCCGTCGTTGAGGTTGTTCACCATGCCCGCCTGGCTGACTGAGGACAGGGATTTGTCGCGGAAGCTGGTCAGGGTGAAGACCTCGCGGTTGGTCAGCCCTGCATGTGCTCCGGCGTGGGCGGAGACGTGGCTGGCGGCTTCGGCCTTCGCGTGGTGGTGTGTTTCCCGGATGGCGAGGACGGACAGCCCGAGTCCGACGGCGATGAACGCCGCCCCCAGCAGGAAGGGTCCCGGACGCAGCCCGTAGGCGGAAGCGATGTAGCCGGTGGCCAGGGCAGTGCCGGCGACGCCAAGATAACCTGCCGCCTCGTTCAGGCCCATGGCCAGTCCCCGGCGCTCGGGTCCCACCAGGTCCATCTTCATCATCACCGTGGTGGACCAGGTGAGTCCCTGGCTGATGCCCAGCACCACGTTGGCGGCGACGATCCAGCCCCAGGAGTCTCCGAAGATCAGCAGCAGCGGGACTGGAATGGCGATAAGCCAGCCGGCTACCAGGACCGGTTTGCGTCCGTAGCGGTCCGAGAGGGTCCCGGCAAAGTAGTTGGTGGCGGCCTTGGCCACCCCGAACGCCAGGATGTAGGTCAGGACACTGGTATACAGGTCCAGGTGGAACACCTGTCCCGCAAGCAGTGGCAGCACCGTGCGCTCCTGGCCGAGGGTGCCGCCCACGAGGGCGTTGACCGCCACAAGCAGCAGGAACTGCGCCAGGTTCTGGCGCAGTCCCAGTGCAATCAAGGTCATTGCCCTTCGCTTAGCTGCTGGAGACGGACTGCCGTGCCTGCTGCCAGGCACTCCAGCCGGCGTAGCTGCCGTCGAGCTCGACGACGTCGTACCCGGCGCGCCGCAGGGCGCTGGCGGCCACGGAGTTCCGGACCCCGCTCTGGCAGTAAGTCACGATGGTGCCTTCGGTGGGAAGTTCATCGAGGTGCCACATGACCCTGCCGCCGCTGAGCTGGTGGGAGCCGGGGATGTGTCCGGCAGTGTGCTCGGTGCGGTTGCGGACATCCAGGATCATGGCCGCATCGAAGTCAGCCAGGTCGGCGGGCTGGATGAGCTTTGGCGTGGACAGGGGCAGGCCATCGAGGCTCGTGACGAAGCCGGCCACGTTGTCGATGCCGACCCGGATGAGGTGGTCCCACAGGTCCTGGGCCTGCTCCTGGTCCGCGGCGAGCAGCACCAGGGGGTTCTCCGTTTCGGGGTTGACCACCCAGGCGCCGTAGCTGGCCACGGACTTGCCGGCCGGGACATTAAGGGAACCGGTGACGGTGCCCTGGTGGACCTGGCTGTTGGAGCGGGTGTCAATGAAGGTGACTTTGTCCTCGGCGAGCTCCCTGGCGACGTCGGCATTGTCCAGTTCCTTCAGCGGCGCGCGCCCGCCCATGACGGCCGGGCCTTCACGGTTTTCGCGCTTCATGCGGCCGAAGTAGGCGTGGGCGTCGGGCTGGCCCTCGAGGAGTTCGTCGATGAAGCCCTGCTCATCGTTGCCGGCGAGGTAGGGGCCCCACCAGGCGTAGAGGCGTTCGTAGCCGACTGTGGAGGAGGGGATGGCACCCAGGGCCTTGCCGCAGGCGCTGCCGGCGCCGTGCGCGGGGTGGACCTGGACGTAGTCCGGAAGGGTCAGGAACTTGTCCCGCAGGCTGGCGAACAGCTGCTTGGCTCCCACAAAGCGGGTGTCGATGCCGCCGGCCGCTTCGTCGAGCAGGTCCGGGCGGCCCAGGTCACCGGAGAAGACGAAGTCGCCGGAGAGAAGGTAGCCGGGCTGGTCGCTGAACGCGCCGTCGGTGACCAGGAAGGACAGGTGCTCCGGGGTGTGGCCCGGGGTGTGCACGGCCTGGATGGTGATGTTGCCCAGGGTGATCTTGTCACCATCGAAGAGTCGTTCGCCGTCGAACTCATACTGCCAGTCCGGTCCGCCCTCACCCGAGACGTAGATCGTGGCACCGGTGGCGGCGGCCAGTTCGCGGGTACCGGAGAGGTAATCGGCATGGATGTGGGTCTCGGTGACGGCCACGATCTTCATGCCGTTCCTATCGGCCAGCTCCTGGTAGACCGCGATGTCGCGGCGGCCGTCGACCACAACTGCCTCACCCTTGGCCTGGCAGCCGATCAGGTAGCTGGCCTGGGCAAGGTCTTCGTCGTAAATGCGCTCGATAAGCATCTGGTGCTCTCCTTCGTGAAGGTGTGGAGGGGAAGTGTTTGTCTACTCTGCTATTAATAATAATACCCTTGGGGGTATCCAGCAACGGTGTCGCCGGGCACCCTGGGCGTCAGGCGTGCTGTGGCGCGGTATCGGCCCGGAGCCTGTTCATGTCGAGGTTCTTCACTTCCTGGATGACCTCTTCGAGCCCGGTGGCATTGAGCGCTCCGGGCTGGGAAAAGACCAGGGTCTTGCCTTTGAAGGCCATGAGGGTGGGGATGGCGGTGATGTGTGCCGCGGCGGCGAGGGCCTGTTCCGCTTCGGTGTCCACCTTGGCGAAGACGATGTCCGGGTGCCGTTCGGCGGCGGTGCCGTAAATGGGTGCGAACATGCGGCAGGGGCCGCACCAGGCTGCCCAGAAGTCAACGAAGACGATGTCGTTGCTTTCCAGGGTTTCAGCGAAGCTCTGTTCAGTGATGTCGATGGTTGCCATAACCACGTTCGTTTCCTTCCGGGTGTGTTCTCTGACGTGTTTGGGTGGTGCGGGAGTACTTGGATGGTGCGGGCCCTCGGCAGGAGGGTCAGATGGTGGGGAGGCCTGCGCGGGTCCAGGCGATCATGCCGCCGGCCATTGTGTCGGCAGTGAAGCCGGCGCCGTTCAGGGCGTCGGCAACGCGGGCCGAACGGTTTCCGCTGCGGCATACTGCGATCACCGGGACGGCAGGGTCTAGCTCGGACAGCCGCGCCTGCAACTCCCCCATGGGGATGTGCAGTGCGCCGGGGATCATGCCTTCAGCGATTTCGAAGTCCTCGCGGACGTCGAGGATCGCGGCTGTTGAACGGCGCTGGTCAGCTTCGGTGATGGTGATTTCAGCCATGGGTTTCTCCTTCGAATGGTTCGGCTGTGTTGCTAGAGGTGTGATGTGGTTCTGCGGATCATCGGACGGGCTCGCCGGCCTGGCGCCAGGCGCCCATGCCGCCGCGGAGGGAATACGCCTCATAGCCCTTCCCGGCGAGCAGCCTGGCGGCGGAGGCGGAGCGCACGCCGGACTGGCACATGGCGATGACCGGACGGGTCTTCTGAATTCCGGCAGTGCTGGCCTGGAGCCGGTCCAGCGGGACATGCTTGGCCTGCGGCGCCCGCCCGGAGCGCCATTCCTGCGCCGAGCGGACATCGATCAGGGCGGCACCTGCGGCCAGGAGTTCCTTGGCCTCGGCGACCGAGATTGTCTTGTAGGGCTTGCTGAAGGCCTTCTTAAGGGAGCTGATGAGGCCCATGGAGTTCTCCTGTATTTCGTGTGATGTGGTCAGGTGGTGACGGTGCTTGCCGTGACCCAGGCTGCGACCGCAAAGATGAGCATCGCGAACGAGACCCGGATGTGCTTTTCCTGCAGCCTGCGGGCGAGCCGCGCAGCAACAAGGGATCCGAGGATGGCCGGGACCGCGAAGCTCAGAACGGTGGGCCACTCGATGGTGAATCCCGCCGCATGGGCACTGAATCCCGCCGCCGAATTAATAACGATGATGGCCAGGGACGAACCAACGGCCTGTTTCATCCGCAGGCCCAGGAACAATGTGAGCGCAGGGGTGATGAGGAACCCCCCACCCACGCCCAGCAGCCCCGTGAGGAAGCCGACCAGGAGCCCGACCCCTACGGCCTTGGGGGCGCAGGAGCGGAACGCCCGGGTGGGGCCAATGCTGCAGGATCCCTCGGTCTCCGTGGTCCGCATGAGCATACGGATCCCCGCGATCACCATAATGACGGCGAAGGCGAGCATCAGGATGTTCGGGTCCAGCAACCGGCCCACTGCAGCCCCGCCCCATGCTGCGGGGATTCCCGCAGCACCGACGATCAGGACTACAGGCCAGTTGATGCCTTCGCGCAGTCGCGGGATCAGCGCCGCCAGGGATGAGACGCCCACCACCAGAAGGGAGGTGGGAATCGCTGCCGCCGGGCTCATGCCCAGGCCATAAACCAGCGCCGGGACCGCGATGATCGAGCCGCCGCCACCCACCACACCGAGCACGGCGCCAACCAAAAGCCCCAGCGACAGGGCGGCGATCATGCTGCGGGGGTCTGCTTTGCTTCGGGCAGCGGCAGCTGCATGATGGCGCTTTCACGGGTCGGCTCTTTGGTGGACCTGTTCCACGGCATCGCCGAGATGGCCTGGCCCATGGCGCAGGTGTTGGTGGCTGCGGAGAAGGTCAGGCCGGCACCGATAGCCCCGGCAAGCATCCGGATCCTGGGTGAAACGAACTTGCCGCCGGCCAAACCCAGAACCACCAGGGAGCCTGCGGCGAGGCGGACCTGCCGCTCCAGGTCCCAGCGGTCCTTGCCTTTGACGACTTCGCCGCCTGCGGCCGCAAAGCCGGGCACACCGCCGGTCAGCACGTAGGCCGTGTTGATGCCGGACCCGCCAAGGCGTTGGCGTGCCTGCTCGGCGCGGGCTCCGGACTGGCAGACCAGGACGACGCGGCTGCCCAGGCGGGCGGCCAGCTCATCGGTGTGTTCGGACAGCAACGGAAGGGGCACATTGTAGGAACCACGGATGTGCATGGACTCGAATTCGGCGGCGGAGCGCACATCGATTACCACGAGGTCCTGGTGCTCGGTGACCCAGCTGCGCAGGGTCTCCGGCGCGAGCGCTGTGACGGCTGTGGCGGTGGAAAGGGAAGTCATGGATGGCCTCTCGAATGACGGATGGATACCCCACCGAGTATTACAGATACCCCCGGGGGTAGTCAAAACACCCCGGCGGGTATATAGTTGATCCCAGGAACACGACCCCTGGAGACCTCATGCAACTTGATTCAACTGAACTGACACCTGTGGTCAACCGCCTCAAGCGTGCCCAAGGCCAGCTTGCCGCCGTCACGCGGATGCTGGAGGAAGGCCGGGACTGCAAGGACATCGTCACGCAGCTTGCCGCCGTCTCGAAGGCTTTGGACCGTGCCGGTTTCGCCATCATCGCCAGCGGCCTGGAGCAGTGCATCGTCCGCGAAGACACCACCATGGACAGGAAAGAGCTGGAGAAGCTCTTCCTCTCCCTCGCCTGAAAGCCCGCCCGAACGGCAGGAAAAAAAGTGGAGTGGCCAGGCATTTAGCCTGGCCACTCCACTTTTTTTCTTGTGCTGTTGTAAATCAGGCCTTTGCGGCCTTGGGGGGCAGTGCGAGCCTGAAGACCTTTGCCCAGGTGGAGCCCACCTGCTTCCAGATGGGGCCTGTGGTGTACTTCAGGCCATACCGCTGGCAGATCTCCTGGACCCGGGGAGCCACTTCCGCGTACCGGTTGGACGGCAGGTCCGGGAAGAGGTGGTGCTCGATCTGGTGTGACAGGTTGCCGGTCATGAGGTGCATGAACTTGGAGCCGGAGATGTTGGCCGAGCCGATCATCTGGCGGACGTACCAGTCACCGCGGGTTTCACCCTCCACCATTTCCTCGGTGAACGTGTCCGTTCCTTCCGGGAAGTGGCCGCAGAAGATGACAGCGTGGGCCCAGACGTTGCGGACCGCGTTGGCGGTGAGGGTTCCGTAGAGGGCCTGCTTGCCGGAGCCGGTGAGCATTGCGACGGCGGGGGTGGCGGCGTAGTCCTTCGTGAACTGGGTAACAACCTTTTTGCCCAGCGCCTTGAGGTCCTTGAGCAGCGCTTCCTTGGACTTCCGGCCTTCTTTGAAATCGGTGAGTTCGAGGTCGTAGATGGCGATGCCCCACTCGAACAGCGGTGCGAGGATGGCGTTGTAGAGCGGGTTGCCCAGGTTCATGGGAACCCACGGCTGGCTCTCGTCCATGCGCAGGAGGTTGTATCCGACGTCGTTGTCCTTGCCCACCACGTTGGTCCAGCGGTGGTGGAGGTCGTTGTGCGTGTGCTGCCACGAGCGTGAGGGCGTGACGAAGTCCCACTCCCAGGTGGTGGAGTGGATGTCAGGGTCCCGCATCCAGTCCCACTGGCCGTGGAGCACGTTGTGCCCGATCTCCATGTTTTCGAGAATCTTGGCCAGGCTCAGCAGCGTGGTTCCGGTGACCCAGGCCGCCTTGTTCTTGCTGACCAGGAGCGCTGCCCGGCCGGAAAGCTCCAGGCCGCGCTGGATCTTGATCAACCGCCGGATGTAGGCGGCATCCGTGGCACCGCGCTTGGCGAGGATTTCGTCGCGGATGGCGTCGAGCTCACGGCCCATCTCCGCCACCTGCTCGTCGGAAAGGTGCGCTGCGGCGGGCGGGCGGACCGAAGGGCTGCCGGATTCGGCGAGCGCCCCGGGGCGCGCTCGGTTTGAGCCGGTCGAGGTTGCTTTGGCTGCTGAAACTACTGACATGCGGTGATTGCTCCTCAGAGTTCGAGGTTGACGGGTCCGGCGGCTGCCGAGACACACGTTTGGATTAGTTCGCCGGGTTCTCCGTGGACCTCATTGGTGCGGAGGTCACGGACCTTTCCGGCCAGAAGCGGAGTAAGGCAGCTGTGGCAGATGCCCATCCGGCAGCCGCTGGGCATGAGCACCCCGGCGTCCTCGCCGACGTCCAACAGCGGAGTGTCGCCGTCGGCCTCGATTTCCCGGTCCGATGCCTCAAAGGTGACCAGGCCGCCGTCGTACCCCACACCGCCGGCGAAGGCGGTGTTGAACCGCTCGATCATCAGGTTGCCGGGATCCCCGGCAACCGCGACGTCGGAACCCGGCGCCCCCGCCGTGAGGGACGCCTGCTTCCAGAGGGCTTCGGCGTCGTCCAGGAAGCTGTCGGGACCGCAGGCGTAGGCGGCCCGCTCTTTCCAGTCGGGGCAGATTTCGTCCAGCTCGGCGGTGTTCGTGAGGTCCATGCGGCCTTGCTCGCCGGTGTACCAGTGGGCAAGCCGGAAGTTCGGGAACTGGTCCGCCAGCTCGGCGAGTTCTTCACGAAAGAGGCTGTCGCCGGGCGTGCGAGCGGAATGGACCAGCACGACGTCGGCATCCGGGCGGCGCGGGACAAGCGTGCGGATCATGGACATCACCGGAGTGATGCCGCTGCCGGCGGTCATCATCAGCAGCGGCCGGGGGTGCTCGGGCAGAATGAAGTCACCCTGCGGCGGCGCGAGGAACAGGACATCGCCCGGTTTGGTGGTGCGGACCAAAGTTCCGGAGACTGCGCCGACGTCAGTGACGGTGATGGCGGGGTCCTTGCCCGCCGGGGCGCTCAGGGAATAGGAGCGCCAGTGCCGGACGCCGTCCAGCTCAACGCCGATGCGCGCCCATTGGCCGGCCAGGTGCGAGTGCCAGCCGCGCCCGGGGCGGAAGAAGATGGTGGCGGACTGGGCGGTTTCCTGCACCACCCGGGTCACCACGCCGCGCAGTTGGCGGGCGGAGAAGACAGGGTTGAACAGCGCCAGAACATCTTCAGGCGCCAATGGTGTGGTCAAGACCGAGGCCGCCTGGGCCAGTTGACGTAGGCGGTTCATGCAGTTGTACCTAAGGCGGCGCGAGCCATATTTCTCTCTCCTGACCGTTCCGCAGTCACGCTGGAATAAGGGTGGCGTAGCCCCCCACGCCGCTACAAGCCTAACGGCTGTGACCGGGGAATAGTTCCTGTTCTGCTGTCATCAGTAAGCATACTGACTATACTTCAACGGATGTCGCGCTCCTGGAATTCATCATCGATGTCATGGTGCCTGAACTCAGTCTCGGGATTCGGCTCACCCTCCCTGACGTACTCGTAATCAAGCTGTCGCTGGACCTGGCTGTCCAGAACCTGCAGCTCCCCGTCGGGCAGGGCGGCGAGATCATCCGGGAATTCGTCGTCAGGGGTGAGGTGGAGTTTCTCGGACATGGGGCGCCTCTCTGGCCATGGGGGCCGGGCAAACACTTCGCCCGGCCCTCTAAGAATATTCCCTTCGGCGCAGAACACACAGCGGACCTTTTCAGAGTGACGCGCCCGGTCCCTTCGCCGTCGGCCCGGCCGGTGTCCATCCCAATTCAGGGGCTACGTAGCGGGCGATGTTTCCGAGCATTTTGGCGTTGAAATCGACACCGAGCTGGTTGGGGACGGTGACGAGCAGGGTGTCCGCGGCCTGGACTGCGGCGTCGGCCGCGAGTTGCCCGGCCAGCGCGTCAGGCTCGCCCACGTAGCTCTTGCCGAAGCGGGCGGTCACGCCATCGATGATTCCCACCTGGTCCCGGACATCGCGGAGAGCACTGCCGCCGAAATAGCGGCTGTCCTCCTCGTCCACGATGGGCAGGACGCTGCGGCTGACCGAAACCCGAGGTTGGTGCGCGTGTCCGGCGGCGGTCCAGGCCTCGCGGAAAAGCTGGATCTGTTCGGCCTGCAGTTGGTCGAAAGGGACGCCGGTGTCCTCGGTCAGCAGGGTGGAGCTCATCAGGTTCATGCCCAGGCCCGCTGCCCACACGGCGGTGTTCCGGCTCCCGGCGCCCCACCAGATCCGTTGGTCCAGCCCCGGCGACTGCGGCTGGACCGGCAGGAGGCCGCGCGCCCCTCCGGCGTACCGCGGGTCAGCCTCGGCCACACCGGCGCCCGTGATGGCGTGGCGGAACTGCGCAGTATGCCGGCGGGCCATGTCCGCGTCAGATTCCCCGGGCTCCGGCATGTGCCCGAACGCTGCGGCCCCGTTGCGTGCCGGCTCCGGTGAGCCGCGGCTGATGCCGAGCTGCAGCCGTCCCCCGCTGATCAGGTCGGTGGCGGCGGCCTCCTCCGCGAGGTACAGGGGATTCTCGTAGCGCATGTCGACGACGCCGGTGCCCATCTCGATCCGCTTGGTCCGCGCCGCGATGGCAGCCAGGAGCGGAAACGGAGACGCTTGTTGCCGGGCAAAGTGGTGCACCCGGAAGAATGCGCCGTCGATCCCCAGCTCCTCTGCTGCGACAGCCAGTTCGATGCCCTGAAGCAGTGCCTCCCCCGCCGTCCTGGTGCGGGACCCTTGGCCGGGCCCCCAGTGGCCGAAGGACAGAAATCCGATGCGTTGCATGTCAGCACCAACCTCTCCGAAGCCTCCTGCATTCCCGGGCACCCTGCCCGGACTGCCAGCTGGCGATCCCGCGCCCGGCGGCTAAACTGTCCCCGTGCCCAGCAACCAGATTCCGCCCGAAGGCCCCACGCCGCCGTCGCGCGGTAAGCTCGCGGAACGGCTGCTGCCGGGCGGGACCGAACCGGATCCGCGTTTCACGCTGGCCAACGAACGCACTTTCCTCGCCTGGATCCGCACCTCGCTGGCGCTGCTCGCGGGAGGCATCGCCATTGAAGCCTTCACCTCGGACCTGTTCGTGGAGCCGGTCCGCAGGGTACTGGCTGTGCTGCTGCTTCTGCTCGGCATGCTGCTGAGCGCCGGCGCAGCGGTGCGCTGGATCCGGGTGGAACGGAGCATGCGCAACAACATCCCGCTGCCGCTGCCGCTGATCGTGCCGCTGTTGGCCGGCGCCGGCGCACTTGCCGCCGCCGTCGTCGTCGTTTCCATTCTCTGGCGCTGAGCGGTGACCACCATCGGGCACCCGGACGGGCAGCACGGGGACCCCGGGCTCCAGCCCGAACGGACTTCGCTGGCCTGGGGCCGCACCATGATGGCGCTGGTCACGGTCAGCGCCATCTTCCTGCGCTGGCTCCCCCACCACGGCCTCCCCATCCTGCTGCTCTTCGCCGTGTCCGCGGGCGCTGCCGCAGCAATCTACCTGACGCAGCGGCGCCGGTACCGCGCCAGCGCGCGGGGAATCAGGCAGGAAAAGGTCGACGCCGACACCTCCGCAGTGCTGTGGACCGCCTTTGCCGGGATCGCCCTGGGGGCACTCGGGATCGCCGTTGTGCTGGCCGCCTAGCTCTTCGGCAAGGTCAGGCCTTCGCCACGTGGAGGGTCTTTGAGGGGCCGCGCAGCACCAGTGCGGTGAAGGCCAAGGCCACCAGCGCGGTGCCCACCAGCAGCAGCAGGCCGATTGAGTAACTGTGGGTGGCGGCGTCGTACGTTGCGCCCATGACCAGGGGCGGGAAGTAGCCGCCCAGGCCGCCGGCTGCGCTGACAACACCGCTGATGCTGCCCACCTTCCCGGGAGGTGCGAGCACGCCCACCCAAGCGAACACCCCTCCGGTCCCCAGGCCCAGCGCGGCCGCCATGGCCACGAACGTCAGTCCGGCGGGGACTTCGCCGTCGGGCTGCAGGTTGACCACCCAGGCGAGGACGGCCACCCCTGCCAGGGAGGCGAGGACCACCGGCCTGGAGCCGAATTTGTCCGCGAGGACGCCACCCACCGGCCGTGCGAGGACTGCCGCCAGCGCGAAGCCCGCCGTGCGGGCGCCGGCGCCGCTGGGATCAAAGCTGTACACATCGCGCAGGTAGGTGGGCAGATATGTGGCGAAGGAGACGAACCCGCCGAAGACGACGGCGTAGAGGAAGCACATCTTCCAGGTGACCGGTGTCTTGGCGGCATCCAGGAGCTTGGGCAGAACCGGAGCGTTGTTGCGGGTCCAGCCCGGGGATTCCTTCATCAGTACCCACACCAGCGCCGCCATCGCGGCAAGGATTCCGGCAATCAGCAGGTGCGTGGGGAAGTATCCGATCCAGGCCACCAGCCGGGGGTTCAGGAAGGCGGCCAGTGCCGTTCCGCCCATGCCTGCGCCGAAGACGCCGGTGGCGAAGCCGCGCCGCGACGGCTCGTACCAGGCGCTGACGAAGGGGATCCCGACGGCAAAGACGGTGCCGGCCACCCCGAGGATGAGGCCCGCCCCGAGCACCAGTGCGTAGGAGTTCAACAGGCCGCCCACGGACACCAGGAGGATCGGCACGATGGCGGCGAGCAGCACGAAGGTGAACATCGCCCGGCCGCCGTACCTGTCGGTCAGGGTACCGACGACGATCCGGCCCAGCGAGCCGACGAACACCGGCATGGCGACCAGCACGCCCGTGGCGCCCGGATTGAGATGGAGGTTCTGGGTATAGAAGGAACCCAGTGTTGCCACCGAGTTCCACGCCCAGAAGCACACGACGGAGGCTGACGTGGCGAGGACAAGATTGCGCGTCCGGCCGGCTGGTCCCGGCGCTGGAGCGGACGGCGCTGAAGCGGCGGATCCGGCCACTGTGTTCCCCTTTTCTCTGTCCGGGTTTCTGTTGTCGGCGGGCATGGCGGTCAGCGGTTCCGGGTGTCCCTGTCGCGGGTCCCGACGGCGGACCAGCCGCGGCGGGCCGCTGTCCCCGTGGTGCGGGCTGCAGCGGCGCCCTCCTTGCGCCTTGTGGGCACCCTGCCGCCCCGGGTCTGTTCCCGGTCACGGGAGCGGTAGACGATGTACGGCCGGAACAGGTAGTGCAGCGGCGCCGTGAAGGCGTGGACCAGCCGGGTGAACGGCCAGATCACGAACAAAGCCATGCCCACCAGGGTGTGCAGGTGGAAGGAGAACGGGACTGCCGCCATCGCCGCGATATCCGGCTGGAAGATGAACAGCGACCGGAACCAGGGCGCCACGGTCTCCCTGTAGTTATGCCCGTGTTCGCCCTCAGAGACGCTGGCCAGAGTTGTCCAGAGCCCGAAAACAATGGCGGCGGTCAGTACTACGTACATCGCCTTGTCGTTTTTGGTGGTGGCCATGAAGACCGGCCCCGTGGTGCGGCGGCGGTAGATCAGCAGGAGGATGCCGCCCAGGGTCCCCACACCGGCAATGCCGCCCACGAACAGGGCGTTGAAGTGGTAGAAGTCCTGGCTCATGCCCACCGCCTGGGTCCACGCCATCGGGATGACGAGGCCGAAGAAGTGCCCGGCGATCACGGCCAGGAGGCCGAAGTGGAAGAGCGGTGAGGCGATCCGCAGCAGCCTGGATTCGTACAGCTGGGAGGACCGGGTGGTCCAGCCGAACTGGTCGTATTTGTACCGCCAGATCAGGCCGCCCACCAGGACCACCACCATGACGTACGGCAGGACGCCCCAGAGGACGGTGTCCCAGGCGGTAAGTTCGACGGCGGTGCCGGGCCCGGTCTCGAAGGTCAGCATTCTCAGGCCCCTTTCACGGGCAGCAGGCGCGGATCGTAAGGGTCCAGCCCCACTGCTTCGGTGGGCGGCCCATAGCCGGCCATCCGCATGACGGCCTGCTCATCCGCCGGCGATTTTCCAGGCAGGCTGTCACAGACGGCCTGCAGGATCCGGGCGTGCGGCAGATCGTCCCGGAGCAACCCGAACCTGAGCATTTCCAGGCTCGCCCGATACCGGATCAGGAGCTCCCGCCCGGCATTCATGTCCACCAGGGCGGCGTACTCCAGGACCATTGGCAGGTAGTCCGGCAGTTCCCCGTGGGTATCCACCAGGATTTCGCTCTGCCGGTAGGTTTTCTTGAAGCTGCCCAGGACTTCGCCGCGGCGCCGGGTGTCGCCGTCCGTCCAGTAGCTCAGGTGCAGCGCGTGGCGGCGGCCAAGATCGAACTCGCGGACGTAATAGGCCTGGATCTCCATCGGCTCCGAAGACTCGAGCAGGTCCAGGACGCCGACGAAATCCCGGGCCGCACCGGGAAACTCAGCCAAACCGGCACGCATGAGCGGGACCCGGCCGATGAGTTCTTCATCGGGGTAGGACAGGCACCAGGCTGCCGCGAGGTAGAGGACCTGTTGGCGGCGGCTCACGGCTGGTCCTCCGCAGCCGCCAGGGTTCCCGGTTCGGGCCCCTTGTCCGGAAAGAGCCCGGCCGGCGCACCTGTGCCGTCCCAGTTGAGCAGGTTCACCCGGCCGCGCAGTGACGTCTCGCCCGGCGCCGAGCCGGAGGTCTGCCGGTCACGGAGGGCGTTGAACGTTTCCACTGCAACGGGGACGGGCCTGCCGCTTGCCTCACCGAACGGGGAGGAATCCTGCATGCCCGGGCCGCCGTCGAAATCCAGTGAGCAGCCCATCTCCTCCAGGTCGTGGGCCTGTTCCACATGGGCTTTGGGGATGACGTAGCGCTCCTCGTACTTCGCGATCGCCATCAGCCGGTACATCTCGTACATCGTCTGGCTGTCCATGCCCACAGCCTCCGGGATGGAGTCGTCGGGGTCGTTGCCCAGGCTGATGCCGCGCATGAAGGAGCGCATCGCGGCGAGCTTCTTCAGCACGGCGGTGACCCGGGCCGCGTCCCCGGCGGTGAACAGCTCCGCGAGGTACTCCACCGGGATCCGCAGCGCGTCGATGGCGCCGAAGAGGTTGCCGTGGTCCTCGCCGTCGTGGCCCTGGTCCCGCAGCAGGTCCACCACCGGCGAGAGCGGCGGGACGTACCAGACCATCGGCATGGTCCGGTATTCCGGGTGGAGCGGCAGGGCCACCTTGTAGACCTTGGCCAGGGCATACACCGGCGAGCGCCGGGCGGCGTCGATCCAGTCCTCGGGGATGTTCTGCGCCCGGGCTTCCGCCTGGACTTCCGGATCGTTGGGATCCAGCAGCACGTCCATCTGGGCGTCGTAGAGCTCCTGCGGGTCGGTGACCGACGCTGCCGCGGTGACGGCGTCGGCGTCGTACAGAAACAGCCCCAGGTACCGCAGCCTGCCCACGCAGGTCTCGGAGCAGACCGTCGGCAGGCCCACCTCCACCCGGGGGTAGCAGAAGGTGCACTTTTCGGCCTTGCCGGTCTTGTGGTTGAAGTAGATCTTCTTGTAGGGGCAGCCGGTGACGCACTGCCGCCAGCCGCGGCACTTGTCCTGGTCCACCAGCACAATGCCGTCCTCCACCCGCTTGTAGATGGCCCCGGAGGGGCAGGAGGCCATGCAGGACGGGTTCAGGCAGTGTTCGCAGATCCGCGGCAGGTAGAACATGAACGTCTGCTCGTAGGCGAACTTGATCTTGTCCTCGGATTCACGCCGGACCTTCTCCACGATCGGGTCCAGGTGTCCGTACTCCGTGGAGCCGCCCAGGTCATCGTCCCAGTTAGCGGACCAGGTGATCTTGGTGTCCTCGCCGGTGATCAATGACTTGGGCCGGGCAACGGGGAAGTCGTCGCCCAGCGGTGCGTCAACCAGCGTTTTGTAGTCGTAGGTCCACGGCTCGTAGTAGTCCTTGAGTTCGGGCTGGACGGGGCTGGCGAAGATCCCGAAGAGTTTCTTCACCCGGCCACCGGCCTTCAGCACCAGCTTGCCGCGCTTGTTCAGCACCCAGCCGCCCTGCCACTTGTCCTGGTCCTCGTAGCGGCGCGGGTACCCCTGGCCGGGACGGGTTTCGACGTTGTTGAACCAGACATATTCGGTGCCCGCACGGTTGGTCCAGGCCTGCTTGCAGGTCACCGAACACGTGTGGCAGCCGATGCATTTGTCCAGGTTCATGACCATGCCCATCTGAGCCATGACACGCATCAGTACTGCACCTCCTGGGAACGACGGCGGACGGTGGCAACCATGTCGCGCTGGTTCCCGGTGGGGCCAAGATAGTTGAACGCGTAGGCCTGCTGGGCGTAGCCGCCGATCAGGTGCGAGGGCTTGACCAGCAGCCGGGTCACGGAGTTGTGGATTCCGCCGCGGCGTCCGGTGGCCTCGGACTTCGGCACGTCAATGGTGCGTTCCTGGGCGTGGTGCACGTAGACAATGCCGGCCGGCATCCGGTGGCTGACGATTGCGCGGGCCACCAGCACGCCGTTGATGTTCAGGCACTCCACCCAGTCGTTGTCCTTGACCTGGATGGACTCCGCGTCCGCGGGGCTCATCCACACTGTCGGCCCGCCGCGGGACAGCGAGAGCATCAGCAGGTTGTCCTGGTATTCGGAGTGGATGGACCACTTGGAGTGCGGCGTCAGGTAGCGGACCACCACCTCAAGCTGCCCGTCCCGGCCGAGTTTGGGCTCGCCGAACAGCCGGTGCATGTCCAGCGGCGGCCTATAGATCGGCAGCCCCTCGCCGATGTCGGTCATCCAGTCGTGGTCGAGGAAGAAGTGCATCCGGCCGGTCAGGGTGTGGAAAGGCTTGAGCCGTTCGATGTTGATGGTGAACGGGGCGTAGCGGCGGCCGCCTGTTTCGGAGCCGGACCATTCCGGCGAGGTGATGACCGGGACCGGGCCGGCCTGGGTCTGGGCGAACGTGATGAACTTTTCCTCGGAGCCCTCGGACAGGTCCGCCAGTTTCCGGCCGGTGCGGATTTCCAGGTCCTTGAAGCCCTGCACGGACAGCGCCCCGTTGGTGGTGCCGGAGAAGGCGAGGATGGCCTCGGCCATTTTCGCATCGGTGTCGATCGCCGGCCGGCCGTCGGCGGCGCCGCCGAGCATCACGCCGTTGGAATGGCTGAGCCTCTCCAGCGGGCCGGCAAGTTTGTAGGTGACGTTCTTGACCGTGAAGCCCAGCCTGTCAGCCAGCGGCCCGACGGCGGCGAGCTTGTCCGCGATGGCCGTGTAGTCCCGCTCCACCACGGAGAAGACGGGCATGTTCTGGCCGGGGACCGCGGGGATGCCGGTTTCCCGCCAGTCCCGGACGATCCCGCCGGGCTGGGCGAGCTGGCCCGGGGTGTCATGCTGCAGCGGCACGCTGACCAGGTCCCGGCGGACGCCCAGGTGGGTTTTGGCCAGCCGGGAGAATTCGCGCGCCAGCAGGTGGAAGGTGTCGAAGTCGGTTTTGGTTTCCCAGGGCGGGTCGATCGCCGGGCTGAAGGCGTGGACGAACGGGTGCATGTCCGTGGAGGACAGGTCATGTTTTTCGTACCAGGTGGCCGCGGGGAATACGACGTCGGACAGCAGCGTGGTGGAGGTCATCCGGAAGTCGGCGGAGACCAGCAGGTCCAGTTTCCCTTCCGGGGCCTGCTCATGCCACTTCACGTGGGTGGGCTTGAGCCCCTCGGCGTGGTCCTGGCCGAGGACGTTGTTGTGGGTCCCCAGCAGGTTCCGCAGGAAGTACTCGTTGCCTTTCGCGGAGGAGCCGAACAGGTTGGAGCGCCAGAGCACCAGGGTCCGCGGCCAGTTTTCCGGGGCGTCCACGTCCTCGATGGCCGGGTTCAGGGTGCGGTTCTTGAGGGCGTCCGCGATGTAGCCGGGGGTGTCCTTCGCGGTTCCGGCGGCGACGGCGGCCTCGGCCTCGTCGGCAAGGTCCAGCGGGTTGCGGTCGAACTGCGGGTAGAACGGCATCCAGCCGAGCCGGGCGGACTGGGCGAGCGCGTCCGCGGTGTGGAGGCCGTCCAGTGCCCCGGTGGAGAGGGGCGATTTCAGGGCGTCGGCGGAGTAGCCGTCCTGCCGCCACTGGTCCGTGTGCATGTACCAGTAACCGGTGCCGATCATGGTCCGGGGAGGCCGTGACCAGTCCAGCGCATTGGCCAGCGACAGCCAGCCGGTGACCGGCCGGGTCTTCTCCTGACCCACATAATGCGCCCAGCCGCCGCCGTTGCGGCCCATGCAGCCGGTCAGCATCACCAGCGCCAGGACGGCCCGGTAGGTGGTGTCGCCGTGGAACCACTGGCAGATCCCGGCGCCCATGATGATCATGGACCGGCCCTTGGACTGCTCGGCGTTCTGGGCGAACTCGCGCGCCACCCGGATGCAGGCCTGCGCCGGAACGCTGGTGATCTCCTCCTGCCAGGCCGGGGTGTAGGGCGTCGCTGCATCGTCGTAGCCGGCAGCCCACTCGCCCGGCAGCCCCTCGCGGCCCACGCCGTACTGGGCCAGCATCAGGTCGAACACGGTGGTCACCAGGTGGCCCTCCACCTCAAGGACAGGCACGCCGCGCCGGAGCACGCTGCCGGTGCCGTCAGCCTGTTCGAAGCACGGAAGCAGGACTTCAGCGCTCTCACCGGAGACTTCACGCAGCGACAGTGCCGGTTCGATCCCCTCGAGGTCCAGGTTCCACTTGCCCTCGCCGCTGCCGGAGTAGCGGAACCCCATGGAGCCGTTCGGCACAGCGGGCCGTCCGGTCTTTTTGTCGAACAGCACGGTGCGGAACGCCGCGTCCTCAGCCCCGGACTCCGCCGGGATGTCCGCGGCGGTGAGGAATTTCGACGGCGTCAGCGCGCCGTCGTCGGTCCTTACCAGCCTGACCAGGAACGGAAGGTCGGTGTACTGGCGGACGTAATCGGAGAAAAAGGGGACATCGCGGTCCACGAAGAACTCTTTCAGCATCACGTGGCCCATGGCCATGGCGAGCGCGGCGTCGGTGCCGGCCTGGGCGGGCAGCCATTCGTCGGCGAACTTGGTGTTGTCCGCGTAGTCCGGGCTGACGGTGACCACCTTGGTGCCACGGTACCGGACCTCGGCCATCCAGTGCGCGTCCGGCGTCCGGGTCACGGGGACGTTGGAGCCCCAGATCATGAGGTAGCGGGCGTCCCACCAGTCGCCGGATTCCGGGACGTCGGTCTGGTCGCCGAAGACCTGCGGGCTGGCCACGGGCAGGTCCGCGTACCAGTCGTAGAAGGACGTCATCACCCCGCCGATCAGCTGGATGAAGCGGGTCCCCACGGCGTGCGAGACCATGGACATTGCCGGGATCGGGGAAAAGCCGGCGCACCGGTCCGGCCCGTAGGTCTTGATGGTGTTCACGTGGGCGGCGGCAGCAATCTCGATCGCTTCCTGCCAGGAGACCCGGACCAGGCCGCCCTTACCGCGGGCCTGCTGGTACCGGCGCCGGCGCTCCGGGTCGGCCGCAATCTCGGCGAAGGCAAGGACCGGGTCGCCGAGCCGGGCCTTCGCCTCGCGGTACATCTCCACCAGCACGCCGCGGGCATAGGGGAAGCGGACGCGCGTGGGTGAGTAGGTGTACCAGGAAAAGGCTGCCCCTCGAGGGCAGCCCCTTGGTTCGTATTCAGGACTGTCGGGGCCCACCGAGGGGTAATCCGTCTGCTGGGATTCCCAGGTGATGATGCCGTCTTTGACGTACACCTTCCAGGAGCAGGAGCCGGTGCAGTTCACCCCGTGCGTGGACCGGACCACCTTGTCATGGCTCCAGCGGTCGCGGTAGAAGATGTCGCCCTTGCGGCCGCCCTCCCGGAATACCGCCCTGCCGTCGTCGGTCTGGTCCCATTTCGTGAAGAAACGGCCCAGCTTCAGCATTGCATCAGAGGCGGGTCCGTCTAACCCCGCGTTGGGTCCAGCAGCCATGGGCCTCACGCTAGGGAGGGGCCCTCCCCACCGCCAGTGCCGGATGGCCCTAGCCAGGCGTCAGAACATCGGCGGTCAGAACATCGGCAGGAAGAACCCCACCACCAGTGCCACGGCACCGATCCCGGTGAGGACACGGCCAAGTACGACGGCGGTGTGCCCCACCGTTTCCGGCGCGGCGGTCTGCCACTGGGTGGGGCGTTTGGGATGGTAGTAGATGGGCAGGGTGTCGCCGACGGCAAGGTTCTTGATGTCGTGGGGGGACATCGGCGCGTGGTGCACCTGGAATTTGCGGTCAAACCAGCGGAAACCCGTGCCGCTGGCGTCTGCGTAGACCACCGCCTCCGCCACAGTCCAGGGGTGCACAAAGCGCCGGAGGATGCCCGCGTAAAAGAGCAGGGCAAGCCCCACAGGAAGGGTCAGCCAGGTCAGCACTTCCAGGATGGGACCTGCCATTTCTAGCGCAGTGGGCATAGTCAAGATGCTACCGGTGGTTGGCCTTGCCCAGGCCTCTGGTGCGTTCCATTGCGGCTCCTTACGCTGAAGGAACCGTTTCGCATAAAAGGGGTAACCATGAACGACGACGACATCCTCGCCCGCATCCAGGCACTGGTTGAAGAAGAGCACCAGCTCCGGGACGCACCCGGGAACAAGGAGCCGGACCACGCCAGGCTCAAGCACGTGGAGGAAAGCCTGGACCAGGCTTGGGACCTGCTCCGCCAACGCCGGGCCAAGATCAAGAGCGGCGAGGACCCGAATGAGGCTGCCGTCCGATCCGTCGACGAAGTGGAGGGGTACCGGCAGTAGCCCCCGGGACACCACGGTGAGCGCCCGTTCACGAACAGGAAACCTACCGGCCGCCCCGGTCCCCGCTTAGCCCACTTTGCCCTTCCGTTTACATTGCCGAAACATAACGGTCACGCGATCTTCACGCAGCAGCGCTTTGCGTAACCTGCCTGCAACTTAGTGCGGCGTTTTCGGAAACACAGGGCCGGGAACATTGATCGAGGGGATTGAGCGGGCCGGCTGGAAGGGTCCCGCCTTCAGGATCAATGAGAAGGGACCCGCCGTGGATATCACTGCGCAACACGTCTGGCTGATGATTTCGGCCGCGATGGTACTGCTGATGACCCCGGGGCTTGGCCTGTTCTACGGCGGCATGACGCGCGCCAAGGCGGCTCTGAACATGATCCTGATGAGCTTCATCTCAGCCGGCATCGTGGGAGTTGTCTGGGTCCTGTGGGGCTACTCCATGACAACAGGCGAGGGCGTGCTCGGCATTTTCGGCAACCCCTTCGCCAACTTCGGGCTGCAGAACCTCATGGGTTCCCCGGACCTTATCAAGGCAGGCTTCAGCGCCACGTTCGCCATTGTCACCGTCGCCCTGATCAGCGGCGCCATCGCGGACCGCGCCAAGTTCGGCGCCTGGGCCGTGTTTGTCCCTGTCTGGGTCACGCTGGTCTACTGCCCGCTGGCCTACATGATCTGGGGCGGCGGGCTTATGAGCGCCGGAGGTGCCATCTCCGAAGTCTTCGGCCAGGTCATTGACTTCGCGGGCGGCGCCGTCGTCGAAATCAGCTCGGGCACCGCGGCACTGGTGCTCGCCGTGATTGTGGGCCAGCGCCACGGCTTCGCGAAGGACCCCAACCACCGCCCCCATAATGTCCCCTTCATCATGCTTGGTGCAGCCATCCTGTGGTTCGGCTGGTTCGGCTTCAACGGCGGCGCCGCCACCACCGCCGAGCAGGCAGGCCTGATCTGGATCAACACGCTGGTGGCTCCGGCCGCGGCCATGCTCAGCTGGCTGGTTACCGAGAAGGTCCGCCACGGGCACCCGACGTCCCTCGGCGCCGCCTCGGGTGTGGTTGCCGGTCTGGTGGCCATCACACCGTCCTGCGCCAACGTCAGCCCGGTGGCCGCAATCGGCCTGGGCTTGGTGGCAGGAGCCGCGTGTGCCGTCTTCGTCGACCTCAAGTACCGTTTCGGGCTTGACGATTCCCTGGACGTGGTGGGGGTCCACCTCGGCGCCGGGCTGATCGGCACGCTTGCCCTGGGCTTTATCGCCCTGCCGGTGGATGGCCAGGGTGGAGGCCTCTTCTACGGCGGCGGTCTCCAGCAACTTATTGCCCAATCAGCCGCCGTCGTGGTCACGGTGCTGCTGTCGGGCCTCGTGACCCTGGTGATCGGCACAGCCATCAACCGGACCATCGGTTTCCGGGTCAGCCATGAGGCCGAGACCATGGGGGTGGACCTCACCCAGCACGCCGAGACGGCCTACGCCTTCGGCGAGATTCTGGCCGGACACTTCACCCCCGCCGCGCGCATTCAGCCGGTGCCGGAACGTGAGGTTCAGTCGGCCAGTATCCGGTAGAGCGCCCGGCGGGTCTCGTCCAGCTTTTCCACTGCTGCAGCCCGCTGCTCTTCAGTGGCGGCTGACCGGAACTGATGAATCACGCCCATGAGCTTTCCGATGCTCTGATGGAGTGCAGGACCCGAACCCTCTGCCTCGTTGTTCCAGGCGTTCTCCAACTGCTCAGCGTGCTCGGCGACGTACGCCTTGCCGGCCTCCGTGAGGGTGAAGTCGGTCCGCCGGCCCTCGCCGATGGGCTCGATCAGCTCCTCATCCACCAGTTGCTGGAGCGTCGGGTAGATGGACCCCGGGCTGGGCCGCCATGACCCGGAGGTCTTTTCGGCAATGGTCTTGATCAGGCCGTACCCGTTGGACGGGGCTTCGGCCAGGAGCGAGAGGATCGCCCACCGGACGTCGCCCCTGCTGGCCCGTCGCGGACCTGGCCCGAAGCCGGGACCGAACCCGGGACCAAAACCTCCGCCCGGCCCGAACCCGCCCGGACCGAAGCCGGGGCCGAACCCTCCACCGCGGTGACCGTGCGGTCCCCGGTGCCCCCGGCCGCGTCCGAAACGTCCGCGCCCGAACTCCGGTCCCAGGTTCTTCTCGTCGTTGATGCCCTTCATGGTGCGTCTTCCTTTCAAACGTGATGGATCCGAGCTGCCGAATCCTGTCGGTGACTTGTTCACCGATACTTAACGATATATCGGTAAGTATCGCCAAGCAAGGGTTCACTTCCGTAGAATTGCGGCTTGGCATCACTTGATCCAACATCTGGAGGAAGCAGGTCCTGCGGCGTATCCTGTTGACACGTCGCTAGCTTAAAGGCTGAAAAATGGCGCAGAAAAAGAAGAAGCGCGGCCACCGCCTGGCCGCCGCCCTGGGAAGGGTGCTGGGATACTTCACTGCGAGCGCACTCTGCGGAGTCCTGGCTGCGACGCTGATAGCGCCGGCTGTTGCCGCCGTCGGGTTCGGGGTCAGCAACTCGATCACGTTCTTCGACAAACTGCCTGAGGAACTCACTGTCGAGCCGCCGTCGCAGTCTACAAAGGTCCTGACATCGGACGGCCAGCCGATCGCGACGTTCTTTGCGGAAAACCGCGTAAAGGTCCCGCTTGACCAGATGTCCCCGTATATCCGCAACGCCATCGTGGCCATTGAGGACAGCCGGTATTACGAGCACGCCGGCATCGATCCCCAGGGCATCCTCCGGGCAGCCATCTCCAATGTGACCAGCAGTGGACGCCAGGGCGCCTCAACCATCACCCAGCAGTACGTCACCAACGTGATCAACGAGGCATTCCTGTCCAAGGACCGCCCGGACGAGGTGATCCTCAGCGGCCAGAAGAGCATGGGCGACAAGCTCCGCGAAATGAAGCTGGCCATCGCCTTGGAGAAGCAGTTCAGCAAGGACCAGATCCTTGAGGGCTATCTGAACATCGTGTTCTTCAACCGGGACGCCTACGGCATCGAGGCCGCCTCCAGGTACTTCTTCAGCTCCACTGCCAAAGACCTCACGTTGCCGCAGGCGGCCCTGCTGGCAGGACTGGTGAACAGCCCCAGCTTCTACAACCCGGCCCTGAACCCGGACAAATCCATCGCCCGCCGCAACCAGGTCCTGTCCGAAATGCTCCGCCTTCGCAAGATCACGCAGGCAGAGCATGATGCGGCCGTTGCCACGCCGATCGAACTCAAACTCAGCCCTGCCCGGCAGGGCTGCGCCAACGCGGCGATGGCCCCCTATTTCTGTGATTACATCTCGCACCTCATCCTGAACAATCCGGCCTACGGCAGCAGCCTGATCGACCGGGAGCGCCTGCTGTACCGCGGCGGCCTGACGATTACCACCACGTTGGACAGCAGGCTCCAGGTGGCCGCGCAGGCGCAGGTGGACAGCACCGCCGGAGCGAATCCTGACCGGTGGGGCGCAGCGCTGGTGTCGGTCCAGCCGGGGACCGGCCGGATCCTGGCGATGGCGCAGAACACTGTGTTCCTGCCGGAGGAAGGAAAGTTCGACACCCAGCTGAATTTCAATGTGGATTCACGGGACGCTCAAGGCAACGACCTCAACGGTGCGGGCGGCTTCCAGCCGGGGTCCACCATGAAGCCCTTCACCTTCGCCGAGTGGCTTAATGAGGGCAAGTCGATGACAGCGGTGGTGGATGCTTCCCGACGGGTCTATCCGCTGGGCTTCCCCTGGCGGTCCAGTTGCGGGAAGGTGATGGGGGCCTACAGTACGGCGCAGAACAACCCTGAACTGGGCGCCGCCGATGACCTGCAGAACGCTGACGAGGGCTACTACCGCCCGATGCCCGTCAACTACGGCCTCTACAACTCCATCAACACCGCCACCTTCGCTGCCGCCACCCAGCTGGACTTTTGCGGCATCCAGAAGATGGTGGACGCCGTTGGCCTGCACAGCGGCCTGGACGGCGCGCAGATCAACATGCACCAGCTGGGCAACCTCCTGGGCGCCATCGGGGTGGCCCCGCTGCATCTGGCCAACGCCTTTGCCACATTCGCCAACGACGGCCGCTACTGCACTCCGATCGCCCTGGTGGAAGTGACGAGCGTCAACGGGAGCAAGCTTCCCGTTCCTGTCCCCGAGTGCCGCAATGCCGTGAAGCCTGAGGTGGCCCGAGGGGTCAACGTGGTGCTGCAGGACGTCCTCAAGGTCGGTTCCGGCGTCTGGATCAACCCCAAGATCCATACCCAGATGCCGGTGGCTGCCAAGACCGGAACCTCCAACAACAACGGCGCCACCTGGGTTGCCGGGTACACGTCCGGGCTGTCCACAGCGTCCTTCTTCGGCGACGCCCTTGAGGGCCAGAAACGTCCGGGCCAGAACGTGACCGTCAACGGGACGTTCTACCCCCGCCTGGACGGGTACATGATCGCCGGGCCCCAATGGGTCAATTACATGCTGCAGGTCGCGAAACTCTACCCGGCGAACCCCTTCCCGCCGCCGCCGGAATCCATGGTGGCCCCACCGAAGCCGTCTCCCGCGCCTGCTCCGGCTCCGGCTCCGGCACCAGCGCCCGCGCCTGCTCCCGCACCAGCCCCAGCTCCTGCGCCGGCCCCAGCACCCGCACCTTCCCCGGCTCCCCCGCCAGCACCACCCAGCACTCCGGGCGCAGCCGCCCTACTGCCGGGGCCCAAGGTTCCGGGCCCAGCGCCGCATAACGGCGTCCCGCCCGGCAGAACCTGACGCCCGACGACGGCGGGAGGCATCCGCCGTCGTCCGCCAACCTCAATGGGTGCCCGCCCGGGTTGGTGCCCGCCTAGGTTGTGCCGCGCCACAGCCGTTGCCACCAGGAGCGGCTGGTCCCCGGTTCCGGTTCGGGCGTCTCGGCGCCGGCGCGGGCGGCGCGGCGTTCCTGCCAGCGGGAAACTTCCACCTCGACGTCGCGGGTTTTGGTGATGACGGGCGGCCCGCCCTGGAGCTGGCGGCGGGCGTCGATGACGCGGGCGTTGAAGTCCACCAGGATGTCACGGACCTGTTTTTCGGTGAACTGGGTATCAAGGAGCGCATCCAGTTCAGCGTCCTCGGTGCGGAGCAGGATGGCTTTGGGACCCAGTCCACTGATGTTCTCCCGCTGGATGAGTCCTTTGACCCACCAGTCAGGATCGTAGGCCTCACCGAGGCCGGGGATGGGCTTGCCGGCGTATTTGAGGTTGTCGAACTTGCCCTGCGCCATCGCGTCCCGGATCAGGTATTCCGCCCTTTTGGCGTCGTCCACCTTCTTGCGCTTCTGCCGCTCACTCTCCTCGGCGGCGTCGAGCTCGGCCTCCTCTTCGGCACTGATCCCCGCTCCCCGGTAGGAGCGGAGTTCCGCCACCCGCTCGAGGCGCCGCTTGAAGTCGCCCGTCCCGCTCATGGCTAAAACACCGCCTCCCCTTCTGAAATCGAGCATGTCTTCCAGTATTCAGAACGCCGGCCGGTGTTTCAACGGGCCTGGGAGTGTTCCTGAGGGCTCAGCCAAGCGCCAGCGACGGGACACCGGTGTCCGCTACCACCACGGCCCCGGTCGCCGTCGAGTCCGGGTTCAGCATCCACCCCATCCGCTTGGCTCGGCTGAGGATCACCGCGCTTTCCACGAGTTCAATGTCCGGAATGCGCTGCTGGAGGGCCAGTTCAGCGGTCATCACATCGGCCAGGGACTTCAGCCACATCAGGATCACAAAATTTGTCCTCCCGCTGGTGGACGCATTGAGCCGGACCGTCCGCAGGCCGCGGAGCTCCGCGGCGGCAGTTTCATGCTGGCCCGGCGGCACATTGGCGAACCACTGGCAGCTCACCGGGTAGCCGGACAGGTTCTGCGCAATGTCACAGCGGAACGTCAGCAGGCCACTGGAAACCACCCTGTTCAGCTGTCGCTGGACCGTTGCGGGACTCCGGCCCAGGCTCCGGGCAATATCAGCGGCACTCGCCCGCCCATCGCGCGCCAGGAACGGAATCAGGTCCAGGTGGCTCTGCGGCAGGGGGGATCCGGCCCGAGGTCCTGCCGAACCGGCGGTCTCGTGGCCGACAACGGCACGCAGGGCATTTTGCTGCGCGTTGTCCAAGGCGTTCAGCCGCCACGTATGGCCGGCGGAGTGCAGGCGGGTTCCCAGCGATGTCCGGTACTTGAGCAACCCCGGGATCTCCTTGAACCGCGGAAGAACGTGATCCGTGAACTGTTCCAGGGTGGGCGAAATGACCGTCAGCATGAGGTCCCTGTTGCTGGCAGCCTCCTCAACTGTGACCACGTCCGGAATGGCGGCGAGTTCGGCGGTGACCTCTGCGCGTAGGCGCATCTCGCAGTCCACATCCACCAGCGCCAGGCACATCTGTTTGGGGTCGCCGATCAGATGTGCCGTGGTCCACGCCGCGCCCGCCGACCTCAACCTGTCCCAGCGGGCCGCCAGCGTGGTGGCATGAACCCCCAACACCTCCGCCGCGTCCGCCCAGCTGATCCGCGGCGCAACCTGCAGGACGTTAATCAGGGCAAGGTCCTCCTCGCTGAGCATCACTTCGGTCCGACCTTCCTGAGAATGAATGATTCCTGCGTTTCCCAGCATACTTTTGATTCTTTCCAGTACCTTCCGGAGTTGTGAACCAGGTCACCACACAATGGACAGCAGATCATCAACGGACTTCAGGGTCCAGAGGGAGCGCAGATGTCAATCACCACCGACGCCAGGGAGTTGCAAGGCGATATCGTCCGGCTTCGCCACGAGCTGCATCAGGAACCCGAGATCGGACTCCAGCTGCCCCGGACCCAGGAAAAGGTCCTCAAGGCGCTCGACGGCCTGCCTTTCGAAATCACCCTGGGCCAGAGCACGACGTCGGTCACTGCGGTCCTGCGCGGCGGCGCGCCGTACGCGTCGGAGACCAAACCGACCGTCCTCCTCCGCGCCGACATGGACGGCCTGCCCGTCCAGGAGCGGACCGGTGCAGTGTTCTCGTCGAAAACCGACGGCGCCATGCACGCCTGCGGCCACGACCTCCACACCGCCATGCTGGCCGGAGCCGCCACCCTGTTGGCCGAGCGCCGGGACCAGCTGGCCGGCGACGTCGTCCTGATGTTCCAGCCGGGCGAGGAAGGCTGGGACGGCGCATCACACATGATCCGCGAGGGCGTGCTGGACGCGGCCGGACGCCGGGCTGATGCCGCCTACGGGATGCATGTGTTTTCCGCACTGGAGCCGCACGGCCGCTTCGCCACCAAATCAGGGGTGATGCTCAGCGCCTCGGATGCACTGACCGTCACTGTCCTGGGCGCCGGCGGCCACGGCTCCGCCCCGCACGTCGCCAAGGATCCTGTGACCGCGGCCGCGGAAATGGTCACTGCCCTGCAGATCATGATCACCCGCCAGTTCAACGTGTTCGATCCGGTTGTCCTGACCGTGGGCGTTCTCCAGGCCGGCACGAAGCGCAACATCATCCCGGAATCGGCCCGCATCGAAGCCACCGTCCGCACCTTCTCAGAGCCCGCCAGGGAACGGATGATGGCTGCCGTTCCCACCCTTTTGAAAGGCATCGCCGCCGCCCACGGGCTGGAGGTCGACGTCGACTACCGCCACGAGTATCCCCCCACCATCAACGACGACGATGAGACACGTACCGCCGAGAAGACCATCGAGGACCTCTTTGGCAGCTCGCGCCTCTCCCGCTGGGCCACTCCGCTCAGCGGCTCCGAGGACTTTTCCAGGGTCCTCGCGGAAGTGCCCGGGACCTTCATCGGCCTCAGCGCTGTCGCCCCCGGCGCCGACCACACCACAACAGCTTTCAACCACTCCCCGTACGCCGCATTCGACGACGGCGTCCTGTCTGACGGAACAGCCCTTTATGCAGAGCTGGCCGTTTCCCGCATCGCAGCCCTGGCCTCGGCCGCCAACTGATTTCCTTCCACTTTGGAGAACAAGATGACCACAACAGCAGGCGTCCCAGCCGACGTCCAGGTCCACAAGTCCCACCTGCGCACCCTGATCGGCACCGGGATCGGCAACGCCGTCGAATGGTACGACTGGGCCATCTACGCCACCTTCTCGCCCTTCATCGCGAGCGCACTCTTCAGCAAGGAGGATCCGGCGTCGGCGTTCCTGGCCACCCTGGCCATCTTCGCCGTCGGCTTCGTGGCCCGCCCGTTCGGCGGCTTCGTGTTCGGCTGGATCGGTGACCGGATCGGCCGCAAGACGTCCATGACCTTCGCAGTGGGACTAGCCGCCCTGGGCAGCCTCCTGATCGGCATCGCCCCTACCTTCGAGGCCGTCGGTGCCTTCGCCTCGGTCCTGCTGCTGGTGGCCCGCCTCATCCAGGGCCTCGCCCACGGCGGGGAGCTGCCGTCGTCGCAGACCTACCTCTCCGAAATGGCACCCAAGGAAAAGCGCGGCTTCTGGGCAACACTCATCTACACCTCCGGCACAGTGGGCATCCTCGCCGGAACAATGCTGGGCGCCGTCCTGTCCAACGTCCTGAGCAAAGGCGACATGAACGCCTTTGGCTGGCGCATTCCCTTCCTGATCGGCGGGGCGATGGGCCTCTACGCCCTCTTCATGCGGGCCCGGATGAAGGAAACCGCCGCGTTCGAAGCGGAAACCCCCAAGGAAAAGCACGAACCCCTGTGGCCCCAGATCTACAAGCACCGCAAGCAGGCGCTGCAGGTTATCGGCCTGACCGTCGGCCTGACCGTGAGCTACTACATCTGGGGTGTCGTGACCCCAAGCTACGCCGCGTCAGTGCTGAAGATGGACCGCGGCGAAGCCCTCTGGGCCAGCGTCATCGCCAACGTGCTGTTCATTGCAGCCCTGCCTTTCTGGGGCCGGCTTTCAGACCGCATCGGCCGCAAGCCGGTCATGATCATGAGCGCCGCCGGCGCGGCACTGTTCCACTTCCCCATGACCTGGCTGCTGAAGGATTCCCCGTGGCAGCTCGCGGTGACCATGTCCGTCATGCTGTTTTTCATCGCCGGAAGCGCCGCCATCGTCCCGGCTGTGTACGCCGAACTGTTCCCCACCAAGATCCGCACAGTCGGCGTCGGCATCCCGTACTCCATCTGCGTGGCGGCATTCGGCGGCACGGCACCCTACCTGCAGGCGTGGCTGGGCTCGATCGGACAGGCCAACCTGTTCAACGTCTACGCCGTGATTCTCCTGCTCATCAGCATCGCATTTGTCTTCACCATCCCGGAGACGAAGGGCAAGGACCTGACGCACTGACACTGGTTGCCCCGGAGTTTTACGCACAGACGCCGACGGCGGGAGGTCCCGCCGTCGGCGTCTGTTCGCTGTCCGTCTGCCGCCGGTTGGCTCGGCAATCCCCCAACGCGGGGTCACTTTCGGCCCATAAAACGCCCGATTTTGGGCCTGGAGTGACCCCGCGTTGCCAGGTGGAGTCGATGGGTCGGAGCGGCTTTGGGTTACTCCGGTTCGGCGACGATGCCGGCCAGGCGCCACGGCGTCAGGCCTTTCCGAAGCTGAGGACGCGTCCGGCAACCGTCCAGCCTTAGGCCACGACGCGGCCTGCCTCGGCCGGTTCAAGGATCAGTATCAGGGGTCCGGGCGCCCATGGAGGTAGGCCTCTTCCGCAGGCCAAGTAGCCGAAACGGGATCCCTGCACGGCCGCCCTAAATCCGTGCAGGGGTCCTCCGTATGACTTCTGCGCCTTAGGCTGGGCGAATGACCGACCTGGCCACCTTCACGCCGACGCTGCTCGGCGTGGGGCTCCTGATGGCTTTGACTGTGGCGGTCCTGCGCGCCTACAAGGCTCCGCACAGCACGGCGCCGGCAGTAGCCATCCTGCGGGGCGCCGCTCAACTCGCTGTCATCAGCCTGGTCCTGAGCGGCATCATCACTGAGCCACTCTTCGTGGGGCTCGCGCTGCTGGTCATGTTCACTGTTGCGGCCACAGTTGCCACCCGTCGCCTGGGCTGGGCGTGGCAGAAGCTTGTTTTCGTCGGCGCTGCGATGGCCGCGGGCGTTGCCCTGACGCTTGCCATCGTTTTCCTCACCGGCGCCATTTCCTTCACCCCGCGGTTCGCCCTGGCGGTGGGCGGAATCATCATCGGCAACGCCATGACCATCACCACTCTTGCCGGCCGGCGCTTCACCGAATCAGTGATCGCCCGCTGGGAGGAGGTGGAGGGATGGCTCGCGCTGGGTGCCACGCCCCGGCAGTCGACCCTGGAACTGGCACGCGGTGCTGTCTATTCAGCACTGATCCCCTCCACTGACCAGACGAAGACGACCGGGCTGGTGACGCTGCCGGGGGCGTTTGTCGGCGCCATTTTCGGCGGGCTGTCACCGCTGGAGGCTGGGCGCTTCCAGATTGTGGTGCTTGCCTCGATCATGGCCGCCGGGGCCGTTACCGCCGTCCTGATCATCACGTTCCTTGCCCCGGTCCGCGTCAAGCCCGCCGCTTTAGGCTGACGGCGCCGGGCCCGGAGTCAGAGCTTTCCGAGTGACGCCGTGACGCGGGCCAGCTGGGTGATCTCACGCCAGTCCTCGTTCTCGATGGCGGCGCGCGGGGTGAGCCAGCTGCCGCCGACGCAGGAGACGTTCGGCAGTGCAAGGTACTTCGGGGCGGTGGCGATGCTGACTCCGCCGGTGGGGCAGAACTGCACCTGCGGGATGGGTGCCCCGATCGCGGCAAGGTAGTCCGGCCCGCCGGCCGGCCCGGCCGGGAAGAACTTCATGGCAGTCAGTCCCCGCTCCAGGACCAGCATGACTTCCCCCACCGTGGCAACGCCGGGCAGTACCGGCACGCCGACGGTCAGCAGGTGGTCCAGCAGCGCCGGGGTGACCCCCGGGCTGACGATGAACTGCGCTCCGGCGGCCACGACGGCGTCTGCCTGGGCAGGAGTCAGTACAGTGCCGGCCCCGACGAGGATTTCGGGCACCTCGTCGGCAATAAGCTTCAGCGACGTCAGGGCGCTCTCGGTGCGGAGCGTGAGTTCGATGATGCCGACGCCGCCGTCGGCCAGGGCCCGGGCCACCGGAACAGCGTGCCGCGGGTCATCGATGGTCACCACCGGGATGACGGGCGAAACGTTCAGGACGCTGGTGGCATCAGCCATGGTTGATCTCATTTCTCAGGCCGTCCAGGCCCTGCGTGTCGACAATGCGGTACCAGTGAAGGAGGAGGTCGCTGAAGCCGGGATGAGCGGCGAGCGCGGCGTCGAAGATGCTCCGCACGCCAAGCAGCGCAGGGACCACAGTGGCCGCGGTGCGCGTTGCCGGAAGTGCTGCGTGCAATTCGGTTGCGAGCGGATCGTTCAGGTCCGCGGTCGGGGTGGAGGCCACATGGTGCATCCACGCGGCGACGGCGAGCGCAGCCCAGCGGGGTTCACGGCCGGCGTCGAGGTTTGCCTGGACTGTGGTGAGCAGGCGCAGGCCGATTTTCTGTGACCCGTCGCTGCCCACCTTGGCGGTGGTGTGCCCCAGTGCAGGGTTGGCGAAGCGTTCCAGGACCTGCGCGCAGTAAGCCGCACCGTCCAGCCCGGGCGGAAGGTCGATGGTGGGCAGGGCGTCCCCGGCCATCATGCCGGCGCAGGCCGTGCGGAAGGCTTCTTCTCCGACGGCGTCGGCGATGGTGGTTTTGCCGGTGGCGAGGCCCAGGTAGGCCAGCATGGAGTGGCTGGCGTTGAGCAGCCGCAGCTTGGCCGCTTCCCACGCGGCAACGTCGGTGCTGAACAGCGCGCCGGCTTCCTCCCAGGCAGGCCGGTCGGCCGCGAAGTTGTCCTCGATGACCCACTGCATAAAGGGCTCAGCAACCACGGCGGCCTCGTCCCGGAGTCCCAGTTCGCGTTCGACGGCGGCGAGGTCGCCGTCGGTGGTGGCCGGCACCATCCGGTCCACCATGGTGGACGGGAACGTGACATTCGCGTCCAACCAGGCGAGCAGCGGCCCGGACTCAGCGTCCGGCAGGGCCTCGGCAAAGGCGCGGACCAGTGTTCCGGTCAGCTCCCCGTTGGCCGGCAGGTTGTCGCAGGACAGGACAGTGAGCGGCCCGCCACCAGTGCGGGAGCGCTGCTGGATGCCGCGGGCGATCTGTCCGATGGCTGTCTGCGGCGGACTGCCGGCAAGGTCAGCCTGCACCTGTTCGTCGTCGGTGTTCAGTGAACCGGTCCGCGGATCGATCCGGTAGCCCTTCTCGGTGACAGTGAGCGTCACTATCCGGGTGGTGGGGGCGGCGATCCGGTCCACCACGGTGTCCGGGTGGTCCCTGCCGGAGATGGCCTCCACGATGCTGGACATCACGCGGAGCGGCGCGGCTCCGGTACCCCGCTCGGCGACTGTGAAGAGACCGTCCTGGGGTTCCAGCTGCCGCGCGACGGTATCGGACCGCTGGGTCACCCCCACGGTCCCCCAGCTGAAGTTGCCGGAGGCGAGCATGGCTTTTTCGGTGAACACCGCGGTGTGCGCACGGGCAAACGCTCCGAGCCCTAAATGCACGATGCCGGGACGCACGTCCTCGCGCGGCAGCAGGTTCTTGGGCGTCGCGGCGGTGCCCGTGCCGTCGTCGGTTCCGGTGCCGAGCGCAGCGAGAGTGGCGTTGCTTAGGCGTGCGATGTCAGCTCTCCTTTGACGGCCCCGGCAGCGTGCGCGCTGGTCTGTTCGAAGGAAGGAATGAAGCCGGTCCCGCCCTTGCCGCCCACCACCAGGGATGCCGCCGCTGCGCCGTACCGGGCCGCCACGGGGAGGGGGTCGCCCAGCACCAGCCGCGCGGTCATGGTGCCTACGAAGGCATCGCCCGCGCCGGTCTGGTCCACAACAGCCGGGGCAGGAACCGAGTCGATCCAGGTGCTGTCCAGGCCTTCGCCCTCCAGCTGGATTCCCTCTGCCCCGCAGGTCACGGCAACGTTCGCTGCGCCGAGGCCGAGAAGCTTTGCCGCAGCCTCGCCGGCAGTGGAGGTGCCCAGAAGGGCCGATGTTTCGCCGGGAAAGGACGGGGTCACCAGGTAGCTTCGCGGCGCGAGCTGCAGAAGTGCCGCCGTCGCGTCCTCAACGGAGGTCAGGCTCGGCCGGAAGTTGGGATCGAACACGAAACGCCTGGCAAGTGCGGCGGCCTTGAGGACGGCCGCCCGGGACGATTCGGAGATGGCACAGGCGATTCCGCCGGCCACCACAGCACCGGCGGCCGCGAACACTGCGGGGTCGACATCATCGGGGCCGAGGCTGGATCCGACGCTGCCGCTGCGGGCGTAGGAGAACTCGCGCTGGCCTTCCGGATCGGAGTGCACCAGGTACACGCCCTGCTGCCCGGTCCGGAACTTCACCAGGCGGGTTGAGATGCCGAGTTCCGCGATCCGGGCGGCAATCGCCTGGCCAAGGTCGTCGTCGGTAAGTACCGAGAGCAGGCCCACCCGAGCCCCGGCGGCCGATGCGGCGGCAGCAACGTTGAGTGCATCGCCGGAAATCCCGAGCTGCGCGGGTACGCCGTGGCCGAAGGCAACATCGGTGGCCACCTCAACGAGAATCTCCCCCATGACGACGACGTCGAACGGCTGGTTTTCGCGCTCGTGCGTTGCGTCGTTCACCAGTCATGCACCGATCCGTCGAGCCGCCGGTTGATGGGGAGGTATTTCGGGTCAAAGGGGAAGCGGGCGGCGGCTTCCTCGTTGAACTCTACGCCGATCCCGGGGGCGTCCCCGGGGTGCATGTAGCCGTCATTGAAGGTGTAGGAGGTGGTGAAAACCTCGTTGGCCGGCTCCCGGTGTCCCATGTATTCCTGGATGCCGAAGTTGGGAATGCTCATGTCCACGTGCAGGGCCGCCGCGAACGAAGCCGGCGAGAGATCACCCGCACCGTGGGAGCCGGAGCGCACACCGTAGAGGTCCGCAAGGGAGAAGATCCGGCGCAGGTGCGTGATGCCGCCGGCGTGTGAAACGGATGTCCGGATGTAGTCGATGAGGCGCTCGGTGATCAGCTGCTGGCAGTCCCAGATCGAGTTGAACACCTCGCCCACCGCGATGGGGGTAGTGGTGTGCTGGCGGATCAGCCGGAACGCCGACTGGTCTTCGGCCGGCGTCGGATCCTCGATCCAGAACGGCCGGTACTCCTCCAAGGTGGCCCCCAACCTGCCCGCCTCGATGGGTGTGAGGCGGTGGTGCACGTCGTGAAGGACGTGGATGCCGTAGCCGAACTCCTCGCGGACGTGGGCCATCATCTTGGGCGCGAAGTCCAGGTACGCGGTGGTCTCCCACGCGTCCTCCTGCGGGACGTTGCCGCTGGCCGGCTCGTAGAGCTTGCCGTCCACCGGCGCGATACCGTAGGTCTTGTCCAGGCCGGGGACCGCTGCCTGCGCACGGATGGCCTTGTAGCCAAGATCCAGGTGGTGCTGGAAGTCTGCGCTGAGGTCCTCAAGGGTGGTACCGCTGGCATGCCCGTAGACCATCACGCCTTCGCGGGCGGCACCGCCAAGGAGCTCATAGACTGGCATTCCGGCGACCTTGCCCTTGATGTCCCAGAGCGCGACGTCGATCGCAGCGATCGCCGTCATGGTCACCGGGCCGCGGCGCCAGTAGGCGCCTTTGTAGAAGTACTGCCAGGCGTCCTCAATTCGGCGGGCGTCGCGGCCGATCAGCAGCGGGCAGAGGTGCTCGGACAGGTAGGACGCAACGGCCAGCTCGCGGCCGTTGAGGGTGGCGTCGCCGATGCCGGTGATGCCGTCCTCGGTTTCAATAACGAGCGTGACGTAATTCCGTCCGGGAGACGAAACCACTACCCGTGCGTCGGTGATCTTCACTGGTTGGTCCTTCAGGTGGTGATGGTCTGGAAATGGTGATGCTGGAGGCGCTAGCTGAGACGGAGCATGACTTTGCTGCTGCCGGACGCCGGATCTCCAAAAACCCGCATGGCTTCGGCGGCCTGGTCGATCCCGAACGTGTGCGTAACGACCGGGGAGACGTCCAGCCCGTTGGCCATGGCCTGGAGGGCGTCGCTGATTTCATCCACAAACCGGTAGGAACCGATCCAGGTGATCTCGCGGGTCACCAGGTCCCCCAGCGCCGCAGGCGCCGGTGCGCCGGGAAGGTTCCCGACCTGGACCAGGGTGCCGCCGCGGGCCGTTGCCCGCAGGACACCGCCCAGTACAGCGGGGATCCCGGAAGCCTCGAACACCAGCTCCATGTCCTCCGGGAGACCGTCCTCGGACACATTGACCACCCGGTCCGCGCCCATGGCTTTCGCTACCCGCAGTGCAGAGTCGTTGATGTCGGCGGCAGTGACGCTGCGGGCGCCGGCAAACTTCGCCGCCGCAACCACCAGCGAGCCGATGGGCCCGGCGCCGTTGACCAGCACGTCCTTGCCGGCCAGCGGTCCCGCCCGCTTGACCGCGTGCATGGCGACGGCGAGCGGTTCGGCGAGCGCGCCGTGCAGGGTGTCCACGCCCTCGGGCAGAACCCGGATCTGGGATGCCTTGGCGAGCTTGCGTTCGCTGAACCCGCCGTCGGTGTGCGGATCAAAGGCTGCCGAACCGAAGTACCTGATCTGCGGGTACAGGTTGGTGCGGCCTGCCAGGCGCTCGGGCATGATGCCATCGCCCACCAGTTCCGCCGGGTGCACGGTGACCGGCTGGCCGACGTCGAGGTTCTGGACTCCGGCGCCCAGCTGGGCGATCCGGCCGGCCACTTCGTGCCCCAGGACGAGCGGCGATTTCAGCGCCGCCGTTCCCGAGGCGCCGTTGCGCCAGTAGGACAGATCCGAGCCGCAGATCCCGCCCCATTCGACGTCGATAATTACTTCCCCGGGGCCCACAACGGGCTCCGGCCGGTCATCAATGCGGAGATCGTTCGCGCCGTGGACGACGACGGCTTTCATACAGCGTCTTCCAGGCGGACCATGTCGCGGCCACGGACCTCGGGTCCTACGAAGGCGGAGATCAGGGTGATCAGCGAGTAGGCGATGAGCATTGCGGCCAGCGGCCACCAGTGGCCGGTGATGGCGGTGAGGGTGGCTGCCAGCAGCGGGCCGATGGCGGTGGCCAGGATGCCGCCGATTTCCTTGGCCAGGGCGAGCTGGGTGAAGCGGGTGCGGGCTCCGAAGAACTCGGCCATCGTCACGCTTTCCATGGCGAAGAGGCTCAGCACACCGAGGTTCAGTCCGATGACCATGGCGATGGTGATAAGTGCGGTGTTGCCGCTGGTGACCATCAGCATCATGGGGATGGCGAAGAGCGCTGTGAGCGAGCTCAGCACGAGGTACAGCGGGCGGCGGCCGAAGCGGTCTCCGAGCAGGCCCATGACGGGGATGGTCAGGAAGCCGAGGATGGAGCCGTACATGATGGCGCTGGTGCCGACGCTCTTGTCCACCAGGAGGACTGTAGCGAGGTAGCCCACGAGGAAGGTCTGGACCAGGCCGGAATTGCCGGCCTGTCCGAAGCGCAGGCCCAGGGCGATGAGGAATGCTTTGCCCTTGCGCTGGTGCAGTGCAGCCTCGATGGTGCTGGTCTTGACGAGCTCTTCTTCGGCGGCGATTTCACGCTTGGACAGTGCGACGCCGTCCACAACGTCAGCGCGCTGTTCAAAGACGGGGCTTTCCTTGAGGGAGCGGCGGACCCAGACGGCGAAGATCATCAGGACAAAGCTGAGCAGGAACGGAATGCGCCAGCCCCAGCTGAGGAGCTGGTCTTCGGGCAGTGCGGAGACCAGGATCGCCCAGATGGCGGAGGCGGCCAGGGTGCCCGAGTTCGTGCCGAGGCATACGAGGGAGGAGATGAGGCCGCGGCGGCGGGCGGGAGCGAACTCAGCAAGCATGACGGTGGCGCCGGCGATCTCGGCCCCGGCACCAAAGCCCTGGGCCAGGCGCAGCGCAACCAGCATGATGGGAGCCCAGACGCCGATCATCGCGTAGGTGGGGAGCACGCCGATGAGGGTGGTGGACGCACCCATCAGCGCGATGGTGATGAAGAGGACCTTCTTGCGGCCGATCCTGTCACCCATGCGGCCGAAGTAGATGGCTCCTGCGAGGCGGGCCACGTAGCCGACGCCGTAGGTCGCCATGGCAGCGATCAGGCCGATGATGGGGCTGACGTCAGGGAAGAAGATCTTGTTGAAGACAATGGCGGCTGCCAGCGAGTACAGCTGGAAGTCCATGAATTCCATGGCGGTTCCCAGCCATCCGGAAACTGCGACCTTGGCGAGTTCCTTGGTGGGTTTTGCTTCCGGTTTGGTGATGGGCGGCGAGATGCTCTCAGTCATCTGGTGCTCCTTTGCAGGCGATGAAAAACAATGGGGAGGTTGAACGGAAGAAGCGTGCCGGCATTCGGGCCATTGTGACCGCCAGCACCTCGTTTACAACTACCATACAAGCACTACCATTCTAGTGTGTCAAGAGAATAGAATGAGTCCATGGCAACCGAGAAGAACGGCAAGGGGCACGCGCCGCGAATGTCCGTCAGGGACCAGACCCTGGAGACACTCCGGCGTCGCATTATTTCCCTGCAGCTTCCACCCGGGGAGCCGCTCTCGGAAAATGAACTGGCGCAGGAGCTGGGCGTCAGCAGGACACCGGTCCGCGAGAGCCTGATCCTGCTCCGGGAGGAAGGGCTGGTTCAGGTCTTCCCGCAGATCGGTTCGTTCGTCTCGTTGGTGGATCTTGCCCGCGTGTCCGAGGCCCAGTTTGTCCGGGAGGCCATCGAGTGCGCATCGATGCGCGATCTCTCGGTGGACAGCGAAGGCATCGCCGGGCTGCGCCGGATCCTGCAAAGCCAGACGGACGCCGACGCCGGCGGGGACATTGAGGAATTCTTCCGCCTCGACGAGGACTTTCACCGTGAACTCCTCCGGCTGGCCGGCCACGAGTCAGCCTGGGCAGCGGTCAACTCCGCCAAGGCCCACCTTGACCGTGCCCGCCGCTTGAGCCTGTTGGAAACCCGGCCCATCTCAACTCTCATCCAACAGCACACCGCAGTGGTGGACGCCCTCGAGGCCAACAAGCCAGAGGATGCTGACAGCTCGCTGCGCCTTCACCTCCGGGGCGTTTTTGACGATGTAAAACGGATTCAGGCCGCCACACCGGAACTCTTCTCGGACGGCACGCTTCCGCGGCCCAGCCGCCGAAGCGTGGCACGCCTGTCCTGACCGGGCCCAAGTAGCCGACACAATGGAAGAGTACGACGCCGGGCTTTCCCGCCGTCGTACTCTTCCGTTGGGTGCTGTGGTTCCTGGGCGCTACCGGGCGCGGGCGTGCTCGGCGAGGATGGCGTCGATCTGGCCAGCGGCCTCCTTCAGGCCTTCCTCCATGCCCATCTGGACCATCTGTTCCATCTGCTCTTCGGATTCGAAGGTGGACATGATGGTCATCCGGGTGCGGCCGCCGAGGTCTTCCAGGTTCACGGTGGCATGAGAGCTGCCCAATTCATCTTGCGGGGCGCCATCAGCATCGGCGAAGCCGTCGTCGAACTCAAGCTTCCGCGGCGCCTCGATGGAGGTGAACCGCCACCAGCCGCGAGGCTTGTCCCCCTCAGGTGTAGTCATGTAATAGTCTGCTTTTCCGCCCGGCTGGAAGTCGAACCGGTCGAACGTGGCCGGATAGTTGGGCGGACCCCACCACCGCTCCAGCTGGCGGGGATCCTCCCAAATCTGCCAGACTCGCTCGACGCCGGCGTCGAACTCCGCGACGAGGGTGAGGCTCAGTGCCTCGAGGTTCTTGGTGGAACTGACAACAGGCATTGCGCAACCTTCCTATCCTTCAGCCAGAATGTCTGCGATCCGCCCGGCGCGCTGCCGCCAGATCGCTTCATACTCGTCAAGCAGCCGGCGGGCTTTCTGCAGGCCTTCATGGTTTCCCCGCACGATCTGCTCCCTTCCGCGCTTCTCCTTGGTCACCAGGGAAGCGCGCTCCAGCACCGCCACATGCTTCTGGACGGCGGCGAAGCTCATGGCGTAGAGGGCAGCGAGGCCGGAGACGGAAAACTCCCCGGCTGTTACGCGGCGGACAATGTCCCGCCGGGTGGCGTCGGCCAAGGCCTGGAACAGGCGGTCGACGTCCGTATCACTGAGCTGATTTACAACCATTTGGTTGTAGATTACGCCCGGCAGGACAAAGGTGTCAACGGGTTTGGCTCAGGGGAGGAGCATTACTGCGGAACGCACGCTTCGTATGACCCCTCATGCAGCTTTGCCCCGAAGGAGACGAACTCTCCGAACGGCGCATCGCCCGCCAATGCCTTGTAGTTGTCTACGTCCAGTGTCCCCGCCGAAGCCTCCGTGGAAACAATAATTCCCACGCAACTGGCGTGGTCGTTAGCGGCCTGTGCAGCAGGGGCGGCGCTCAATGATGCCAGGATTCCCAACGCCGCTGCGGTGACGGCGCTCCGCGCAATTTTTCCCATTTCAACGTTCCTTTCAAAAGATCAGACCGCTGGCGGGGCCCGAAGCCCCGCCAGCGTTCCATGGTGACTAGATTGTGGTTACTAGCAGGTGAGCGTCACCGGGCTCGTCAGGCCGTCCTTGTTGAAGGCGCTGCACCTGAAGATCACCGTTCCGAGTGGCTGTTCGATGACAAGATCAATTCGGGTCACCGTCAGGACGGGATCTACGCCCGTCCAGTTGTTATTCGGGCAACCCGCCTCCGTGGCAGTTACGGTGTCCTTGGCTGCCAGGACTGCCGCCTTTGTGTCGAGGGTGAGGTTACCGTTCTTGATCGCATCGCTGTCGATAAACGTTGGCGCCGTGACGGGACCTTCGACGACTTTATTCTGTCCCGGCGCCTGCTGGCCGCCATTGTTTTCGCACTGGTAAACGGCGAACCCTCCGACAGTTACTGTTGCCAGCAGATCATCATTTCCCAGACCGGCAAGCACCGTATGGCATGTTGTGGATGCTGTGGCGGCCGCTGGGTAGGAGATGGTACAGACCGGTTCGCCGTTTTTCTTGAAGTGCGGGCTGGCCGCCTGTGCGGCCGAAACGCCCGTCATGAAGACGATCAGCGCGGCGACGAAAAGCATAAGGAATCGACGGACATAAATTTTCATTGCTTGACCTCTTTGTGAAGCAACACGATTTCCAGGCTTGGGGTGCGTGGAATTTTCTCGGCCGGGATCGGCACCGACGCCGACGGCGGCACGGCGGGCCTTCATCCCCAGCGCGTGGACCCAAAAGCTGGCGCCCGATAAGATGTCGGGGCACCTTCGAATAGAGGGCATTTCGTAACGTGCCCCGCTGAAAGATTACGCTTGGCGGGAGGCCGCGTCCATCATAATTTGGAACTCAAACACCGCCGGTTTGACGCGGATGCCCGCCATTGCCCACAGTGGGTCAGTGCCTGCAAATGTCCCCATCGGAACGCCTGGACCGGAAGTATCGGACCAGCCCTCCGGCCTGCAGCAGCTCGCCGCCCTGTTAGGGTTCCTGGCGCTGTCCTGGGCCGTTTCTCTGGTGGGATCAATGCCAGTCCGCGCGGCCACCGGCGGAAGCTGGTACGCGCAAATGGAACTTGCGCCCTGGAGTCCGCCGGGCATGATGTTTACGTATGTCTGGCTCACGCTGTACGCGGCGATGGCCGTCGCTGCATGGCTGGTGTGGCGGCAGCGTCTCCTGCCGGGCCGGGTAGCGCTCAGGTTCTACGGAATCCAGCTCGCGCTGAACCTGCTCTGGCCCATGACATTCTTCGGGCTGTATCCCCTGCTGGGCACCACAGCGCTCTGGCTGGCCCTGGCGGTTCTCGCAGCTCTCCTCCTCACCGCGGTCCTGACGGTGGCGTACTTCGGCCCCATCAGCCGGACGGCCGGGGTGCTGATGCTGCCGAACGTTTCGTGGCTGGTTTTTTCGGCGTCCCTGAACCTTTACGCCGCCGTTCGTAACTAAGGCGCCTGCCGGTGCGCCAGAGCGTGTAATCCCTCACATTTGTGCCTTTTCAGTTGCGAACGCCGGAGGTGAACCTGAACCATGATCAAGGGACTTCACTCCCGCATTACCAAGATCAGCAATCCTCACCGACGAGGATGCGGCTCCTTCAAAGACGACAAGGGGCCGTCAACTGCATGAGCGAAAGTACTGACAATGACGTTTGAAACCACTGACTCCGTAACGCTGAAAATCTGGGACCGGTCGGCCATCGACCACACCCTCGAGGGGATCGTCAACGACCTCTCGGCCAGGGCAAACGCCCCGAAGGGCCACATCGCGGTTCACTGCAGCGGCCCCAACACCTTCACTGTCAGCGTCCGCGGGTAGCATCACCGCCGGAAACTCCTGAACTGTTCCACACAAAGAACTGGAAGCGTACGACGCCGGGACCTCCCGGCGTCGTACGCTTCCTGTTCTGTAAGGCGTTGGTACGTGCGGTGACTTCGCGTGCGAGCCTGCCGCCCCGCCGGGATCAGGCCTTGGACTGCCGACGCACCATCTCGTTGATCCAGATCGGCGCGAACGGCGAGGTGCAGTTCGGCGGCGTCGGGTAGTCCTTGAGGACCTCAAGCCGTTCGCCGATATCGAGCGCCCGGGCCCGGTGCTCGGGGTGCTCGATCCCGATGACGGCCAGCGTGGTGTTCATCGCCCATTGCAGCCGATCCGGAGCTTCCTTCATCTCGGCCTCGATGGTGTCCAGGAGCCCCGGGAGGTCCAGCCCCTCCGGCTTTTTCGCCACCCGCTCGCTGGTCAAGGCCCAGCCCGCGCTTGCGACCACGGGATCCGGGTCCGCTGTCCAGGCCACGCGCAAGTCTTCCGCGTGCGGACTCTTCTTCACCACATAGTTCACAAGCCAGTCGTGCACCTTGGGCGCGCGCGCCTCCCGCAGCATGGCATCCAGTTCGTCCCGTTCGAAGGCCTTTGGCTGGCAGACCAGCAGCGCCAGCAACCTCGCTGCTGTGTCGCCGGTAGCCCACAGCGCCCGGGCAAGTTCCTGTTGAGTCTTCAGCCGCTTGGCGACAGCGCGCAGCTGGGACAGGTTCACCCCGTGGTCATCGCCGCGCTTTCCGTTCGCCTCGCGCACCCTCGGGTCCTCGAGCCCGGCAAGCTCCGCCAACACTTCACCCAGGGTCCCGGATGTTGCGGTCTCGGTCATGTCATCCTCCCGGTTATCGGTGTTCGGTTCCAGCCTACGGCCGCTCAGACACCGCCAGAGTCTGCTCAGCGACTACTTCCTCGCCCTGCCCGACCGTCTGGCCGATGATCCCGGACACGAACGCCGAAGCGGCCGGCCCGAGCTGCCGGTGCACTGCGCCGAAGAGCCGGTAGGCCTCGCCGCTCGGCCATTCCTCCGGCTGCAGCTCGCGTGGCAGGTACGGGTCACGGAACGGGAAGCGCCGGAAGTCGCCGATGATACGCATCCGGTCAACGAGCGCCTCCCGGCCATCGCTGCGGGCATTCCGGACCTCGTCATTGAGGGCTGAATATGTGCGTATGAACAGCCGGTAGTCCGCGCCCAGCTCCTCCAGGTCCCAGCAGCGCGCGGCAAGCTCCCTATCCACCCGGAGATCCCCCGTCCCGCAGGAGAGCGCATCAACTTTCGCCGACGGGTGCGCGGCGGCGATTTCGCGGACCTCGGACATCAGGTCGTGCGGACTCAGCCAGGTCGACGGCGACAGCTGCCCGAAACCGTGCCACGCGAGCTTCTTCCGGAGCTGTTCCCGGACGGCACGATCGGACTCCGGGACCTGGTAAATGGCCATGGTCCAGCGCCCCGCCCAGTCCTCGTCCCGCCGTCGGAAGATTCTCGCACGCCCCTCGTCCAGAAGCTCCAGCAAGTGCGGGGTCAGGGCGTAAACCGTTTCACGCCCGACACGTCTCGTAGTAAACCATCCCTCCTTGCGCAGACGGGACAGATTAACCCGGACGGTGGCTGGCTCAACGTCGAAGACCGCGAGGAGCTCGGTGATGTCAGCTAGCCTGACCTCGCCTCCGGCATAGCGGAGATACCCCCCAAAAAGGTCCAGGATCAGGGCCCTGGGTTTCCACTGCACTGAAGCTCCTCTGAGTCCCGCGCGGCCGGCGAGCAGCTGGCCGGGAACATGCCACAACGTTGTTGGACCGCAACATCATCATGTTACCCACAGTGTTAATCAGCGGTGCCGATCTCGCGGTTTACCGCGGGCATGATTTCGGTGGCGAGCAGCTCGATGGAGCGGGCGGTTTCTGCGAACGGCAGCCCGCCGAGACCGATCTGGGCCATGTAGCGGCTGTTGCCGAGGGTCTGGTGGATTTCCAGGAGCTTCTCGGTAACCTGCTGCGGGCTTCCCACCAGCAGCCCGCCGCCCGGCTCGCTCCATTCGTCAAAGGTGGAGCGTGGGAAGTGGTCCACGGGGCGGGGCATGTTCTGTTCGAAGTAGGCCCGGTAGTGCGGGTAGAAGGTGTCCCGGGCCTGCTGCGAGGTGGCCGCAGCGTAGAAATGGCCGCCCACTCCAACCTGCAGCGCGGCGGAATCGTGACCCGCCTCGTCCGCGCTGTGCCGGTAGAGATCCGCGAGGCGGCGGAACCGTTCCGGCCCCGACAACAGCGCGATGAACAGGGGAAGGCCCAGCCGTCCGGCGCGGGCGAAGCTTGCCGGCGTTCCGCCGACGCCCACCCAGACCGGGAGCTTTTCCTGCAGGGGCCTGGGCGCGATGTCCATGCCCGGAATGCTCTGGGTCAGGTCACCCCGCCAGGTCAGGGTGGCGTTGTCCCGCAGTTCGAGGAGCATTCGGAGTTTTTCCTCGAACAGTCCGTCGTAGTCTTCGGTCCGGTGGCCGAACAGCGGGTAGGACTCGATGAAGGCCCCGCGGCCGGCGATGATCTCGGCCCGTCCGTCGCTGATCAGGTCGAGGGTGGCGAACTGTTCAAAGAGCCGCACGGGGTCCTGCGTGGACAGCACGGTGACGGCGGTGCTGAGCCTGAGGTTGGTTGTTTCCCGGGCGATCGCCGCCAGCAGTATTTCCGGGGCGGAGACGGCGAAGTCGTGCCGGTGGTGCTCCCCCAGCCCCAGGAAGCTGAGGCCTGCCTGATCCGCCAGCCTGGCCAGTTCAATGATTTCCTTGAGCCGCTGCTGCGGTGACAGGCCGGTGCCTGTGGTGACGTTGCGGGAAAGTTCGCCGAAGGTGAAGATGCCAAAGTCCATGGTTAGTTGAACATTCAATCTTCTGAATTCATTCCTGAGGCGGGCGGACGACGGCGGGCGGATGCCGCCGTCGTCCACTCACCATCTGTTGTTAACCGCTGAAGGGGACCTTGTCCCAGGAGAGGACCTCGGTGCCGGTGGCGCTGTTCCCTGCCACCGTGAACCTGACGTAGTTGGTGGCGTTGTTGGAGCCGTCCACCGTGATGTGCTGCAGGTTGTCCGCTCCGGAGACGCCGCCGTAGACCTGAAGCCAGGGCGAACCTTCGGCCAGTGGCTGGTTCTGGGCGAACACGTGGCTGTCCCCGTTGATGAGGTAGACGGGGCCGTCAAAGCGGTTGGTCTCCGCGATGATGGTCTGGACGATCTCCCGGAAGCCGGACATGGTCTCGGGGTTGGCGAGGGCGGCCTCGAGCAATGACGGGTCGAACATGTCGGCCTGGGTCATCAGGACCACCGCACGGTCGTTGCGGCGGGTGGCATCACGGAAGGTTTCGCGGATTTGGGCCAGGTCAGCCTCGATCCGGTGTTCCACTTCAGCAAGCTGCTCCGGCGTTGCGGCTGTTTGGCGGAGCCCCGTCCACGGCAGGAGCGAGTTGTTGCTGCCCTGGATGTTCACCACGGAGAAGGCCACGCGGTTCTGCGTGAAGCGGACGTTCTCCGGCAGTCCGAGGGTTTCCTGGGTCTTGACCGGCATGGTCTCGCCGAGGGTCTTGCCGGGTTCGTTGAAGAAGACTTCGCGCAGCTTGTCCAGCCGCTCCAGCGGGTTGTACGCGCCGTTGTTGGTCCGGTGGCAGTCCACCCATTCATTGTCGCCAGGGGTGAAGACCAGCGGGTGCTCGAACGTGTCGAACTCGGAGCGGATGTGCTCGAAGTATTCGTCTGAACAGACCGAAGACCCGTTTTTGATGTCGCCCACGTGGGCCACAAACTTCAGCTCGCTGTCGGCATTGATGTCCTGGATGCGGGCCGGGAACTTCGCGATCTCGGCTGCGCCGTAGGGGATGTCGCCGATGACACCGAAGGTGAAAGCCTGCTCGCCGCGGGCCTTGTCCTCGGCGGCGCTGGCGGGCAGGGCCGAAGCGCCGACGCCGGCTGCGATGAGGGCCACCAGGGCGGCGGTGCTGAATCTGTTCAGGCGCATGGGGATTCCTAACTTCATGGAGGGGTGCGTGAACAGACTTCCCGCCGCAGACCAACGCGGGCCGACGCTCAGGTTGCGTGGCAGTGAACACTGTCGCGGCCGGCCAGGGGCGCCGTCCCAGGCGCGCCGTTCCAGGCGCGCCGTTCCAAGGTGGACGGCACATGAACACGGCTTTCGCCCCCGTCCCGGTCCCACACACTTAGCTCGTGCGTACATTCGGTGTTGAAGAAGAATTCCTGATCGTTGACCCAACCAGCGGCCGGGCCCTCCCACTGGCCGGGGAGCTCCTGCGGCTCCATGATCCCGGCGATCATTCTTTCGGCCTCGCCTCATCCCTCCCCACACTTGCGGCCGAACTCCATCAGGAGCAGCTTGAAGTCATCACCCGTCCCCACAGCAGCCTGACCGCACTGGCCGGCGATATCCGGGCGGGCCGGAGCTATGCCGACTCGCTGGCCCGCAAGGCAGGTTCGAGGCTGGCTGCGCTGGCGACGTCGCCGCTGCCCGTCACTCCCCACGCCACGAGGAACGACCGGTACGACGCGCTCCTGGACAAGTTTGCCCTGACAGCCCGGGAGCAGCTGACCTGCGGATACCACGTCCACGTGTCCGTGAGCTCGGACGAGGAAGGGGTGGCGGTCCTTGACCGGATCAGGTCCTGGCTGCCGTTGCTCACTGCCCTAAGCTCCAATTCACCGTTCTGGGACGGTACCGACAGCGGCTATGCCAGTTTCCGGACCCAGGCCTGGAACCGCTGGTCAAGCGCCGGGCCGGCTGAGGTCTTCGGCTCCGCCGCCGCCTACCACTCGCTGGTGCGCCGGCTCGCGGTCACCGGCGTCGTCGCCAACCCGGATTTTGATGCCCGCCTGTCGGCCCGTCACCCGACAGTTGAGGTCCGGGTTTCTGACATCTGCCTGGACGCGCGGGATGCCGTCCTGATTGCGGCCCTGGTGCGGGCGCTCGTCGAGACGGCGGCGAGGGAATGGCAGGCAGGAAAGCAACCGGACATGGTCCCCGCGGCCATACTGCGCCAGGGCGCGTGGCTGGCCAGCCGCTTCGGTGTGCACGGGCAGTTGCTCCATCCGCTGATGCACCGGCCCGCGGCGGCACGGACCGTCCTCACCGCTCTGGGCAACCATGTCCAGGACGCACTGGACGAGGCCGGGGACACCGGTTATGTTGCGGAGTCACTGCAGAGGATCCTCAACGAAGGTACTGGCTCCACCCGGCAACGGCAGGCCTTCCCGCATGGCGGTTTGGCGTACGTCGTCGCCAACGCTGTTGCCCTGACCCACCGGGACTTTGCGGAGCACCTCGTCGTTGGCGGAGCAGCCGCCGCTTAACGGCCGGATCGTTACGTGAACTCTCCATGAATTCCCGGCTCTGCCGGTGGGCGGCGCACCCCTCGAGACCGCCCAACACGTGGCTCAGATGGCTGCCAGGAAGCCTTCGACGAACAGGTTCGCCCTTTCGCTGACATATTGCTCCAGCGGCACAAAACCGGTTGTGTTCTTGGCGCGCATGATGGAGCCGGCCGCGGCTATGTACAGCCGGGAGGTCTCGGCGACGAGGACGAAGCGCGGCGGCGGGAACCATTCAGTCGCTCCGTCCAGCGGCCTGGAATTTTCAAGATCCGGTTCATGGGCCAGCTGCAGGTAGTTCGTGATGCCTTCCTGCAGGGGAACGGCACCGTGCGGGAGGGCGAGCTGCAGCTCTCCCCCGCTGGTGACGTTCAGGTAGACCGCACCATGCGGGTGGTAGGTGAAGTTCTCACCCTCCCGGGTGAAAAGCGCGTCCGCCACCGGGTAGGTGGTGCCAGGGATGGCGTCGAGGATCCCGGCCGCGGCATAGGTTTCCAGCGTCCGCAGCCCCAGTTCACGCAGGTACGGTGCAAGGGGCGCCAGCCGTCGCCGCAGTTCAGCCTCGTCAGCGTCCATCATGGGCCGATCGTACGCCCGCGGCGGGCCGCTTCCCAGAGCCGCAAGGCTCAGTCGCCCACGGCTTCCCGGCCGCGCCGCACGATGAGGGGGTCGGGCTCGTAGACCACCGAAGTGTCCTTCTGCTCATAGTCGAACTGGTTGAGGAACCAGCGCATGGCGTTGATCCGGCCGCGCTTCTTGTCGTTGGACTTGATGGTGATCCACGGAGCGTGGTCTGTGTCCGTCCGCAGAAAGGTCTGTTCCTTGGCCTGTGTGTACGCCTCCCAGCGGTCCAGGGAGGCAAGATCCATCGGCGAAAGCTTCCAGCGCCGTACCGGGTCAATCTGGCGGATCGCAAAACGGGTGCGCTGTTCGTGGCGGGTCACGGAGAACCAGAATTTGTGGAGGTGGACGCCGGAGTCGACCAGCATTTTCTCGAAGAGGGGCGCCTGGCCCATGAAGGTCTGGTACTCGTCCTCCGTGCAAAAGCCCATCACCCGCTCCACGTTCGCCCGGTTGTACCAGGAACGGTCGAAGAGCACGATTTCGCCCGCGGACGGCAGGTGCTGGATGTAGCGCTGGAAGTACCACTGGCCCTGTTCACGGTCCGAGGGTTTACTCAGGGCCACGGTCCTTGCCGAGCGCGGATTCAGGTGCTCGGTGAAGCGCTTGATTGTTCCGCCTTTGCCGGCGGCATCGCGCCCCTCGAAGACCACCACGTTTTTCAGGCCCTGGTCCTGGCCCCAGTACTGGAACTTCAGCAGTTCCACCTGCAGGCGGTATTTCTCAAGCTCATACTCCTGGCGTGACATCCGCTCGTCGTAGGGGTAGCCCTCCCGCCAGGTCTCCACTGCCGAACCCCCGGGATCAATGAGCTCAGGGTCCTCGCCCTCCCCGCCGCGCACGCTGTATCCCAGCTTCACCAGCTGGTCTATGGCCTCACGAAGGTTTTCCCGGACCCACGACTGGTCCGCGGGAGTCCACGGGCTGCTGCTTCCCTGCGCCATCGGGTCTCCCTCCAGACTTGCCTGCCGTCGGAATCATAACAAGCCGGTCCGGCACTCACCACGGTGTCAGCACGACGGCGGGACACCCCGCCGTCGTCCATTAAGTCAGCATGCTTAGCATTTAGCCCGATTCGGGTTTACGATGAAAGAGTAAGCGGCGGGCGGATGCCTGCAGCAACCAATCGGAGGGAGTATCACCGTGGGTCTGGATGACAAGATTGAGAACACTGCTGAGAAGCTTGGCGGCAAGGGCAAGGAAGCCGCAGGGGAAGCCACGAATGATCCGGGCCTGAAGGCCGAGGGTCAGACCGACCAAAGCAAGGCGGACCTGAAGCAGGCCGGCGAAAAGGTCAAGGACGCCTTCAAGAAGGACTAGTCGGCTGTAGATACAGCAAAGGAAGGGTGTCACCCCACGCGGGGTGGCACCCTTCCTCGCTGTCAGGGCTTGCTGTCATGGCTTGCTGTCAGGGCCTCAGCGCTTCGAGGGCGGTCCTGGCTCCGCCGCTGTGCAGATCATTCAACGCCTTGGTGTACGCGGCCACGAAGACCGGGCTGTCGATCAGGTCACCGAACACCTCACGGTTGGAAATGAAGGCGAGCGGTTCCTCGTGCTGCCGTGCCGCGGCTGCCATCAGCGGCTCTTTCAGCCGGTCAACGACGTCGATGGGGTTTCCCTGTTCGTCGGTCCCTTCGGCGTAGCGGGCCCAGCTGGCCACGATCGCCGCGGACCGGCTGACCTCTCCCCCGTTTTCCAGGTTGATGCGGATGACCGGAACCAGCCATTTGGGGATCCGGTCCGAGCTTTCGGCGCACAGCCTGGCCAGGGTGTCCCGCACATGTTCGTTGGAAAACCGCTCAATAAGCGTCCGCTTATAGGCATCAAGGTCGATGCCCGGGACGGGGTGCAGCGTGGGGGTGGCTTCCTTGTCCATGTAGCCCAGCAGGAACTGCGCGAACAGGTCGTCCTGCGCCACCTCATGGGCATAGCGGTAGCCGGCGAGATAGCCGAAGTAGCACATGCTCTGGTGGCTGGCGTTAAGCAGGCGCAGCTTCATCAGTTCGTAGGGTTCAACGTCTGCCACCAGCTGTACCCCGGCCTCCTCGAACGGAGGCCGGCCCAGGCTGAAGTTCTCTTCCAGGACCCACTGTTCAAAGGGCTCGCACACCACCGGCCAGGCGTCCTCGATCCCGAATTCTTCGGCAATGGCCTCGCGGTCGGCGTCCGTGGTCACGGGCGTGATGCGGTCCACCATGCTGTTCGGGAAGGGTACATTCTCCTCAATCCAGCCGCCGAGCGCGGGGTCCTTGAGGTTGGCGAAAGCGGTGAACATCTTCCGCGCCACATCGCCGTTGCCCTGGATGTTGTCGCAGGACATGACAGTGAACGGAGCAAGCCCCCGTGCCCGCCGCCTGGCGAGGGCTTCGGTGACCAGGCCGAATGTTGTCCGCGGCGGGTGCCCCGGCTGGAGGTCGTGGACGACGTCGGGGTTGCCGGCGTCGAACTCCCCGGTGACGTGGTGGAAGTTGTAGCCTCCCTCGGTGACGGTGAGCGAGACGATCCTGACTGCCTCCGAAGCCATCTTCTCGATGACGGCTTCGGGGTCCTCGGGGGCGAACAGGTACTCGATGATTGAACCGATGACCCGTCCTTCCCGGGTTCCGTCCGGGTTCTTCACCACCAGGGTGTAGAGGCCGTCCTGGCTAGCCATGACCTGCTTCATGCGGGCATCGCCGGGCAGGACCCCGACACCGCAGATGGCCCAGTCATGCGCCTTGCCGGCGTTCATCAGCCGGTCCAGGTACATGGCCTGGTGGGCGCCGTGGAAACCGCCCACGCCGAAGTGGACAATGCCGGCGGTCAGGCCGGAGCGGTCGTAAGTGGGTACCGCCACGGAAGAGGGCAATCCGGAAAGTACGCTGGATTCGAGTGCAGGCATTGTCTAACCTTCCGTTGCGGTGAGGGAACCGGTCAAGGAACCCAATTCAGCTGAGCGTGGCGGGTTGGCTCCCGGCCGGGAGCAGGTGATGGCCGCGGCGCGGTTGGCGTAGCCGGCGAGGGCGTGCAGCTCCTCCCTGTCCAGGGTTGCCAGCCGTTGCCTCCCGCCGGGTCCAAGGGCTTGGAGCTGGGCCAGGCCGGAGATGAGCGCGGCCATGAACGAGTCGCCGGCTCCCACCGTGTCCACCAGGGTGATGTGCTCGGCGGGCATTTCCACTCTCGCCTGCCGTGACAGGATGACCGGGCCGGCGGCGCCGCGCGTCAGCGCCACCAGGGCCGGGCCGAGCTCCAGCCACGCCGCCATGGTCTGCTCCGGAGTCCGGTCAGGGTACAGCCAGGCGAGATCCTCATCGCTTGCTTTGACGATGTCGCTGGCCGCCACGAACAGTTCAACCTGCTCTCGGGCTGCGGCGACGTCCGGGCTGATGGCGGGCCGGCAGTTGGGGTCGTAGCTGACCGTCGCGAACCCCCGTGCCGCGCGCACCAGCGCCAGGGTGGCCTTATCCCCCGGCCCCAGCATTGAGGCGATTGAACCGGTGTGGACGTGGGCGGACCCTTCGACGGCGGCAAGGGCGGGCAGGGATGCCCCGTTGAAGTCCCAGCTGATCTCGAAGGCGTACGTGGCGGAACCGTCGGAACTGAGCGTGGCGGTTGCCGTTGACGTCGGTGCGCTGCCGCCAACGATCGCCGTGACGCCGTTGGCCTGCAGGTGCTCCTCGATCATCTGACCGTTCCGGTCATCGGCGTAGTGGGTCACCAGGCTCGTCTGCAGGCCCAGCCGGGCAGCCCCCACTGCCACGTTGAGCGGGCTGCCGCCGGGGTGTGCCTTCACTGACCGGGTCCGGGCGTGGTCCGCCTGGCGCGGGTCGCTGATGATGTCGACGAGGGACTCGCCGATCACGGTGATGACAGTCATCGGCCCGGGTAGACCACGGCTTTGAGCTGGCCGGGCTGTTTGCCGGCTTTGAGTGCGTCCTCGGATTCGGCGAGGGTGAACTTTCCGGTGACCAGGATGTCCAGGTCCACCTTGCCGTCGGCGATCAGCTGGATCGCCAGCGGCCAGGTGTTGGTGTAGCGGAAAACGCCGGAGAGCCAGATCTCCCGGTTCTGGATGAACGAAACCGGAAGTTCGACGTCGTCCGCCCCCAGCCCCACCAGGATGACCCGGCCGGCCGGACCCACGGCTTTGATCCCGGAACGGACCGCCTGCGGCGCGCCGGAAGCGTCAATGAAGGCATCGACGTCGAGCCCTTCCGTGCTGTCCGTCTTCGCGTTCAGCGCGTGCGTTGCCCCGTGTTTGAGGGCGAACGCGAGCCGGTCCTCGGCGATGTCGCTGATGTAGATTTCGGTGGCGCCGAAAGCGCGGGCGGCCTGCGCGGCGATGATGCCGATGGGGCCGGCGCCTGCGATCAGGACGCGGCTGCCGGGTTTGATCCCGGCGCGTTCGCAGGCCCACAGCCCCACCGAGAGCGGTTCGATCAGGGCTGCTGCCTCATCGCTGACGCTGTCCGGGATGTCGTAGGCAAAGTCGGACTGGATGGTGACGTATTCGGCGAACGCGCCGTCGATCGGCGGGGTGGCGTAGAACTCGATGTCCGGGCAGAGGTTGTAGCGGCCGGCCTTGCACTGCTTGCATTTGCGGCAGGGACGCTGGGGCTCGACGGCGACCCGTTTGCCGATGCGGGCAGGGTCTACGGCGCTTCCGACGGCGGTGATCCGGCCGGAGAGTTCGTGGCCAAGGATCAGCGGGTGGTCCACCACGTACGGGCCGATCCGGCCGTGCTCGTAGTAGTGGACATCGCTGCCGCAGACGCCGACGGCTGCCACCTGCACCAGGACCTGGTCCGCGTCGAGCTGCGGCAGGGGCAGGGTCTCCATGGCCATGTCGCCCTGGCTCTTGAGGATGTTGGCGCGCATGGTGGCCGGCAGTTCGGGGTGTCCCAGGGTGCTGGACTGTGCTGTGGGGGTTGTCATCGACGTACTCCTTTGGAATCGAGAATCGGGGGCCGGATACCGGGCGGTTTTACTTGACGGCGCCGAGGGAGAGGCCCTGGACGAGCTTGTCCTGGGCGGCGAACCCGGCGAACAGCACCGGCAGGGAGATCACGACGGCGGCTGCGCAGACCTTGGCAAGGAACAGGCCCTGCCCGGAGACGAAGCCCGTCAGGAAGACAGGTGCCGTTCCTGCCACCACGCCGGTGAGGACCCGGGCCAGGAGCAGTTCGTTCCAGCTGAAGATGAAGCAGATCAGGGCGGTGGCGGCGATGCCGGGCATGGCTACCGGGGCGATGATCTTGCGGAGGGTGAGCAGGAGGTTGGCGCCGTCGATCTGGGCCGCTTCCAGCATTTCCACCGGTACTTCGGCGAGGAACGACCGCATCATCCAGACTGCGATGGGGAGGTTCATGGAGGTGTACATCAGGATGAGGAACCAGATGTTGTCCAAGGCCCCCACGGTCCGTGCGAAGAGGTAGAGCGGCAGGATCGCGGCCACCACGGGCATCATCTTCGTGGAGAGGAAGAAGAACATCACGTCGGTCCACTTCTTCACCGGCCGGATGGACAGCGCATAGGCGGCGGGGATGGCCAGGACCAGGACGAGGACCGTGGACAGGATCGAGGCGGTGGCGGAGTTGATCAGTGAGGGCCAGGGGCTGACGCCGGATGTTTCGCCGAAGAATTCCCGGTAAGCGTCCAGGGTGAGGTTGGCCGCGATGGACGGCGGGTTGGTCGCGGCGTCGGTTTCGGAGTGGAAGGAGGTGAGGATCATCCACACGACGGGGGCGGCGAAGAGCAGTGCGAGCAGCCAGGCCCCGATACCGGCGGCGGTGTTGTTGCGGGTGGGGTCCATGCGGGACTTGCCGCGGCGCGGCGGGCGTCCGGTGTTCAGGGCCGTGGGCCCGGAGGGGGCGCTCTGGGGTGCGGCGGGGGTGAGGGTGCTCATCGTGCTGCCTCCTTCTTGAAGAGTGAAAAGACGGTGCGGAGTGCGAACGTGGCCACGATGATGGTGCCGATGACCACCACGACGCCGGCGGCGGATGCCAGGCCGTATTCGTTGGCGAAGTAGAACGTCTGGTAGATGGCGTAGGGCAGGTTGGCCGTGCCGAGGCCGCCGGCGGTGAGGGTGAAGACGGCGTCGAAGTTCTGCACGATGTAGATCGCCCCGAGCAGGCCGCCCAGCTCCAGGTACTGGCGCAGGTGGGGCAGCGTGAGGTGCCGGAAAATGGCCCATGGCGTGGCGCCGTCCATCTGCGCCGCTTCCACGGTGTCCATGGGCCGGGACTGCAGGCCGGCCAGCAGGATGAGCATCATGAACGGCGTCCACTGCCAGACCAGCGAGACGATGACGGCCATCATGGGTGCCTGGGACAGGAGGTCCAGCTGGGGCGCCGAGGCGCCGCCGAACAGGGACCAGAGCCAGGTCAGGATGCCGTTGATCAGCCCGTAGGTGGGGTTGAGCAGGGCGTGCTTCCAAATCAGCGCCGCCGCTACGGGCACCACCAGGAACGGGGCGATCAGCAGGGTCCGGGCCAGGCCGCGCCCGATGAATTTCTTGTCCAGCAGCAGGGCCAGGCCCAGGCCGATGAGCAGGCTTACCAGGACCACGGAGACAGTCAGCAGGATGGTGGTGAAGATTGCCTGGCGCAGGTCCGGGTCCGTGAGGACCGTGGCGTAGTTCTCCAACCCGGCGAAGGCTGTCTTGTCAGGGCTGAGGCTGTTCCAGTTCAGGAACGAGATGATCAGCGTCACCACAAACGGCAGCTGAGTGACGACAATGAGGAAGATCAGGGCCGGAAGCAGCGGTGCCCGCCGGGCCCAGGCCAGGGCGCGTTCGCGCGAGCGTGCGTTCTTGGATGGTTTGGCTGCGCTGTGCCCCGATCGGGAGATACGCGCCGTTGCGGTAGTCATGGGATTCTCCTGCGGTTCGGTTGTTGCTACTTGTACTTATTGCCGATTTTTTGGGCCGCTTCCTGGCCCTTGGCCAGCGCATCAGCCACAGAACCCTGGCCTGCGATGGCGGAGCTGACTCCCTGGGACACATTGGTGCCCAGAGCGGCGAACTCCGGAATGCCAACAAACTGGATGCCGACGGCGGGACGTTCCTGGGCGCCGGGGTTCTTCGGGTCGGCGTTCTCAATGGCGAAACGCTCGGCCTCGAAGAACGGGGCCGCCTTCTGGAATTCCGCATTCTCGTAGGTGGAGATGCGCTTGCCGGAGGGGACCTTCGCCCAGCCGAGCTTGGCGGCCACCAGTTCTTCGTAGTCCTTGGAACTGGCCCAGGCGATGAACTTGCCTGCAGCGTCCTGCTTCTTCGAGGCGGCCTGCATGGCCCAGGACCAGGTCCACAACCAGCCGGAGGACTTGGTTTCCTTGATGGGCGCCTGGGCGTAGCCGATCTTGCCCTTCACGGGTGACGCGTCGGATTCCAAGGCTCCGGCGGCCGATGTGGCGTCGTACCACATGGCCACTTTGCTTTGGCTCATGTTGTTCAGGCATTCGGTGAAGCCGGCCTGGGCGGCGCCCAGTTCACCGTGCTCGCGGACCAGTTTCGTGTAGAACTCCACGGCCTCGGTAAATTCCGGGGAGCTGACCTTGGCGTTCCAGTCCTTGTCGAACCAGGTACCGCCGAAGGTGTTGACCACGGTGGTCAGCGGGGCGAAGACCTGGCCCCAGCCGGGCTGGCCGCGGAGGCAGATGCCTTTCATTCCCGGAGCCGCGCCGTCCGCCTTCGCGGCGATGTCCGCCACCTGGTCCCAGGTGGGCTTCTCCGGCATGGTCAGGCCCTTGGCGTCCAGGATGTCTTTCCGGTACATCAGGAAGGACGATTCGCCGTAGAAGGGTTCGCCGTAGAGTTTGCCGTCCGCGCCGGTGAGGGACGCCGTGTAGGCGGGCAGGATGTCGTCCTGGTCGAACGCGGGATCCGCAGCCACCTTGTCCAGTGGAGCCAGCCAGCCGTTTGCGGAGTAGAACGGGATCTCGTAGTTGGACAGCGACGCGACGTCGTACTGGCCGGCCTGGCTGGAGAATTCCTGGCTGATCTTTGCCCGGACATCGTTCTCAGGCAGGATGGTGTAGTTGACCTTGATGCCGGTTTCCTTGGTGAAGTTCTCCGCGGTGAGCCGCTGCAGGTCCTCCATCTGGGGGTTGTTGACCATCAGGACGTTGATGCTGTTGGGATCGCCGGCGGAATTGCCTCCACCGGCTCCCGCACAGGCCGAGGCGCTGAGGGCGACGCACAAAGCGCCGGCGGCCAGGGTCGCTGCACGCATTTTTGAGCGCATTAAGGACTCCTTTGTTCTTCAGGGGTGCGCAGTCGCCGTACATCAACTGCCGTGTCGATGTACCGGGGACCGGGGTCGGGGCCGATAACCGGAAAATCCGGTGTGCCCCGCTGGTGTTCCTCAACGATAGGCCTGTGGCATACGGCACAACTAGCGCCGTGGTTGCCACTTTCTGATACTAATTTTCCTGTTTCAGCCTCTGGCAGCCGCTAATCTGGGGGAAGGCCCCCGAAATGCTGTCCAGATTCTACAAACGCCCCGACCAACGGAGATCCCATGACTGCCGCCGACCCCACCGACGGAGCAACGGCCAGGCTGGCCGAAAGGCTGCTGGGCATGCGGGCGAACCGGGAAGTCATCCCGCCGGACCCCAACCACTCGGTTCGGTGGCACCAGCACAGCTACCCCAGCCCGGTGGCCCGGTGGAATTACCATCCCGAGTACGAGATCCACCTCATCCGCAAGGGCACCGGAAAGTTCATCGTCGGAGACCACATCGGCACGTTCGAAGCGGGCCATGTGTCCATCGTCGGGTCAGGGCTGCCGCACGACTGGGTCAGTGACCTTGAGCCCGGTGAAGTACTGGAAGGGCGGGACGTCGTCATCCAGTTCGACGGAAAATGGGTGGAACAGGCGGCTTCCCTGCTCCCGGAGATGGCGGAGGTCAGGCCGCTGCTGGAGCAGTCTGCCCGGGGAATCGAGTTCCTGGGCAGTTCAGCCGAAACGGCCGCCGCGGCCATCGAGGCCATGGGGACCACCACCGGTTTGCAGCGGCTTGAGCACCTCTTTGCCCTGTTCGCCATCCTGGCCGGTGCGCCGCAGGAGGAACGGCGCTACCTTGCGGACGAATGGTTCCGGCCGCAGCTGGACGGCCAGGGTGCCGCCGTCGTCGACATCGTTTTGGAGTATGTCTTCAGCAACCACGCGGGCAGCGTCACGATGGCCGGGGCCGCCGCCCTGGTGGGCATGCCGGAACCCACCTTTTCGAAGTACTTCAAAAGGGCCACCGGCCAGAATTTCAGCGACCTGGTCCGCAAACTGCGCCTGGCCCATGCGCGCCGCCTGCTGGAGCGCAGCGACAAGGCCATCTCGGATATCTGCTACGAAGTGGGATTCTCCAACCTGTCCAACTTCAACCGTCATTTCCTCAACGACGCCGGCGAAACCCCGCGGCAATACCGCCAGCGCCTGCAGGGCTGACCGGGGTACCAAGGGGGACGGCCGACGACGACGGCGGAACCTCCCGCTGTCGGGCCCGTCAACGACTGGGCAACAGTCAGCGCCGCTCGCGTCCGGCTGCGAGCGCAGCGCGCCAATTACCGGCGAAATGCACGAGAAGCGCGACGACGAGGAAAGCGGCGAGCACTTCAGCGATCACCGTCAGCATGGCAATCCAGCCGCCGTCGAGCGTTGGGTCGAGGAAGTCGTATACATACCAGCCGTCGATGGCTCCGCGCACCCATGAGAACACGAGGAACGCGAGCGGGTAGCCCAGCCAAGCGAGGGGCCGCCACCCGGGCCCGCGAACTGTCTTCGTGACAAGGAGCCAGTCGAGCGCAACGACCAGCGGAGCCAGACGGTGGTGGATCAGTTGCGGCCAGTACATGTCCAAGGTCCACCAGGGCTCGTCCGGCGGTGCAACCAGGACGACGTAGATGAGGCCCGTCATCACCAGGTATAGAACGAGGGCGCCGAATACGTGGTCCCACCACGGCGGCAGCTTTGTCCGGGGCAAGGCCGCTGCCACGGCGAGCCCGATCCCGAGCGCGAGGTTCGACTGGACCGTGAACTCCGAATAAAGCTGAACGACATCGACGTCGTTGCCCGGCACTGTGGCATCGTACGTTTTCTGCACCAGCGCGGCGAGCACGGCAGCTCCGACCGCGCCCCGGACCATGCGGATCCAGATATTGTCAGGATGCAGAGCATGGTTGGCGTCAACGTGACGCTCGATCGGAGGGATCAACACCGGGAGGCCGCTCATTCGCCCAGTGTCGCAGGCCGGGCGGCGGCCCAGTACGGCCTTAAGACCCGCGGTGATCGGGATGGGACGTTGAGGCCGGTACTGGAAGTGCTTAACTGTCCGTTATGACGCTGAATCGAAACCCGGCAGTTGATTCTTTTCTTGAGTCGCTGGATCATCCCTTGAAGCCTGCGATCGAGTCCCTGCGCCTGGCTGTCCTGGATGCCGACGGGGCAATCACCGAGCAGATCAAGTGGAAGGCGCCGAGCTTTTGCTACGGCTCGGTGGACCGGGTCACATTCAACCTGCGGCCCCGTCATCACGTCCAGCTGATTTTCCACCGTGGTGCGAAGGCCACCCGGAGTGCCTTTGATTTCGATCCGTCCAAGTGGAGCGGGCTGCTGGAAATGATCGGTAAGGACCGCGGCCAGGTGATCTTTCCCAGCGCCGAAGCAGCGGCAGCCCGGCAGGATGAATTCATTGATCTTGTGCGGGAGTGGATCCGAGCCTGATTCCCATGACTGTCCCCCGGTGGGACTCTGCACTTGCGCCGGCGCTGTCTCCCTCGAAGTGGCAGAGCTGGAATACTCTGAGAATGGCCGTCTACTTTGAGTGCACCACCCGGACAAGCATGCAGAAATCGGAGCTGTTTGAGCTTGCCCGGAGTATCGATATCCACAAGGACTCCATGGCGGGATCTCGTGAAGACGCCGTTAGCGGCGTGACGTCCGGCCTGATCTCCCTCGGTGAGGAAGTGACCTGGCGGGCCTGGCACTTCGGCGTTCCGCTTCGAATGACGAGCCGGATCACCGAGATGCAGTCACCCGACTATTTTGTGGATGAGCAGGTCAAAGGCCCGTTTCGCCGGTTCCGGCACGTCCATGAGTTCAAAGAGGATTCCTCGGGGACCACCACCATGGTGGACCGCATCGAATTTGCGGCTCCGTTCGGTCCGTTGGGACGTCTGGTGGAGAAGCTGGTACTTGGCCGCTACCTGAAGCAGCTGATCGAGGCGCGCAACCGCCATCTTGCCGGAATCAAGCTGTAGCCCGGCCGGCCCCGATATTGATTAGAGCCGCCACGACTTCCTCGACTGAACAGTCTGTACTGATTTCATGGGTTGAGCTTTGCCTGAACAATGGCTCCACCGTCAGGAGGTAGCGGCCGATCTCAGCCCTCTCGGCCGGGCTTTTCCCGTAGCCGTTGGTGGTACGGGTGCCGAGCCGGTCGAACAGCACCCGGTGGGGAGCGGTCAGTCAGGTCCCCGTGGCCCCAATCGTACGGAAGGTGCCTGCGCGAACTGGCCGTGTACTCTGACGGGGATCTTGTGTGCGCCTGGCAAAGCAGACAGACAGTAATCCACGTTTAGGCGGAATTCCTCAATGGACAGCAGCAAATCGGAACTGGAGCGACTCGGTATCAAGACGTCTCAGTGGAAATGGCTGAACACTGATTACAGCAGTTACGAACTTCCACACGCCGGAGCGTCGCCGGAACACAATTCAGAACGGAAAGCTGATTCCGGCAGGGGCTTGGCCTTCAGTGCTCTTGTCGCCGGTTTCCTCACGTTAATGGGCCTCCTGGGACCAACACCGGACAGCGGAGAAAACGCGCTTTTCCTGAACCTGCTGCGAGCAACGGTGATGCTCGTCGCTGCTCTGTTTATCTGGATCGGGGGAAAAGCTTTTGTTTCCATCGGCTCGGTGTTGGCTTCCCTGTTCCTGGCTGGTTCGGTCTGGTCGTTTACGAACGGGAACGAAAACTCCGCCGCGGTGAATCTTCTTGGTCTGGTTTCGGCGTTAGGTATTGGCTGGTTCGGAGCGCCGATCTTTAAGGCGGGGGAGATAGTTCTTACGTCCAGCCAAAGGGTCTACGGGATGCAACCGACCGAGTGGGGCAGGGGTGCCGGTGACTCCACCCGGAGCAGTGTCTGGGTCATCGGATTCCTTCTGAACAGACTGGTGAAGATTCCCGGCGCCTACATATTCCACGGGCTGAAGTCGCCGGGAGGCAGGGGGCTGGACGTGGAGCATGCGGTAACCCATGGAAGCAATGTCTACCTGATTGACTCGTGGTTGAGTCAAGGCACAAATTATGCGTGGGAGCTGAACCGCAAGGGCCGGGCGATCCTGACGAGGGGCGACGACGGTCATCGCCACACCGGATTAGCTGACGCTGCGGAACGATACAGAGCCGTTCTTGGTCAAGGCGTCAGTGTATTCCCCATCATGGCGATCGCCTCGGGTGCTGCGACTATCAGCGGGGATAGATGGTCTCCTCGCGGCGTGGGCCTATTTACGGCTGAGGAACTCGTGTCATTCATCGGTGACGCCGCAGCAGACAACCTCCGCGCGTGGCAGGACCGTCCTGAGGTGCGATCAGCGATTGCCCTGACGGTAAGCCGGTTCGGGAAACAACAAGACAGCTGAGCTCATGGCCACCACCAACCACCCGGGCCGCAACTTCAGCGTGGACACCGCACCGGGCATCCGCATCAACTGCTTCGACATTGGACCACGCGATGGGCACCCGATCGTGGTCCTGCACGGGTTGGCCGGCAGCGCACAGGAATTCTTCGACACTGCACGGGCTTTGCCGGAATTCCGGACGATCCTGATCGAACTCCGGGGCCACGGCAGAAGTACGTCGTTACCGGATGACCTCTCCCGCGAAGCCTTCGTTGCCGACGTCGTACATGTCATTGAAATGGTGGGGAACGCACCCGTCACTCTCGCAGGCCAATCTTTGGGCGGCCACACCGCCATGCTAGTCGCGGCTGCACGTCCCGACCTGGTGTCCAGCCTGATCCTGCTCGAATCCGGGGCAGGCGGCGGCAGCGAGCGCGACAACGAACGGCTGGGTGACTACTTCCGATCCTGGCCGGTGCCCTTCCCCAGCAGGGATGCGGCCCGGGCCTATCTGGGGGATGGGGCGCTGCACCGAGCATGGGCCGCGGACCTGGAAGAAAGGCCGGATGGGTTCTGGCCGCGGTTTCAGCCGGATGTCATGGTTGCCGCCATCAACGCTCTCATCCCGCCCCGCTGGGACGAATGGGAGAGCATCACCGTCCCCGCTCTCGTGGTCTACGGAGAACACGGAATGTTCACCGAGCGCGACAAGTCTGAGTTCACCGGGCGAGGGCGCAACGTCCGGCGCCTGGATCTCGCCGGAGGCTCCCACGACAGCCACCTTGACGCCTTTGAGTCCTGGATCAGGGCTCTGCGCTCGTTCTCCAGGCCTGACGGCGACGGTTAGGTCCGGTCATCCCCGCGCGGATGTCCAGCCTTCAGCGTGGAGCCTTTCGATGCCGTCCAGCAGGAGATCAAGGGCGAACTCGAATTCGAACTGGTCGTCGCAGCCCTGCCCCACCACCCCGCCTTCATCGTGGGATGAAGCCATGGCTATCCTCAGGACATTCGGATAGCGCCTGGACATCTCCTGCAGCATGGCCAGCTGGAGCGCAGTGTCCACCTCTGCTGCGCCCTCACCGGCCCGGTCTGCGGGTTCGGCAAACAGTTCCTGCGTGAACCCCCACATGCGGCTGCCAACGGCATGCATGACGTGATGGGTCAGGTCCGCCGAGAAACCGCGGTCGAGGAAGATGCCAATAAACGAGTCCATGTAGGCCAGGACGCCGGGAGTCTTGTTGGTACGCGTTTCGAGGACCTGCCGGGCCCACTGATGCCGCAGCAGCACGCTCCTCGCGGACAGGATCCGGCGCCGGACAACCTCCCGCCACGCAGGCTCGTCCGCGGGTGGATCGATTTCCTTGACAACCACATCCACCATGCCGTCAAGAAGTTCATCCTTGTTGGCCACGTGCTTGTAGAGCGCCATCGGCACCACGCCCAGCTCCTGGGCCAGCCTGCGCATGCTCAATTCCCCGATGCCGAGTTCATCAGCCAACGAGACCGCAGCCTCAAGGACCCGGTCCTTGCTCAGGCGCGCCCGCCCGGATACGGCAACTGCCTCGCCCATGTGATTTCCCTTCCCGTTAATCGCTGACCCCTTGACCAGTGTACGGCGTACACCTATTGTAGGTCACAGAAAGGTGTACAGCGTACACATTGAAGGCATCCAGCCCGCTGTTTGACCGGACCCGGAGGAAGTGGACCATCGTGAACGTGACCAGACAGATCGCGCCCCGTCAGCCGCAGATCAAAGCCGCCCGCCGACGTCGGCCGTCCTGGCTCGTGCCCGCTGGCCTGATCCTCCTCAGCCTCATCCCTGTCATCGCCGGCGCTGCCCGGCTGGCCGAGCTAACCGGAGGGGCCTCAGTTACGGTACGCAATGCCAGGTTCTTCGACTCCCCGGCCCCGGTGATTATCCACATCGTCAGTGTCACCATCTACTCACTGCTCGGGGCATTCCAGTTCACTCCCTCCCTCCGCAGGGGAAGGCGCAGCTGGCATCGGATCGCCGGCATAATGCTCCTGCCCGCCGGCCTGCTCACGGCCCTTTCCGGCTTGTGGATGGCCGTGTTCTACGCGCTGCCAGCCAGCGACGGGCAGCTCCTCCTCATCCTCAGGCTCATTTTCGGCTCGGCCATGGTGCTTAGCCTCATCCTCGGCGTTATGGCAGTAATCCGCCGTGACTTCGCCCGGCACGGTGCATGGATGAGCCGGGCCTACGCCATTGCCCTCGGCGCCGGGACTCAGGCCCTGATCCTCATCGTGCCGGAACTCCTGTCGAGCCCGCCGGACGTCACCACGAGGGCCATTCTGATGGGAGCCGCGTGGGTGATCAACCTCGCTGTGGCCGAGTACCAGATCCACAGGCGGCATGTGGCGTGAAGCCGGAACCCGGCGGGATAGTTTTGGGTCATGACGGAAAGCTTTAAGTACGACGTCGAGATCCTCCACCTTCTCGTATCGCCGGCTCACGCCTATTTCGGCCGTGCCCGCGAAGGCGCGGCGGATGTCCCCACCACGGATGCCGAGCGCGTGGAACTGGTTGCCGGGAAAGGCATAGTCGGGGACAGGTTCTTCGGCAAGGCCGCTCACATGGACGCTGCCGTGACACTGTTCTCGATCGAGGCCCTCGAAGCCATCGCCACGGAGTTGGGGTCCGGCCCATTGGACCCGCTGCTGACGCGCCGCAATGTTGTCCTTCGAGGCGCCCATCTGGCACCTCTGGTCGGCCACGAATTCAGCCTGGAAACGCGCGGGGAACTGGTGCAGATCCGGGCTGGACGGCCAGCCCACCCCTGCGCCTGGATGGACCAGATGCTCGCACCCGGCGCCCACAAGGCGATGCGCGGGCGGGGCGGCGTACGGTGCACTCCCCTCTCGAACGGCATCCTGCACCGGGGGCCGGCCACCCTGGTCAGCCCCGTTCCGCTCGACCCGGCGAGCGCAGGGGTACCCACCCTACTGCGGCCGTCGCGTCTTCCTTAGCCCGCCCACGTTCCTGGCGCAAATGCTGGCGGGTCGCGGAGTAAAGTAGGTAGACTGGTCTACCTACTAGCGTCGACACCAGCCAAGGACCGTCAGTGACCGAGAAACAGACCGCACCAGCAGCCACCCGCGCCCGCAGGCCCGCCCGCGAGGCGCTCCTGGAGGCGGCAGCCCGGCGCTTCTATTCCACCGGCCTGACCGGTACGGGCATCGACACCATTACAGCCGAGGCCGGCGTTGCTAAAAAGAGCCTCTACAACAACTTTTCCTCAAAGGCTGAGCTGGTGACGGCGTACCTGTACGCCCGCCATGAGGAATGGCTGGGGCTGTACCGCTCGAGACTGGAGACGGCCACAACCCCCGAGGAGCGCATCCTTGCCGTCTTCGATGCCTATGCGGACCACGCGGATCTGGAGTACGAGAATGGGTTCCGAGGCTGCGGCCTGCTGAACGCAGCGGCCGAGCTGACGGCCGGGGACCCCGGACGGGCGGTGGTCCGGAGGCACAAGGAAGACGTGGAGTCGCTGCTCTCAGGGCATCTGGCGGAACTGCTGCCGGACGCACCCGGGCGGGTACCACTCCTGGCACGGCACCTGGCATTCCTGCTCGAGGGTTCGATGGCCCGCGCCGGGCTCGAAGGCGACGACAGTTGCATCCTGGAAGCCCGCCGGATCGCTGCCACGTTGATCGGTAACCTGTGAAGCCCTCAGGATTCCGGGGAGCCACGTGGGGAGCGCTGTTTGTCCTCGCGGCGTCGGCCCTCTGGGGCACCACCGGCACTGCGGCCACCTTCGCTCCTGACGTGAGCCCGCTCGCAATCGGCGCGGCAGCAATGGGTTTCGGCGGCCTGCTGCAGGCGGCGATCGCCGCGCGGCCCATGCTGGCTTTCAGCCCGTCACTGCGCGGCAACTGGGCCACGGTGGCGTTGGGCGCACTGGCCGTTGCCCTGTACCCGCTTGCGTTCTACTCCTCCATGCATCTGGCCGGGGTGGCGGTGGGGACAGTCGTCTCCATCGGCTCGGCCCCGCTCGCATCCGCCGTCGTCGAACGGGTGGTGGACGGGAGACCGTTCACCCGGCGGTGGACCGTCGGCGCGGTGCTCGGCGTCTCCGGGGCCGTCCTGCTGTGTCTCGCCGAAGGTCTCGCAGAAGCGGGGAACTCCGGTGCGGCTAGGGCAACGGGTTCGGCCTGGGAATCCTCCGCGGGAATTGCACTTGGGCTGCTGGCCGGACTGACCTACGCACTGTACTCGTGGGCGGCGCACCGGCTGATCAGCACGGGCATACCTTCACGGGCGGTGATGGGGACGGTCTTCGGCGTCGGCGGGCTGATGCTGATGCCCGTGCTCGCGGCTACCGGTGCCCCTTTTCTGGCGTCACCGCAGAACTTGGCCGTCGGCGCGTACATGGCGCTTGTCCCGATGTTCGCCGGCTATGTGCTGTTCGGCTGGGGCCTGGCCCGCGTCCGCGCCAGCACGGCCACCACGGTTTCCCTCGCGGAGACAGTGGTGGCGGCTGCCCTGGCAGTGGTGGTGGTGGGTGAACGGCTTCCGGCACTGGCGTGGCTGGGCGCCGCACTGATCACCGGCAGCCTCTTTGTCCTGACGCTGCCCGCCCCTCGGCCCAGCAGGCGCCTAATGGCCGAGGTCGGCCGCTAACTCGGCCAGGCAGTAGTCCTTGAACCAGTGCCTGATGCGCCTGGGCAGCCGAGGGTAGAGCACTGCCAGGCCGCGCATGGTGAGGTGGAACCGGCGGTCGTGGCCCGGGCTCCATGGCAGCCCGAAGTCCCGGCGGAGCTGATCGGGCAGAAGGCCTGCGGTCAGGAAGCGTGCGAACGGCATGACCGTGCGGTACCACAGCGCCGCGCTGCCGGGATAGAGGAGGCCGCGGCCGACGCGTACGGCGGCGTCGTCTGCGCGCAGGGCCTGGACGCGTTCGTCCCAATAGCGGCGGAAAGCTGCGCGGTCCGCCGGCCACAATTCCTCGGGGAGCTGCAGGGCCGTCCCGAGCTTCGCGTAGTCGCCGTACATCTCATCGGCGGTGCCGTCGTCGAACGGGCCATAGATTTTCTCGAAGACGGTGACGGCGGTGTCGTACAGGGTTGCGACCACCCACAGCTGCGCGTGCGCGTCGAAGGCGCTGTAGCCGGCGGAGTTTTCATCCGGGGCGCGGCGTACCGGCGCGTGCGCGCGGTTCACCCTTCGACGGACCTCCTTCACCTGCTCGTCGGTGCCGTAAACGATGGCGTAAACGTACGTGAGGGTGCCGCGGAGCCTGTTGACCGGGCGTTCGGTGAACGTGCTGTGCTCGGAGACGCCGTGGCCCACAGCGGGGTCGGCCAGCTGCATGAGAATAGCCCGTCCTGCCCCGGCCAGCAGGATTCCCTCCGCGCCCATGTCCGCAAGTCCACGCACCATTGCAACAGGGTACCGGAGCGAGGCCGACGGCGGCACCGGGCTACGACGGGATGGGCGCCTGGGAGTGCCCCCACTCCACTACTTCCAACGCATCGATAAATATCGATACACTGAAGGAGGACCGTCACCAAAGCCCAAGGAGAACCGCATGCCTGCCATCCGAATCTATGAATCCGCCCTGTGCTGTGACACCGGCGTCTGCGGCCCCGACATTGACCAGTCCCTGGTGGACGTGACCGCGGACGTGCGTCACCTCCAAGGTCTGGGTGCCGACATTGCCCGCTACAACCTGGCCAGCGAGCCGACCGCTTTCGCGGAAGAGGAGACGGTCCGCGGGTTCATGCACGTGATCGGGTCCAAGGGCCTTCCGCTCATCGTCGTCGACGGCGTGACGGTCGCCGCCGGCACCTACCCGAACAGGAGCCAGTTGCTGGCCTTCGCCGGCTTGGGCGACGCTGCGGTCGCGCCCGGGTCCCGGGCCCTGCTGGGCCTGCACGAAAAGTCCGACGGCTGCTGCGGCGGCTCAACGGGCTGCTGCTAGGTCCACCTGTGAAGTTTCTCGAGGACTCCCCACGGTTCCTGTTTTTCACCGGCAAGGGCGGGGTGGGTAAGACCTCCGTCGCGTGCGCAACAGCGCTGTCCCTTGCGCGGGCAGGGAAGAAGGTGCTCCTGGTCAGCACGGACCCCGCGTCCAACGTGGGACAGGTCTTTGGCCTGAACATCGGGAACAACGTCACCGCCATTCAGGACGTTCCGGGTCTGTCTGCGCTGGAAATTGATCCGGAACAGGCAGCCGAGGCGTACCGGGAACGGATCATCGCCCCGTGCGCGGTCTCCTCCCCGAAGCTGAATTGGTCGGCATCGCCGAAAGCCTCTCCGGTTCCTGCACCACCGAGATCGCCTCCTTCGACGAGTTCACCAACCTGCTCGCGGACGACAGCACCTTCGGCGAGTATGACCACATCGTCTTTGACACCGCCCCGACAGGCCACACCATCCGGCTGCTGCAGCTGCCCGGGTCCTGGACGGATTTCCTGGCGGCCGGCAAAGGCGACCCGTCCTGCCTGGGCCCGCTCTCAGGCCTCGAGAAGCACAAGCAGGTGTACGCGAAGGCAGTCCAGGCGCTTACTGACCCGGACCGCACACGGCTAGTGCTGGTCAGCCGCGCCCAGACTTCCTCATTGAGCGAGATTGAGCGGACCTACCTCGAACTCAACCAGATCGGCATAGGCAGCGGTTACGTCGTAGTGAACGGCGTTCTGCCGCAAGCGGCCGGTGACGAGGAGCTGGCGCACGCCCTGCGCGCCCGCGAAGCAGCGGCCCTCGCGGCCATTCCCCCGGGTGTCGCCGGCCTGCCCCGCGATGTCCTGGACCTGAAACCAAACAATATGGTGGGCATTCCGGCGCTGGAGTCACTGTTCGCGGGCACTTCCGACGCCGCCATCACCGGCAACGTAGCGCACGCTCCCGAGGTTGAGGATTCCCCCTTGGCAGCGCTTGTCAACGAGGTGGAACGGGACGGCCACGGTCTGGTGATGTGCATGGGCAAGGGCGGTGTCGGAAAAACGACTGTCGCTGCTGCGATCGCGGTTGCCCTGGCCAAACGCGGGCACGAGGTTCACCTGACCACCACCGATCCGGCGGCGCACCTGACCGAAACACTCCAGACGGCCGTTCCGGGCCTGCGGGTTTCACGCATCGATCCGGATGCAGCCATCGAGGAATACCGAAGCCACGTGATGGAAACCAAGGGGCGGAACCTTGACGATGCAGGACGCGCGGCGCTGGCCGAGGACCTGCTGTCCCCCTGCACGGACGAAGTGGCTGTGTTCCGTCAGTTCTCCCGCGTGGTCCAGGAATCCCGTCGGCACTTTGTGGTGATGGATACCGCTCCCACCGGCCACACGCTGCTGCTGCTCGATGCCACGGGTTCGTACCATCGGGAGATCTCCCGGCAGGTCGGCGACACCATGGGTTTCGTGACGCCGCTCATGCGGCTTCAGGACCCTGCGCAGACGAAGGTCGTCCTCGTCACCCTCGCTGAAACCACCCCCGTGCTTGAAGCCGAAGAGCTGCAGAACGATCTGGAAAGAGCCGGGATCCACCCGTGGGCCTGGGTGGTCAACAATTCAATCGCCGCTGCACACCCGCGGACGCCATTCCTGCGGGCACGCGCCGGGAACGAGATCGAACAGATCGTCAAGGTGCGCAATCTTGCGGACCGGGTGGCCCTGATCCCGCTTCTGCCCGAAGAACCTATCGGCGAAGCGAAGCTAGCGGCGCTGACCGCATTCAGCACCCAGCCTGCCTAGCTGCCTTTACGGGTGAGAATTTCTCCGCTGCTCGCCAGGTGATCAGCCACGTCCCTGAGTTTGATGTTGGTATCAGAACTTGCCCTGGTCAGGATGTGGAACGCCTGCTGGGGGCTGATCTTGAACCTTTCCATCAGGATTCCCTTGGCCTGGCCAATGAGGTCACGCGTACCCAGCGCCTGGTTGAGCTGGCTGATTTCCTGCGCACCGGAGAACGCGACGGCGGCATGGGCTGCCACCAGCAAGCCGACCTGTTCTGATTCCTCGTCGAAAATGTTTACATCGTCGCCGTACAGATTCAGGGCACCCAGATTGTCCCCCTCGACGAAGAGCTGAAATGACAGCATGCTCCGCGCACCGGCAGCGTAGGCTGCCTTGGCGAACTCCGGCCAGCGTGATTCACGGCTCAGGTCCGGGACGCGGACTATCCGCTCGTCGTAGGCGGCATCAACGCAGGGCCCTTGGCCGATCTCGCTTTGCAGGGCATCGATCCTCCGGGGAAGCTCACCGGAGGCGGCCCTGGACTCCACGGTTCTCCTGCCCGTCACCAGGCTGACGGAGGCATCGGCAACGTGGGGGATCAGGTCCAGCGCGGCGTGGACGATGTCCGTCAGGAGAGTGTCCGGATCCTGCTGCTGCTGAAGCTCCCTGGCCAGATCGCCGAGTTTGCTGGCAAGTCCACCAATTACTGCTGCGTCGTGATTCGCGATGCCTTTGGGGCTTCCGGTGCTGGGGGTCATTGTTCGCCATCCTTAGATGCGGGCTTCGAATTCCGCCGTCGTACTGAGTATCCCTCTATCCGGCCAGCCGCGCTTGGGTTTTTCCGGTGCAAAAGACTGGGACGGGGGTTGGGGATGCTTGTAGGCCAAAATACCCTGGCCGGTATATGCCCGGCACCATAGCCTTGGCCCGGCAGAGGAGGCCGAACATGTTCGCTGACGGAGCTGAAAAAGGCTGCGGGTCCAGGATAGGCAAAGACAGCAGAAGGCTGCTGGCGTGCGCCGTGGCCGCCTTGCTGGCGATGGCAGGGCGGGCAGTCCGGACCGGCCACCACCATCATGATTACGCTCCGGAGTGCAGGGAAGGACGCCATCGCCAAAGCCGATTTCGACTACACACCGCAGCAGGTATCAGCCTGCAGGCAGTTTGACCTGGCCTCGACGGAATCCGGCAGGACTTCCACGTACGCTGTGCAGTTGCTGGCTGCTCCGCCGATCGGTGAGAAGCAGCACGGCTTGATGCAGACCACAAAGCCGAAGGGCCCAGGAGATTACGGCTCGGCCGGGCCGAGGGTGCTTGCGGGAACGCTGTCCATCACGCTGAGTCTTGCAGTTGCCGTCCTCGATTCGGAGGCCGATGCTAAGCCCGCCTTGGACTCCATGGCCGGCCTGGCCAAGGAGCTCATCGACCAGGCCACAAATAATCCCCCGACTATGGCCCCGCTGCCGCCCAACTCCCGCACCGCCGACGATCTCGTCGCCCTGTTCACGGGCGTCACCGGGCCGGACGGGAGCCCTGTGACGCTCCCGCGCGCTTCGGTGATCGGGTCGATGCCCGGCTTCACGGCGGCCCCTTCATCGCCGTCGGCCGCGCCCCCGTGCACCTTCAGTGATGCGACATATCTTGGCTCGCTCGTCGGAGGATCCTGGGCCAGGGGATGGCCGATGGTGCCAGCAAGCTGGAATTCGCCGAGTTCAGCGTTATTGGCATGCCGACGACGGCGGCAGCCCCCTTTCCTTTTGATATCCGGGCCGCCATGCTCCGCGACTGCACCACAATCCAGGAGGAACCGATGGGAGGAGTCTCCCGTCCGTGGTCAGGAGTCACGCAGCTGAACACCACCCTTGCCGCCGACTCGAGCTACGCCATCTACTACCAACTGTCCGACGGAACGGGTGAGTGGCATGTGCGGGCGGGTGCACGCAAGGGAACGCTGTCGGTTGAGGCCCATACCCGGACCTCCTCCCAGGCCGGGACGCAGGCCGCCGCCGACCGGCTCTCGGCCTTTATCGGCAGCGTGTTCTCAAATGCCGGAGTGTAGGGGCTTCCTCCTGAGCCCCTGGGTGGCTGCCTAGCTGTGGAAACGGCTCCTTGACAGCAGAGTTGTTAGCGCTCACAGTTGACGGAGCGAAACCAATCAGCGGAAAGTCGGTTCCATGAAGAACTGGGCAGGAAACCTCGAATACTCATCAGCGAACGTCCGCAGGCCGGAGTCGGTGGCTGAGCTTGCCGAGGTGGTTGAAGGTGCCGGCCGTGTCAAAGCCTTGGGCTCGCGGCACTCATTCAACCCCGTGGGCGACACCGACGGCACCCACGTCCTGCTCGATGCCCTGCCCCGGACCATCGAGTTGGACTCTGCGCGCCGGACTGTCAAGGTCAGCGGCGGCGTGAGCTACGGCGAGTTGTGCCGGAAGCTGGAGCAGTCCGGCGTCGCCATCCATAACCTTGCCTCCCTCCCCCACATCTCCGTGGCCGGCGCCGTCCAGACGGGCACGCATGGTTCCGGCGTGGACAACCAGTCCCTCGCCGGGGCTGTCCGGAGCATCGACCTGGTCCGTCCGTCCGGGGAGCCGGTCACTCTATCGCGCGAGGACGGTGACGAATTCCTCGGCAGCGTGGTGGGATTGGGGGCACTGGGGATCGTGACGGGCCTTGAACTCGAGGTCCGGCCAAGTTTCCGGATGCGCCAGCGCGTCCTGGAGCACCTTCCCTGGGACAGGGCACTGGCCGATTTCAACAGGCTGGTTTCCTGCGCCTACAGCGTCAGCCTGTTCACCGACTACGCCGGCGACTTCATCAGCCAGGTGTGGCTGAAGGCCCTCGATTCTGAACCTGCGCTCGGCGACACATTCGGGGCCACTGCCGCGACGCACTCCCGGCACCCGCTGCCCGACATGTCAGCAGAAAACTGCACGCCACAGTTCGACGAGCCCGGCCCCTGGCTGGACCGCCTCCCGCACTTCCGCCACGAATTCACCCCCAGCAACGGCGAGGAACTCCAGAGCGAATTCATCCTGCCGCTGGAGCACGCCCCGGCCGCCCTGGAGGCCGTCCGGAGCCTGGCAGATAGGCTGGCTCCCCTGCTGTTTGTGTCGGAAATCCGCACGGGCGCCGCTGATGAGTTCTGGCTCAGCCCGTTCTACCGGCAGCAGAGCGTGGCCCTGCACTTCACCTGGAAGCCCCTCCAGGCGCAGGTGGAAGCCGTCCTGCCCGAGTTGGAGGAGCTGCTCCGGCCGTTCGGTGCCCGACCGCACTGGGGCAAGCTGTTCACGCCATCCGGCCATGAGTGGGACCAGCTGTATCCGCGGTTCGCCGATTTCCGGGCCCTCGCATCCGCCCACGATCCGGAGGGCAAGTTCCGCAACCCCCTGCTGGACAGCATCCTGGGCGTCAGGTCAGCGGCTCTGTAGCGAAGCTGAGCAGGGACACGGGACTTCCCGTCGTCGGCCGCTTCCGTGGTGTCCGCCTAGGCAGACATTCCCTCCGGGCCCCGGTTCGGGCCCTGATTCTGGATTGACGTGACGAACGTTGCGAGCTCTTCCCGCAGTGTTTGCCAGCCCCGCACGTCGAATTCCGGGAGGGCGTGCGCCTCGGCCTCCTGCGCGGCCGCAAGGGCCTCGCGGCCGGCCCCGGTGAGCCCAATGATGAGTTGGCGGCGATCCTGGGGATGCCGGCTCCTGCTGACAAGCCCTGCCAGCTGTAACCTAGCGAGGATTTTGCCCATGGTCTGGCTTTTTGCGTGGACGGAACTGGCCAGCTGTTCCTGGTTCAGAGCGCCGGGGGCAAGACCCTCAAGCGCTATGACCGCCGCACGGGTGAGCCCCAACGGACCGAGGACGTCATCCTGGCGGCGCTGGACCAAGCGTGCAGCCTGCGAGAGGAGTTGGCAAAAGTTCCGGAGTTCGCGCTCTGATTCAGTAGTCACGGCAAGCTGTTCCTTCCGTTGAGAGCCTCCGGCATGCAATCTACAATAAGCATGCTTAGTATCCATTTGGCAAGCAGGCTTGGTATCGTCCTCAAGTTCCAGCGCAATATCCGTCCACGCAGGTCGGCCCAATTAGGGGCAGGCCTTGCGCATTCAATAGCAAGTGTGCTTAGTATCTAAGTAGTAACCTTGCTTACTATTGCGAAGCCAGTAACACTGGCAGCTCCTGTCAGCGAACCCTTCACGAAAGAGAGAGCGACCATGACTGAAAACCAGTGGCCCCAGACGGGCTCCCCGGCCAGCGTCGACCCGTACGGCAACGTCGACCAGTACGGAAACCCGGTCCCGGCGACTCCCGTGGGCACGAGCGGCAACACCGGATCCAAGACCGGTGCGGCAAAGGAAGAGGCTTCACAGGTAGCCAGCCAGGCAGCCGGCGCAGCCCAGAACGTTGCAGGGACGGCCAAGGCCGAAGCTTCCAACGTCGCAGCCGAAGTATCAACCAGCGCCCGTGAGCTCCTGCACCAGGCCAAGTCGGACCTCACCAGCCAGGCAGGCACCCAGCAGCAGAAGGTCGCAGAGGGTATCCGTACCATCTCCTCGGAGCTGCGCACCATGGCGGACGCCTCCGACCAGCCCGGTGTGGCATCGGACCTGATCCGTCAGGCTGCCGAGCGTTCGCAGTCCGTGGCGTCCTGGCTTGACAGCCGGGACCCGGGTTCACTGCTCACCGAGGTCAAGTCGTTTGCGCGGCAGCGTCCGGGCACGTTCCTCATGATTGCGGCTGGGGCCGGCATCCTTGCCGGGCGCCTCACCCGCGGCCTCGCCGCCGGTGCCCCGGAGACGCAGGGCCGCCCCGCCGGCCAGACGCTTCCTCCCGTGCCAACAACCGCCCCGGTACAGCACGGCGCCCCCATCCGCCAGGAAACGGTTTTCGCCGCAGGGGACGACCGCGGCCTGTTTGAGGAGCCGGTGATTGCCACAGGCAGCCCGAACTCCACCCAGTCCCTGCCGACCGGTACCGCTGCCGACACTCCGCTGCGGTACGAGGATGACCCGTTCCGCAGCCCAGCGGAGCGCGACACGGAAGGGCGTCACCTGTGAGCAGCCAGATTCCCGAGTCGCCGCCAAGCGCGGCGCACGCGAAGGCGGACACCACGTCCCTCGGTGACCTGCTCGGTGAGGTGACCCGCGACCTGTCCACGCTGATGCGCCAGGAAGTGGAGCTCGCCAAGGCCGAAGTCAAGCAGTCCGCGTCCAAAGCCGGCAAGGGCGGCGGCATGCTCGCCGGCGCCGGCGTCGCAGGGCACTTCGTCCTGCTGTTCCTCTCCCTCGCCCTCTGGTGGGCCCTGGGCGAACTGATGGGACTCGGCTGGTCCGCCGTCGTCGTCGCCGTGATCTGGGGCATCATCGCCGCGGCCCTGGCCTCGATGGGCCGCAAGAACCTCAAACAGGTCCAGGGCATGCCCCAGACCGCAGAAACACTCTCAGAAATCCCCCCAACCCTGAAACCCGGTGAGGTAAAACGATGAGCGACAACCCGGACGCAATCCGTTCAGACATTGAAGCAACCCGCGCCCGCCTGGGCACCAACGTGGACGCCGTGGCCGACAAAGTCACCCCGTCCAACATCGTCCACAGGCAAACAGACAAGGTCACAGGAGCCGTCAAAGACGCCGTCTTCGGCGTGAAGGAGAAAGTCATGGGAGCAGCCGACGACGCCAGCACCCGCGTCCACAGCGGAGTCCACAGCGGCACCGACGGTGCCGGAACCGCCCTGCACGACGCCGGGCACGCCATCGGCGAGGCCCCGGCCCAGGTCAAGGCCAGGACCCAGGGCAACCCCCTGGCCGCCGGCCTCGTGGCCTTCGGCGCAGGCATGCTGATCTCCTCCCTGATCCCGGCCAGCACCAAGGAACGCGAAGCCGCGGACGCCCTCAAAACCGCCGCGGAACCGATGACCACGGAATTGACCGAGGCCGCCAAGGACATGGCAGAAGGCCTGAAGGAACCAGCCCGCGAGGCGATGGAAAACGTCAAGGCCACCGCCACCGACGCCGCCGAACACGTCAAGGCCGAAGGCCAGGTCGCAGCAGCAGACGTCAAAGACCGCGCCACAGACGCCAAGGACCACGTCCAGAACACGTGATCCGTAAGCTCTGAGAGGGCCGTCCTTCCTCCGGGAAGGGCGGCCCTCTCAGCTGATTTACCACCAACGAATTAACCACTGCAAGGGGACCACCGTCATGAAGAAACTGCTTCTCACTTTCCTCCCGGCCATCATCAGCCGCATCCTGCGTGCCCGCCGGGCCAAGCAGAATCCCGCCGCGGCACCGACGCGCAACCGAAACCGGTTCTGACCCTGACCGATGCGCTGCACGAGTTGGTTGCGCTGCACGAACCGAACATTCCTCAGGAGAAGCAATTGCACATCCCAGAACCGCGAGGCCCCCTCAGCGCAGCCCTGCTGGCGATCCTCGCTGGCCTGCCCACGGAGAATGTGGAGGCCCTGACCGGCCTTCCGGCTCTCGTCGCGGCACGGCTGGCCGAGGCTGACGACGTGATCGAGGACGACGACATCCAGCTTGCGCTCTTCTGCCTTTACGAGCTGCACTACGGCGGGCTTGATGGTGTGGATGACGGCTGGGAGTGGCATCCGGGCCTGATTACGGTGCGCCGGCTCCTGGAGCAGCCGTTCGAACAGGCGCTGCGCGCGGCGTCATCGGCGGCGGTTCCTGACGTCCCTCCGGTGCCGGCTGCAGGTCCGGTGAGCGACGGCGTCGCAGCGGTCCTGTTTGCCCTCGCGGCTTCGGACACCGGACCCAGCCTCTCGAAGTATGTTGCGAAGAAGGCCACCGTCTCGCAGCTCAGGGAGTTCCTTATTCATAAGTCCATCTACCAGCTCAAGGAAGCCGACCCGCACACGTGGGCCATTCCGCGGTTGACCGGCCGCGCAAAGGCAGCACTGGTGGAGATCCAGGCTGACGAATACGGCGGCGGCCGCGCGGACCGGATGCACAGCGCCATGTTCGGCCGCACCATGCGTGCCCTCGGACTCGACGACCGGTATGGCGCCTACGTTGACACCGTGCCCGCGATCGCCCTGGCGTCCGTCAACATGATGTCCCTTTTCGGGCTGAACCGCCGCCTCCGCGGTGCCATTGCCGGGCACCTGACGATGTACGAAATGACGTCTTCCCGGCCCAACCAGCTTTACGGCAACGGGTTCCGCCGCCACAATTTCGACGCGGCGGCAACCGCGTACTTCGACGAGCACGTCGAGGCAGACGCCGTCCACGAACAGATCGCCGGACGGGACCTCGCCGGCGGCCTCGTGGAGGCCGAACCGGGCCTGCTCGCCGATGTGCTGTTCGGTGCGACGGCGGCCATCGCCCTGGACGCCCGGCTTACCAGCCGCGTCCTGGACGCCTGGGAAAACGGGCAGTCGTCCCTCCGCTCCGGCCTCCCCGCTGCCGCATGACGGCACTTCAAGGAGGCCCGGCGGACCGGGAACCCGCCGACGGAGAGATCATCGTTTGCCCGGACGGCCCGCTGCTGGTCCGTGGCGACTTCGAAATTCTCACACCCTCGGGCGAGCCTGTGGCGAGGCAGCGCCGGACTGTTGCGCTCTGCCGGTGCGGCGCGTCGGCGATCAAGCCCTACTGCGACGGAACACACAAGCTGATCAAATTCCGGACCGAACCGCCGAGCCCTGCGGAGCCTGAGGGGTAGGGAGAGCCCGGCGGCCCTCCCCCGGGGCGAAAAGGGACAATGACGGACAGCTAACGGACGACGTCGAGGCCCACCAGGGTGGCACCCTCACCGTTGGCATACGCAGACAGCGACGTGCTCGTTTCGCTGGGGAAGATCTGGTCCGTGATGGTGGCCAGCCCGTCCTGGGCGAAGACCTCCACCGAGCAGCGGTCCAGGAAGACCCGAAGCCGCAACCTGCCATCCTCCAGCGCCACGGGGACCCGCTCCACTGAGGCAAAATCTTCGTGGAAGCGGGTCTCCCCGGACGCTGTCCGGTCCAGGCGAAGCACCCCTTGGGCGACGTTGTAGGCCAGGACGGTCCGTTCACCGGTGCCCTCACGCAGCACCAGGCCAATCTCGTCCGCCGTCCCCGGCACGAACTCGGCATCAATCCGCAGCACATCCGCGGGACCATCCACGGCCAGCGGGTAAGAACCGGAGAGCTGCTGCGGCGCGAGGGCGCACACAACATCCCCGGTTCCCGCAAACGGATCAACCGCCTGCTGCTTCAGCACCACCTGCCCGGCCTGCCGGACAAGGGTGACTTCCCGCACCAGGGTCATGGCGCCCCGCCAGCCGCCGGTGGGAGTCATGGCGCCGTATTGCCAGTTGTTCATCCAGCCGATCATCAGCCTGCGCCCGTCCGGAGCATTGCTGAAGCACACGGCAGCGTAGTAATCCCGGCCCCAATCGAGCCAGCCGTACTCCCCCATCCTGCTGGCGTCCTCCTGCATCCCTTCGGTGACCGTACTTTCGGAATGGAACCGGACGCCGTCGAACTCCCCGAGGAAGTACTGGCCACCGGAACCGCCGGCGATGCCGCCGGGGTTCAGGTTCACCACCAGCACCCATTTGGTGGTGCCGGGTTCCCCTTCAACCGGCAGTTCAAAGAGGTCCGGGCATTCCCACACTCCGCCGGTGGCGTTGGCCGGGCCGAAGGTGCTCAGGTATTCCCAGGTCTTCAGATCCTGAGACTTGTACAGAAGGACCTCGCGGTCCAGTGCTTCGACCGCCACCATGACCCAGTAGCTCTCCGCGCCGCCGTCGTACCAAAAGACCTTCGGGTCACGGAACTCGGCGGACGCCCGGTCCAGGACCGGGTTCCCCGCGTACTTCAGCCACGTGGCGCCCTCGTCGGTGCTGTACGCGAGGGACTGCGCCTGGCGTCCCGCCAGTGCGGATTCTGGCGAGTAAGCGCTTGTATAGATGGCCACCAAGGGTGCGGCTCCCCCGGTCCCGAAGCCGCTGGTGTTGTGGACGTCCACGACGGCGGAACCGGAGAAAATGGCTTCCTGCGCGTCGAATCCGATGGCTACCGCCTGCTCGTCCCAGTGCACCAGGTCCGCCGAGGTGGCGTGGCCCCAGGACATGTTTCCCCAGTCCACGCCGTGGGGGTTGTGCTGGTAGAAGAGGTGGTAGACGCCCTTGGAGTAGAGCAGTCCGTTGGGATCGTTCAGCCAGTTGCGGGCTGCGGTGAAGTGGTACTCCGGCCGGAACCGGGAGTCTACGGTGAGGGCTGCTGCCATGGCTGCGGGTGCTTCTTTCGAACTAAGGGCTGAGGTCATAAGGGCATCAGCCCTTGACGCCGCTGGAGGCGATGCTGTTGATGAAGGACTTCTGGAACGCGATGAAGAGGATCACCACGGGCACGGTGATGAGCGAGGCGTAGGCCATGACTTCGCCCCAGGAGACGTTGAGCTGGAAGAAGTACTGGATGCCGATCATCACGGGCCGCAGCTCCTCGGACTGGACCACCATGAGCGGCCAGAGGTAGGAGTTCCAGGCGGGCAGGAAGGTCAGGATGGCCACTGTGGCCGTGGCCGGCCCGGCGAGGGGCATGACCACCTGCCGGTAGATCTTGAACCACCCGGCGCCGTCGATCCGGGCCGCTTCATCCAGTTCCTTGGGAATGGACTCAAAGTACTGGTGGTACAGGTAGATGGAGAAGGCGTTGGCGATGAACGGGATGATCTGGACCTGGTAGGTGTCCAGCCAGCCCTTGGAGAACTCGAGGCTGAAGCCGTTCAGCTCAAAGTAGGGCAGCTGGTTGACCCACCACACCAGCGGCAGCGCCAGGGTCTGGAACGGCACAATCAGGGTGGCGAGGATGGCGCTGAAAACGATCCGTTTGCCTCGGACCTCCATGCGGGAAAGGGCGAAAGCGCAGAGGCTGTTGACGAAGATGCCCAGCACCACCGTCACCGCCGACACCCCGATGGAGTTGATCAGGAAGCGGGCGGCGGGGACGCGGTCGAACACCGCGGCGTAGTTGTCGAACGAGATGTTCCCGATCGGCAGGAAAGCCGCCACGGAGGACATGTCACCGAAGATCTGCTGGTCCGGCTTGAGGGAGGACACCAGCATGAACACGATGGGGAAAACGGCGACAGCGGCGAACAGGATTCGTACTGCCATGGTTCCCGCGCTGGTCAGGTGGGCGGAAGTGAGGGTCGGTTTCACGTCAGTCCTTCTCTCGGGTCAGGTAGCGCTGCACTGCGGAAACCAGCAGCACGAGGACGAAGAATACAAGCGAGATGGCCGAGGCGTAGGAGGTTTCCTGCTGCTTGAACCCGGACCGTACTGCCTCGTAGATGATGGTGGTGGTGGAATCCAGGGGACCGCCCTGGGTCATCACGCTGACCTGGTCAAAGAGTCCCAGCGCCTGGATGGTGATGGTCACCAGGACCAGGCTGCGGGTGTGCTTCAGGCCCGGCCAGGTGACGAACCGGAACTGCTGCCAGTGGCTGGCGCCGTCCAGCTGCGCAGCCTCGTACAGCTCACCCGGGACGCTTTGAAGCCCGGCGAGCCAGATGATCATGTGGAACCCGGCTGCCTGCCAGATCGACAGGGCGATGATGGCCGGCATGGCCGTGGCGGGATCGTTGAGCCAGTCGGCGCCCTGGATCAGGCCGAAGCTGAACGTGGAGAGCAGCTCGTTGATCAGGCCCTCACGGCGGTACATGAACATCCAGAGCAGCGACACCACCACCATGGAGGTGACCACCGGCAGGAAGTAGATGGTGCGGAAGAAGTTCACGCCGCGGAACTTCTTGTTGATGAGCAGCGCCATGGCCAGGGCAAGGGCGGACTGCACCGGCACAACGATCACCGCAAAGTACGTGACGTTGAGCAGTGCGCGCCAGAACGTGGGATCAGCGAAGAGCCGGGCAAAGTTATCCGTCCCCACGAACTCCACGGGCCGTGGGGAAATCAGGCGGGCGTTGGTGAAGGCCAGGCCGAAGCCCATGATTGCGGGCAGGAAAACAAACAGCAGGAGAAGGGCGGCAGCGGGGGCGATCATGCCCCAGCCGCTGATCTGTTCGCGGAGGAAGCCGGGGCGGGTGCGGCGGGAGCGGGTTGGGCCGCTTGCCTGCACCGGCTCGGTGACGGCCTGTGGTGGACGGGTGGGGAGTGGGCTGAGTGTCATGGGAGTCTCCTTGACAGGACCTGGGGTTTGGACGACGGCGGCGCGTGGCCGCCGCCGTCCGTACCCCTGATCGCTGGCTATTTCTTGTAGCCGCCGTTGGATTTGATGTTGGCGTCAATCGCCTTGGCGGCCTTGTCCAGCGCGCCCTGGGGATCTGCTCCGGCAAGGACGTCCTGGGCTGCTTTGCCGAACTCGGTGGCAATGAACGGGTAAGCGGGGGTCTCCGGCCGCATCACGGCGTAGTTGCGGGAGAACTCCATGAAGATGCGGTTGGCGCCACCTTCGGCGAAGGCCGGGATCAGCGCGGCGGCGTCATCGGTCGCCGGGATGGTGCCGGTGGCCTTGGCCACCGCGGCGAGGTTCTCCGGCTTCAGGGAATAGGAGAGGTAGTCCATGGCGGCCTCGGCGTTCTCGCAGCCGCTGGTCACGCCCCACTGCCAGGAAGCTCCGCCGATCTTGGGGCCGTTGCCGAGGTCCACGGTGGGCATGACCACCAGGTCATCGCCCAGGGCGGTTTTGGCTTTGTCCGCGGCCCAGGACCCGGTGTACAGGATGGCACTCTTGTTGTTCAGGAAGTCCTGGGTGGAGTCCTTGCCGCTCTTCTGGGCCATGAAGCCCTGGTCGACCAGGCCGCGGAACCAGCCGGCCCACTCAACGGCCTTGTCACCGTTGAGGGCGCCGTCCGCCGACTGGAAGCCGTCGCGGTTGATGAGGTCCCCGCCAAAGGACTGCAGCAGCGGCGAGTAGGCGTAGGGCAGCCATTCACCCGTGCCGGCTGTTCCCATGTCCAGCGGGTGCTCCCATTTGCCCAGTGCCTTGAGCTTGGTCAGGGCGTCCTGGAACTCGGCGGCGGTCCACGGCTTCTCGATGGTGGCGACGCGCACGCCGGCTGCTTTGAGGTCCGAGGCACGGGCCATCATGGCCAGGGCGACATCGTAGTAGCCCACCGCATACGTCTGTCCGTCCCACTTGGCTACCGTACTGGGGAGGTTGCCGGCAAGGTCTGCGGACAGTTTCAGCGGCGTGAGGTATTCCGCCCAGGCCCAGTTGGGAACGTTGGGACCATCAATGTCCACGATGCACGGGAGGTTACCGGCCGATGCGGCGGACACCACTGAGTCGTTGTAGGAATCCTGGGGGAAGGCCTGGACCTTGACCTTTGCCTTCGCGTCGCTGCTGCTGTTGTAGGCGGCGACGACGTCCTCGATGGCCTTCAGTTCCTCGGGATTGCCCGCGTTGTGGGTCCACATGGTGATTTCGTTGGCGCCCTCGGAGGATGATGAGGCGCTTCCTTTGCTGCAGGCGCCCAGGGTGCCGAGGAGTGAGGCTGCCGCTAGGCTGGTGGCCAGGATACGGGTGAATCGCTTGTTCATGGTTGAGTCTTTCTGCTGATTTCGTGCGTGGATGAGTAGCCCGTGTCCGTGGGGCGTAGCCGGTGCAACGGCTGCGCCCCTTTTTCGTGACCGGAAACGGGGTTTGTAACGTGTGTGGGATGTGAGGGCTGGACCCGCCTTAGAGCGGTGGCGGGCCAACCGAACCGCGGTGTACCACCGGGCAGGCGAGTTTTTCCTGGACCGCCGGTGAGCCTGGGCCTTCGATATCGTTGAGGAGCCGGACCACGGCCCAACGCCCCATGTCGTAGTGCGGCAGGGCCACCGTGGTGAGCCCGGGCCAGAGGGCGTCGGCGATGAGCTCAAGGTTGTCCATTCCGACAATCGAGAGGTCTTCCGGGATGCGCAGGCCAAGCGCCGAGGCCGCCTGGTACACGCCCATCGCCACCCTGTCGCTGAAACAGAACAGGCCCGATGGCCGGTCCGGGAGCGCCAGCAGATCCATCGCCGTTTCCCGTCCACCCGCCGTGTCCGCCACTCCGGCGGTGATATGCCGCGGATCAGGCGTCAGGCCGTGCCGGCGGAGGGCGTTGTGGAATCCTGCCAACCGGCCGTGGGTTGCCGGGATGTCGTCCACGTTGTTGATCATTCCGATCCGGGTGTGGCCCGCACTGATCAGGGTTTCAACGGCCGCATCGGCAGCTGCGATCTCGTCCGGCACCACCGAGGAGACCGACGCATCGGTGGAGACTGCGTCGAGGAGGACTGTGGGCAGACCGTCCAGTTCTTCCGGCAGCATCACGCCCTGGTGGTACATCTTGGCGTAGACGATGCCGTCCACCTGGTGCTGCTGGAGTATGCGGATTTCGCGTTTTTCCAGCTCGCTGTCCAGCCCGGAATTCACCACCATCAGCACGTAGCCGCGCTCGTAGGCGGCATCCTGGGCTCCGCGGATCATCGCGCCGGCAAAGGGTGTGGTGGTGATTTCGTCGCTGACCAGGCCGAGGATCTGCGACCGCTGGTTGCGCAGCCCGCTGGCGAGCCTGTTGGGGGCGTAGCCGAGATCCCTCGCCACGGCCCGGACATGCTGCTGGGTCTGCTGGTTGACCCGGGCGCTTGTGGCGTCATTGAGGGCGTGGGAAACCGTTGTCACTGAAACTCCGGCGGCCTTGGCCACTTCCCGGATGCCGATCTTTGTCGCCATTGACTGTTCCTTTGCAAAACGTTTTGCTTGTTGTGTTGATCACAGTAGCCAAAACGTTTTGCACCTGTCAAGACCCGCGGCCCAATCCCTTGAAATCAGGGGTGCGCACAAACGGAAGCGGGCGACGGCGGAACCTCCCGCCGTCGCCCGCTGTTGTTAGGCGCCGCTCCCTGACGGTGCCGCTCCCTACAGCGCCGACCAGCCGCCGTCGGACGCCAGGACCGCGCCGTTGAGGTTGGTGCCGTCGTCGCTGAGCAGGAAGGTGATGGAGGCAGCGAGCTGTGCCGAGGTGGCGGGCGTGGGAATGTTGACCTGCATGAGCGGCCCCAGACGTTCGGCCGCCAGCTGCGATCCCCAGTTTGCCACGATGTTGGTGATGGTGGCGCCGGGTGCCACAGCGTTGAAGCGCAGCCCCTTGGGCCCGTACATCACGGCCGAGTTCTTGGTCAGGCCGATGACGGCGTGCTTGGACGCCGTGTAGGCGACGCCGGCGGCGGAACCGCGCAGCCCCGCCTCGGAGGAGACGTTGACGACGGAGCCGGTCCCGGCGTCGAGCATCAGTGGCACTACCGCGCGGGTGAGACGCATCAGGGCGGTGACGTTGATCCGGAAGACGCGGTCCCAGGTGTCGTCGTCCACTTCGTGGATCGGGGCGAAGCTGTCCATGATGCCGGCGACGTTCGCCAGGGCATCAACGCGTCCGCCGGCGGCAGCGACCACGGCTGCGACGGTCTCTTCGGTGGAGATGTCGCCGGCCACGGGGACCAGGTCCAGTCCCGGGTTCTCTGTCACCAGGCTGTCCAGGCGCTCCTTGCTGATATCGGCGGCGATGACGCGGCCGCCTTCCTTGGCGATCCGCAGGGCGGTGGCCTGGCCGATGCCTGATCCGGCGCCTGTGACGATGACCGTCCTGCCCGAAAAGCGGCCGTTGGTGATGACTTCTTGCCATGCGGCTTCGTTGCCCATGATGTCCTCCCGAACGTAGTTGAAGCTGATGCCAACCACTTTATGACACTCTGTGTCATTATGTAAGGGTGAATACTGGCGAGATGCCTTCGGACGCATTGACGACCTCGACTCCGCGGCCCACGGGCCGCCCGGTGACCATTGACCCCGATGCAGTGGCCGCCATCGCACTGCGGCTTTTCGCCGAGCGAGGGTACGAGCAGACGTCCATGGAGGACATCGCCCGCGAGGCCGGCGTCGGCCGCAAGAGCCTCTACCGCTACTTCTCCAGCAAGGCGGAGCTGATCTGGGGCGGCATGGAACCAGTGGTTGAGGCGTCCGCGCGGGTACTGAAGGCAGGCCCGGAATCAGCGGACGACGGCGGCATCCTGGCGGGTTTGCGCGAGGCAGCTGTCGCAGGGGTTGCGGTTCTGCACGATCTCGCGGTGACCCGCGGCCGGCTCCGCCTGATCGCAGAACACCCCGAACTGGGCAGCCAGAGCTACGCATCCCTGGCGACGCAGCGCGAAGTGGCCCGGGCCTACCTGGTTGCCGCCGGGGTCCGCGAGGATGCGGCTGGCTACCTGTGCGCGGCGTACCTCGCGGCAACCTTTGAGGCGTGGATGCAGTGGGCCGCCGGGACCGATCCCCATCCGGCGCCTTACCTGGAGGCAGCCGTCGGGGTGCTTCGGGTGCCTGGGGTTTAGATCAGACGTGCTGGTCGAAGAGCACCGGATTGCCGTCGGGGTCCGCGAGCATGAAGCTTGCCGGCCCGGTGGTTCCCTCGTCAGCCTCGGAGAGGAACTCAATGCCCTTGGCTTTGAGATCCCGCTGGAGTTCGCGCACGTCGGTGAAGGAATCCACGGCCTCCGCGTTCTGGTTCCAGCCCGGGTTGAACGTCAGCATGTTCTTCTCGAACATCCCCTGGAAGAGGCCGATGACCGTCTCGCCGTTCTTCAGGATGAGCCAGTTCTGCGTGATGTCGCCGCCGAAACTGCTGAAGCCGAGCTTCTCGTAGAACGCAGCGGAAGCCGCGATGTCCTTGACCGTGAGGCTGATCGAAAAAGCGCCGAGCTGCATTGGTTTCTCCACTCTCAAGGGGACGGGTGCGTCCGATGATACGGGGCGGCGGATCGACAACTCCGGCGCCCTGCTGTCTGCGAACGGCCGTCTCAGCCGGCTTCAGAGGTTTGCGGCTTCTTCCTGCGCCAGCCTGATCAGGCGAAGTTCGTCTTCCACGGCACGGGTTGGCCAATAGTCCTTGGCCAGCTGGCTTGCCCTGACCCTGTCTGCTGCCGGGAAGAGCTTGCCGAGCAGCCCGGCCGCCTGAAGGAGGGCTATAAGCGCCTTGGTCCTGGCATCGGGCACCTTGGCTGCCGGCTCCGCCGCCTCGGGGGCCGCCGCCTCACTGGCCCCCGCATCAGTGGCCCCCGCAACCGGCGAACCGGCATCGGGAACAACCGCATCAGCTGCCCCGGCGTCAGGCGCCGTAGAATCCGCCGCCCCGGACTCAGGGGCGACGAGATTGGACGGCGGACCGCTGAGTGCGGCCTCGATCTTCTCCAGGAGCGCCGCCTCCGGAGCGTGGTCCTTCTCCGGGTACCGCACGGCCCGGAACCGGCCCAGGCGTTTTTCGCCGACATGTTCGATGATGCCCTGCTCCGCCATCCCCTCGTAGAAGCGCTGCACCTCGGCGCGGCCCTCCAGCATGGAGACCCACCGCTTGGGAGTATGGGGCCTGGATTTGCCGCGGATGAGCTCCAGCTCGTGCTGAAGCTCCGTTTCCGGGGCGTCCCCGGTGGCCCGGACGTGCTTCCCCTGCAGCTCGATCGCACCGATCAGGTCCAGCTCGGCCAGTATCGCCCCTGCCAAGGTGGTCCTGAGTGCGAACATCGGCACTTCAGGTTTGCCGTCTTTGTCGTTCGTTGCCAGAAGGAGGAAGGCCTGGGGAAGGGTCAGTTCCGCAGCCTTCGGTGTGTCAGCGTTCATACCAACATGGTGGCCCTGTTGGGCATCCATCACAATGAGAATTTTCAAGCATGGACAAAGCCGTGCACGTCAGCGCTATTTGGTTCCCGCCAGGCGCTCGCAGGGACCAGCAGGCATAAGCTGGTACCAGCACGTCTCTTCCAGCGCCGGGAGGTTCATCATGGACACTGAAACCGCCGAAGTGGTGGATCATGACGTCACCACCATCACCTGCGTGTGCGGCAACACCGTCAGCAAAGACGGGCTGATCCAGGCCAACTCCCAGGGTGTCCCTGTGTACATCGGAGAGAACACCGCAGTTCCCGCGGGACTGGCGGAATGGCCTGCGGATGAGGACCTCTACACCCTCTGTCCTTCGTGCGGCCGCGTGTACCGCGACGCCGTCATCGAGGAGACAGGAACCGCGCCCGTGGCTTTCCGGGTGGACGTCGCCGCGGGCCCCATTGCCGAGGCAATCCGAGTCCACTGGGAACTCAGCACCTAGGCTGAACGAATGAATGAGGCCGTCCCACCTTCGCGCAGGCCCGGCATCCGCGCCGCGATGTTCGTTGACTTCGACAATGTTTTCACCGGCCTCCAGGCTCTTGATCCCATGGCGGCCAAACGTTTTGCCGAAGACCCCAAACACTGGGCCGATGCGTTGTCGGCGGGAGGTTCCGGCGAGGATGCCCGCCGCTTCCTTATCCGCAACTGCTACCTGAACCCGGTGGTCTACTCGAAGTACCGGACGTACTGGACCCGCGCCGGGTTCCGCGTGATCGACTGCCCCTCCCTGACGCAGCGGGGAAAGAGCAGCACGGACATCAACCTGGTGCTCGATGCCATGGATGCCCTCTCCGGCAACGTCGGCATCGAAGAGTTCTTCATCGCCTCGGCCGATGCCGACTTCACCTCCCTGATCCAGCGCTTCCGGGCCGCCGACCGGATGACCACCGTCATCGCAGCCGGTGCCGTGGCCTTCGCCTACCGGGAGATGGCTGACCATGTGGTGGAATCCCACGACTTCGTCGCCATCCTCAATGGGACAGCGGTGGAGCCCGCCCACGCGATGGCATCCGAGAAGCAGCAGAGTGCCCCGACGGCCGCGAAGGCCAAGCCCAAGAAGGCCTCGCCCGGGGTCCGGGAGGTCCTGGAGTTCGTCCGCACCGCTCCCGGACCGGTGGTGGGCGCGCTGGTGGCCCACCGGGCACTCACGGCGGATCCGTCCCTGAAGACAGACTGGGGCGGCTATGGAAAGTTCGGGACCTGGGTGTCACAAATCGGCCAGGAAATCGAATATTCCCCGGCACAGGGCGGCTGGGTCTGGGACGCGAAAAGGTTCTCGGGCGAGGATCTCCCCTCGGCGGCCGACGTGCAGCCAGGCATCGAGGAGCAGGTCAGCAGGGTGACGGACGTACCGGCACTTTCCGCAGCCCAGTTCCGGCAGATGTTCCAGGCGTTGGAAGCCAGGCTCCGTGAGCATCCGGCCAGCCGCACCGAACTGTCACGCATGGTGCGGGACGACTGCGTCAGCGCCGGCCAGCCGGTCTCCCGCAACGCCGTGAGCTTCGTCCTTCAGGGCCTCGCCTACGTCAATTTCCCGCTCAATGACGAGCCGAGTGCGGCGGACCTGGCGGCAGCATGGACCGCAAATGTTGAGGAACTTTGCCGGGTGGCGCTGCTGGAGTTCGACGCCGGCGAGAAGCTTGCGGTACGCCGCTGGGCCAGCGGCGGCCTGCTCGGCGCGTAAAACGGAAGAAGCGGACGACGGCGGGACCTCCCGCCGTCGTCCGCTTCTGTCAGCGGGGAAGCCCCCGCGCGGGTAGCTACCGGGAGCCGGCGGGGTTAAGCAGTCCCTCAAGCCAGCCGCCGAGCTCGGCGAGGGTCTGGCCGGTGATGCCATGCCCGCCGGGATCGCGGCGGGAAGTGACGGCGGCAGCGGACCCGCCATGCAGATAGTCCCAGGTGCGCTGCAGCAGTTCCGCGGGGATGACGCGGTCCTGCTCACCGTGCGCCACGAAGACTGGAACGCCCTCCAGACGGGCGGGGGTAACGGGCACGCCGGCGTCGAAGGGCAGGGTGCCGTAAAGGACAGCGGCGCCCGCAAAACGTTGCGGATCCGCCAGCAGCAGGCCGCCCGCGAAGGCTGCCCCGCCGCTGAATCCGACCAGCACCACGGGCCTGCCAGCCGGAGCCGCAGCATCCAGCCAGGCGCGGAACCAAGCCATCGTTTCGGCCAGGGATTCCGCAGTGGGCCGGCCGATGCCGCGGTTGGCGAACCAGGCGTAGCCACCGCCTTCGGCGATCGGCGCCCGCACCGCGGCGTAGGCGGGGCCTTCCGGCAGGTGGTCGGCGAGGCCGATGATGTCCTGTTCGTTCGAGCCGCGGCCGTGCAGCAGCACTACCAGGGGCTTCGCCGGATCCGTGGATCCGGCAGTTGCGATGACGTGCCCGGTGTCAGTGGTTTCCATTTACTTGGTGACCTGGAGTCCGGTGTCCCACTTGAAGTCCGCGAACTCGGGATTGGCCTGCATGGTCATCAGGACGAACTGGAAGCCTTCGAGTTCGCGGGCCCGCTTGAGCGGTCCGACCACCAGGGGGCGCAGGCCTGCGGCACTGGCGAAGCTGCCGACAGCACCGGTGGAGTCGGCGTTGTCACCGGCGATGAACACATCCAGGGGCTGGCCGCCGGACTCGCCGGCCGCAAGGGGGCCTGCGAACGTGGTGTTGAAGGCCTTGACCACGTGGGCGCTGGCCGGGGCGAGCTTGGCGATCTCCTCCGCGGCTGAGGTCCCCGGCGCCACGACCAGTGAGTCGAAGGTCTCGAAGTCGACGGGGTTCGTGATGTCCACGATGGTCTTGCCGGCCAAAGCCTCCCCGTAGGTGCTCACCAGCGATTTCGCGGCATCGAACGGAACGGCCAGGACCACGATGCTCCCCTTGGGGGCCTGGGCAGTGCTCCCGAACGTGACTCCCCCACCGAGCTCGTTGGCCAGGGCCTGGGCCTTGCCGGCCTCCTGGCCGAGGATCTCGACGCTCTGGTTGGCGGCGAGCGCGCGGGTGGCGATTCCTCGGGCCATGTTGCCGTTGCCGATGATGGTGATGTTCGTCATGGGGTTCTTCTTTCCGAATATGCGGGCCAGGAGGTTCTTCATCAGGTTCTGTTCTGCCTTGTAGTTGTTTGATTGAAGCTACAACTAAATATAGACGCCGAAAGTTGAAGAGTCAATGGTTTTCTTTCCGCCCACATCGGTCCACTGGAATCTTGCCCGCAAAGTCCTCTGGTTCGCGTTTCTGCCGGCCTGAGAGAATGGCCCAATGGAAATCGCGCTGGGACTTCTGGTTCTCGTCGCGGTGGTCTGTGCCGGCAGTGCCCTGGGCCGGAAGCTCAACGTTTCCGTTCCGTTGCTGCTGGTGCTGGCCGGCGTCGCGGGTTCCTTCCTTCCGTTCGTTCCGCACATAGAGCTGAACCCCGAAGTTGTCCTGGTCGGCCTGCTCCCGCCCCTGCTTTACGCCGCGGCGCTGCGGACATCCCTCTTTGATTTCGGCTCCAACCGCCGCGCCATCGGCCTGCTCTCGGTGGGTTACGTCATTTTCGGCACCATCACCGTGGGCCTGGTGGTCTGGTGGCTGTTCCCGGAGATCCCGCTGGCTGCCGCGATCGCCCTCGGCGCGGTTCTGGCGCCGCCGGACGCGGTGGCTGCGACCGCCATCGCGCGAAAAGTGGGGATGCCCCGCCGCATTGTCGCCATCCTTGAGGGTGAATCGCTGGTCAACGACGCGACGGCACTGATCTGCCTGCGCTCGGCAATCGCGGCGATCTCGGGGGCGGTGTCCGTGGCGGGGATTGCCGGGGACTTCCTGCTCGCGGCGGGCGGGGGGCTGGTGGTGGGCATGGCCGCCGCGTACATCCTGACGGCACTCCGCAAGCGGATCCGGAACGTCGCGATCAACACCTCGACGTCGCTGGTGGCCCCGCTGGTCGCGTACCTCCCGGCCGAGGCGATCCACGCGTCCGGTGTGCTCGCCGTCGTCGTTACCGGGCTGGTGATGGGCACGAAGGCGCCGTCGATGCCCAACGGCGCCGCCCGGCTGAGCCAGCGCAGCAACTGGAACACGGTGCAGTTCCTGCTGGAGAACTCAGTATTTCTGCTGATCGGGCTGCAGGTGCGGAGCATCGTCGACGGCGTCCAGGACGATTCCCTCGGCGCCGGCCGCATCTGGGCGGGCTGCGCGGTGATCCTGCTGGCGGTGCTGGTGCTCCGTCCGGTGTGGGTGTTCCCGGCGACGTACCTGCCCCGGCTGATTCCGGCCGTGCGGCGGCACGACCCGGCCCCGCCGTGGCAGTACGCCGCGGTGGTTTCCTGGGCCGGAATGCGGGGTGTGGTCACCCTGGCCGCGGTGTTGGTGCTGCCCCCGGATCTGGAACACCGGCCGGTGCTGGTCCTCGCCGCCCTGGTGGTGGTGGGCGGCACGCTGACGCTGCAGGGCTTCACCCTCCCGGCACTCGTGCGCGGCCTGCGGATCCAGGGCCCGGACCAGCGCGAGGACGCGCTGAACCAGGCGTCGCTGATGCAGCTGGCCACCGCAGCCGGCGTTGCGCGCCTGCAGGAACTGCGCACGGAGGATGATCCGCCGGAGGTTGTGGCGATGCTGAAGCGCCGCACCCAGGAGCGCGGGCTGGCTGCCTGGGAGCGGCTGGGCCGGCCGGCGGCGGAAACGGCGACTCCCAGCGAACGCTATGCCCGGCTGCGGCTTGCCATGCTGGACGCGGAACGGGCCAAGGTGCTGGAGCTGCGGCGCGGCGGCGAGTACGCCCACGAGGTCCTCAGCGCCGTCCTGGACCGGCTGGACGTTGAGGAATCCATGCTGGACCTGTCGCTCGACGAGGTGGATACATCCGGCGAAGGCGGCGGCGAGGGGATTGCGCGGCCCGGCGGCGTATGCGGCCACCTTGAGGCAGCCCGGCCCCGGGAGGTTCCCCTCGACGCCTATTGTGCGGACTGCCTGCGGGAAGGCACGACGACGGTGCACCTGCGAATGTGCCTGGGCTGCGGCACGGTGGGGTGCTGTGATTCCTCGGAGGGAACGCACGCGTCGAAGCATTTCAAGGCGACCGGGCACCCGGTCATGCGGAGCATCGAGCCGGGCGAGGACTGGCGCTGGTGCTACCAGGACGACCTGCTGGGCTGACGGGACCACCCGCCGTCGCCAGCTCACATGGTCAGCTCACGTCGTCGGCTCAGAAAGTTCAGGCGACCTCGGCGAGAACCCCGTCGATTCTGGAAAGCAGGCCCGGCCATCCGTTGCCCATGCCCTCCATGGCCTGCCGGCCCATTGGTGTGTCGAGACGGAAGCCGGCGTGCTCGAAGTGCAGGACCGTTCCGTCGTCCACCGGTTCGAGCCGCCACGTGATGGTGGTGTCCAGATTCCCCTCGGAGAAGAGGAACGTGATTGACTCTCCCGGCTCCACGGCGAGGACTTCGCATTGCTGCTGGCCCCACGCGCCCATGTCCAGGCTGAAGCGGTGGCCCACCACCGGCGCGATATCGCCCGGGGCCCACCAGCGCGCCAGCAGTTCCGGCGTGGTCAGTGCGGCCCACACAGCGGGGGTGGGGTGCGGGAAGCGGCGCTCGAGCCGGATTGCGTTGTCGGTCATGACGGTTTCTCCTCGTCCAGAAGTTCGGCCAGCGCGTCGAGGCGCCGGTTCCAGTAATGCTCCACGTGCTTCACCCAGTCGCTGACCTCGGCGAGGCCTGCCGGCTGCAGGTGGTACAGCCGGTTTCGGCCGTGCCGCTCTTCCCGGACCAGCCCGGCTTCGCGCAGGACGGCCAGGTGTTCGGACGCCGCGGAACGGCTGAGATCCAGCAACCCCGTGAGTTCCCCCGCTGTCCGGGGCCCGCTGCACAGCTCGTCGAGAATGACGCGCCGGGCCGGGTTGGCCACAGCGGCGAAGACATCAAGAAGCACCCACCCAGTATACGTCGGAAATTTCCGACATATAACGGCGCGCCCTCCCTAGTGATCGACGACGGCAATGATCGACGACGGCATTGATCGACGACGGCGGCCTTGCGCCGGCGGCGCCGCGGCCGCGGTTACGCTGGGCGGATGCTGACCGGACGGGAACCGGTTCTGCGTCATCGGCAGAAGCCCTGGACCACTATGCTGATCGGACCATCCGAGGAGATGGCTGGGTAGCACAGGGGGCATTGGTGGTATCAGGTTTTGACAGGAAGGACTCGTCGGGCACGCCTGCCGGCGGGCAGGATATTCCGGGCGTCCGCCGTTCTCCAAGCGGGCGCATCCCGCAGTGGGCGATTGATGAGGCGCTCGGCAGGGTTGAAGACCCCGGACCGTGGCGGAGCGCTCCGGTGCCACTCGCGGGCCGAGAGCGGCGAGGCTTTCGCAGTCCACGCCGGCCCCGTGGGCGCAAGTGGAAGGGGCGGTCAGCCACACTGCTGGGCCTCGCGCTGCTGGTGGGACTGTATTTCACGCCCACCCTGTTCAACCGGTTCGTGTTGTCGGCCGCGCTGCCCCACCTGCCCGGTTCAGAGGTCCCTCCCCCGGGTTTTGAATCTGCGTCGTCTCCTCTTGGCCGCCCGCCGGCCGTCAAGGGCTCAGGTGCCTACGTCCTGCAGGGATCGCCGGATCCCGCCCAGCCGTTCGTTGCCTACGATCCGTGCCGTCCGGTCCATTACGTGGTCCGCCCGGACCAAGCGCCGCCCGGCACAGACCAGCTCATCCGGGAGGCAGTGGCCGCGGTTTCCGCTGCCTCAGGGCTGCAGTTCGTGTACGACGGCGCCACCTCCGAAGCGCCCACGGTAGACCGCGATGCGTATCAGCCTGCGCGCTACGGCAAGAAATGGGCGCCGATCCTGATTGCGTGGTCAACTCCCGAGGAAGCACCCGACCTGGCGGGCAGGGTTGCGGGCACCGGCGGCAGCGCATCCATCCAGATCCAGGGCGAACCCTACGTTTACGTCACGGGCCAGGTGCAGCTTGACGGACCGGGCCTGACCGAAACTCTGGCCTTTCCCGATGGGCCCGCACTGGTCCGGGCCATCATCATGCACGAGCTGGGACATGTCGTGGGGCTGAACCATGTGGGCGACCCGACGCAGCTGATGTACGAGGAGAACAGCGGGCAACTCGACTTCGGGACCGGCGACCGCGCCGGACTGGCTCTGCTGGGAACGGGCAAGTGCGTCCCACGGCTGTGACGCTGGGTGCAGGAGTTACGCCGCGAGCCCCGGCCAGCCTGCGCTGGCCGGGGCTCTCGGACCGATGGGTTCAGTGCAGGTCACACGCGCACGGGCACCGCAACCTTGAGCGGTTCGATCTTGCCCATAACGAACAGGTAGTTCGCCGCACCGATGAGGGACACGGCTCCGATGACGGCGAGCGGTGCCACGAAGGATCCGGTCTGGTCCACCAGGACGCCGATCAGGATGGGGGTGAAGATGCCGGCGAGGTTGGACGCGAAGTTCTGGAGTCCACCGATGGAACCGACGTGCCTCGAGCTTGGGGCCACGTCCGCCGGAAGCGACCAGATGCCGGTGGCAGCCACGGTCAGGCTGGAGTACGCCACGGACAAGAGGGCCAGGGCCATCCAGGCCTCGGGCACCAGTGCAGCGAACATGATCACCGAACCGCCCGTCAGGCCGCCGGCGATGGCGGTCTTGCGGACGCGGGTCACGGAGATGCCGCGCTGCACGGCACGGTCGGCAACGTAGCCGGCGAGCCAGCCGAAGGCGACGGCGCAGATGCCGGGAATCGCGCCGAACATCCCGAGCTTGAGCAGGTCGAAGCCCCGTTCCTTCACCAGGTAGCTCGGGAAGAAGGTGATGAAGAAGTAGATGGCGCTGTTGAGGCAGAAGAAGCCGAACATCATGCTGAGTACGGTCCGGTACTTGAAGAGCGAACGCCACGGAAGCTTCGCGGCTTCCGCGTCATCACTCGCCGCGCTCCGGGCGCCGCCTTCCTGGATGTAAGCCACCTCGGCGGCGTCGGCGGTGGGGTGCTCTTCCGGGCTGCGGTAGACCTTCCACCAGACGGCGGCCCAGATGACGCCGGCAATTCCGATGATGATGAACACAGCATGCCATGAGGTGAATGCAACGATCAGGGTCACGATGGGCAGGGCGATCACAGCACCCACCCGGGATCCGGAATCCCAGATGCTCGTGGCAAACGCGCGTTCACGGACCGGGAACCAGGTGGCAACCACCTTGGCCGCAGTACTCGGGGCGGGGCTTTCACCGACGCCGAGCAGGAAACGGGCGGCGAAGAGGGACCAGAAATTGGTGGCCGCAGCTGTGGCCATGGTGAAAACGGACCACCACAGGGCCGCCAGCGAGAACGACCGCCGCGGGCCTACCTTGTCGACGTACCATCCGGCTGCCAGCTGGCAGAAGTCGTAGGCCCAGAAGAACGCGGCGAAGATCAGGCCCTGCTGAGTTGCCGAGAGCTCGAAGTCCTTGCCCATGAACGGCAGGGCCACGCTGAGGCTGGAGCGGTCCAGGTAGTTGATGCTCAATCCGATGAAGGCGAGCCAGATAATCATCCAGCGCTTGCGGGTCATGGTGCGGGGAGCCTTGGGGGAAGTTGGGGGGGCGGGCCGGCTGTCCAGGACAGTCATAGCGTCTCCTTTGACGTAAACGTTGCTTTTTCCGTGAAGCACGGGCGGGGACAACGCCGAGAACCCCGGCGTCAAAATCATGTAGGAATCGCAACGATCATATAGTAGATGTGATCCAGAGCAAGTTTTGGATCACATACGTCCCCAACCGACCTTAGCCGCCGGTGGCTTATGATTCCCACTAGTGACTCCGTCCAACCAGCACAAAGAGGTAGCCGCGTGCCCCCACGTCAATCATCCGATGCATCAAAAGGCAAGGCGGCCGTCAGCGACGTCTACGCCTCCATGCGCGCCTCCATCCTCAAGGGCGAAATCGAACCGGGCGCACGGATCAACATTGATGCGGTTTCCCGAAGCCTGGGCGTCTCGCAGACGCCGGTGCGGGAAGTTCTTCAGCGGCTTGAGGGCGACAACCTGGTGGTTTACAGCCCTGGCCGAGGCTACAGCACCACACCGCTGCTCGGTTTGGACGAGCTGCGCTCCCTGTTCGAGTTCCGCCTACTGGTTGAACCATGGGCGGCCAGGGCGGCAGCCGTGGATCGGCTCTCCAACCCTGCCCGGGCGCTGGAAAAGGAATTGACCGCATTCAAGGGCGCCATGAGGGGCGGGGGCGACCTGCGCCAGGACCTCGTGGCGCATGACACCCGCTTCCACGACACCATCCTGCTGGCCGCAGGAAACCCGGTAGTGCAGCACGCCTTCGCCCAGACCCACTGCCACCTGCATACATTCCGCCTCTACCCGGCGGATATCGACGGCGCCATCACCATCGCCGAACACGCCACCGTTCGGGAAGCCATCGCAGCATGCCAGCCGGACCGCGCCGAGGAAGCCATGGCGGAGCACATCAGGAACTCCTACTCGCGTTTTGCCCAGGCCTTCGAAGGAGAGGCGGACCTGCCGCCCCTGGAGAGCGGCGGGCCCCCGGGAAGGCATATCGTCAACTGAAACTGGAGCTCCGGCCTGCTGGCCGGAGCTCCTCTTATTTTCTCCGACACTTGATCTGCGTCACTGTCCCTATATGATTATCGAACTTCATATAGGAATCGTGTCCACTCATTTCAATTGATCGAGAGAAGAAAACCATGAGTTCCATCATTTCCATCCACACCCAGGACGTGCGGTTCCCGACTTCCCTGGAGCTTGACGGTTCCGACGCCGTCAACGTCGACCCGGATTACTCTGCCGCCTACGTCGTCATCCGCACCGATGCAGGCGACGAGGGCCACGGGTTCGTTTTCACATGCGGACGCGGCAACGAAATCATCACCCACGCCATTGACGCCTACGCCCGCCTGCTCCTGGGCCGGGACATCGAAGAACTCATCTACGACCTTGGAGGCGCCTCCAAGCGGCTTATCCATGATTCGCAGCTGCGCTGGCTCGGCCCTGAGAAAGGCGTCACCCAGATGGCGGCCGGCGCCCTGGTCAGCGCCCTCTGGGACATCCGCGCCCGGCGCGAGAACAAGCCGCTGTGGCTCCTGCTCAGCGAAATGCCCGCCGAAGAGATCGTTGACGTCGTCGATTTCACCCACATCCGCGACGCCCTGAACCCGCAGCAGGCCCTGGACATCCTCCGGGCCGGCGAAGACGGAAAGGCAGCCCGGATCGCCGCCCTCAAAGTGGACGGCTACCCGGCTTACACCACTTCTCCCGGCTGGCTGGGCTACAGCGACGAAAAACTCGTCCGGCTGAGCAAGGAGGCGGCCGCGGACGGCTTCTCCATGATCAAGCTGAAAGTGGGCGGGAACATTAGTGACGACCGCCGCCGCATGGCCCTGGCCCGGCAGGCCGTGGGCGAGCTCCCCATCGCCATCGACGCCAACCAGCGGTGGGAAGTTTCCGAAGCCATCGAATGGGTCAACCAGCTGGCCGAGTTCAACCCGTACTGGATTGAAGAGCCCACCAGCACGGACGACATCCTGGGCCACGCGGACATCCGCAAGGGCGTTTCGCCCGTCCGGGTGGCCACCGGCGAAGCCGTGGCGAGCCGCATCGTATTCAAGCAGCTGCTCCAGGCCGGCTCCATCGACGTACTGCAGCTGGACTCCACCCGGGTGGGCGGCGTCAACGAGAACATCGCCATACTTCTGCTGGCCGCCAAGTTCGGCGTTCCGGTGTGCCCGCATGCCGGCGGGGTGGGCCTCTGCGAGCTCGTCCAGCACTTCTCCTTCTTCGACTACGCGGCCATCACCGGCAGCCAGGACGGCCGGATGATCGAGTACGTGGACCACCTGCACGAGCACTTCGCCGAGCCCGTCCGCATCATCAACGGCCGCTATGCCGCCCCGCAACTGCCCGGCACCGGCGCCGAGATGCTCAGCGCCTCGCGGTCCCGCTGGGAATTCCCGGGCGGGGCAGGCTGGGCGGAAGTGGGCAACCGCGCCGCCGTAACGGGCGCATCCGTGACCGGAGCGGGTGCACTCCGATGACCACCACTGTTGATGACCTCAACCTGACTGTGGACGCCGCCCACGCCGCATTCGAAAAGGGCCGCACCGCGGACCCAGGCACCCGCGCGTCATGGCTGGAGGCCATGGCAGCTGGCCTGGAGAACGACGCCGAGTCGCTGGTGGCTACCGCGGTTCAGGAAACCCACCTCGGCGAGCCACGGCTCCGGGGCGAACTTAAGCGCACGGTCTTCCAGCTTCGGCTCCTCGCCGAGGAAATCCGGAGCGGTGAGCACCTCGACGCCACCATCGACCGGGCGGATCCGGACTGGGGCATGGGACCGCGGCCGGACCTGCGCAGGCTCAACGTGTCCATCGGCGTCGTCGGTGTCTTCGGAGCGTCCAACTTCCCGTTTGCCTTCAGCGTGATGGGAGGCGACAGCGCCTCCGCACTGGCCGCCGGCTGCGCCGTGGTGCACAAGGCACACGACGGACACCGGAATCTTGCCGTTCGCACCGCCGAGACTGTCATGGCCGCACTGGAAACTTCCGGAGCACCTTCCGGGCTGTTCTCGCTGGTCACCGGCCGGGCCGCCGCGGAGGCCCTGGTTGACCACCCCCTGGTCAAGGCCATCGGGTTCACCGGATCGACGGCGGGCGGCCGGGCACTGTTCGACCGTGCCGCAGCCCGGCCCGAACCGATTCCCTTCTTCGGCGAACTGGGCGGCATCAACGCCGTGTTCGTCACCGAGAACGCCTGGACGGCGCGGCGCGACGAAATCCTCAGCGGATACGCCGCCTCCTTCACCCTGGGAATGGGCCAGTTCTGCACCAAGCCAGGGCTCCTCTTTGTTCCCGGCGGAAAGGCCGACGGCGTCCGGCAGGTTCTCAGCGGTGCGCTGGCGGATTTTGCCGCGACTCAGCTGTTGAGTCCGCGGCTGCACGAGGGCTACCGCCAGTCTGTGCAGAATCTGTGCAGCACCACGGGTGTGCATGTCCTCGTGGAAGGGGACTTCAACGAGGCCCCGGCGCCCACTGTGCTCCGGACGACCTCCGCTGAGGTACGCAACGACCCCTCGATTCTCCGGCAGGAAATGTTCGGGCCCGCCAGCCTGGTGGTGGAGTACGGCGACGAATCGGAGCTCCTGGAACTTGCGGGACTCCTGGAAGGCCAGCTCACCACAACCCTCCAGGCAGAAGCCGACGACGAAATCTCCGACCTCGCCGCACGGCTGGCGGATCTCAGCGGCCGGGTCCTCTGGAACGGCTGGCCCACCGGCGTAACTGTCAGCTACGCCCAGCACCACGGCGGCCCGTACCCGGCCACGACCTCAGCCACGACGTCCGTGGGTACAGCCGCCATCAGGCGCTTCCTCCGGCCCGTGGCCTACCAGTCGTTCCCGGCAGGACGGCTGCCCGAACCACTGCAGGACAGCAATCCCTGGAACGTTCCGCAGCGCGTCGACGGCCAATGGCACCGACCCGCCCGGCCGGGACAAACCCCGGGAAGCGGGGACCAGGCATGAGCGCGGCGCTGGACACCAGCGCGGCATCGGTGCTCCCCGACGACGCCGCACAGGCCCTCCTGATCGGCCGCGTGTGGGATGTCGAAACCGGCGGACCACGGGTGGTGGCCGTCGGGGAGGAGGACGTCTTCGACCTCCAGCACCTGGCCGGCACCGTTTCCGAGCTCCTGGAACGGCCCGGCCTCGTGGCGGACGTCCGCGCCGCCCTGTCGCGTCCCCGGTGGAAGACCAGCGAGGTCGTTCACGCCTCCATGACGCAGGATACGGCCCGCCCGCATTTCCTGGCTCCCGTGGACCTTCAGGTCATCAAGGCCTGCGGCGTGACGTTCGTGGACAGCATGATCGAACGGGTCATCGAGGAGCGCTGCGCCGGAGACGCCACCCGGGCGGCCGGGATGCGGGAACTGGTGGGCCGCGCCCTCGGCGGCAGCCTCGGCTCGATCCGGCCCGGCTCCGCCGAGGCAGCCGAAGCCAAGAAGGTGCTGATCGCCGAAGGGCTCTGGTCACAGTACCTTGAGGTCGGCATCGGCCCGGACCCCGAGGTGTTCACCAAGGCCCCGGTGCTTTCCTCCGTGGGACTGGGCGCGGGGGTCGGGATTCCTGCCTTTTCCTCCTGGAACAACCCGGAGCCGGAACTGGTGCTCATTGCCACCTCGGACGGCACGGTTGTGGGCGCCACGCTGGGCAATGACGTGAACCTCCGCGATGTGGAGGGCCGGAGCGCCCTGCTGCTCGGGAAGGCCAAGGACAACAACGCGTCCAGCGCCCTGGGTCCCCTGATCCGGCTGTTCGATGACGGCTTCACGCTGGAGACCCTGCGCCAGGAGGAGATCCTGCTGCGCGTGGAAGGCCAGGACGGCTACTCGCTGGAAGGCCGCAACTCCGTTTCCCGGATCAGCCGGCCGTTCGAGGAACTCGTTGCGTCCACGCGTGGAAAGCACCACCAGTACCCGGACGGATTTGCCCTGTTCACCGGCACGCTGTTCGCCCCCACACAGGACCGTGACCAGCCGGGCCAGGGTTTCACCCACCATCCGGGAGACACAGTGACCATCCGCAGCCGCCACCTCGGCGCCCTCGTCAATGTGGTGGGGGCCGCAGAGGAGCTGCCGGAATGGACGTTTGGCCTGCGGCAATTGTTCGACTATCTGCATGATCAGCGCCGGTTCCCCGAAGCAAGCAGTCCCGCAGCAAAAAGTCCCGAAGCAAGCAGTAAGGAATATGCCTCATGAAGTTCGCCCAGACCGGCGCCCCGGGCGCCGAACAGCCCGTCCTGATCCACGAGGACACCCATTACTCGCTCCGCAGCCTCACATCGGCAATCGACGGTGACTTCCTCTCCAACGGCGGCCCTGCCGCTGCCGCCGCTGCACTGGCTGCAGGCACCCTGCCGGTGGCCAGTTCGGACGACGTCCGGTACGGCGCCCCCATGGCGCGCCCCTCCGCCGTCGTCTGCGTCGGATTGAACTACGCTGCCCACGCGGCGGAATCCGGTGCCCAGCCGCCTGAACATCCGGTCATTTTCCTCAAAACGCCCAACACCGTGGGCGGACCGGACGATTCCGTAAGCATCCCGCGGGGGTCCACCAAAACCGACTGGGAAGTGGAGCTCGGGATCATCATCGGGAAACGGGCCTCCTACCTGGACTCCCCCGAAGCCGCCCGCGGCCACATCGGCGGCTTCGTGGTGGTCGATGATCTGTCCGAGCGCGATTTCCAGCTGACCGTTTCCGGCGGCCAGTGGTCCAAGGGCAAGAGCTCAGCGGGGTTCTGCCCCACTGGCCCGTACCTGGTCACACCCGACGAGGTGGACGCCGGCAATCTCCGGCTGCGCAGCTGGGTCAACGGCGAGGTGCGGCAGGATTCATCCACGGGGGACATGATTTTCGATGTGGACACGATCGTGTGGAACCTGAGCCAGTACATGGTGCTTGAGCCCGGCGACCTCATCTGCACGGGCACTCCCGAAGGTGTCGGGCTGTCCGGGCGCTTCCCGTATCTTCAGCCCGGCGACGTCGTTGAAATCGAGATTGAAGGCCTGGGACGCCAGCGCCATGAGTTCACAGCATGATCGCAGACCCAGCGATGGAGTTTGATGGCATTCGTGTCATCATCACGGGCGGGGCCTCCGGCATCGGGGCCGCCACAGCGTCACATCTCACGCGGCGTGGAGCGAAGGTTGCGGTGCTGGATCTGACGCCTGATCCGGCCAGCGAAATGGCCCTGTCAATCCAGTGCGACGTGGCCGATGACGCCTCGGTGCGCGCCGCCGTCGAACGCGTCGCCCGGGAATTCGGCGGGATCGACGTCGTGGTCAACAACGCCGGAATCGGTGCCCAGGGCACCGTGGCGGACAACGACGACGCCGAGTGGCAGCGCGTCCTGGACGTGAACGTCATTGGTGCGGTGCGCGTGAGCCGGGCTGCGCTGCCTTATCTCCGGCAGTCCGGCGCCGCCGCGATCGTCAACACCTCCTCCGTCGCGGCAACGGCGGGGCTGCCCGCGCGGGCACTCTACGCAGCAACCAAGGGTGCCATCCGGTCGCTGACGCTCAGTATGGCGGCGGACCATGTCCGGGAGGGCATCCGGGTCAACTGCGTCAACCCCGGCACCGCAGACACTCCGTGGATCAACCGGCTCCTGAGCCAGGCGGAGGACCCGGTGGCGGAACGCGCAGCGCTGGAGGCCCGCCAGCCGCACGGCCGGCTGGTGACTCCCGCCGAGGTCGCAGCAGCGATTGCCTACCTGGCCAGTCCGTTGGCGGGCTCAACCACGGGCACTGAACTGGCGGTCGACGGCGGCATGCAGGCGGTGCGGCTGCGCCCCGCCACGTAGAAGCTGAGGCGCCGAGAAAAGCCTTGACCTGCGTCACATCCCCTATATGATAGTTACTATTCCTATATGATTCACCACGGCGAGCAACCGGGCCCCGGACTCCGCCACCCCTCCCGCATCCGATCCGCACCATAATTTCCAGGAGACTACCCATGTTCAGAGCAACACCGAAGTTGCTTCTTGTTCCGGCTATCGCGTTGGCGCTCACGCTGGGCGGCTGCTCCTCAGGGGGCACCTCCGCCGGCGGCACCAGCACAACAGGAGCCGTGGCAGACAGCCACCTCGCCCAGATACTCAAGTCGAAGACGATCAAGATCGCCGTCAGTGCCGATTCCCCCGGATATGGCGTCATGACCTCATCGGGCGAGCACGAGGGTTTCGACATTGACGTCGCCAATGCCCTCGGCGCCTCGCTGGGCGCAAAGATTGAGTTCGTCACCGCCACGAACGAAAGCCGCATCCCGCTGCTGCAGACTGACAAGGCAGACGCCGTCATCGCCACGTTCACGGCATCCGACGCCCGCGCCCAGGTGGTGGACATGTCCGAGCCCTACGCCGCCAGCTCCACGGTCTTCATGGTGCCTGCGGGAAGCCCGGTCTCAAGCTACGCGGACCTGGACGGGAAATCCGTGGCTACCTCCCGCGGCAGCGTGGGCGAGCAGATCCTCAAATCCACCTTCCCGAACGCCAAAATAGCCGGCTTCAACACAACTGCAGACTCCATCCAGGCCCTCAAAAGCGGCAAGGTTGACGCGCTGATTGAGAACAACGCCATCGTCGGCGGGCTCGTGAAAAATGAACCGTCCGCGTACCAGGTGGTCAAGGGCGACCCGATCAAGCCGGCGCTGTTCTCCATCGGCGTCAAGCAGGGCGACCAGACGTGGCTTAACTACCTCAACAACTTCATCCGGAACTACAACATCTCCGGACAGAACGAAGCCTCCCTGCAGAAGTGGTTCGGGCTGAAGCTTCCCCCCTTCCTCGCCCACTAACAGCATTCGGACGCACTCTCCGGTGTGGGTGGAGGACATGCAGTCGTCCACCCACGCCGCCGTTCACCGATAGGACCCCCTGCTCATGGCTTTATATTTCGGAGACCTACTCCCGTACAGCTCTCTATTGCTTGAGGGGCTCTGGACGGCCCTGTACATCACGCTCGTGGCCATGGTGGCGGGAAGCGCCCTGGGCGTCTTCCTGTACCTGGGGAAGGCCGGGCCGGGAAAACCACTCAGCATCTTCTGCACCTGCTACATCGAGGCCATCCGCAACACTCCCCTGCTGGTGCAGCTGTACCTGATCTACTTTGCCCTTCCCGCGCTGGGCATCAACCTTGAGCCCACCTGGGCGGCGGTCATCGGCCTGACCCTGAACAACGCGGCCTACACGGCGGAAATCTACCGGGCCGGGTTCGAATCGGTGCCCCACGGGCTGCGTGAGGCCGGCAAGGCGCTGGGCATGAAGCCCGCGCAGATCGTGCGGTACATCGTCCTGCTGCCTGCCACCCGCAACGTTTTCCCCGCACTGACCAACCAGCTGATTCTGCTGTTCCTGGCTTCGTCGATTGGATCCATCATCTCGCTTCCTGAACTGACCAACGCGATCATGAGCGTCAGCAACACCACGTACCGGACCGTTGAGGTGCTCGCCGCGGGCGGGCTGCTTTACCTGGGCGTCTCCGCCCTCCTGTCCCTGGCCTCCAAACGGGCCGAAACAACGCTGTTCCGGTGGGCGGTGGGTGCACGTGTTTAGGGCCTTTGACTGGCAGGACCTCCTTCCGCTGGCGAAGGGTGCCTGGCTGACCATTCAGCTCTGTGCAATGTCCGGCATCCTTGGAATCATCTTCGGACTGATCCTTGGCATTGCCAGAACCTCCCCCAGCAGGATCGCCCGGTGGATCAGCACCGTTTACATCAGCTGCGTGCGCGGGGTACCCATCCTGGTCATCATCTTCTTCATCTTCTTCGGAATCCCCCTGCTCTTCCCCGGCCTGGAACTGGAGAAATTCGCCTCAGCCGTCATCGCGCTGACCTGCTTCGCCGCCGCCTACGTGGCCGAGATCGTCCGGGGCAGCATCGAAGCGGTCCCCAGGGGGCAGAGTGAAGCGGCAGCCGCCCTCGGCCTCAATTATTGGGAGAAACTCCGGTATGTGATCATGCCTCAGGCCAGGAAGATCATGGTTCCCCCGGGCATCGGCTTCCTGATCGGGCTCGTCAAGGACTCGTCACTGGTCACGGTGACCGGGCTGGTTGAACTGACGCATGCGGGAAACATCGTCACCAACCTCACCGGCGATCCCATCCTGACATTCCTGACTGTCGCGGCCATGTACTTCGTTATTTGCTACAGCATCTCCCTGCTGGGACGCCTGTACGAGAAGCGGACCGGCATCCAGATTGACCCCCTCAAACTTCCCGAGCCCGCGGCACTCTAGATCGGAATATGACTGTGATTTTTGTTGAGAATTTGAATAAGAAGTTCGGGCCCAACCACGTACTCAGGGGCGTTGACTGCCACATCCGTGAGCGCGAGGTCGTGTGCGTCATCGGCCCGTCGGGTTCGGGCAAGAGCACGTTCCTGAGGTGCATGAACGGCCTGGAGTCGATCACATCCGGCAGCATCGTGATCAACAAGCACAGGTTGGATGACTCCAAAACGAACATCAACCTGGTACGGCAGGAAGCGGGCATGGTCTTCCAGCATTTCAACCTGTTTCCGCACCTGAAGGTCATCGACAACGTCATGCTGGCCCCGTTGAAGGTGGCCAAGGTCAACAAGGACGAAGCCCGTGCCAAAGCCGAGATGCTGCTGGCAAAGGTCGGTCTTGCGGAAAAGATGGACGCCTTCCCGGGGAGCCTGTCCGGCGGCCAGATGCAGCGCGTCGCCATAGCGCGGGCGCTTGCCATGGGGCCCAAAATCATGCTCTTTGACGAGCCCACCTCGGCCCTGGACCCCGAAATCGTGGGTGAGGTGCTGACGGTCATGAAGGACCTGGCCAACGAAGGCATGACCATGGTGGTGGTCACCCACGAAATGGGCTTCGCCCGCGAAGTGGCCGACCGGGTGCTCTTTATGGACCAGGGGCTGATCGTCGAGGAAGGCTCGCCCGAGGACATCTTTTCCTCGCCGCGGAATGCCAGAACCCAGGGGTTTCTCAGCAAAGTTCTCTAGCGGGGCATGAGGAGAGCGGACGACGGCGGGAGGTCCCGCCGTCGTCCGCTCCCGTTTTGACGCCGCTCCGGTCAGTTCTTTGCGACGTCCAGCTCAATCACTGCCCAGGACAGTGCCGGGAGCGTTGCCCGCAGCTCGGAGCCGGTCGCCTTCGCCCCTTCCAGGGGCTTGAGCCCCACCTGGCCCGGACTGCTTTGGGTGTTGACGGTGAAACGGTCCCCGCCGTCGGGAATCTCCAGGACCTCCGCGCGGAGCACCTGGCGGGCATCAAACCCGCGCAGTGAGACTTCGATGTCCGCCGCTTCCTCGAGGCCGCGGTTTGCCAGGAAGAGGGCCACGCTCCCCGTTTCCTCATTCCACGTGGCACTGACATCCACGAGGTCGGTGCCACCGAAGCGGGCGTTCTCATACTTGTCCGAGTCAACGGACAGGCGCAGGATCTGGCCCTTGGCCAGCTCAGCCATGCGGGCGAACGGGTGGAAGATGGTCTGGCGCCATGCAGGGCCGTTTTCCTCGCTGAGGATCGGCGCGATGACATTGACCAGCTGCGCCTGGTTGGCGATCTTGACCCGGTCGCCGTGGCGGAGCAGCGAGTTCAGCAGGGTTCCCACCACCACGGCGTCCGTCACGTTGTACTTGTCCTCGATGAGCTTGGGGTGCTCGCGCCAACCGGCCTTGGCGACGTTGCGCAGCTGGTCCTCCGTGTCCCGGCCGCGCTGGTACCACACGTTCCACTCGTCGAAGGAAAGGTTGATGTGCTTCTTGTGCTTTCCCTTCGCCCGGACGGCGTCGGCAGTCGCGATGACTGACTCGATGAAGTAGTCCGTATCCACTGCGCTGGCCAGGAAGCTGCCGGCGTCGCCGTCGTGTTCCTGGTAGTAGGCGTGGAGGGAGACGTAGTCCACCTCGTCGTAAGCGTGGGTCAGGACAGTCTGCTCCCAGGCGCCGAAGGTCGGCATGCCCGAGTTGGAACTTCCGCAGGCCACCAGTTCGATGTCCGGGTCCACGAAGCGCATGGCCTTGGCGGCTTCCAGCGCCAGGCGGCCGTATTCCTCGGCGGTCTTGTGGCCGATCTGCCACGGTCCGTCCATCTCGTTGCCCAGGCACCAGAGCTTGATGTTGAACGGATCCTTGTGGCCGTTCTTGGCGCGGAGGTCGGACCAGTAGCTGCCGCCGGGGTGGTTGGCGTATTCGACGATCTCGCGGGCCGCGTCCACTCCCCTGGTGCCCAGGTTGATGGCTTCCATGATTTCCGTGCCGGCCAGGCGGGACCAGTCAACGAATTCGTGCAGACCGAAAGCGTTGGTCTCCACGGTGTGCCAGGCGCCGTCCAGCCTGCGGGGACGGTCCTCACGCGGGCCGATGCCGTCCTCCCAGTTGTAGCCCGAGACGAAGTTGCCGCCGGGATAGCGGATGACGGTGGCTCCGAGCTCCTTGACGAGTTTGAGGACGTCGCGGCGGAAGCCGTTCTCATCCGCCTCGGGGTGGCCCGGCTCGTAGATGCCGGTGTAGACGCAGCGGCCCATGTGCTCCACGAAGGAGCCAAAGAGGCGGCGGGGTACTTCGCCGATGGTGAAGTCGCGGTCGAGGGTGATGCGTGCGCGGGACATGTTCAGCACTCCTTGGTTGTTTTTCAGGTCTGTTCGCAGCGTTGGCTGGTGGGCGGAAGGTGCCGGCTCAGGTTCCGGCGAGGCCTGTCGTCGCAACGCCCTTGATGATCTGGCGCTGGAAGAAGAGGAAAACGAGGATGAGCGGCAGCGCCGCGAGCAGGGCGGACGCCATGTTCTGCGCGTACTGGATGCCGTAGGCGCTCTTGATGGTCTGCAGGCCCACCGGAAGGGTGAGGAGCGCGCCGTCGTTGGTGGCAATGAAGGGCCACAGGAAGTTGTTCCAGGCGCCGATGAACACGAAGATGGCGACGGCGGCGAGGATGGGCCGGGACAGCGGCAGGATGATCTGGGTGAAGATCCGCATGCGGCTGGCCCCGTCCATCACCGCGGCTTCTTCCAGTTCGCGGGGAATCTGGTCGAAGAACTTCTTGAGCACGAACACCATGGCCGGGTGGATGACCTGCGGCAGGATGATGGCCCACGAGGTGTCGATCATGTGCAGGGCGAGCATCTGGTAGAAGAGCGGGATGATCAGGACCGGCGGAGGGATGATGATGGAGGCGATGATCACCGTCATCAGCACCTTCTTGCCCCTGAAGTCGATCCGGGACAGGGCGTACGCCACCAGTGCGGAGATCACCAACGTGATGGCCGTGATGGCCGCCGAGGTGTAGAGCGAGTTCCACGTCCAGAGGGGGATGTTGCCGTCCTGGAAAACCTTCACAAACGCTTCGGGGGTAAAGCCCGACGGCGGCACCCAGCTGACCTTGGGAGCCGCGGCATCCGTCTCGGTCTTGAAAGCGGTGGCGGTTGCCCAGGCGAAGGGGATCAGCCAGAGGACTGCGATCAGCGCGGCGACTACGACGGCGGCGATCTTGCCTGCCGTCATCTTCTTCCGGGGTTGGCGCAGTTCCTGGCTGGTGCTGGTGCTTGACTCGGCGCGGTCGAGGGTCTGAATTGCCATGGTTATGCACTCCTGCGGCGGGTGATGACGAACTGCATGACCGAGACGAGCACAATCAGTCCGAAGAAGATGTAGGAGATGGCTGCAGAATACCCCAGCCGGTAGCCGGTGAACCCGGTTTCAAAGATGTACTGCACCACGGGGCGGGTTGCTCCGCCGGGGCCGCCGGCGGTCATCTGGTACACCTGATCGAAGATCTTGAGCGAAGCCAGGATCTGGAGGAGCACGATCATCACGGTGGTGGGTGTCAGTTGCGGCAGGGTGATGGAGAACAATTGGCGCCAGGCTCCGGCGCCGTCGAGGGATGCTGCCTCATAGTGCTGCTGCGGGATGTTCTGCATCGCGGCCAGGTACAGCAGGAAGTTGAACCCCACCGTCCACCAGAGCGTGGCGATGACGATTGCCCACATGGCCACGTTCGGGTCGTTCAGCCAGGCGACCTTGGGGATTCCGATCTTGGACAGGGAATCGTTGATGAGGCCAAGCTGCGGGTTGTACATCCAGGTGAAGAACAGCGAGACCACGGTGGACGCCAGCAGGTACGGAGCAAAGTAGGAGAGCCGCCACAGCCATTGGGCCGGCAACCCGACGTTGAGCAGTGCCGCCATCACCAGGGCCACCAGTACAAGCGGGACTGTGCTGATCACCGTGAAGTACAGGGTGTTGCCGAGTGAGCGCCACATGCCGGCGTCGGCCAGGGCTTCGGCGTAGTTGGCGAAGCCGATCAGGCTGTCATTGGCTCCGGTGAGGGACTTGCCGGTGAGGCTCATGTAGACGCCGTAAAGAAGGGGCCATACAAGGAAAACGAGGAAGAAAACCAGGAAGGGCGCGGCGAACCCCCAACCGCTGAGGTTGCTCCTGGTGAGGCTCCCGGGGCTCCGCCGGGCTGTTAGTGAAGAACTCATGAAGGACTCCTTTGTCGCTCGGTGCGGTTAGACGGGGTTGGGCCGGGAAAGAAGGTGGTTGGTGCGCTCTTCGAAGGCGGCCCAGCCTGCGGCTGCCTTGTCGCGGCCAAGGAAGACGTTCTGTACGTTCTCCGCGAAGTAGGTCTGCCAGTCGGAGCCCGAGCCGCTGAACCAGGATTCGGGATCGTAGGCGATGACGTCGGCTGCATTGGCGTAGTGCGCCTGCGGCCTGAGGTCCTTGTAGGCCTGGGATTGAACCACGGGCTGGTAGGCGGGAATGTGGCCCGCTTCTGCCCAGGACAGTGATCCCTTGAGGACGTCGCTGACGAACTTGTAGACGTCCCGGCGCTTCGTTTCGTCCACGTTCAGCTGCCGTGGAAGGACGAAGGAATGCGAGTCTGCGTATGCAGCCGGGGTGCCGTAGAGCGTGGGAATGGTGGCCGCGTCCACCGGGATGCCCGCTTTCTTCATCGTGGGCAGTTCCCAGACGCCGCTGAACAGCATGCCCGAGCCGCCGCGGGCGAATTCGGCGATGCCGGTGCTGATGTCGCCGCTCTTGGCCGCGATGGTGTCATCGAAAAGCGATGCCATGAATTCCAGTGACTCAATGGCTGCGTCCCGGTCAACCTTCATCGGCTGGCCCGGCGTCAGGGTGATGTCCGCACCGTGCTGCTTGTAGAGCGTGTAGAAAAGCCGCCACATCTGGGAACCACTGCCAAGGTAGCCAAAGGACAATCCGTGGGCCTGGGTGACCTTCTGCATTTCCTTGGCCATGGCCACGAATTCCTGCGGGGAAGCCACCTCCTGCAGTTGCCCGTTGCCGGCAAGGACGCCGGCCTTGCGGGCGATGTCCGTGTTGTAGAACATGACGAACGGATGTGAATCCAGGGCGATGGAGAACACCTTGCCGTTCTGCTGGCTCTTCTCCCAGATCCGCGGTGCGAAGTTTGCGTCAGTCACGCCGTGCTCTGCCAGGAGCGAGAGGTCCCAGGGGTCGATCAGGCCGCCGGGAGCGTACCCCGGCACCCGGCTGGCGTGCATGATCGCGAGCTCCGGCGGCCGTCCGCCTGCCGAGGCCATGGCCAGTTTGGTGTAGTACGGCGGCCCCCAGGCCAGCACGGTGGGGTGCACCTTGAAGTCCGGATTGGCCTGGTTGGCACCGTTGATCATCGCCTGCATCTTGATGCCGTCGCCACCGGACAGCAAATGCCAGAACCCGATGTCCCGCACCCCGGCGGCCTGGGCATTTCCGCCGCAGCCAGTCAGTGCTCCTGCTGCCAGGACGCTGCCCAGGGCGGCCGTTCCCGTTAATAACTGCCGCCGGGACAACTGCTTCCCGGGCAAAAATTCAAACTGCTTCACCAATCACTCCTTTGGATGGGTCCGCTGAAAGGGTTGCTTCTGTGGATCAAAAACTCGGTTCCGGCGCGCTCCGCTCCCGGCAATAGCCTCGGGCGAGGTGACGCAGGTCTCACGTTACATCGATGTAATGACTCCCGCAAGGAAAAATTGTTAGCGCAAACAATTTGGTGGGCTGCTCTCGTTTCAGCCGCGGCTGCTGTCCCGCTCCACAACCGTGTAGTCAATGGAGACCACACGCTGCTCCCGTCCCCTGTCAGCCATCCGCTCCGTCAGCAGGCGCAGGGCTTCGCTGGCAATCTTCCGCTTGTCAAAGGAGACGGTGGTCAAAGAGGGCACGGCGTAGCGGCCGTCGGCGATGTCATCGAAGCCGGCCACCGCAAGGTCGTCCGGTATCCGCAGGCCCCTCTTCCAGAGCACGCTCAGGGCGCCGATGGCCATGGAGTCCGTGAAGCAGAACAACGCCTCCGGAACGGGATGCGAGTCCAGGTAGTCGGTGAGTGCATCCGCAGCGGTCTGCGGCGTCCATTTTTCGCAGGGAATCAGCAGCGAGTCGTCCCGGTCGATGCCGAGGATCCCCAGTGCTTCTTCATAGCCTTGCGTTCTCTGGATCGCCGCGGCCGACCCCCTGCCCTGGGCGGTTCCCAGGACGGCGATCCGGCGGCGCCCGGATTTGGCCAGGGCCAGTGTCATGTCCCGCGCGGCCCCGACGCTGTCAACGTGCACGCGGTCGGCGAGCTTTTGCGTGACCTCGCCGAGCAGGACCACGGGCGGCAGGGCAACGCCCACCTGGACGGCGCTCTCGTCCAGCACCACGGGGTTCAGGATCAGCCCGTCGATGAGATTGGAGCGGGCGCGCACCATGAGTTCGTGCTCGCGGTGGGGATCTGAGCCGGTTTCCTCGAGCTGGACGATCCAGCCCTGCTCGTGCGCCACTTCAACAATATGGTGGGCAATTTCTGCCGAGTACGGCGTGCCAAGGTCAGGCAGTGCCAGCGCAATCACCCCGGACCTCCCGTTCCGGAGCCCGCGGGCGGAAAGGTTGGGCACGTAATCCAGTTCAAGGATGGCCTGCTCCACCTTGGACCGGGTGGCCCCGCTCACCGGAACGATCCCGTTCATCACGTTCGAGACAGTTTTGGGTGAAACACCGGCACGGCGGGCAACATCCTTGACCGTTGCGCGCAATGCTCCCCTTCCAAAACGTTCCGGGGCCACGGCCGGCAGCGAGTGATTGCCGCCGCGGGTGGCCTGCTGATGATGTTACCTCCAGATTGGGCGGGCGGCGGCCGAACCCTAAGCCTTCACGCTTGTGCTCAAGCTCGGCGGCCCGAGCCCGCTCGAGGGGCGGCTGCGGCGATTTCGACGATTGCCTCTACTTCCACCGCGAAGCCCAGCGGAAGGGAACTGACCCCGATAGCTGATCGGGCCGGCAGCTGCTCCGCGCCGAACGCTATGGCCAGCACTTCGGTGGCACCGTTGGCAACAAGATGGTGCTCGGTGAACTCGGGTGTGCTGTTCACAAAGATGAGGGCCTTCAGGACGCGGGCCACCCGGTCCAGTCCGCCGAGGTGGCCGCGCACAGTACTGAGCAGGGAAAGCATGACGGCCCGCGCCGCTTCCTTTCCTTCCGCCGTCGTCAGGTCCGCACCCAGCTTGCCGCAATGGATCGGCGCTCCGTCCGCGAACGCCCCGTGCCCGGAAACATGGAGGATTTCCCCGTGCTGAGCGACGAGGTTAAAGGTTCCCACCAGCGGGTGCGGTGGCGGCAAGGTCAACCCGGCCGCGGCAAGCTTCTGCTCGGGTGTCACGTATAGGTCCTTTCCAGGCTGCTCACGCGGCGAGGCTACTCCAGTGAGGCCGCAAGCGGAAGCGGACGACGACGGGAGGTTTCCCGCCGTCGTCCCCGGACTCGGCTAACTCATGGCAAGCGCGCGGTGCTTACCAGGAGTCCGGGGTGTGGGAGTGGTTCGTCCCGTTCTTGTAGACCCGGCCGCGCTGGGACTGCCGTTCCCCCACGTGGCGGGCCGGCTGCGAGGCCCGCTTGCGGCGCTGGCGGGACGAGGTCACCACCATGCCTGTCACGACGGCGGCGATGACGCCCAAAAATGCAATGCCGAATGCCAGGTCCATCTCAGTCCTCTTTAGCTCCCGCCGAGCCGCTTATAATTCAAGTATGTGAACAGGCTGCACATATCAGGCAACACTCATGCATACCACTACGGAAGAGCAAACATGACGGACGACCGCGGCAACCCCACAGTCAAATCAGCGGACCGGGCCCTGACCGTGGTTGAATTTGTCGCCGGCCGGGGATCCGCCAGCTTCACGGAAATCCTCGAAGGACTGGGCCTTCCGCGGTCAAGCGTCCACGGCCTCCTAAATACGCTCTGCGCGGCGGGCTGGCTGGACCACAACAGCGCGAACAAGCAGTACTCGCTGGGGCTTCGGGCATGGCAGGTGGGGCAGCTTTATACCGGGCATCAGACTCTGGCCAACGTGGCCAAACCTGTTATGGACCGCCTCTCCGCCTCCCTCGGCGAGACCGTTCAGCTTGCCCTCCTGGACGGCGTCGAAAACGTCTACATCGCCATCAGCCAGGCACCCGGAGGCATGCGCCTGGGCTCCTCTGTGGGCATGCGGCTGCTGGCCCACGCCACTGGCATCGGCAAAGCCCTGCTCAGCATGCTTGATCCCGGGGAGTCCCGGAAACGCCTCGAATCGGTGGCACTTCCGAGGCTCACCGACAAGACCGTGACTGACGTCGAGGACCTCACGGCGCTTGTCGCGGCAGCAAAGACGAACGGTTTTGCCCTTGACGATGAGGAATACCTGGCGGGCTGCCGCTGCGTTGCAGTTCCCCTGACCAGTAAGTCCGGCGGCGGGATGTACGCCGCCCTCTCCGTCACCATGCCAACCGCCAGGACCGACGCCGATTGGCCCGGCAGCATCCTGAGGCCACTGGTGGCCGCCTCCCAGGAAATCCGCGCCCTCCTGGGGGTCAGGGAGCCGGACCTGGTGATCCCCACGGACAGTTCTAATGCCGCCGAGCGGGACAGTTCGAAGCGGACTGCGTAGCACTCGAATTCATGCTTGCACCCTCCTGTGAGCTGTGCCATACTCAATCTCGTTCACATCCGTGAACAGCAATTCATAATCATGAACTCGATGAGGAGTTTAGCGTGTCACTTCCAAGGACAGCTCCCACCAGCGAAGCGCTGGCACCGATCGTCAGGCGTGTTACTCGCAGGCTGATTCCCGTACTCCTGCTGATGTACATCCTGGCGTTCCTGGACCGCGCCAACCTGGGATTCGCCAAGGCCGCCTTCCAGGCGGATACCGGCCTCTCCGATGCAGCCTATGCACTCGGGGCGGGCATCTTCTTCCTTGGCTACGCGGCCTTGGAGGTTCCCAGCAACATCCTCATGCGCAAGCTCGGCGCCAAGATCTGGCTGGCCCGGATCATGATCAGCTGGGGCATCGTCTCGGCACTGATGATGTTTGCGCAGACCGAGTGGGCCTTCTACATTCTCCGGGTGCTCCTCGGGATCACCGAAGCCGGATTCTTCCCCGGCGTCATCCTCTACCTGACCTACTGGATCCCCACCCAGTTCCGGGGCCGCGTCAACGGCCTGTTCTACTTCGGAGCACCGCTCGCGTTCATCTTCGGCGGCCCGCTCTCAGGCATGCTTCTTGACCTTGACGGCCTGGGTGGCCTGCAGGGGTGGCAGCTCATGTTCATCGTCACCGGCGCACTGACCGTGGCCGTCGGAATCTGGGCCTTCTCCTACCTCGACAACGGCCCGGCCGACGCCAAGTGGCTGAACGAAGACGAGCGCGCCACCCTGACTGCAGCACTCGACGCGGAGGACCAGGTCAAGGCAGACCACTCCCCGAAGGGTGCCCTTCGCGCCTTGGCGAACCCGAAAGTCCTCTACTTCTGCGTCATTTACTTCACCATCCAGATGAGCGTCTACGGCGTCACGTTCTACCTGCCCACCCAGATCGCCAAACTGGTGGGCGCGAAGGTGGGCCTCGGCGTCGGGCTGATGACGGCTGTTCCGTGGGGAATCGCGATGCTCGCCACGTTCCTGCTGAGCCGCCTCGCGGACAAAACCGGCAAGCGCCGGCTCGTGGCCACAGCATCACTGGCGGCGGCAGCGCTCGGCATTCTTGGCTCCGCACTGACGGACAACCCTGTCATGGGACTGGCAGCGCTCTCCCTTGGAGCAGCCGGCTTCATCTCCGTGCAGCCGGTGTTCTGGACGCTTCCCACCGGCATGCTCGTGGGCGCCGCCGCAGCCGGCGGAATCGCGCTCATCAACTCGATCGGAAGCCTGGGCGGGTTTGTCGCACCCATCGCCAAGACCTGGGCGGAAGCCTCCTTCGGCCCCAACGCAGGGCTTTTCCTCCTGGCCTTCACGGCACTCCTGGGAGCAGTCCTGCTGTTCAACAGCCACCGGATCAGCAAAATCGTTGACACGAATCCGCTGGCCCAGCCCATTTCCGAGAAGGTGCACTAATGCGAGTACTTGAACTGAAAGACTTCCGGCAGCTCGTGGTGGCGGACCGCAACGAACCGGCCGCCGGCCCGGGCGAAGTACTCATCGACGTCGTCGCCACCGGCATCTGCGGATCGGACATCCACGGATACACGGGGGAAAACGGACGCCGCGTCCCGGGACAGGTCATGGGCCACGAAACAGTGGGCCGCATTGCCTCCCTGGGAACCGGCACGGACAGCTTCGGCTTCACCGTCGGGCAGCCGGTGACCTTCAACCCGCTCATCAGCTGCAACTCCTGCGAAGCGTGCGACGCCGGCCAGCAGCAGCACTGCCCGGAGCGCACCGTCATCGGCGTGAACCCCGCGATCGTGTCCGCCTTTGCCGAACAGCTTGCGGTTCCCGCGGAGAACGTCGTGGCCCTCTCCGCCGCAACACCGATCGTTTACGGGGCCCTGATTGAGCCCCTGGCAGTCGCCTTCCACGCTGTCCGCCGCGCCCGGATCCAGCCGGGGCACAAGGTCCTGGTGATCGGCGGCGGCCCGATCGGCCAGTCCGTCATCCTCGCGGCACTCCAGGAAGGCGCGGCCCAGGTCCTCGTATCCGAAATGGACCCCGCCCGGCGGGCGCTCTGCGAGCGCCTGGGCGCCACAGCCCTCGACCCCGCGGCGGGCCAGCTGGATGAGCAGGTCAGGACCCACTTTGGCCGGCTCGCAGATACCACCGTGGACGCCGTCGGCATCAAACCCACGATGGCCAGCGCCCTCGACGCCACCAAGTTCGGCGGCGTCGTCTCGCTGGTCGGCATGGGCTCGCCCGAGCTGGCCTTCAGTGCCTACCGTGTGTCAACGGAGGAACGGGAGATAGTCGGCAGCTTCTGCTACAACAACAAGGACTTCCGCGATGCAGCCGTCTGGGTGGACCAGGGCTCCCCGGTGCTGGCGGAACTGATCAGCCGTGAAGTCTCCATGGAGGACGCCGACGCCGCGTTCGCCGGGCTCGCGGCAGCCGACGGCACGGCCGGCAAAGTACTGATCCGCCTCGATTCAGCAAGGAATGGCCAATGAGCATCGAAAACCGCATCCGCCACGTCCGCGCCTACACCCTGCGCGGCGGCGGAGCCGACTACCACGACCAGGATGCCGGGCACTGGATCGATGATCACATCGCCACGCCCATGTCCGTCTATCCGGAATACCGGCAGTCCCGCCAGAGCTTCGGGCTGAACGTCCTGGGCACGCTCGTCGTGGAGATCGAGGCCGACGACGGCACCGTGGGCTTCGCCGTCACCACGGCAGGCGAACTCGGCGCCTTCATCGTGGAGAAGCACCTTGCCAGGTTTGTCGAGGGTGCCCGCGTCACGGACATCGAAAAAATCTGGGACCAGATGTACAAGTCCACCCTGTTCTATGGCCGCAAGGGCGTGGTGCTCAACGCCATCAGCGCAGTGGACCTGGCGCTCTACGACCTCCTCGGAAAGATCCGGCAGGAGCCCGTCTACGCCCTGCTGGGCGGCCCGGTCAGGGACGAGCTGACCATGTACGCAACAGGCGCCCGGCCCGACGTCGCCAAGAAGCTCGGCTTCATCGGCGGAAAGATGCCCCTGCACCATGGGCCGGCCGAGGGTGAGGAGGGGCTGCGCAAGAACCTGGAGATGATCCGGGACATGCGCGAGAAGGTGGGTGACGAATCCGGCTCATGCTGGACTGCTGGATGTCCCTTGACCTCGAATACGCCACCCGGCTGGCGCACGGCGCGGCGGAGTACAACCTCAAATGGATCGAAGAGGCACTCCCTCCGGATGACTACTGGGGCTACGCCAAGCTCAAGAAGCAGGTCCCGCCCAAGATGTTGGTAACCACCGGCGAGCACGAGGCCACCCGCTGGGGTTTCAAGCTGCTGCTGGACATGGAGTGCGCGGACATCCTTCAGCCCGACGTCGGATGGTGCGGCGGCATCACCGAGCTGACCAAGATCTCGGCGATGGCCGACGCAGCCGGTGCCCTGGTGATCCCGCACGGTTCGTCCGTGTACTCGTACCATTTCGTTGTCACCCGGACCAACAGCCCGTTCGCCGAGTTCCTTATGATGCATCCAACAGCTGAGGAAGTGGTGCCCATGTTCTCGCCCATGCTGCTCGGCGAGCCGGTGCCGGTGAACGGCAAGCTCAAGGTCCCGGAGACGCCGGGCTTCGGCGTCGAGCTGAATCCCGCGCTGGAGAAGCTGCGGCCGTACACGCACTGACCCGTCACGCCCGCAGATCACCACCAAGAACACGAACAGGAACACTCTCAATGGAACTCATGCGCATTGGCGAACCCGGCAAGGAAATCCCGGTAGCCACGCAGGACGGAAAATACTTCGACCTGCGCTCCATCACCGCGGACATAGACGGCGAATTCCTCGGCGGGGGCGGCATCGCCAAAGCCCGGGCCGCCGTCGCATCCGGCCTCCCCGAACTCGACGGTGCGGCGTCGCTGCGCGTCGGTGCTCCGGTCGCCAGGCCCGGTGCCGTGCTGTGCATCGGCCAGAACTACGCCGCGCATGCCGCGGAATCGGGTGACGCGCCGCCGTCGGTCCCTATCCTGTTCTTCAAGCACCCCAACACCGTGGTGGGCGCTTTTGACCATGTGGTCATCCCGCCGGGGGCAGAGAAGTGGACTGGGAGGTTGAACTCGCGGTGGTCATCGGCAAACGGGCCTCCTACCTCGCTTCGCCGGAGGAGGCGCTGGACTATGTTGCCGGCTATGCCGTCAGCAATGACGTTTCCGAACGCGCTTACCAGGTGGAGCACTCGGGCGGCCAGTGGTCAAAGGGCAAATGCTGCGCCACGTTCAACCCCCTGGGCCCCGCGCTGGTCCCGGCAGAGGAAGTGGGCGATCCGCAGCAGCTGCGCCTGCGCTCAGCCGTCAACGGTGAGACCAGGCAGGATTCCACCACGGCAGACATGATCTTCTCCGTGGCGCACATCGTCTGGCATCTTTCCCAGTACCTGGTCCTGGATCCGGGCGACATCATCAACACCGGAACACCCCAGGGTGTGGCGCTGTCCGGCAAGTTCCCCTACCTGCGCGAAGGGGACTCCATGGAAATCTCCATCGAGAAGCTCGGCAGGCAGGAGCAGAAACTGGTCAGTTACCAGCGGTAGCGCCTGAGGCTTCGGATAGGAGCGGACGACGGCGGGAGGTTTCCCGCCGTCGTCCGCTTTCTGTCTGTTGGGACACGGCAGCGCCCCGCTTCTAGAGCTGCCCGGTGGGTCTGCTGTCCTTGACATCGCCACGCCAGGCGCCGGTTTCGGTCCCCCGCGATTCAATGAAGTCCTTGAACTTCCGCATGTCGGCCTTGACCTGCATCTCGTCGATCTTCAGCGCGGCGCCTGCCTTTTCAGTGACGGTTTCCGGCGCCCATTCGAAATGGACTTTGACCTTCGTGTGATTGGCATCCAACGGCGTGAACCTGATGATGCCGGCGTGGGACTTGCCGTCGGTGCTGCGCCAGGCGATCCGGTCGTCAGGCTCCTGGTCGACTATTTCCGTATCGAACTCCCGCTGGACCCCACCCACCTTGGTGACCCAGTGGTTGGTGGTGTCGGTCAGCTGGGTTACGGATTCCACCCCGGACATGAACTGCGGAAAGGATTCGAACTGGGTCCACTGGTTGTACGCGGTCCGCACCGGAACTGCGACTTCAACGGTCTCTTCAACATGTTCCATCTGCTTCCTCCTGTCATGACGGACGGCCGCAACGACGGACCGGCAGCACGTGCCATCCTGCCAGTCAGGCAGCCGCCACCTCTGCACGATAAGTCCGGCGGCCACCTGTGTCCAGACCTTCGGAATCCCCAGGACGTAGGCTACTGAATAGGCCGGACGTCTCCTGACCGGCTTCGGCTCCCGAAGGGAACATCGAGTGGACAGCAATCCTGGTACGTGGTTCTTAAGCGGCAGCGAGAGGGGGAACACAGCCACCGACGTGCACGCGGAAGGTGCGGGCTCGGCGTCGTGGTCGGAGGGCAACCTCGTGCGGCCCCTGGTTCACGGGGCCACCTACTTTGCCCGGCTGCATGAGGAGCTGTCCGCCCTGCAGGCGGGAGACCGTGTGTGGTTCACCGACTGGCGTGGCGACGCCGACGAGCGGCTGACGGCGGACGGTCCGGCGATCGGTGACTTGCTGGCGAGTCTGGCCCGGGCCGGAGTGGAAGTGCGCGGCCTGATCTGGAGATCCCACGGCGAGCGCGTGTCTGCCCCGATGAGTTGGCGGTCCAACGAACTCCTCAGCCGCCAGATTAACGACGCCGGCGGCGAGGTGCTGCTGGATCAGCGGGTGCGGCTTTTCGGCTGCCATCACCAGAAGCTGTTCGTCATCCGCCGCCGTGATGACCCTTCGCAGGACGTGGCGTTCGTGGGCGGGATCGACCTCTCGCACAGCCGCCGGGACGACGCCGATCACGCGGGAGACCCGCAGGCGGTGGCCATGGATCCGCGGTACGGGAAACAACCGCCGTGGCACGATGCCGCGCTCGAACTCCGTGGCCCGGTGGTGGCGGATGTGCTGGAGCTGTTCGCGGAGAGATGGAATGACCCCCATCCGCTGGACCGGCGCACGCCGTACCGGATGCTGCTGCAGCGCCTGGCGGATATGCCCCGGCACCCCGAGCCGCTGCCGGAGACCGCGCCGCCGCCGCCACCGGCCGGCCCCCACGCCGTGCAGCTGCTGCGCACCTACGGCGTGAAGCATCCGCCGTTCCCCTTCGCGCCCCGCGGCGAGCGGAGCGTTGCCCGGGCCTACACCAAAGCTTTCGGCCTGGCCCGCTCCCTCATTTACATCGAGGACCAGTACCTGTGGTCGGCAGAGGTCGCCGACGGAATCGCAGCCGCCCTGGAGCAGAACCCCGGGCTGAACGTGATCGCCGTGGTGCCGCGCTACCCGGACTCCGACGGTCCGATCGGGGGGCCACCCAAGCGGCTCGGGCAACTGCGGGCCATCGAGAGGATCCGCCGCGTTGCACCCGAGAGGTTCGGCGTGTTCAATCTGGAAAACAGGGCCGGGACCCCGATCTATGTCCATGCCAAGGTCTGCATCATCGACGACACCTGGTTCACAACCGGCTCGGACAACTTCAACCGCCGGTCCTGGACCACGGACAGCGAGCTGACCTGCGCGGTCATCGACACCACAGCCGGTGAAGCGGCTCCCAGCCCGTTGGCCCACAACCTCCGGCGCCAACTGTGGGCCGAACACCTGGGCCTGGACGAGGATGATCCCCGGCTCCATTCCCCGACGGACGGGCTCAAACTGTGGAACGCCACCGCCAATGCCCTGGACAACTGGCACACCACCGCCAACCGCCCGCTACGCCCCGCGGGCCATGTCCGCCACCACACCACAGAACCGGTAACACGCCTTCAGCGGCTCTGGGCTGATCCTGTCAACCGCCTGCTGGTGGACCCGGACGGCCGCCCCCGCAAGCTGCGCTACACCACCCGGTTCTAGGCAAGCTCGTCAAGGACGTGCCCGCTCATCTAGTGGTGCGCGCTGAGGACCGCCGAATCCCTGGCCCGCCCCTCACGCAGGCCGGCCTGGCATTCAGCCGCCCGCCCGGCGACATCGCCGTGGACGGCGGACGTAATGGCCTCGACAACAGCGATCTGGCCGGTGGTGTCAGGGACGCCGGGAAACTGCACCTGCGGAGATTCGGCTGCAGCTGCGGGCGCCTCGTTCGTGGCGCGCATGCGGAGGATCGCGATGGCCGAGATCAGGCACCAGGCGATGTTCGTGACCACTGAAGGCCAGGCTTCGTGGACTGCACCATTGATGATGAATGCACATGCACCGATGAGGTTGGCCACCTGGAAGCGCTTGCCGGCCTTCAGCCAGCCCATGGAGACTGACAGGTAGGCAGACAGGATCAGCACCGCCCCTGACCAGCCTGCAATTTCCCACAGCAGTTCCATGATGTCCTTTCAGAGGTGATGTGGTTTAACAGCAATTATGAATACGGCCCACCTTTAGAGCAATTGCATTCCACTGAAGATGTGGTTTAGAACTGCTTAATATGGATATCGATCCGCGCAGACTCCGCGTCCTCCTTGCGATTGCCCGCACCGGCGGGGTGCTCGCCGCGGCTGATGAACTGGGAATCAGCCCGTCCGCCGTCTCGCAGCAGCTCACCAAACTGGAGGATGAGACGGGGCACGCCTTGGTGGTGCGCACGCCCAAGGGTTCAGTGCTGACACCCGCAGGCCTTGCCGTGGCGGAGGCCGGTGAGGAGATTGAACGCGCACTCAACGTCGCCCGCGCACGCATCGAAGGCGGCGCCAGGATCGCTGGAGTGGTCCGCGTGGGCGGATTCACCAGCTTTATCCGGACGGTGCTGATCCCCCGCCTTCCTGAATGGCGCGCCCGGTACCCGCAGCTGCAGATCCGGATTGTCGAGGACGATCTGCCTGCCATGATGCGGCTTCTCCGCCAACGCCAACTCGACGCCGTCGTGGTGGAGCTCGATTCGACCACGGCCGAGCAGCGTTCACTTCCCGCCGGACTGACCGAGGAGCCCCTGCTGGACGAGCCATGGAAGCTGGTGGTTCCCGCCGGGGCCCTCCTCACCACGGAGAATATCGATCTTGCCCGGCTGCCGCTACCGTGGATCGGCGTCGAGCCCACAGCCGCGAACGCCTCGGTGCTCGGCCGCCTCCGCCAGTCCACGGGCACCCAGATGGAAACGGTTCATCAGTACCAGGAGACGCTCACCGCCCTCGCCCTCGTCGCGGCGGGAGAAGGTATTGCGATCCTGCCTACGTTGGCGTTAAGCGGCGTCGCCCACGACGGGGTGGATGTCCTGGACGTCCCGGGCCTCGGAACGAGGCGTATTGTCCTCCGGCGGTTCGACCGGCGGCAGTCAACCACCACCCCGGTGGACACCGTCGCACGCCTGCTGCGGGAATCGGCCGCCGCGTTCGACACCCGCACGGCATCCTGAAGCACCGCCGCGGTGAGCGGACGACGGGAAACAACGACGGCGGGCCCCGCCGTCGTCGGCCCCTGAAAGTGCGCTCGTCACGGCTTAGGCAATAGTCTGGCCAGATGGGGACCAAAGCCGTGAACGCCGGCGAACAGATGGACAGGCAGTCGCGCATCCTCGAGGCGGCGCTGGATCTGCTGTCCCGCCATGGGATTTCGGGCGTGAGCATGCGGGCCGTGGCCCGCGAGGCCGGTGTGGCGCTCGGCCTGGTGAACTACTACTTTGATGACAAGACGAGCCTGATACGGGCAGCCCTGCGCCGGGTGGACGAACACGACCTTCTGCTTGTGGCGCCTGACCCGTCGTCAGGCCCGGAGGAACAACTGCGGAAGGCCCTGCGGCGGGTGGCGGCCGCCGACCTGCTGACCACCCGCTACCTGTCCCTGCGCCTCCACCTGTGGGCCCTCGCCCAGGCGGACGAGGGCTATGCACAGATCAACGCCGAGGCCTTTGACCGCTATCTTGACGGCCTCGCTGCCCTCGTTTCCAGCGCTCTGCCCGGCCTTTCCTGGGAAGCGTGCAGGGAACGGGCGGCTGACATTGTCGTCATCCAGAACGGCATGTGGCTGACCACTCTTCTCGGCGTTGATGAGGCCTCCATCCAGCGCAGCATCGCCCGTACGGAGCAGATCGCCTTCGCACCGCTTCCGGAGTAGGCCCGCCACGTAGCATTGAACGACTGTTCAAAAAAGTATTGAACAGTCGTTCAATCTCGGCTACTGTCCTTCGTATGACCTACGCCACACCCCTTCGGGACGTCCCCCAAACCGCAATAACTGACACAGCATCCACCCTGTTCATCAACGGCGCCTGGGAGCCGGCCGCCTCCGGCGCTGTCCGCGAAATCCGCAACCCTGCCGACGGCGAACCGGTGGCCACGGTGTCCGAGGCCGGCCGGGAGGACGCGGAACGCGCCATCGCCGCAGCCCGGGCAGCCTTCGATTCCGGAATCTGGTCCTCCGTTCCGGCCCCGGAGCGCGGCACCTTCCTGCTCAAGGTTGCCGCCGGACTGCGGGAACGCCGGGAGAGCTTCGCCCGCGCCGAGTCGCTGGACACCGGCAAGCGCCTGGTCGAGAGCCGGATCGACATGGACGATATTGCCGCCTGCTTCGAGTACTTCGGCAGGATCGCCGGGCAGCAGGCGGGCCGCATCGTCGACGCCGGGAACGCCGCCGTCGTCAGCAAAATCGTCTACGAACCCGTGGGCGTCTGCGGCCTGATCACACCCTGGAACTACCCCTTGCTCCAGGCCGCATGGAAGATTGCACCCGCACTGTCCGCCGGCTGCACCTTCGTCCTCAAGCCCTCCGAGCTGACCCCTTCCACCGCCATCCTCGCCATGCAGCTGCTGCAGGACCTCGGCCTCCCGGACGGCGTGGCCAACCTCGTGACCGGCGCCGGTGCGGAGGCGGGCGCCCCCCTCTCGGAACACCCCGCCGTCGATCTCGTCTCCTTCACCGGCGGGCTGGAAACCGGCAAGCGGATCGCGGCGGCGGCCGCCGGCACCGTCAAGAAAGTGGCGCTGGAGCTCGGCGGGAAAAACCCCAACGTGGTGTTCGCGGACGCGGACTTCGACGCCGCCGTCGACAACGCCCTGAACGGCGCGTTCGTCCACTCCGGCCAGGTCTGCTCGGCCGGGGCGCGGCTGGTGGTGGAGGAATCCATCGCCGAACGCTTCGTGGACGAGCTGGTCCGCCGCGCCCGGGACATCCGGCTGGGCGGCCCCTTTGACGACGACGCCGAAACCGGGCCGCTGATTTCCGCGGACCACCGCGACAAGGTCAACGCCTATGTCCAGCGCGGCATCCAGGAGGGTGCCCGGCTGCGGACCGGCGGCGCGGCACCTGTCGGGGAGAAGTACGACGGCGGGTTCTACTACCAGCCCACGGTCCTGGACCGCGTCGAGCGGGGAATGTCAGTGGTCATCGACGAGGCGTTCGGCCCGGTGGTCACGGTGGAGACGTTCCGCACCGAGGACGAAGCAGTGGCCACCGCCAACGACACCGTCTACGGGCTGGCCGGCGCGGTCTGGACCCAGGACGCCGGCAAGGCGCAGCGCGTGGCATCCCGGCTGCGGCACGGCACCGTCTGGATCAACGACTACCACCCCTACCTCCCCCAGGCCGAGTGGGGCGGCTTCGGCCAGTCCGGCGTCGGCCGCGAACTGGGGCCCACGGGACTGGCCGAATACCAGGAAGCCAAACACATCTACCAGAACACCAGCCCGCAGGTCACCGGCTGGTTTGCTGACCACAGCAAGGAGAACTAGATGCACTACGACAACATCGACGACGTCACCGAGCGCGGGTTCGACTACGTCGTCATCGGCGGCGGATCCGCCGGTGCCGCCGTCGCCGCCCGGCTGAGCGAGGACCCGGACGTGACCGTGGCCCTCGTGGAGGCCGGACCGGATGACCGCAACCTGCCCGAAATCCTGCAGCTGGACCGCTGGATGGAGCTGCTCGAATCCGGCTACGACTGGGACTACCCGGTGGAACCGCAGGAAAACGGGAATTCATTTATGCGCCACGCCCGTGCCAAGGTGATGGGCGGCTGCTCGAGCCACAACTCCTGCATCGCCTTCTGGGCGCCCCGGGAAGACCTGGACGAGTGGGAGTCCAGGTACGGTGCCACCGGCTGGAACGCCAACACCGTCTGGCCCCTCTACAAGCGGCTGGAAACCAATGAGGACGCCGGGCCGGACGCACCCCACCACGGGGACTCAGGACCCGTGCACCTGATGAACGTCCCCCCGGTGGATCCCGCCGGCGTCGCGCTCCTGGACGCCTGCGAACAGACTGGCATTCCGCGAGCGAAGTTCAACACCGGCGCCACGGTGATCAACGGCGCCAACTTCTTCCAGATCAACCGCCGCGCGGACGGCACCCGGGCCTCCAGTTCGGTCTCCTACATCCACCCGATCGTCGACCGTGACAACTTCACCCTGCTCACAGGCCTCCGCGCCCGCCAGCTGGCGTTCGACGCGGACAAGCGCTGCACCGGCGTAGACGTGGTGGACTCGGCCTTCGGCCGGAGCCACCGGCTCACCGCGCACCGTGAAGTCATTCTCTCCACCGGCGCCATCGACTCGCCCAAGCTGCTGATGCTCTCCGGCATCGGCCCCGCAGCGCACCTGGCCCAGCACGGCATCGAGGTGCTGGTGGACTCCCCCGGCGTGGGCGAAAACCTGCAGGACCACCCCGAAGGCGTGGTCCAGTTCGAAGCCCGGCAGCCCATGGTGCAGACCTCCACCCAGTGGTGGGAAATCGGGATCTTCACCCCCACCGAGGAAGGACTGGACCGGCCGGACCTGATGATGCACTACGGCTCGGTCCCGTTCGACATGAACACCCTGCGGCACGGCTACCCCACCACGGAGAACGGGTTTTCCCTCACCCCGAACGTCACCCACGCCCGCTCCCGCGGCACGATTCGGTTGCGAAGCCGCGACTTCCGCGACAAGCCCATGGTGGATCCGCGCTACTTCACGGATCCGGACGGCCACGACATGCGCGTCATGGTGGCCGGCATCCGCAAGGCCCGCGAAATCGCCGCGCAGCCCGCCATGGCCGAATGGACCGGCCGTGAGCTGTCGCCCGGTGTCGAAGCGCAGACGGACGAGGAACTGCGGGAGTACATCCGCAAGACCCACAACACCGTGTATCACCCCGTGGGCACCGTCCGGATGGGCCCGGCCGACGACGATATGTCACCGCTGGATCCCGAGCTGCGGGTCAAGGGCGTCACCGGCCTGCGCGTGGCGGATGCTTCCGTGATGCCTGAACACGTCACGGTCAACCCCAACATCACCGTCATGATGATCGGCGAGCGCTGCGCCGATCTCATCCGCGCCGGCCATACCGCCGGCGGCGCTGCAAAGGAAGAGGTTGAGCTCAGCCCGTCCTTCGCCTGAGGGGCAAGTTCCGGAGGCTTTTGATTTCACCCGCGTCCAATGGCGGCCGCGGGGTGCATCGTGCGTACTTTTCTGACATAGGAGTTCACGTTTTGGAACCCAGCAAGAGTATTGATTCAAGCGGCATGGACGAATTTGGCTACACCCAGACCCTGGACCGGAGCATCGGCAAGTTTGCCAGCTTCGCGGCAGGCGTCAGTTACATTTCCATCCTGACCGGCGTCTTCCAACTGTTCTACTTCGGTTTTTCCATGGCCGGCCCGGCGTACGCCTGGTCCTGGCCCATCGTGTTCGTCGGCCAGCTGATGGTGGCACTCTGTTTCGCCGAACTGGCCGGCCGCTACCCCGTGGCGGGATCGGTCTACAACTGGGCCAAACGGCTCTCGTCCGGGACCTCGTCCTGGCTGGCCGGCTGGCTGCTGATGCTGTCCTCCATCATGGCGCTCGGCTCCGTGGCACTGGCACTGCAGCTCACCCTGCCGCAACTGTGGTCCGGTTTCCAGTTCGTGGGTGACGGCACCGGCCCCTACGACTTCGCCATGAACGGCGTGGTGCTGGCCACCATCATGATCACCATCTCCACCCTCATCAACGCCTTCGGCGTGAAACTCATGACCAGGATCAACAGCGTCGGCGTCTTCGTGGAGCTCACCGCGGCTGTGCTGCTGATCCTCGCGCTGGGCTGGCACGTGGTGCGGGGGCCCGAGGTCTTCTTCGACACCGCCGGCTACGGCGAAGGGCACGATCTCGGCTTCTTCGGCGTGTTCCTCATCGGTGCCATGGCGTCCGGCTACGTCATGTACGGCTTCGATACCGCCAGCTCCCTCGGCGAGGAAACGAAGGACCCCAAGCGCACCGCACCCAAGGCCATCCTGCGGGCCATCACGGCCTCGTTCGTGCTGGGCGGCCTGATCCTGCTGTTTGGCATCCTGGCCGCACCTGACCTGGCAGATCCCAAGGTGGGAGCTGCCGACGGCGGGCTGCAGTACATCGTGCTCTCCGTCCTGGGCGGACCGTTCGGCAAGGCCTTCCTGGCCTGCATCGTGGTAGCCGTGGTGGTCTGCACCCTGGCAGTGCACGCCGCCGCCATCCGCATGATGTTCGCCATGGCCCGGGACAACAACCTGCCGTTCAGCCGGCAGCTCAGCAAGGTGGATCCGGTCCGCAGGACCCCCAAGATCGCAGCGATCGTGATCGGTGTCCTGGCCGTCATGCCTTTGCTCATCAACGTCATGCAGCCGGCCATCTTCACCATCATGTCCAGCATCAGCATCGTCCTGATCTACCTGTCCTACCTCTTGGTGACAGTTCCCCTACTGCGCAACCGGTTCCTGAAAAAGTGGCCACTCGCCGCAGACGGCTCCGAGCCCGGCTTTTGCATGGGCAAGTGGGGACTGCCGGTGAACATCCTGGCGGTCCTCTGGGGCGCGGCCATGACGGTCAACCTGGTCTGGCCCCGGCCGGAGATCTATAACTCGGTGCCGCCGTTCGAGTGGTATCTGCAGTGGGGCGGCGTAATGTTCGTGGCCGCCGTGATCGTTGGCGGGACCCTGCTCTACCGCCTGAAGATCCGCCACCAGACCGGGGTGCTGGCCGAGCACGCCGCGGCAGTCGCAGCACATCCGTCATCGGGCCCCGCTTCGCACGAGACAGCGCAGCACGAAGCCCCAAAGGATTCACTGGTGGCCGCGTCGGAAGCTCAGTAACTCACCGGAAAGGCCGCTGACCCTGATACTGCTCGCCACCGTGGTCGCCCTGGCCATCGTCACCCAGCAGATCAGTGTTGGGCCCTTCTAAGCACTACGGCTTCTAAGCACTACGGCGCAAGAAAGCGGGCGACGGCGGGAGGTTCCCGCCGTCGCCCGCTTGATCTGAGCTTTCCTCACTTGCCGAGACGCGCCATCTCCTGTCCCATGGCCTCTGCAAAGGCGTCTCCCCGCACATTCAACGCGTCGAAATGGATGCCGCAGCACAGGTTGCCCGCGTAGGAGACAGCCGCGACTCCGAGCCGCACGTTGGCGGCGAGAACCCCTACGGGCCAGAGGGCCATAACCGGGGCTCCTGCGAGGCGGAAAGTCCCTTTCGGACCAGGCACGTTGCTGACGAACCCGGCAACGAGATGCTGCCTCCGGGCGAGGCGGTCCAGGATGCGGGCACCGACCGGCCCGCGCATGAACTCCAGGGTGCCCTGGTCCCTTGCCTGCACCTTCTCCTCACGGGTCTGCGCGGCGATGAGCGTCAAGCGCATGTCGGGGTCGGGCTCGCCGAGCGGCAGCTGCACACTCATAACTCCCACCTGGTTCCCTGCAGCCCCGAGGCGGCGAAGCGCCACCGGCTCTGAGACCGGCAGCCAGGCGGGGATCGGCTCCCCGGCGGCCATCAAGACAGCCCGGAAGCCGGACGCCGACGCGGCGAGGAGCGCGTCATTGACCGTGGCACCCCGCGGACGCACCGCAGTCTTCAGGGCTTCGATTTCTGTCTGCAGAAAAGCGACACCGCGATGTGCGCTGCGCTCACCGAGCAGCACCGTGCCACCCACGCCGTTGCCCCAAACGGTCTTGCGGATGCGGACCAGGCCGGTCGTCAGCCGACGCAGAATGCGGCGGGGATCGTTCCTCGGTTGGTGTCGCGGTACCTCCGTCAGCTCGTGCGTAGGCGGTTCGCTCGCCGGCTTCTCCCCCGGTTCCGCGGGATCAAAGAGCTGCTGCACGATCACCGCCGCTGTCATCCCGTCGGCCAGGGCGTGATGGATGCGCAGCACGGCGGCGAGTCCCGTCGCGGTGACGCCCGGTATTACCAGGATCTCCCACAACGGGCGGTCCCATGCCAGCGGCTGGCTCATCAGCTCGGCACACTTGTCCTGAAGTCCCGCAAGACCGTCCACGGGCTCTACGAGGCGGATGTGATGTTCGACGTCGGGCACGGATTCCACCCAGTAATGACGACGGCCCACTTGAGTTACTTTTCTGCGAAGCGCCGGCAAGTCCGCAATCCGCGCGCGGAGAGTCGACTGCAGCCTTTCCATGTCCGGTGTGCCGTCCGGCGCAAGGAAACCGCCGGGCCCGAGGACGCAGGCGACGAGGAACACGTTGACCTGCCCGACGTGGTCGAGCGCCAGGTTCGCCTCATCAGCAGGGGCCAGCTTTTGCACCGCTGGTTGCATGTCTCGACACTAACCGTGAAATACCGGCTTGTCAGTCCAGGAGCAACGTCGGAATTATTGGAGACCCTTACGTCACACAACGCGACGGCATCCCGCTCAGGGCAGGCAACGCCCTACCCTTGACAGGTGACTTTGACTAAGATGCGCACCGCCGCCGCGACTTCCCTCGCCGCCGCCGGTCTCCTGATTTCCCTCGCCGCCTGCTCCGCACCGGTCGCCTCCCAGCCCACCACCTCCGCACCGGCGTCGAGCGCAACGGCTGCATCCAGTGACTCCGGGCCCTGCGCCGGAGTGAAGGTCATCGTCGATTCGGGCTCCCTGAAGCAGGATGCAGCTGATATGTCCGTCTGCGTGCCCGTTGACGCGGCGACTCCCGCTTCCAAGGTGCTCGAAGAGGCAAAAGTGAAGACCGTGGGCACCACGCAGTACCCCACCGAACTCGTATGCCGTGTGAACGGCGTGCCCGCGGCAGACCTGACCATCACCCACAAGGCCGGCACGTACAAGGAAGAATGCGGCGGCATGCCCGCCGCCTTTGCCTACTGGTCGCTCTGGGTCAAGCCCGCCACCGGCGACTGGGCCTACGCGCAAGAGGGACTCGCCACCCTGCAGGTCAGCCCGGGTGAGAGCCTGGAACTGCTCTTCACGGTCGACGGCGAACCGGCCGCCCCCGCGGCATGACCTTCCGACCCGCGCCGTTACGCGCGGCGGCAGTCCTCGCCGTCGTGTTCATCGCGGCGCGGGTCATCTACCGCGTCCTTTTCAACGGCGCGGGCATTGGTGAACCGCTCCTGCTCGACCTGCCGGGAATCCGGCTGCCTGCCCCGTACGCCCACGTGGTTTTCCTCGGCCCGGTCACGGCGCCCGGCCTGTGGGCGGCTGTCCTTTCCGCCCTGCCCATTGCCGGGATGTTCCTCGCTTTCGGCCTGCTCAACGCTTTTGTGGACGTGGCGCGCGGCTTCGTGCACCTGGCCCGCCGCGGCCCCATGCAGGGCCTGGCCCGGACGCTCGTCGTGGCGTGGGCGGCGCTTCCGGCACTCGCCGACGCCGTGACCTCCGTCCGCCTGGCCTTCCGGTTGCGGGGCGAACGCTTCGGCCCCCGCGCCTTGGTGCCCGTGCTCGAGCGCACCCTTGAGCACGCGAGCCGGGTTGCCGCGGCCCTGGAGCTCCGCGGCTTCGGGAGCCGGGCAGTACACCACCCAGTGCGCGACGACGGCGGCCCGCTCCTGGTGCGGGACGCCCAGTTCCGCATCGGCGACGCGCAGGTCCGCGCCGCCGGATTCACGCCGTCTAGCGGGTCCGTCACGGTCATCACCGGGCCGACAGGCTCCGGCAAATCCACCATCCTGCGGGGCATCGCCGGCCTCCTCTCCCATGTTGACGGCGGAGAAATCTCCGGCACAGTACGCGTCGCCGGAGCGGACCGCACCGCCACGCCGCCGCGCGACACGGCCCGCCTCGTCGGCGTCGTCCTGCAGAATCCCCGTGCAGCGTTCGCCAGCACCCGGGTCCGGGACGAAATCTCCCTCGCCCTTGAGCTGCGCGGCGTGGCATCGGCGACCGCCAAGGCCCGTGTTCAGGAGGTGGCGGAGCGTATCGGAGTCTCGACACTGCTGGACCGGAATATCAGCACTCTCTCGGCGGGCGAGGCAACGCTCGTGGCCATCGCCGCCGCGGTGGTGGAGCAACCGGACCTGCTCCTGGTTGACGAGCCCCTGGCCGACCTCGACACCGCAGCCCGCGGGCACGTCATCGCCGTCCTCAACGATTTCGCACACCATGACGGTGTCTGCGTCATCGTGGCGGAGCACCGGGCGGCGCAGTTCGCCCCCGTTGCCGATGCGTGGTGGACCATCGACGACGGCGCCCTCGTGCCGGGTGCCGCGCCGTCCCCTTCTGCGCCTCTTGAGGTCCGTCCAACGCCGGCGGCGACAGCGGACGAGGCGCCCGTGCTGAGCGCGGCAAACCTCGCGGTGCACCGCAAGGGCAAGCCGCTGGTGCGCGAGGCGTCCCTCACCCTGCACCGCGGTGAAGTGGTGGCCCTGGTGGGGCCGAACGGGGCCGGGAAGTCGTCCCTCCTGGTGGCTCTCGCGCTGGGCGAAGGAACGGCCGACGGCGGCACTATCGACGGCGGCCGGGTCGCCCTCGTGCCGGACGCCTCGGACGACCTCTTCACCAGGGATACCGTCGCGGGAGAGCTCCGCACTGCCGAGCGGCGCCAGGCGCGCGCCCGGCATCGCGCAGACGGTAGCAGTGACCAGCTTCCCCCACTCTCCGCCGCTTCACACCTGGCCCGGCTGCGGGGTGACGTCAGGATTCCCATTGGGCACGAACATCCCCGGGACCTCTCGGCCGGCGAGCGCAGGATCCTTGCCATCGCACTGCAGACCATGGACCAGCCACCAGTACTCCTGATCGATGAACCCACCCGCGGCCTGGATCCCGCCGCGCGCACGGCAGTCTCGGCGGCGCTGCGGGCAGCCGCTGACTCCGGCGCGGCGGTCCTGATCGCCACGCACGACCTGGACTTTGCCCACGGCCTCGGCGCCCGCATCCTCCCGATGCGTGACGGCGTCGCGCCCTCTTCGGCGCCGGCTGATGCACCTGAATCTCTTGCTCCTGCCCGGCACACACATGCCGGACCGAGGCCACGGCTCATCGAAGAAACAGACGCCCATAGCCCCGCAAGGCAGCACCGCCTCCGGATGCCGCGCGGCGTCGAGCTCGCAGTTCTTGCCGCTGCAAACCTTGTGGCCCTCGCAACGTTCTGCTGGCCGCTGCTCGCAGCGGCCCTCCCGCAGGATGCCGCCGCGGCGCTTCCCTACGCGGCGCTGGCCATCGCTCCGCTCGCCGCCGTCGCCGTCGTCGTGTCCCTCGATGGTTCGGTGCGCTCCGCACACACCGTGGCGCTGCTCGGCGTCCTGGCCGCCGTAGGTTCCGCGGTGCGGGTGGCGAGTACCGGCGTCGGGGGCGTTGAAGCAGTGTTTATCCTGCTGATCCTGGCCGGCCGGGCCTTCGGTGCGCGCTTCGGCATGCTCCTCGGCGCCGCCACGATCGCGCTTTCGAGCGCAGTGTGGGGCGGCATCGGGCCGTGGACGCCGTTCCAGATCTTCGCCTGTGCGTGGGTGGGTGCCGGGGCCGGCCTGCTGCCCCGGCGGGTGCGCGGCAAAGCCGAGCTGTGGATGCTTGCCGGCTACGGCATCGTGGCGTCCTACCTGTTCGGCCTGCTGACCAACCTGTGGTTCTGGCCCTTCGCGGTGGGCGCCGGCACCGGCATCTCGTACGTGCCCGGCGCACCGCTGGGCACCAACCTCAGCAGCTTCCTGCTCTATTCGCTGGTGACGTCGACGGCGGGCTGGGACACCCTGCGCGCTGTCACGACCATCATCGGAATCGCTGTGGTGGGGCGGGCCATCCTCGCCGCCCTTCGGCGGGTGAAGCCGGTCTCCAGCACGGGCGGGCAGGGCTCGCAGGATCACCCCGCACAGGACAAGACCCGGCTTCAAATCGGGGTTTGAGGACACCCGACACCCCACATCATGGTCCCTGTCGGAGGAGTCGCGTTAGCCGCGTCGCATGTAGTGGGCTGGATCGGCGTCACCTTGAAGTCCATAGTGGGAGGATCCCTAGGATTCCCGATTTCCCGTGGATAGTCTGGGACAGGACGCCACCCAACGGAGGGTCAGTGAGAACGTGATCGAAGCAGTTGCTGCCGTAATCGGCCGGAACAACGTCACCATATCCGGCCGGGCCCATGGACCTGTGATGATGTTTGCCCACGGTTTTGGCTGCGATCAGGCGATGTGGCGGAAGCTGCTGCCCTATTTCGTTGATGATTACCGGCTGGTGCTTTTTGATCATGTTGGTGCAGGAAACTCCGACATCAGCGCCTATGACTGGGAGAAGTACGGGTCCCTAAATGGGTACGCTTCGGACCTGCTGGAGATTTGTGCCGCCCTTGAACTTGAGGACGTCATCCTGGTGGGCCACAGTGTCAGCACGATGATCGCCGTGATCGCCGCGGTGCAGGAACCCAACCGTTTCTCCCACCTGGTCCTGCTTGCCCCTTCACCTCGCCATACGGATGACCCGTACGACGGCTACGTGGGCGGGTTTTCGCGGGAAGACATCGAGGGCCTGCTGGCATCTCTGGACAGCAACTATTTCGCGTGGGCCGCGGCCTTGGCGCCCATGGTTATGGGCAACCCGCAGGAGCCGGAATTAGCGGAGGACCTGCGTGTCAGCTTCTGCCGGACAAATCCGACCATCGCCCGGCACTTCGCCGGGGTAACGTTTTTCTCCGATACCCGCCCTGAACTGAAAAAGTTGCGCACCAGCTGCCTGATTCTGCAGTGCTCCGACGATCGGCTTGCCCCGCCGGAAGTGGGCGCCTACCTGTCCAAGAATCTGGAACACAGCACCCTGGTGCAGCTTCATGCCACAGGGCACTGCCCCCACGTCAGCGCTCCAGAGGAAACGTCACGGGCGATTCGGCACTACCTCGACACCCGCTCGTGAAAGGCAGACGAGCTCGTTCAGCGCGCCGGCGCCGGTGTTCCAAAAACCCTCGTTGCCCGTGACTTCGGGTGCCACGGGCAATCTCAACATGTTGGGTTGCTCCGCAGGGCGGAAGGATGGATTTCGATTTACTGTCGGGCATTAGCGGGGGTTTCCTCAGCCAATTTCTTCGATTACGGGCAAGACAAGGGCGCGCACGCTCGAGTGTGCTGAAGAGGGACCATGAGGAATGAGTGCGCCTTTCCCTTCGGGTCATGGTCCCTCTCGATCAGACGCCTGTGGGGCTCGATGAGGTGGGGGCCGCTGGGACCTGGTGTACTTCTGGCGTGCCGTCGTCTTCGTAGTGGGTTGCGTTTGCGAGATCGCGTCCGGCGATGTACCCGAACGTGAGGGCGGGGCCGAGGTTGATACCGCCGGCCGGGTAGTGCCCGCCCATGACTGAGGCCTGGTCGTTGCCCGCCACGTAGAGGCCGACGATAGGGTGGCCATCAGTGTTCAGAACCCGTGCCCGTGAATCGGCGGCAAGTCCAGCGAAGGTGCCGAAGGATCCCGGGACAATCCTGACGGCGTAGAACGGCCCCTTTTCCAAGGCACGCAACGAGGGGTTCGGGGTGTTCTTGGGGTCCCCGCCGTAGCGGTTGAATTCGCTGGCGCCGCGGTCAAAGTCGGGGTCAATGCCCCTGTTGGCGTTCTCATTGAATTCCGCGACGGTCGCGGCAAGTCCTTGCGGATCGATGCCGCAGGCTGCGGCCAGTTCTTCAATGGTGTTGCCCTTTTTTAGGTACCCGGACCGCAGGTAGGGAAACAGCGGCACCGGAAGTGGCTTGGCCATGCCCAGGGGGAACTTGCGCACGAACGCCGCATCGGCGATCTGCCAGGCCTCCACCGGTTCACCCTCAGGGGTGGCTTTGAACAGGCCTTCGACGTAGTCGTAATAGCCATTGGCCTCGTTGACGAACCGCTTGCCGTCCCGGCGGACGCCGATGCTTCCAGGCTTGGCCCGGTCCATGATGTGCGGGAAGGTACCGGTGCGTCCGTTGCGGTACGGGACCAGCGAGACAGGGCACCAGGCGGCCGGGGACTCCACATCGGTCTCAAAGCGGGCGCCCACGGCCTGGGCCATGGTGATGCCGTCACCGGTGGTTTCCTTCGGCGCAAGTGTCCAGTGTTCCCGGCCCGTGGGCGTCTTGGGGAACAGCTGCTTGCGGCGGGAGACGTCGTTGGGGAAGCCGCCGGCGGCCAGGACGACGCCGCGGGAGGCGTTGATCTGCAGATCGCCTTCCGTGGAACTCACGACGGCGCCCGTCGCTTTGCCGGACGCGTCGGTCAGCAGGCGCTTGGCGGGGGTGGACACATGGATCTCCACCCCGAGGTCATCGGCGGACTTCAGCAGCCGGCCGGTGAGTGCGGTCCCGTTGACCAGCTGCATATTGCGCCGGTGCGTGACGAGGTCCAGGACATGAAAAGCCACCCGCCAGCCGGCGTGGAAGATGCCCTTGATGTTGCCTTGGGAAGCGGAGAGGAATTTGGTCAGGTCCGGGCCTGCCATGATGCCCATGCCCAGGAACGAGGTCTCGTAGAGCTGGTGGCGCATCTTGGCGCGGAGTTCGGGCTTGATTTTGCGTGCGTTCATCGGTTTGGGCCCCACCGAGCGGTGCCCGGTGCCTGCGCCGGGTGTGCTGCCGTAGATGTCCTTGATCTTGCTTCCCGGGACAAACTGGAGGCTGGTCTTGTCCTGGAAGAAGCCCACCATGTGAGGCACCGCCTCAAGGAATGCCTCCACCCTGTCTTCCTGGTAGGTCCTGCCGAGCCGGTGGCGCAGGTAGGTGCGGAACAGTTCGCGGTCCTCGTTGACGCCGTCGGCTTTGGCCAGCGGGTTGCCGGGGGTCCACGCCCAGCCGCCGGACCAGGACGTGGCGCCGCCGCACACGTCGGCTTTTTCCACGACAACAACTTTCAGTCCGTGGTAGGCGGCCGTAACGGCGGCGGACAGGCCACCGGCGCCGGAGCCGACCACCAGGACATCGCACTCCAGGCTCGGAAGGGCAGGTGAAGGAGTTACTGGTGCAGTCATTTCAGTGCTTTCTCAGTGGAAGTAAGTGTCGGAGTCCAGGCGCGGCGGTGCGCCTGTTTCGAGTGCATCAATCGCACCCATTTGCTGCTGGGTCAGGGCGAAACTGAAGACATCCAGGTTTTCGCGCTGGCGCTGGTTGTCCGCGGACTTCGGGACGGCCACGCGGCCATGCTGAACGTGCCAGCGCAGGACGATCTGGGCCGGGGTCTTGCCGAAGTCTTCGGCTGGTCCGGTGACGGCTGGGTGGCTGAAGAATGAACCGTTGCGCCCCAGCGGGCTGTAGGCGGCGGTGACTATTCCGTGCTCGCGGTGGTACGCCAGTTGGGTCGGTTGGCCATGCTCGGGATCAACCTGCACCTGGTTCAGCGGGACGGCCAGGCCGGCGTCCTTGACGAGCTGCAGGTGGGCAGGTTTGAAGTTCGAGACACCCCAGGCCCTGATGAAGCCGTTATCAACGAGGTCCTGCAGCCCTTCACAGGCTTCAATGAATCTCCCCTGGGCTGGGTTGGGCCAGTGAACCAGGAACAGGTCCAGATAGTCGGTACCTAGCCGCTTCACCGCCTGGCCGAAGGCATCGCGAACTCCGCTCCGGCTGTGCCACTGGGTGTTGAACTTGGTGGTGAGAAACAGGTCCCCGCGGTCGATGCCGCTGCGGCGGATGCCCTCCCCCACGGCGGCCTCGTTGACGTAGTTCTCGGCGGTATCGATGTGCCGGTAGCCGTTGCCGATGGCCTGAGCCACTGCGGTAGAAGCAGCCTCACCCGTCAGCGGCCAGGTTCCCAGGCCGATGAGCGGGATGTGCACTCCCGGCGTAAGCTCCGCCGTCGTTATCTCTGCAGTGGTTCCGCTCATTTTGCGGCCGCCGCGTCAACAGTGCCGGTCAGCTGCAAGCTGCCTGCCTGGGCCAGCACTGCGTCCACCCCTGATTTAAGCAGGCGCGCCCAGCCGAGCTCGCCCAGTTCCGCCACACGCCGGTCCGAGGGCGCCTCCGCACTGACCGGAAGACTGACCGGAAATGCAGCAACCGCTGCCGCGAGGCCGAAGTCTCCCTCGCCCGGAACGTCCCGCTCCGAGCGCGATTCGGTGACCAACTCCTCGCGGCTGCCGGGCCGTGCTTCGGGCCCGTCGCACAGCTGCAGGAGCGGCACCAGGTCTGTGTTGACGCGCAGTTCCTCCAACTGGCGGGCGGCACCCGGACCGTTGTACCGGTTGAAGTGCAGGGTGTCCACCACGATCCGGCAGCCTGCCTGGCGGGCAATTTCCGAAGCCTGGGCGATCGACGCGACGGGCTGGTACGAAATGGCTTCGAGGGTGGGGGTGATCCCGAAACCTCGGCCGTCCTCGGTCATCCGGGCCAACGTGTGAACCAGCCGCGCAGTGTCCGGATCGGCACCGGCCACGGTGACGGTGCTTGCACCGAGTGCATGGCCTGCTTCCATCATGCGCAGCCATGCGTCGCGCTGGTCGCTGCCGTCCAGCAGCAGGAACTCGATGTCCCGCACCGTGATGCCGGTGTCCCGCATCCGGGACAGGGTTTCCCGGAGCATTGGAGATCCTGGCTGGAGGTCGTAAGGCCGTTCCGTCGGCGTCACCGGGCGCACCCGGACGCCGATGAAATCAAAGCCTGTCTGGGCAGCTATCCCCACCAGTTCAGGCGGGGCGGTGTTCAACAGGCACAGCTGGGCCAGGCCGACTAACCTCTGCGCGTTTCCGGTCATGACTGTGCTCCGTTCAGGCTCAGTTCGTTGTGCGCGATGGTGCCGGCAATCTTTGTGAGGGGTCGTGTGCTTGCTGTCAGCGGGGCGAAGCGGACCGGACTGCCGGACCGGGACGATTCGTAAACCGCCAGAAGTATCCTCAAGGCTTTGGTCGCGTCCTGGCCGGTGACGGCTGGCTCCCCGCCGTTCCTGAGGGAGCGGACAAAATCGCGGACCTGCGCCGTGTGGTGCGGAATGAGCTGGCCGTTGATCGTGGCGAGGCTGACGTTCGGGTCAGCTCCCTCGGGGTAGACAGGCTCCGTGCTGATCGTCCCGGCCTCGGCCCACAGGTCCACGCGTCCGTCGCTGCCTTCCGGGAATTCGGTCAGGGAGGCGGAGGCGCCGGTCTCCCCTGTGATCCGGATCTGCACGCCCAAACTTGGGGACACCGCCGTCGAGGCTTCGAGGGTGGCCATGGCTCCGGAGGTGAAGGTGATGACGGCGGTCGCCGAGTCTTCCACTTCGATGTGCTCGCCGTGCTTGAAGGTGATGATTTTCCCGTAGACCTCGGCCACGTCCCCCATGAACCACTGCAGCAGGTCGATGTAGTGGATGGCCTGGGTCATCAGCACCCCGCCGCCGTCGCTGGCCCAGGTCCCGCGCCAGGCGTCGCGGGAGTAGTACTCCGGTTCGCGGTGCAGCATCACCGAGCACTGGCCCATGATGGGCCGGCCCAGCGTGCCGTCGTCGATCGCTGCGCGGATGCGCTGGGCGGCCGGCCAGAACCGGCGTTGGAAGAGGACACCGAGTTTCACGCCCGCGTCGTCGCAGGCCATCACCATGCGCTCTGCGGACGCCAGGTCAGTGGCGATGGGCTTTTCGCACAGCACGTGGACACGTGCGGCGGCGGCCTGCAGCACCACACCCTCATGGGTGGGGTGCGGGGTACAGACCGAGACGATGTCCAGGTCCAGCGCCAAGAGCTCCTGGACCGTCTTGACAGCTGCAGGGACTCCCCAGGCTTCTGCGGTGTCCTGGGCGCGCTGGAGGTCGATGTCGCAGACGCCCACGATGACGGCGTCGTCCAGGGCGCGAAACGCCTCGAGGTGGTTGCGGGAGATCGCCCCGCATCCTGCGATTCCGATGCGAAGGGGGCGGGCGGTGACAGGTGATGGGGTGATCATCAACAGGTGCCATCTTTCTGATGCTGGTAGGAAATTGTGATGCGGTCCGGCAGAGGCTGGTGCGGGGCTAGTAGGTGGCCCGGCCGCCGGACAGGTCGAAGACGGAGCCGGTGGTGTAGGAGGCCGCCGGTGAAACGATGAATTCGATGAGGGCGGCCGCTTCGGCGGGCGTCCCGAACCTGCCCATCGGGATCTTGGCGGCCTGGGCCGCCTGCTGTTCTTTCGGCACTTCCGCGAAAAGCGGGGTCACCACATTGCCCGGGGCGAGGGCGTTGACGGTGACGCCGAACAAGGCGAACTCCTTGGCGAGAGACTTCACCAGGCCCAGGATCCCGGCCTTGCTGGCAGAGTAGGCGGGCATGTTGACCACGCCTTCCTTGCCTGCCGTTGAGGAGATGTGGAGCAGCCGGCCGTAGCCTGCCTCGGCCATCAACGGCAGGACGGCCTGCGAGACAATGAACGCCCCTGTCAGGTTGATCTTCATGATGCGTTCGAAGTCCTCAACCGAGGTGGCGGCTGCCGGGGCCACGGGACCCAGGATGCCTGCGCAGTTCACCACCGCGTCGAGCCCGCCCATCTCCCGGGCCGCCGCGGAGACTGCCGCCGCAACCGATGCCGGGTCGGTGACGTCCAGGGCGAGTGAGGTGCCTGGTCCACCGGGCCAGGTGGCCGAGGGCAGGTCCGCACCCGTCACCGCGGCGCCGGACGCCCTGAGGCGTGCCGCCGTCGCACGTCCGATGCCACTGGCTGCCCCGATGACTAGGCAGCGGGACTCGGCCATGGTGCTCGGTGCCTGGGAATCCATGGCTAGCTGACCGCCTGTCGGAACGATGCCAGCATGCGCTCGGCATCGGCGGGGATGCCGGTGAAGAGCTCGAATGCGGCGGCGGCCTGCCCCACCACCATGCGCCCGCCGTCGAGGACGGCGCAGCCCTTGCCGCGGGCTGCCTTGATCAGTTCGGTTTCGAGCGGCCGGTAGATCACGTCCGCTACCCACAGCCCGGAATGGAGCAGACTGGGATCCATGGGCATGCCGGGGTGGCCTGCCATGCCGATGGGCGTGGAGTTCACCAACCCGTCGGCCTCCCGGATGCTTGCGGCGACGCCGTCGGTCCTGGTTACCGACAGCTGGCTGTCCGGAAAGTGCGGGGCCAGCCGGGCGGCGAGGGCTTCGGCCTTCGCCGGTTCGATGTCGGCGATGACCAGGTGCCGGGTTCCGGTGCTGAGTAGGCCGAAGGCCACTGCCGCGCCTGCTCCTCCGGCACCGATCAGTACCACCGAGTCGGTGGCGGCGGACGGGAGGCCGGCCCGGAGGCCGCCGGTGAAGCCGGTGTGGTCCGTGTTGTGGCCCACGGCCTTGCCGTCGTGAAAGGTGATGGTGTTGACGGCGCCGAGGATCCGGGCTTCGCGGGAAAGCTCGTCCAGGCCGTCCTGCACCAGTTGCTTGCTTGGGTACGTGACGTTCAGGCCGTCGTATCCGAGATCGGCTGCGTGCCGGACCAGCGCCGCGGAGCTTTCCGCGGGTTGTCCGATGGCGTCCAGGTCAATGACGCGGTACGTATAGGCAAGGCCCAGTCTGTCGGCTTCGGCTTCGTGCAGGCCCGGGGTGAGGGACCCGCCGATGCCGGAACCGAGCAAGCCCACCACGAACCGGTGGCTGGTATCAGCTTCACGCGGCCGGAATGCCCAGGTGCCCGCCAGGGTTTGCTGGCTCATGCCTGTGCCTTATCGGCAACTGTCCGGGAAGCTTCGCTGGCCATGCCGGATAGGCGCGGTGCGGGTTCCTGGGTGGCGGACGAAGCTGCGTGGCGCCTTGGGTCAGATTTCTTCAGTCCCAGCAGGGCCGTCGGAGTCTTGAACGTCTCAGGTGCGGTCAGCGCTGCGATCGCGGAGATGCCGCAGGCCAGGGCGGCAAACGTTGCGACAGGAACCCAGTTGGCCTTGTTACCGCCGATAAGGAGTTCGGAGATCACCGGGGCGAAGCCGGCCAGCAGGAGGCCGAACATGAGGCTGATGGCCATACCGGAGTAGCGGACCTTAACCGGGAACTGCTCCGGGAAGTAGGCGGGGTAGATCGAGTTGGTGGCTGTGTAGGCAAAACCGATCAGCAGGATTCCGGTGAGGAAGATCAGGGGAACGTTCGCGGCTGACAGGGCCGAGAAGAACACGAAGATCATGCCCATCTGCAGCACCAGTCCGGAGACGAAGACCGGCTTGCGGCCGATCCGGTCGGACAGGATGCCTGCTACCGGGCCCATGGCCACTGCAGCGAGGTTGGCGACGGCGATCACGGTCAGCATCAGTCCCTTTTCGACGCCGACGACGGACGTGGCGTAGGAGAGTGCGAAGACGTTGATGATGGTGTTAATGATGGTGAACAGCGACATTGCGGTGACGCGGATGACGGTGACCCAGTGGTGCCGGAACAGCGTGACGAGCGGGACTTTAACCACTTCGTCGTGTGCTTTGACTTCGGCGAACACCGGGGGCTCTTCGAGGAGGCGGCGGAGCACAAAGGCGACGACTGTCACCACTGCGCTGGCGAGGAACGGTATGCGCCAGCCCCACGCAAGCAGCTGGTCTTCGGGCATCGACGCCACGGGAATGAACACAAGGGTGGAGAGCACGATGCCGAACATGATGCCGCTCATTGTCCAGCTGGTGTAGAACGCGCGCTTACTCTCGGGGGCGTGCTCGAGCGTGAGGGAGCTGGACCCCGGCGATTCGCCGCCGGCGGAGAGTCCCTGCAGGAGCCGGAGAGCCACGATGAGGATCGGTGCTGCCATACCGATGTCGTTGTACGTGGGCAGGCAGCCGATAAGGAAGGTTGAGGCGCCCATCAGCAGCAGGGTGAGCAGCAGGACCTTCTTGCGGCCGAATTTATCACCGAGGTGTCCGCAGATCACTGCCCCGAGCGGACGGGCGATGTAGGCGACGCCAACGGTCGCGAAGGACAGCAGCATGGCCGAGGGGCCGGGGGCGAAGAACAGCTTGCCGAAGATCAGCGCTGCCGCCGAGCCGAAGATAAAGAAGTCGTAGTACTCAAGTGCGCTGCCGACGAACCCCGAAACAGCTGCGATCTTCGCATTGTTCCTGGGTCGTGCTGGCGCCGATGTCGACACTGACATGGTGTTCCCTTCATGTGACTGGGTCCAACCGCAAGGGCACCGCAGGTGGGGCCTGGTTGCGAATTGGTGTGCCGCGATGCGCGGCTTCTCCATCCAGTGTGCGGGTGATCACTTTGTTAGTCCACGACTAAAATGATCTATCACTATGCTGCTATTCGACTATATGTCCGGTCATCTGGGGAGCGGTGGAAAGATCTCCTCGACGACGGCCAGCACAGCTGCCAGCACGGCAGAATCGTTCTCTGAGGACCAGGCGATGGCGTGGTTCATATAGTGCTGCGGGTCATCAAGGGCCACGTAGGTAGCCCCGGAGGGAATGATGCCTGCTATGCCGCTGCTCATCAGCGTGACGCCAACACCGGCGGCCACAAAGGTCAGCACCATGTACGGGTCCGACAGTTCCTGGACAATGCGTGGACGGAATCCTGCTGCCATGCAGGATGCGAGCATCACCTCAGTCATCGAGGAGGAGCCGTCCGTGGGCGGGGAGATGAAGTCATCGGCAGCCATTGCGCGCAGTGGAATCGACTTTTCCTTCGCCAGCGGATGATCCAGCGGGAGCACTGCCCCGATTGCCTCGCTGGCCACGAGTCGGGTCCTAACCGAGGGGACCGGGGATTCTGGAAGCCCCACAAAGGCAAGGTCAAGCGTTCCGTTTGCGACACTGGCCAGTCCGTCCGCCGTGCGCACCCTGCTGGTGAGGTCCATTTTGATGTCGGGATACCGCCGTCGCACCGCCCGTGTGAGGGGCGGGAGGGTCAGGTGGTTCACGGCTCCGGAGAACCCGATTCTGATGCTGCCCCGGACGCCCTCGACCTCGGCCTGGGCCGCCTCGCGCGCCAGCCGCATCTCCTGAAGTACGCGGTACGCGCGCGGCAGCAGGGCATAGCCCGCCGGCGTGAGCGCCACACTTCTGGTGTTGCGTTCAAAGAGCTGCTTCCCCAGATCCGCCTCGAGCTTCCGAATGGTTTGGCTCAGTGGGGACTGTGAAGTGTGCAGGCGCTGCGCAGCGCGGCCGAAGTGCAGTTCTTCGGCCACCGCAACGAACGCTTCCAGCCAGCGGATCTCAGTCATGGTTCTGAATGTACCCGTTCCCTGAACGGCGCGCCGGAGCTCTGCACCAGGCAGCGACTATGCTTGTTTGCTACATAATGAATAATCTAATTAGTCATGGACGCTACATTGTCTGACGCCCATAATGAGGAGGACAGACAGCCAGTGACGCACACAATGTTGTGCGCGAAGGAGAAACATGCAAACGTCCCCGGCAGAACAGTGGGATCACGAAGTTGACCTCTTGGTGCTCGGCACCGGAGCAGCGGGGCTCTCAGCAACGTTGACCGCAGCCGCCCAGGGCTCGCAAGTCCTGGCCTTGGAAAAAACCGAATTACTCGGGGGTACCACCGCTTACTCGGCCGGCACTTGTTGGGTGCCCAATAATCGATTCCAGCGTGAAGACGGAATCCTGGACGATTACGACCGTGCCGCACGCTATCTGGATGCCGTGGTGGGCGGCAAGGCCCCGCGTGAAGGCTGGCTCGCCTACCTGGACGCCGCGCCGAAAATGCTGGACGCGATGCACGACCTCGGCGTCACGTTCCGTCGCTCCCCTGCCGTGGTTGACTACCACTCCGAACTGCCCGAGACCGGCAAGACCGGACGCGCCTTGGAACCGGACCCCTTCGACGGGCGCCTGCTGGGCAAGGCCGACTTCCGCCGCGTCCGTCCGCCGGTACCCGAGTTCGCCCTCATGGGCGGCTCTCTGATGTTGCGCCGCGCGGACGTGTCCGCCTTGCTCAAGCTCTACAACGGCTCTCTGGCTGAGCGTGGCAAGGCCGTGGCTCTGGCTGCACGACTCGGCCTGCGCTGGGCACTTGACCGGCTAACTCGTCCGCGAGGCACGCGCCTGGTGATGGGCAACGGGCTGGTGGCCCGGATGTTCCACGAATCGCGCAAGCGCGGCGCCAAAATTCTATTCGGTGCGCAAACCACCGAACTGCTCAAGGAAGCGGACCGCGTAATCGGTGCCGTGGTCTTGCACAACGGCAAGCACCTACGCATCCATTCCCGCCAGGGCGTGGTGCTCGCCGCCGGCGGCTTCGCCCAAAGCCCCGAAATGCGCGAGAAGCTGCTGCCTTCCCCCACCCCGCTCTACTCGCGCGCCGCGGAAGGGTCCGCCGGAGACACACTGTCCCTGGCCACGGCGGCCGGTGCCGCCCTGGGCCGGGACAACGGGGAAAACGCACTGTGGTTCCCCAGCTCCATCGGAAAGCGCGCCGACGGCTCCCGTGTGGTCTTCCCGCACATCTGGGACCGTGCGCGTCCCGGCGTAATCGCCGTGGACTCCAACGGCTTGCGCTTCGTGGACGAATCCTGTTCTTACCACCGTTTCGTGCGGGCCATGTTCGCCTCCCCGGACGCCGGCGCGGTGCCGGCCTGGCTGGTGGTGGACTCGCGGACCCTGGCAAAGTACGGGCTGGGCATGATCACGATGCCCCACCTGCCGCGTGCCGCACTGCAGCGCTACATCAGGGACGGTTACCTGTACCAGGCAGACACCCTTGCCGGCTTGGCGGCGCAAATCGGCGTGGACGCCGCGGGCTTGGAAGCGACCGTCCAGCGCTACAACGGCTTTGCCGCCACCGGCGTGGATGAGGACTTCCACAAGGGCGAGCTGCTCTTTGGCCAGGTGGCCGGGGACCCCGACCATGGGCCGAACCCGAACATCGGGCCGCTGCTGAAGGCCCCGTTTTATGCCATGGCCGTGGTGCCCACACCGCTGGCAACCGCCTACGGGGTGCTCACCGACGGGAACGGGCAGGCACTTGATACCGGAGGCAAACCGGTGCCCGGACTCTACGCCGCGGGAAACGACGCCGCATCCGTCATGGGCTCGGAATACCCCGGCGCAGGCGTGCAGGTCGCCTCCGGAATGACCTTCGGCTGGAAAGCAGCCCGGCACGCGGCCGCCGCAGCCATTACAGCCACTAGTCTGGAGGAACTTAGGGCAATCTAGTGCTCGGCGAGCGAATTGACGAACCAGCTCAAACGCGCCCGGGCCTTGTCGATACCGATGACGCTGGAGCCTGAAATTGTTGTTGGATCGCTTGCTCCCGCAGGTTTCTTCGATGTCCCTGCCATTTCGACAAACCACCGCCGCCGACGGGTAGCCTTGAGCCATGGCCTCATCCACACCCACCCTCGCGACGCGCTGGGAACCCCTGCCCCTGCGAGTCGTGGCGGAGCTCCTCGGGCCGTCATCGGCGCGTTGGTGGTTGTCCGGAGGCGTGGCGCTCGACCACTGGCTCGGCACTAGCACTCGCGAGCACCACAATATCGATGTCAGCACGACGATCGCCGACCTGCCCCGAGTGGTGCAGGCCTTACCAGCGCCGTTTAGCGCGTGGGCTCCGTCGGGCGACGGCGTTCTACCTTGGGCAGAGGCTGATATGGATGCCGATCTGCAGCCGATCCGCATCCATGATGACGCAACGGGCGCATGGGTACTGCAGATCGACGTCGAGGACGGCACGGATAGCGTCTGGGTTTATCGACGAGATCCCCGGCTGCAACTGCCGTGGGATCGTGCAGTGATCGACGTCGACGGCATTCCGACCGGGGCGCCCGAGGTGCAGCTGGTCTGGAAGGCGCTCCGTCCCCGTCCGGAGGACTACGCCGACAAGGATGCGGTTCTACCGAAGCTCTCAAACGAAGCCCGCGCCTGGTGGGAGCACGCGATTCTGACGATCCACCCGCACTCGTCATGGTCCATCCATGTGCGTAGCCCGTTAACTCCGGGTAAGGCCAGCTGGAACAGGACGAAACGCTAGCGCTCCGTCTGGGCCTGTCCGATTTTGAGACGCGAGCAGACGCTTATGACTACGACTTGTATTCATCCGCCGCAACCGCGTCAAGCACCAGCGAGCGGAACCATCGCTGCGCCTGCGAGAGGCTGGCCTCGCGCCGCGTGTACAACTCCACCGGTGTGCTCTGCCCGGGCCAGGGCAGCTCGGCGATGCGAAGGCGGGGGAACCAGCCGCAGAACACCCCCGCTACATGTCGAGGCAGCAGGACGACCAGATCCGTCGCCTCGAGCACGGCGGGCACGGTGCCGTATTCCTCCATGGTCAGCACGACCTGGGACATCAAGTCGTGTTCGGTCAGCGCCTGCACAGGATAGACGTGCCCGCCACGGGCGGAGACCCGCACAAAGCGCCTCCCCTCGAACATGTCAGGCCCGGTCGCGGGCAGTGGATGCGACCCGGACGACAGAGCCACGTATTCGACCGAACGCACGTGCGTCCTCCACAGCCGCGGTGTGGCGATCCGCGACACGGTAAGTGCCAGATCGATGGTGCCGCGGATCAGCGCGCTCTCGACCTCGTCCGAATCGAGCCGTTCTACCTGTATTCGCGGATCGGCGCCGACCCGCCCGAGGGCGGTCATGATCGGTGGGAGGAACGTCTGCTCGCCGATCGAGGTGAGTCCGAGGACGAGTTCGCCGCTGAATCCGGTCGGTTCGAACACGTCCGATCCCATGACGGTCGCGTCTATCTGTGCCAAGGCGTTGTGTAGGGGCCCAAAAAGCTGCGTCGCCTTCGCGGTCGGCACCATGTCGTTCCCTTCGCGACGGAACAGCTCGTCGCCGAACCGATCCCTGAGCCGCTTCAGGGAATAGCTGACCGTGGGCTGTGTCACGTGTAGGCGCCTGGCGGCGCCCGTGACGCTGCGCAGCTCGTAGAGCGTGACGAATGTCCGAAGCTGGTTGAGGTCGGTGAACGTCATGCCATAGATTCTATCTATGTCTTTGTCTTTGCATATCTATTGGACCGCAGTGGTAAACACCCCTAAAGTCAGTTTGGGGAAGCACTGATCCAACGAAGTGCAGCTGCCCTCGCCCCGCTTACACTCAGTGACAAGGACGACACTCGTGATTATCGACATCCACGGCCACTACACCACAGCTCCAACACAGCTCGGAGCCTGGCGTGATCTGCAGATCGCATTCACTGAAGGACGCGCGGACGCTCCTGACCCTGCGACCCTGCGCATCAGCGATGACGACATCCGTGAGACCATCGAGGCCAACCAGCTCAAGCTCATGAACGAGCGCGGCAGCGACGTCACCGTATTCAGCCCTCGTGCCTCGTTCATGGCGCACCACATCGGAGACCTCGCTGTTAGCGAGACCTGGGCCCGGATCTGCAACGACCTGTGCGCCCGCGTCAGCGAACTTTACCCCGACCGCTTCCTGGTGGGGGCGATGCTCCCTCAGTCCCCCGGTGCGGACCCCGCGACGAGCGTTGCCGAGCTTACTCGCGCCGTCGAGGAACTCGGCGCCGTCACCGTAAACCTCAACCCCGACCCGTCCGGCGGCAACTGGACGTCCCCGCCGCTGACCGATCGCTCGTGGTACCCGATATACGAGAAACTCGTCGAATACGAGATCCCGGCGATGGTGCACGTCAGCACGTCCTGCAACCCGGCCTTCCACACGACCGGAGCGCATTACCTCAACGCCGACACCACCGCGTTCATGCAACTACTTCAGGGCGACCTGTTCCGCGACTTCCCCGAGTTGAAGCTCGTCATCCCTCACGGCGGCGGCGCCGTTCCCTACCACTGGGGGCGCTTCCGCGGGCTCGCAATGGCGCTGGGCAAGCCCGAAATCGAGGAGCACCTGCTGAACAACGTGTTCTTCGACACCTGCGTGTACCACCAGCCGGGCATCGACCTTCTCACCAAGGTCGTCCCGACCGAGAACATCCTCTTCGCGAGCGAGATGATCGGCGCAGTGCGCGACGTCGACCCGCGCAGCGGACACTACTTCGACGACACCAAGCGGTACGTCGACGCCACCACGAACCTGAACGATGCGCAGCGCGCGCAGGTGTTCGAAGCCAACGCCCGCCGTGTCTACCCACGTCTTGGCCGCGCCCTTACTGCGCGCGGACTCTGAGAGGACCATCAAATGCGACTGAACAACCTCGGCATCGTCCGCACCAACATCGAACGTCCGGATCCCACGGACGTCAAACGGCTTTCGCAGTTCGGCGTCGCCACTATCCACGAGGCGATGGGGCGGGTCGGGCTCCTGCGCCCCTACATCAGGCCGGCCTACACCGGCGCTAAGCTCTGTGGCCCGGCCGTAACGGTGCTGCTTCAGCCCGGTGACAACTGGATGTTCCACGTCGCCGCCGAGCAGGTGCAGGAAGGCGATGTGATCGTCGCCGGCTGCACCACCGAGAGTGAAGACGGCTTCTTCGGTGAGCTGCTCGCGACCTCGCTTACCGCACGCGGTTGCAAGGGCCTCGTCATCGACGGCGGCGTGCGCGACGTCGCCGACCTCGAGAAGCTGGGCTTCCCGGTCTTCTCTCGCGCGATCAACTCGAAAGGCACCGTCAAGGCGACCCTCGGATCAGTGAACATCCCCGTAGTGGTCGCGAACGCCGTGGTGAACCCTGGCGACGTGGTCGTGGCCGATGTCGACGGCGTCGTGGTTGTCCCGCGAGAGCTTGTCGGAGCGGTGGCAGACGCGAGCCAGAAGCGCGAGGATAACGAGGAGGCCAAGCGTCAGCAGTTCCGCGAGGGCGTGCTGGGGCTCGACATCTACAACATGCGCGAGCCGCTGGCCAAGGCCGGCCTCGAGTACGTGGAGGCATGAGCACCATGGCGCACGGCGACACCAGCGGCGGCTTCGAGAAGTCGCCCGGATGGCTCGACTGGTACGACGGGCCCTCGACTCCGACGTTCCGCGTGCCCGCAGGCGCGGTCGACGCGCACTGCCACGTCTTCGGACCGGGTGAGCAGTTCCCGTACGCGCCGGAGCGCAAGTACACTCCGTGCGACGCCTCGGCTGAGCAGCTGTTTGCGCTGCGCGACCGCCTCGGCTTCGAACGCAACGTGATCGTGCAGGCCACCTGCCACGGTGCCGACAACCGCGCCCTCGTTGACGCGCTGCAGCGCAGCGAGGGTCGCGCCCGCGGTGTCGCCACGGTTCGCCGCGACGTGACCGGTGAGGAGCTCGCCGAGTTGCACGCCGCCGGCGTCCGGGGCGTGCGCTTCAACTTCGTAAAGCGTCTGGTGGACCGGGTGCCGACCGACTCGCTCGACGAGATTGTCGCGAAGATCGCCCCGCTCGGCTGGCACGTGGTCATCTACTTCGAGGCCGAGGATCTGCCCGAGCTGTACGAGTTCTTCTCGGCGATCCCCACCGACCTCGTCGTCGACCACATGGGTCGCCCCGACGTGACCAAAGACCCGGACGGTCCCGAGTTCGAGCTGTTCCTGCGCTTCATGCGGGAAAACCCGAACGTCTGGACCAAGGTTTCCTGCCCCGAGCGACTCTCGAGCAGCGGCCCGCGCGCGCTCGACGGCGAGCAAAATGCGTACACCGATGTCGTGCCCTTTGCGCGTCGCGTCGTCGAGGAGTTCCCCGATCGCGTGCTCTGGGGCACCGATTGGCCGCACCCGAACCTGAAGGATCACATGCCCGACGACGGGCTCCTGGTCGACTTCATCCCGCACATCGCACCGACCCCCGAACTGCAGCACAAGCTGCTCGTAGACAATCCCACCCGCCTCTACTGGCCCGAAGGAGTATGACATGACACTCGACAAGCCGTACAAAGACGTACCCGGCACCATCATTTTCGACGCCGAGATGGCCCGCAAGGGTTACCACCTCAACCAGTTTTCGATGTCGCTGATGAAGCCCGAGAACCGTGAGCGCTACCTCGCCGACCGCGAGGCCTATCTCGACGAGTGGCCGCTGAGCCCCGCCCAGCACCAGGCGGTGATCGACATGGACCTGAACGCCATGATGGCCGAGGGCGGCAACATCTACTTCCTCAGCAAGATCGGCGCCACGCACGGCCTGAGCTTCCAGCAGATGGCTGGCTCGATGACCGGCATGAGCGAGGCCGCCTACCGCGACATGATGATCGGCGGTGGCCGTCGCCCCGAGGGCGTGCGGCTGAAGGATCTCGACGGATGGGCCCCTCCCGCGCCGACCGAGAAGTCCGAGGTCATGCGCCCCGACGCGCCGGCAAAGTACACGTCTGCGTTGTTCACCTCGCACGTGCCTGCGATCGGCGCTGCGATGGATCATGGCAAGACCGAGGAGCCTTACTGGAAGAAGGTGTTCAGCGGCTACGAGTGGACCCGCAAGTGGGCCAAGGAGAACACCCCCGACGTCGTGATCCTGGTCTACAACGACCACGCCACCGCGTTCGACTCGTCGATCATCCCCACCTTCGTGCTGGGCACCGGCGCGGACTACCCGGTCGCGGACGAGGGCTATGGCCCCCGCCCTGTGCCCGACGTCAAAGGCCATCCCGAGCTGGCCGCACACATCGCCCAGTCCGTGATCCAGGATGACTTCGACCTCACCCTCGTCAACGAGATGGTCGTGGACCACGGCCTCACGGTGCCGCTATCACTCGTGTATGGCGATGTCGAGGAATGGCCCGTCAGGGTCATCCCCCTCGCCGTAAACGTTGTGCAGTACCCGGTGCCGTCCGGACGTCGCTGCTACGAACTCGGGCGTGCGCTCCGCCGTGCGCTGGACAAGTGGGACGGTGAGCCGCTCAACGTGCAAATCTGGGGTACCGGCGGCATGAGCCACCAGCTGCAGGGCCCGCGAGCCGGCCTCATTAACGAGGAGTGGGACAACGCATTCCTGGACCACCTCATCGCCGACCCCGTAGGCCTGACAGAATGGCAGCACATGGAGTACGTCGACGAGGCCGGCTCCGAGGGCATCGAGCTGGTCGACTGGCTCATAGCGCGCGGTGCGATGGATGATCAGTTCGAAGGCGAGAGCCCCGAGGTGAACCACCGCTTTTACCACGTGCCTGCGTCGAACACCGCCGTCGGCCACCTTGTTCTCACAAACCCGACCGACTGACCGTATCCGCGACTAAGGAGCCCCCATGACTGACAAGATCCGTGTGGCCGTCGTCGGCGCCGCAGGCGCCTTCGGCATGAAACATCTCGACGGCCTGATGAACATCCCCGATGCCGAGGTAACCGTCGTCAGCGGCACGCGGCCCGAACCGACCCAGGCAGTTGCCGAAAAATACGGCGTCGAGAACGCCGTTGTCGGCCTGGACGCCGTACTCGAGCGCGACGACGTCGACGCGGTGATCCTTGCGACGCCCACGGGGCTCCACGCGTCTCAGACCCAGGCGGTGCTCGCCGCCGGCAAGCACGTGCAGGTCGAGATTCCGCTGGCCGATTCGGTCGCGGACGCCGAGGCAGCGCTCGAGGCGGCTGAATCATCCAATCGCGTCGCAATGGTCGGTCACACCCGCCGCTTCAACCCCTCGCACCAGTTGGTACATAACCGGATCGCGTCGGGCGAGTTCAACGTGCAGCAAATGGACGTGCAGACGTACTTCTTCCGCCGCACCAACACGAACGCGAAGGGCGAGGCCCGGTCCTGGACCGACCACCTGCTGTGGCATCATGCCGCGCACACCGTCGACTTGTTCGCCTACCAGGCAGGCAAGATCGTTCAGGCGAACGCGGTCCAGGGCCCGATCCACCCCGAACTCGGCATCGCGATGGACATGTCGATCCAGCTCAAGAGCGAGTCGGGCGCGATCTGTACGCTGTCGCTGTCGTTCAACAACAACGGGCCGTTCGGCACGTTCTTCCGCTATATCGGTGACACCGAGACCTACATCGCGCGTTACGACGATCTCTATAACGGCCGTGAGGAGCCGATAGACGTGTCGCATGTCGCCGTCAGCATGAACGGTATCGAGCTGCAGGACCGTGAATTCATCTCGGCTATCCGCGAGGGACGCGAGCCGAACTCGTCGCTTCGCCAGGTGATCGACTGCTACCGCGTGCTCGGCTCGCTTGAGAAGCAGCTGGCGTGAGGCTACCCACCACCGGTCTGGGCTGTATGTCGCTGAGCCACGCGTACGGCGTCCCCCCGTCGCGTGACGAGGGGCTGGCTATGCTGCGCGCAGCTCTCGATGAAGGCATCGGGATGCTCGACACGGCAACACTGTACGGCGGCGGCCGCAACGAAGAGCTTGTAGGTGCCGCGATCGCGGGGCGCCGCGACGAGGTCTTCCTGGCGAGCAAGTGCGGGATGGCGTCCGTCGACGGCGTGAAAGTCATCGATGGACGCCCCGACACGCTGCGCGCACAGGTCGATGCTTCGCTGAGCCGCCTTGGCGTCGATTACATCGACCTGTACTACCTTCACCGGTGGGACAAGAAGGTGCCGATCGGCGATAGCGTCGGCGCGCTGGCCGAGATGGTCGCCGCAGGCAAGATCGGCGCAATCGGCCTGTCCGAGGTGTCGGTCGCGCGGCTGCGAGAGGCGCAGGCAATCACCCCTATCGCGGCCGTGCAGAACGAGTACTCACTGTGGAGTCGCAATGCCGAGCTTGGCATGCTCGACGCCACCCGCGAGGACGGCGTGACTCTTGTTGCATTTTCGCCGGTCGCAAGGGGCTTCCTCGCCGATGCAATCAAGGACCCGGGTGAGCTGTCCCAGAACGACATCCGCCGCGGCATGCCGCGCTTCCAGCCCGAGCACTGGGGTGCCAATGCGGCGTTGCTGGCCTCCTGGCGGGAGCTGGCTGCGGAGGCCGGTTGCACCCCAGCACAGCTAGCACTGGCCTGGCTGCTCTCCCGCGGCGATCACGTTCTGCCGATCCCTGGAACAACGAAAGTCGCGCACCTGCGGGAGAACATGGCGGCGGCCGACATCGTTGTCGACGGCGCGCTGCTGGCGCGGGCCGGCCAGCTGATTGGCACGGACACCATCTCTGGCGCGCGATATGCACCAGCAGCGGCCGCCGAAGTTGACGCCGAGACTTTCGAAGATGCCGCATGAGGGGGATCTCGTCGATGGCCACCCGCCATGTTCTCGCCGACCTCGCTGAAGCTGCCGCCGCGGCGGGTCTACCGCTTCTGCAGCTCGAATCCGTCGGCGGAGTGGACGCCGTCCAGCGGGTGACCGCCGTCGAACCGTTCGACCTTGTGTTCCTCGCCGAGGACGCTCTCCAACGCCTCGCTGCCGAGGGGCACGTGGATCCGGCATCCATCGCCCCGATCGTACTGTCGGAGGTCGCCGTGGGCGTGCCCGCACGCACCGCCGATCCAGCCACGTGTTCCGAAGGCACGGCCTTTGCGAATGCCGATGAGCTTCGCACGGCCCTGCGTGCGGCGTCCCGCATCGGATACTCCACCGGACCGAGCGGCACCGAGCTGTTGCGAATGATCGACCGCTGGGGCATGACCGATGAGGTCGGCGACCGGCTTGTGCAGGCCCGTCCAGGCGTGCCCGTGGCGAGCCTGCTCGCCACGGGCGAGGCCGATCTCGGCCTGCAGCAGCTCAGCGAACTGGTGGGGCAACCCGGCGTGTGCATCCTCGGCGTTCTCCCGGCCGACTGCGCGATCAGCACGGTCTTCGCGGGTGCTGTCGCGACATCCTCCAACAACGCGGCTCGTGCTGCGGAGGTGTTGGCCTTCTTCCACTCGGACCTCGCGGCATCGATCAAGTCGTCGCACAGTTTTCGCGCGCCCTGAGGCCCTAGCCTTCCGCGTCCTGGGAGGCGCGTTAAGGCCGTTCCGGACCCCAGCTCACACCTTGAAGTACTTCGCCTCCGGGTGGTGGAACACGAACGCATCGGTGGACTGCTCGGGGTGCAGCATCAGCTCATCGCTGAGGACCACGCCCATCCTTTCGGGCTTCAGCAGCTCCACCACCTTGCGGCGGTCCTCCATGTCCGGGCACGCGGGGTAGCCGAGCGAGAACCGTGCACCGCGGTACTCGAGCTTGAACAGGCCGGCTTTGTCCTTCGGCTCCTCGGCCGCGAAACCCAGCTCCGAGCGGATGCGTGCATGCCAGAACTCCGCGAGGGCCTCGGTGAGCTGCATGACCAGGCCGTTGAGCTCGTAGTAGTCGCGGTAGTGGTTGCCGGCGAAGAGCTTGGCCGTCACTTCATCCACGTTGCCGCCGGCGGTGACCAGCTGCACCGGCAGGACGTCGATCTGCCCCGCTTCACGGGAGCGGACGAAGTCGGCGAGGCACAGATGACGGTCGCGGCGCTGGCGCGGGAAGTCGAAACGCAGCCGCTCGGTGCCGATCGGACCGTCTGAACCACCGTCGGGGGCGAGCAGGCCCGGGGTGCCGAGGACGCCGTCGGAATCCGTACCGTGGTGCAGCACCACCACCTGTTCACCCTCGGAGACCACCGGGAAGTAACCGTACGCGACCGACGCGTCCAGCATTCCCTCGCCGAGGATGCGGTCCATCCAGTAGCGCAGGCGCGGCCGGCCCTCGCGTTCCACCAGTTCCTCATAGGAGGCGCCGTCCTCGCCGCGGCCGGGCTTGAGCCCCCACTGCCCCATGAAGGTGGCGCGCTCGTCGAGGAACGCCGCGAAGTCGTGGAGTGCCACGCCGCGCACGATGCGGGTGCCCCAGAACGGCGGCGACGGCACGACGTTGTCGGATACGACGTCGGAACGCCCGGGCATTGCCTCCGGCTCGGTCAGGGTGAGGGATGAGCCCTTGCGGTGGATCCGCTTCTTCAGCGCGGGCAGGCCCACCTCTGCGGGGTCGGCGCCGCGGGACACTGCCACCAGCGGCTCCATAAGGGACAGGCCCTCGAAGGCATCCTTCGCGTAGCGCACCTCGCCGTCGAACTGTCCCGCGAGATCGCTTTCGACGTAGGCGCGGGTCAGGGCTGCACCGCCGAGGATGATCGGCCACTTCTTAGCCAGGCCGCGGGACTGGAGCTCAGCGAGGTTCTCCTTCATCACCACGGTGGACTTCACGAGCAGGCCGGACATGCCGATCACGTCCGCGTTGTGTTCCTCGGCTGCGGCGATGATGTCGGCGATCGGCTGCTTGATGCCGAGGTTGATCACCTTGTAGCCGTTGTTGGTGAGGATGATGTCCACCAGGTTCTTGCCGATGTCGTGCACATCGCCGCGCACGGTGGCGATGATCATGGTGCCCTTGCCCGAGGAGTCCGATTTCTCCATGTGCGGCTCGAGCAGGGCCACGGCGGCCTTCATCACCTCGGCGGACTGCAGCACGAACGGCAGCTGCATCTCGCCGGCTCCGAAGCGCTCACCCACCACCTTCATGCCCTCGAGCAGGTAGTCGTTGATGATGCCGAGCGGTTTCATGCCCTCGGACCGTGCCAGGTCGAGGTCCTCTTCAAGGCCCTTGCCTTCGCCGTCGATGATGCGCCGCGCCAGGCGTTCGCCGGTGGGCAGCGCCGCAAGTTCGGCCGCGCGCTGGTCCTTCAGCGCTGCGGTGTCGACGCCGGCGAACAGGTCCAGCATGACGTTCAGGGGGTCGTAGGTGATGTTGCCGTCGGCGTCGTATTCGCGGCGGTCCCAGACGAGGTCCAGGGCAACCTTGCGCTGATCCTCCGGCAGGGTAGCGAGCGGCACGATCTTGGCGGCGTCAATGATGCCGCTGGACAGGCCGGCCTCCACGGCCTCGTGCAGGAACACCGAGTTCAGGACCATGCGCGCTGCCGGGTTCAGGCCGAAGGACACGTTGGACACGCCGAGGGTGGTGTGGATGCCCGGGTACTTCGCGGTGATCTGGCGGATGGCCTCGATGGTTTCGATGCCGTCCCGGCGGGTTTCCTCCTGGCCGGTGGCGATGGGGAAGGTCAGGGCGTCGACGATGATGTCCTCCACGCGCATCCCCCAATCGGCCACCAGGGAATCGATGAGGCGCGAGGCGATGGCCACCTTGCCCTCGGTGGTGCGCGCCTGGCCGTGTTCGTCGATGGTCAGGGCGATCACGGCGGTGCCGTGTTCCTTCACGAGCGGCATGATGCGCCCGAAGCGGCTCTCCGGGCCGTCGCCGTCCTCGTAGTTGACGGAGTTGATCACCGGGCGTCCGCCGATGTGCTCGAGCCCAGCCTGCAGCACCTGCGGTTCGGTGGAGTCCATGACGAGCGGGAGCGTGGAGGCCGATGCGAAACGGGAGACGATCTCCTTCATGTCGGCCACGCCGTCGCGCCCCACGTAGTCAATGCAGACGTCGAGCAGGTGCGCACCGACCCGGATCTGCCCGCGGGCGATGTCCACGCAGTCGTCCCAGCGCTCTTCGAGCATCGCCTGGCGGAACGCCTTCGAACCGTTGGCGTTGGTGCGCTCGCCAATGGCGAGGTACGCGGATTCCTGGTCGAAGTTCACGTGCTGGTAGAGGGAGGCGATGCCGGCTTCACGCTCGGTGGGGACGCGGGAGCCGTCGGCGCCCCGCCCGCCGGTGGCGACGGCGTCGGCAGTGCGGAAGGGTGCAAGACGTTCGACGACGGCGGCCATGTGCTCCGGCGTCGTACCGCAGCAGCCGCCCACCAGGCCCAGGCCGAATTCGCGGATGAACTGTTCGTGCGCGGTGGCGAGTTCGGTGGGTGTGAGCGGGTAGTGTGCGCCGTTGGGGCCAAGGATGGGCAGGCCGGCGTTGGGCATGCAGGCGATGGCGACGGAGGACTGCTTGGCCAGGTGGCGCAGGTGCTCGCTCATCTCGTCCGGCCCGGTGGCGCAGTTCAGGCCGATGGCGTCGACGCCGAGCGGCTCGAGCGCGGTGAGCGCGGCGCCGATTTCGGATCCCATCAGCATGGTTCCGGTGGTTTCGACCGTTACCTCCACGAAGATGGGGAGCCGGATGCCGCGGGACATGATGGCCTGCTTGCAGCCGTTGACCGCGGCTTTGGTCTGCAGCAGGTCCTGGCTGGTTTCGATGAGGAAGGCGTCCGCTCCCCCGTCGATGAGGCCCTCGGCCTGCAGTGCGAAGGTCTGCTTGAGGTAGTCGTAGGTGGTGTGCCCGAGGCTGGGGAGCTTGGTGCCCGGCCCCATGGAGCCCAGGACCCAGCGCATGCGCCCGTCTGTTTTTTCTGCCGCTTCGGCGCGGTCGCGGGCGATCTCGGCACCCTTCCGGGCGAGCTCTTCGATCCGGTCGTCGATGCCGTAGTCGGAAAGGTTGGACCAGTTCGCGCCGAAGGTGTTGGTCTCGACAGCATCGATGCCCACCGCGAAGTAGGCGTCATGGATGTCCGCGAGGACATCCGGCCGTGTGGCGTTGAGGATCTCGTTGCAGCCCTCCAGCCCCAGGAAGTCGTCCTCCAGCGAGAGTTCACGGCCCTGCAGCATGGTACCCATCGCCCCATCGGCAATGACCACCCGGTGGTTCACCGCATCCAGCAGCTCCTGGGCGCGGACGGGACGGGGCACGGACTCAATATCAAGCGCAAAACGAGGCATCTAAACAGGTTACGTCTGGTGGCTCCAACGTCGCGCTGTGTGTCCGTGTACTACGGCGGTGGGTGGACGGCTTCCTTCCAGCTGCCCTACGTTTACCCTACTTGAGCAAAGGTTACCTGTCGCTAGCTAAGCAGAACCAATGCCTTGTTCATCAGGTTTGTAGCGAGCGCGCCCTTGAGGAGCTTCGAAGCTGCGACGCCGGAGATCTGGAGCAATATTTCAGTTTGCTGTGTCTCGTCCACAAACACATCATCGCCGTGGCCATACTCCCTTAGGACTGAATACCGGGAATGCAGAACGTTTGCCACTTGCTTTCTATGTATGTGGAACGCCACGTCAGTACCCTCTGTGTGCACATACGTGATCGGAGTTCTTAGGTCGCTAACGAACTCGTTTTCCGGGACGGGGCGGAGAACGGACGGAATCATGCTGAGTTCCGTGGCCAGATATTCCTCGATGGTTGTCACTTCTGGAGGCCACGCGGCAAAAGGGTCTGTGCCTATACGTCCTTCGCGTTCGATATCGAAGCTCGACACATCTACTGTCAACTGCCATCTCTCAACATTGTGGCCGTAGTATTCCATGCTTCCCGTAAAGTACGGTGCTGATACGTCTACATACGTAGCGATCTGTCTGTCATTAATTCGAAGGATGTCGCCAACGCCCACGACGGTCACTTGATCTACGTAGCTGGGGTGGAGTTTCTCGGCCAAGACAGTCTTGAATTCCGGTGAGAGCAGAATTTCCAAGGCTCGAAGGGCATCCTGGAGGGGAAGCCGCATATGCGACACATCGCCCTTTCGGACGCTAGCAAGATCAGGAAACACTTGCACGCCTGGGCGGGGCGAAAGTGCTGTACGAAGTGCTTTGTCATTCGTGACAACTGCCACGGTGGAGTACTTAGCGCTCGCCGCCAGTGCGTGCATATACACGATGTGGTCAACGGCCCCAGTCGTTACGCCGCTCTTGGGGGATGCGGTCGGGGCCTTGAGAATCTGCGCTAGCAACCCCTCCCGGTAGTAAGAATCTGGGGACCTCCCAATCACCGCCCCCGATGCCTGAATCTGACTAACGAAGTTCTTGTAAATCTTTTGGGGTTGATCGATGGAGCGATTGTCGACGGCCGTCAGCAGGAGCAATTCCTCTACATCGACATATGCTTCCCATGCATGGCTTGCTAATTCCCGGCAAACGACGTCAGGTACGATCACGTGAAGCCCCAGGGACGCCATCGTACTCAGTGAGTTTAGAGTGCTTCTCGTGAGACGTCCTTCGAAGAAGGCATTGGTGTCCACGACAACGGCCGTCGGATTGTCATTGGATGCGGCTGGCATTATGCGCTCCACTGTTGACGCTAAAAATCGGAACTCTAATTAGACCATCCAATCTTTGTGCGAAGTATCCGTGGCGCCGCGTCTAGCGCGGCGAGGCTACCGGCGTGCGGCGAGTACACGGATATACTGCCGAAATGACTACAGGCACCGGTCGGACAAGATCGTCTGCCACTCAAGAGAAAATTGTTGCTCAGAAGAGCCACAATCGATGCGCCTATCCTGATTGTGGAGCGGCGCTAGTCGTCGAAGCCACGAGTCCTTTGGACAGCGCCAAATCGGTCGGCAAATTCGCCCACATTTGCGCAGCAAGTCCTGGCGGCCCACGCTACGCCGCCTCCATGACTGACGTGCAGCGATCGTCGGCAGACAACCTGATCTTTCTGTGCGGCACCCACCACGACGTCATCGACTCCCAACTCGATTACCACACCGTTGCATACCTGCGCGAAGCAAAGGCTAAGCACGAAGCACGGCTGTCTCGGGCGGTGAGGCACGCTCTGGGCGAGATAGGTTACGCAGACCTTGAAACCGTATGTCGAGTTATTGGATCCATTCCGGTAGTCAGCACCAGGATCGACGTGCCCTTGGCTATTGCTGAAAAGGTTGAGCTGAATGGGCTCAGTGATGGCACGCAGGCAAAGATTGGGGACGGACTCGCCCAAGCGGGAAGAGTAGCGGAGTTTGTTGAATTCCAATCCCGGAGTGCCCAGCAATTCGGGACACGACTTGCCTCAAGGTTTAAGGCATCGTACTACCAGGGTATTTCAGATGGCTTGACCCCCGATGATGTCTTCGAGAGCATTCTCTTCCATGCCTATGAAAACTCAGGTCCAGAGGATACGCCCAGCTCAAGGGCGGCGGCCCTAGCCGTAGTTTCCTTCTTGTTCGAGCGATGCGAGATTTTTGAGCATGAGCCAGCTACTCCCTGACAAATACGTACCACTCAGACAGTCCTTAGTAGGACAAGGAGCCGTCGTCCTTTCGGTGCTCCAAAATGAACCCTATTCAGTGGCTCGCCTGTACGTCGAATCCAAGCGGCACATGCCCCATCTCACTTACGACAATTTTGTATTCACAATGGATTGGCTTTATTTGGCCGGCAGCATAGTAGTGGACAAAGACTTAGTCCGAAAGGGACGCCCTGATGCTTAAGAAACTAACTGCCAACAAAGATGCCTTCCGGCCGATTTTCTTCAGAGAAGGGCTGAATGTTGTGTTGGCGGAGCAAGCCCCGGACGCATTGTCAACAGACAGCCGAAACGCTCGCGGTAAAACAACATTATTCCACATTGTGCGTTTCATGCTGGGTGGCAATCTGCCCAAACAGCTTGCACCGCTCAAAGACGACGGTTGGGAATTCAGCCTTACGTTGGAGCTATTTAACGAAGATGTCACCGTCACCCGCAGACTTGGAGGGGGCACAGGACTAGGCATCTATTACTCACCTGAACTCAAGACCGTCATGGAGCTATACGTATCTGAGGGACAAATTTCTCTCGAGAGCTGGAAGGAACTTCTGGGCCTAGCCTTCTTCTCGCTTGATCAAGATAATACGTCAGGCAGCTTCGGTCTATCTGCCAGAACGCTTCTCAGCTACGTCATTCGTATAGATTCCGGAGCAGATCCCTTGAAGGCGTTCCCCCTGCAACCAGGTTGGAGTGCGCGCCAACACCTTGCTTTCATGTTTGGCCTTGATTGGCGGATTATCAGAGACCTACAGGAACTGGGCCAAAAGTCTGCTGCACTGAGTTCGATAACCAGTGCCGCTGACCAAGGACTCCTGCCGAGCTTTTCCGGAGAAAGCGATCTCCTGATTGAACGCTCGGAGGCGCAGCGTCAATTCCACGAATTCCAGACTCGGGCCAACGATTTCCAGATACTAGATGATCCACAAGCACTTATTCAGCAAGCCGATCGGTTGACCGAGGCTCTCTCTCGATTGCGCGATGAAGCATTCGAAGATAGCCGAATGATGACCCTGTACGGCGATGCCCTGCGCGAGGCAGTCCAAGAGGCCGAGGACACATTAGACGCCGATGTGTCCTTTCTATACGAGCAGGCCGGAACTTTGTTAGGTGAAAACGTACGCCAGCGTCTCAGCGATGTGAAGGCCTTCCACACCCGGCTGGCACAGAACCGCAAAGTATTCATCGAGCAATCCCTGTCCGCACTCGTGGATGTCCAACAGGAGCGGAAGAGGCAGTTGGATGAGCTCACAAATGAACGAATGGAACTCTTTCGCGCGATAAACGCTGGCGGAGCCATCGATGAACTTTTAGCGCTCAAAGACCAAGCCTCAACATTCCAACGCCGTCTATCAGAAATTGAACTGCGTCTGCAGCAGGTGCGCGACGTCACGGAAAGCCAGGAGCGCCTCCTGGCGGAACGCTCAACCCATCGCCAGGAAGCACAAACCCAGCTGAACCGATCAAGGAAGAAGCTCGATCGAATCGCCAATCGCTTCGACGAGCGGATGAGACGACTGTACGGGGTGGGGGGAGTGCTAACAGCCGCCGTTGACAACGACGGCTACAAGTTCGCCATCAACGTTGCTGGTCAAAACAGCACCGGGGTAAACAAGATGAAGCTCTTCTGCCTTGATCTGGCTCTTTTGGAAGAAGGGGTTGATAGTTCTCACCATCCAGACTTCCTCATCCATGACTCCAGCGTCTTCGACGGCGTAGATCCCCGCCAGACCGCTTCTGCGCTGCAACTTGCTTCTGAAACGGTTTCATCCGTCAGGGCACAATACATTTGTGCCCTGAATTCTAACGACGTGCATCCTGAAATCCGCGACGCTGAATGGTTCTCCGACGGGATTGTCCGCACAGTCCTCGACACGGACACTGGGGGCCTCCTGGGCGTGAAGTTCTGACAGAAAGCCTTTGCCGAGGGCCTATCCTGGTCTGAGATTGTGTCGCGCCGCCTCCAGTAAAGTATGTGGGTGCCAATACTCGTTGTGATAGCTGAAGCCCTCGCGAATATTTTTGCCTTTAGCATCGTCGCCATGGTTCCCGCCACGCTCGTAGCGTTGCGTTCCTTCGCGAAGGACGTTCGAGCATATCGAGATATTCGCACAGCAATCGCGCGTCGCGACCGGCTAGTCGAGCAACTTGCCGTTATGCACCAATTGGTTCCAACCGGCATCGTCGTTGACACCGTTGGCTCCTTGGGGGCAACTCGCGTGGGTCACAGAACGCTTGCGTCGGGACACGACTGCGCAGAAGGCTAAAACGAAAGCCGCGGGCAAAAGGAGAAACCACGCGCGCACGTTCCTCTTAATCTTACTTTGGCTTCCCGCCGTGGTTGATATCATCATCCTTGCGTTCGCCGTCCCTGTTTCCATCCGCGCCCTTCCCTCAAACACTATTTCGACAGCGGTCTCTATTGTTTTTCCGGCCGCAAGTGGAAGCGAGTGGGCAGCGCTTATAGTTGGGTTTTTTGTACCACACATAGCCGGCACTATTCTGCTCGCAACTTGGGCCATAAAGGTCCGAACTCTCGAGGCGGACCAATTTGCAAAGGCTACTGAAACAGCTAGGTCTCTAGCTGTTGGTTACCTTGCTCTCATATGCTTTGTTGTCTATAGCGGCAGCATAGCGGGGTTGAATGTTGGCTGGTACGGAAGCTTCTCGGCAAGTCTAATTGAACTTACAAAGCCCTTGCTCCCTTTGCTGTCCATTGCAGCAATGGTCGCCACTTTTGGTCCTGGTTTCAGCAAACATAGCGACGGGCTAGAGCTGACCAAAGCCAGTCTAGACGAGTTTGAAGTCCCTGCGACGACCACGAAAGGAGCTCCTACGAAGAACAGGAAGATATCTAGGATGCCTTCTCCCCGCCTTCGTTCTCGATTTGGAGCAGGCAGCAAACGCGCGTTCGGGAACCCCAATTAGAATCCGTAAAAATGAGCCCTATCAGCGAAAGAGTACTGATAGATGCGAAAGATCCAGTTAGGTAAGGAGTGGTTTTGACCTTTCGCCGTCAGAACGCATGCTGCAGCTTTAGAGACGTTGCGCTCGATAAAAGAGTCGCAGTATAGGTTCGCGAAGCCGCCAGCACCTTGCTGACACGTAATTTCAGCCGCATACGCCGTAAGTCGAGCAAGCTCACGATGCGGGACTAATTCATCAAAAGACACTAGCTAGGCGACTAGACCTCCGCCACAGGCGCCGCGAACTGCGCCTCATACAGCCGCGCATAAGTACCGCCCGCGGCCAACAGCGAGGCGTGCGTGCCCCGCTCAACGATCTGGCCCGCCTCCATCACCAGGATGAGGTCGGCGCATCGTGGACAGGCGGTGGGCAATAACGAACGAAGTCCGGTCCGACCGCAGGGCACTCATCGCCTTCTGCACTAGCACCTCGGTCCGGGTGTCCACCGAGGACGTCGCCTCATCAAGGATCAGCACCGACGGCCGGGCCAGGAACGCCCGTGGAATAGTCAGCAGCTGCTTCGCCCCCGCTGACACGTTGCCGCCCTCATCCTCCAGGACCGTGTCATACCCCTCCGGCATCGACCGCACGAACCGGTCCACATACGTCGCCGTTGCGGCCTCCATGATCTCGGCCTCGGTAGCCGTGGACCGGCCATAAGCGATGTTGTCCCGGATGGTCCCGCCGAACAGCCACGTATCCTGCAGCACCATCCCCAGCCGCGAGCGCAGCTCACGCCGCGGCACCGAGGTGATGTCCACGCCGTCGAGCGTTATCCGCCCGGCGTCGATCTCGTAGAACCGCATCATTAGGTTCACCAGCGTGGTCTTGCCCGCACCGGTGGGCCCCACAATCGCCACCGTCTGCCCCGGCTCCGCCACAAGACTCAAAGAAGAGATCAGGGGCTTGTCCGGCGATCCCTTTGCCTTGGCAAGAACTGTGGGGCTTTTAAAGCCGAAACGGGAGGCTTGCCGGTCACCGGTCAGAAACGGTCGTTTTTGATTTATAACGCCGCTGCATATCGCGGGCGCACTTGGCGGCTGGGCGCGAGTGTGCCGGGCATGGTCCCCATGTGTGCGAAGCGAATGAGGTATCTGCGCGGCCCGCTAGAAGACCTGGCTTTCCAAGAAGCTGTAGGCCAGCCAAGCAAACACCCCGACCGAGATGACGGCGGTGATGGCCCCTGGAATCCGCCCCTTCCTTTTGACGACGGCAATCACCGCGAGGACTGTGGTGAAGATGAACAGCGGAAAGGTGACGCTGGCCAGGAAGTAGAAGAGCGGAATGCCGGAATCCACACCGCCCCCGACGACCCAAGCGGCCCAGAATACACCTGCGGTGTTCAGTGCCAGCAGCATCAGGGAGATCGCCCCCATGCTGAACCACCGCCGGCCGGGGACCGGTCGCGGTGTACCGGAAGTTCCTGCCGTCAAGGCTAGGCCTGCTTCACTGCCTGCAAGGTCATTCTTGAGATCGTTTAGCCGCGACCACCGCAGCCTTGCTGAAATTGAGCGATCCCCTAGCTCCGACGATCCACCGTTTGCTGTTCTCTGCAAGCAGCCGATTATGGGGAACATCATCTGGGAGGTCTTCTCCGATCACGAGTAGTTGGGTCGGGGAGAGTGGGAAGGAGATGGTGGAGATTTCGGCACCGTCGGTTGTCCGCCACAGTAGGACCGCGCCGTCTCCGGTGGCGAGTCCCCTTGCCTCTCGAACCTGCCATGGCCATTGTTCGAGTCCCAATGGGGCCAGCCTGAGGACATCCTGGAAGGACTGCGACAGGAGCAACGCGTCCCCGAGGGCAAGCTCCGTTTGTTCGATCCGTCCGTCGGCTCTCAGTACAACGGCGGGGGCGCGGACCTTGGTTCGATCCGCGTATCGTCCTCGGTCAAGGTGCATGTCCAGGAAGGCGATCACGGCGCGCGCCTCGGCCGTCGTCAACGGTTCCCTTTCGCGCATCTTAACAAGAGCCGGAGTGCCGGCGTCCTCAATAAGTGAGTAGTCTCGCTCAAGGTTTCGCGTGAGGACATTGGGGTCGTAGGCGTAGCTTACGACTGTGGCGCTCAGATAAGACGAGGGATAGCCTCGGCCGTCCTGAAGATCGAGCACGTCGACAACATTCCTCTTGTCTGCCCACGCGCGGATATAGCCCTTCGACACCATGTGTGCGTTTTTAACAGCGTCTTCATTTACGGCCATGAACGACACCCCCTCGCATCTCAATGTATCCGACCAAGCCCTAGTGCTGAGCGAAGCCCCTTTCGGAAACGGCCGCTTTTGTTTCCTAATCGACTTGCGCAGTCCCTAGCACTGCCCTGGGGGTCTTGGCCGATCCCTCGTTCGATCTGAAGGCCTACTTCTGGAAAGCGCCGCTGCCCCCATGAGGCGGGACGGCGACGTCGTGGGTGGCTGCGCTCTGAACTACGTCTGCGCGGCCATAGGAGCCGAGCTTCTCGACCGCATAATCGAGCAAGGCAGCGGCTCGTCGCGTGAGGGTCATGTCCTCGGGCCAGATCCCCACGACATGGGAGAGGGTTACGGGCGGGTTGAATGGGCGGACGGCGACCGGCCGCCCCTCGACGCTCATGGGGAGCGCGTTGGGCCGGGACATGAGCAGGCCGTACCCCATGCCGCGGCCCACGAGCGCCTCTACGAGGATGATCTGGGTGACCCGGGCTGCGACCCTGGGCTCGAGCCCGCGCGCGGCGAACGCCTCGACTATATTGATGGTGCTCGGGCTCACGTCGTAGAGGATGAGTGGCTCGCCGGCGAGATCGGGGAGATCCACGGTGCTGCCCGCCGCGAGCGGGTGGTCCGGATTAAACCTCCGCCACAGGAGCCGCGAACTGCGCCTCGTACAGCCGCGCATAAGCCCCGCCCGCTGCCAGCAGCGACGCATGCGTCCCCTGCTCCACGATCTGCCCGGCCTCCATCACCAGGATGAGGTCGGCGTCGCGGATCGTGGACAGGCGGTGCGCAATGACAAACGACGTACGGTCCGAGCGCAACGCACGCATCGCCTTCTGCACCAGCACCTCAGTCCGGGTATCCACCGAAGACGTCGCCTCGTCCAGGATCAGCACCGACGGCCGCGCCAGGAACGCCCGCGCAATCGTCAGCAACTGCTTCTCCCCCGCCGACACATTGGAACCCTCGTCCTCCAACACCGTGTCGTACCCCTCGGGCAGCGACCGCACGAACCGGTCCACATACGTCGCCGTCGCCGCCTCCATGATCTCCGCCTCGGAAGCAGTGGGCCGGCCGTACGCGATGTTGTCCCGGATGGTCCCGCCGAACAGCCACGTATCCTGCAGCACCATGCCCAGCCGCGAGCGCAGCTCACGCCGCGGCACCGAGGTGATGTCCACGCCGTCGAGCGTTATCCGCCCGGCATCAATCTCGTAGAACCGCATCATCAGGTTCACCAGCGTGGTCTTGCCCGCACCGGTGGGCCCCACAATCGCCACCGTCTGCCCCGGCTCCGCCACCAAAGAAAGCGAAGAAATCAGCGGCTTGTCCGGCGAATACGAGAAAGACACAGACTCGAACACCAGCCGCCCCCGCCCCGCACCATCCGGCGAAGGAGCACCAGAAGCAGGATCCGGCGACTGCTCCTCCTCATCCAGCAACGAGAACACCCGCTCCGCAGACGCCACCCCGGACTGCAGCAGATTCGCCATGGACCCCAGCTGCGCCAGCGGCATGGTGAACTGCCGCGAGTACTGGATGAACGCCTGCACATCGCCCAGTTGCATCGCCCCGGACGCCACCTGCAGGCCGCCCACCACCGCGATCCCCACGTACACCAGGTTCCCGATGAACGTCATGGCCGGCATGATAAGCCCGGAAATGAACTGCGCGCCGAAGCTCGCGTCATACAGCTCCACATTCTTCTGCTGGAACCGCTCCTCCACCTCGCGCTGCCGGCCGAACACCTTCACCAGCGCATGCCCGGTGTACGTCTCCTCGATCTGCCCGTTCAGCTCACCCGTGTGTTTCCACTGCGCCACGAACAGCTTCTGCGAGCGCTTGGCGATCAGCGCGGTGACACCCAGCGTCAGCGGCACGGTCACCAGCGCGATCAGCGCCAGCGTGGGCGAGAGGATGAACATCATCACCAGCACCCCCACCACGGTCAGCACCGACGTGACCGCCTGGCTGATGGACTGCTGCAGGGACTGGGAGATGTTGTCCACATCGTTCGTGACCCGGCTCAGCAGCTCGCCGCGCTGGATCGAATCGAAATACCGCAGCGGCAGCCGGTGGATCTTCGCCTCGATCTCCTCGCGAAGCCCGAACACCGTCCGCTGCACCACCCCGTTCAGCACATACGCCTGCACCCACATGAACGCCGACGCCAGCACATACAGCACCAGCGCCCACGCCAGCACGCTGGACAGCGCCGCGAAGTCGATCCCCTCCCCCGGCGTCAGCGCCATGGGCGTGAGCATGTCCGCCTTCTGGTTCTCCCCCGCGGCCCGCAGCTGCGCGATCAGCTGCTCCTTGGTCACCCCGGGCGGCAACTGCCTGGAGACCACCCCGGAGAAAATCAGGTTGGTGCCTTCCCCCAGCAGCCGCGGTCCGATCACGGAAAGCGTCACGCTCGCGACGCCCATCACCAGCACCAGCAGCAGCCACGCCCGCTCCGGCCGCAGCGTGCCCAGCAGCCGCTTCGCCGAGGGCCCGAAATTCATTGCCTTCTCCGCGGGGATGTTCATTCCGCCGAACGGCCCGCCGCCCCTGCCGGGTCCTACCGGCGGACGGGGAATGCGTACGACGTCGGCAGTCCCGGCTTTCGAGGCCGGCGCGGTTGCGCCCGGGGCGGCAGGGTTGGGGGAACCAGCGCCCGACGGCGGCCGGTTCTGCGTGCTCATACCGTCTCCTCCGCTGACAGCTGGGAGGAGACGATCTCGCGGTACGTCTCCGAGGTCTCCAACAGCTCGTGGTGCGTTCCGTTCCCCACGATCCGGCCGTCGTCGAGCACCAGGATCTGGTCCGCGTCCACGATGCTGGACACGCGCTGGGCGATGATCACCAGCGTGGCGCCGGCGGTGCTGCGCTTGAGGGCCCGGCGGAGGCGGGCATCCGTGCCGGTGTCCAGCGAGGAGAACGAATCGTCGAAGATGTACAGCTCAGGCCGTTTCACCAGTGCCCGGGCGATGGCCAGCCGCTGCCGCTGCCCGCCCGAGACGTTGGTGCCGCCCTGCGAGATGGGCGCATCCAGCCCGCCCTCCATCTCCTCCACGAAGTCCCGGGCCTGGGCGATCTCCAGCGCCTCCCACAGCTCCTCCTCGGTGGCATCCGGCTTGCCGTACTGCAGGTTGCTGCGCACGGTGCCGGTGAACAGGTAGGGCCGCTGCGGGACCAGGCCGATATGCCCCCAGAGCAGGTCCGGGTGCAGCTCGCGCACGTCCACGCCGTCGATCCGGACCGAGCCGGAGGTGGCGTCGAACAGCCGCGGCATGAGGTTCACCAGCGTGGTTTTGCCGGAGCCGGTGCTGCCGATGATCGCCGTCGTCTGCCCGGCCCTGGCGGTGAAGCTGATCCCGGACAGGACGGGCTGATCGGCACCCGGGTAGGCGAATCCGGCGTCGAGCATTTCCAGTTCCCCGCGGCGCACGGCGCTGCTCAGGGGATTCTTCGGCGGGCGGACGCTGGATTCGGTGCCCAGCACCTCGCCGATCCGGTCCGCCGAGACCGCTGCGCGCGGGATCATCACGGCCATGAACGTGGCCATCATGACGGACATCAGGATCTGCATCAGGTAGCTCAGGAACGCGATCAGGGTGCCCACCTGCATGGAGCCGTCCTCGATCCGGAACGAGCCGAACCAGATCACGGCCACGCTGGAGACGTTCAGCACCAGCATCACCACGGGGAAGGCGAGTGCCATCAGCCGGCCGGCGCGCAGGGCGGTGTCCGTGACGTCGTCGTTCGCCTGGGCGAAGCGGGCGGTCTCGATGTCCTCGCGGACGAACGCGCGCACCACGCGGATGCCGGTGAGCTGTTCGCGGAGCACCCGGTTCACGGTGTCGATCCGCTTCTGCATCTTCCGGAACAGCGGCACCATCCGGACGATGATCAGCCCGACGGCGATCAGCAGCACTGGCACGGCGACGGCGATCAGCCAGGAGAGCTGCACGTCCTGCCGGACGGCCATGATCACCCCGCCGATGGCCAGCATGGGAGCGGACACCATCATGGTGGCGCCCATCAGGACGAGCTGCTGGACCTGCTGGACGTCGTTGGTGGAGCGGGTGATCAGGCTGGGGGCGCCGAACCTGGTCACTTCCTGCTCGGAGAACTGCCCCACGCGGGCGAAGATGGCGCCTCTAAGGTCCCTTCCGGTGCCCATCGCGGCCTTCGCGCCGAAGTACACGGCGATCACGGCGCAGATGATCTGCAGCAGCGTGATCGCCAGCATGAGGCCGCCCAGGTTGAGGATGACCCCGGTGTCCCCCTTGGCCACGCCCTCGTCGATGATGTCCGCGTTCAGGGTGGGCAGGTACAGGGACGCGATGGACTGCGCCAGCTGGAAAACCACGACGGCGATCAGCAACTGCCGGTGCGGCCGCAGGTATTCAACAAGCAGTTTCCAGAGCATGGCGGCTCCCGGTCCAAAGGCTCACATAACGTGATGCGAAGGTCAGTTTACGTCCGGAAGCTGTGAAGAATCAGGGCTCCTGCGGAGAAGTTTGGGGTGGTTCTCGGACAGCGTAGGCCGACGGCAAAGCGGACTTGCTGTACAAGCGCCTGCGGGACCTTGCGGGCTCGCGCACAGCACTCGTAACGTACAGAGAACGGATAGTTCTCTATGTCAGCGAACGTCCACCCTTCGGTCCCTAGGAGCCCCCGATGACTGCGGAATTTACGGGTAAGCTCGGCGAGTTCGGCGCCGCTGACCTCGCCTCGGCTGGCGGAAAGGGCGCGAACCTCGGCGAACTCGTGCGGCAGGGATTCCCCGTTCCAGCGGGCTTCGTCGTCAAGACCGCCGCCTACGCCACCCTGCTGGCGGAATCCGGCCTGGGCGCCGAACTCGAAAGGTTGCTGGCCGCCGAAGACTCCGGAGCACGGATCCGGGCGCTGTTCACCCAGACCCAAATTCCGGCGCGCGTCTCCGCCGAGATCGCTGCGGCCTACGCCGCCCTGGGCGGCGGACCGGTCGCAGTGCGTTCCAGCGCCACCGCCGAGGACCTGCCGGGCGCCGCGTTTGCCGGGCAACAAGACACGTTCCTGAATGTTGTGGGCGAGCAGGCGGTGATCCGGGCCGTGGTGGAGTGTTGGGCCTCGTTGTGGACGGATCGCGCCATTGCCTACCGACAGCGCCAGGGAATTGATCCTCGGGAGGTGTCGATTGCCGTCATCATCCAGGACATGGTGCCGGCGGATATCGCGGGAGTTTTGTTCAGCGCGAACCCGGTGACGGGGGAACGCGGTGAAATCGTGGTCGATGCCAGCCAAGGCCTGGGCGAGGCCGTGGTGTCCGGGCGGGTCACGCCGGAGCACTATGTGCTGGACAGTGCGGGGCGCACACGGTCGTTTATCCCCGGCGCCCACGAGGTTGTTATCCGGGCACTTGCAGGAGGGGGCACGCAGGAGAGCCCCGGCACGGGCAGCCCGGGGGCTGCCCTCGGCACAGAGCAGTTGGCGGAACTGGCGCGGCTGGCATTACGCGCGCAGAATCACTTCGGCCGGCCGCAGGACATGGAATGGGCCATCGCCCGCGGTCGCTTGTATGTGCTCCAGGCACGGCCGATGACTGCCCTGCCGCCGCAACCGATGCGCCTCAACCCGTTCCAGCGGTTGATGGGGCCGTTCTTTGCAGAGATGTTCCAGGAGCGTCCCTATCCCCTGGACGTGTCGGGCTGGATGCAGCGCGGCATCCTGGCCATGCTCCACGGCATGGCCGGAAGCGTCGGCGTCGTCTTCCCGGCGGTGGAGGAGTTATTGCCGGAGGAAGACGGCGTGGTGGTCCGGCTGGTTCCGCCCGTGCCGCACCCTACGGTCCGCACGCTCGGCGCACCTTTTTCCGTGGCACGCCGGGCCCGACGGTTCAATCCAACCCGGTGGACCCGGGACAGCAGGTTCACCGCGTATCTGGAGAACATCCGGCGGCTGAACGCGCAGGACCCCCGGACCTTGACCTGGAAGGGGGTCGTTGGGCTCGCGGAAGATGCCTTCGCCACGATGCGCGGGATCACCGAGCTGCGGATCTCCTACCTCCCGGGAGCTTTTGTTCCCCAGCTGAAGCTGCGCCTGCTGCTCATGCTGCTGGGCAAGAGGCACCTTGGCTCGGCACTCATCGCTGGCGCGGAAACCCGCACCACCCAGGCCAACCGTGCCCTGGAGGCGCTGGCCGATCAGGCCCGGTCCCAGGGCGAGCTGGCCCGGGCCTTCAGGGAGCTGGCACCGCGCGACCTGCTCCCCCGAGTGGAGCACGAGCCGGATTTCCAGGAGTTCCGCAAACGCTTCCAGGCCTTTCTCGCAGAATACGGGCACCGCGAAACCGTCAGCCTGGTATTAAGCAGTTCACCAACCTGGTCCGATGCCCCTGAAGTGGTTCTCGGGCTGATCACGTCAATGATGGGTGAGCGGAGGCAGGCTGCAGACCAGACAGGCGAAGCACTCGAGGAGCTGAAGGGTCATCCCGCCCTGCGGATCGCGGCCCTGCGGCGGCACCTGCTGTCCGCAGTCGACGCCGCCAAAGCCGGGATGGCCTTCCGCGAGGACAGCCACTTCTACGCCACCATGGTGCTGCCGCCGCTCCGGCGGGCGCTGTCGGAACTGGGCCGGCGGCTGCACGACGGCGGCGTGCTGGCGGATCCGGCCGAGGTCCACCACCTGCGCTTCGAAGAACTGGCAGGAATGGACGACGGCGGCGCGTTGCCTGCCGCGAAGAGGGAACGCTACCGCCGCCTGGTGCTGGCCAGGGCCGCGAAACGCCGGGAGCTGGAGGGTATTCCGCTGCTGGATCCGGCACTGTTCGCGCACAAACGCCCGGCACCCGGGACGCTGGTGTCCGGCATGCCGGCCAGCCGCGGCCAGGCAACCGGGGCCGTAAGGATCATTCGGGGGCCGAACGAATTCGGACTGCTTCGCAGCGGTGAAGTTCTGGTCTGCCCCTACACCAACCCATCCTGGACTCCACTGTTCCAGCGTGCTGCCGCCGTCGTGGTTGACGCCGGCGGCATCGCCTCCCATGCTGCCATCGTCGCCCGGGAATACGGGATCCCGGCCGTTATGGCCACCGGGTCGGGAACCATTGACCTGCAGAACGGCCAGCTGGTACTTGTGGACGGCACCCGCGGACAAGTCTCTGCGGCTGTTACGGGGCTCTCGTCGTGACCACCGGGGCACGCCCGGATCACCGAAAGCTGCCGCGCCGCCGCGGTGCCGTCCTGAACAGCGCGATCTTTGATGCCGTTTTGGCCGAGATCGCCGAATCCGGATACTCTGCGCTGACTATGGACCGCGTTGCCGAACGCGCACGCGCAAGCAAAGCCTCGCTCTACCGTCGATGGTCTGGCCGCGCAGCCCTGGTATTGGACGCCGCCTACGCGTCGATGCATGGCCCGGACACGGTCCCGAACACCGGCAGCCTGCGTCTGGATACCTTGACGGTCATGCGGCACGCTGCCCGGTTGCTGGAAGGGACAGTTGGACAGGCAGTTCGTGGAGTGCTGGGCGAGGCCTTGCAGAACCCCGGCGTTGCCGCCGAAGTCCGTGAGTTCACGCATGGAAACGCCAGCCGGATGATGAATGAAATCCTGGCCAACGCCGTCAGACGGGGCGAATGCGCTCCGGACCTCGTGACTGACTTAAGAATAGAGGCCGGTCCCGCCCTGCTGCGGCAACGGTTCATCTTCGGCTCCGGACCAATCGAAGATGACTTCCTGGTGGGGGTTGTGGACCAGGTGGTGCTGCCGTTGTTCGGCGTTGACCTGAAGAATACCCCCGTGAGCACCTGAGAGTTTCCGCGGTTCCAGTAAGGCATGTCAATGCCCCCGGCTGCGCCCTATGTTGCCGGCCCTACACCGTTAGGCCCCTGCCGGGTGATGCTGGTGTAGTGCTCCGGGCGCCGATGCTGGGAGAAGTTGAACACGTCCCGCCGGTACCGCGTCACCATATCCAGATCAATTTCGGCAGTCACGATTTCATCATCGAGTGTCCTCGCGGCGGCGACAATCTCCCCGGACGGAGCGATGATGGCGCTGCCACCTATCTGGCTCACCCCTTCCTCAACTCCCGCTTTGGCTGTTCCGATGACCCACATCGAGTTTTGGTAGGCCCCGGCCTGCATGGACAGGTGGTTCTGAAAATTGGTCAGGTTGTCACTTTCCGGAAGATGAGGATTGGAATCAGGCGTGTTGTACCCCAAACAGACAACTTCAGCGCCACCCAGGGCCAGCACCCTGTACGTTTCCGCCCACCGCCGGTCATTGCAGATGGCGAGCCCGATCCTGGTGTTGCGCCATGCTTGGACTCCGAACCCGAGGTCACCAACCTCAAAGTATTTCTTTTCCAAGTTCTGGAAAGGGGTTCCTGGCTGAACGTCACGAAACCCGGGAAGATGGATTTTGCGGTAGCGATGTATGACGTTGCCACCCTCGTCCACGAGAGCTGCAGTGTTGAAGTGCCGCTGATCCTTGGTGCGTTCGGCGTAGCCCAAAACGAATGCGACTCCCAGTGTGCGGGCTGCGTCAAACAAAACCTGTGTGCCGGTTCCAGGGACGTCCTCCTCGAAATAACTTCGAAGTTCCGCTTCGTCCTGTACAAGCCAGTGCGGGAAAAAGGGAGTCAATGCGGCTTCGGGAAAAACCACCAGCTCCGTCCCTTCCGCCGCGGCCGCTTCAAGAAGCCGGATGAGGCGTGCCAGAGTCTCCGCCCGCGTCGCTGAACGGGGTATCGGCCCCAGCTGGGCGGCCGCAACTGTCAAAGTTCGGGTACTCATCAGACGCTTTTAAAAGTAGGGGACTTGCCGGTGACTGCTGCAGTGGCGGGCTGTTTCACATATGGATCCGTCGGCGCGAGGGAGCCGCAGAAAGCTGCCGGTCCGGGCGAAACAGCTTCCGGTATGTTGACCATATGGCTACTCCTCTCGAGTTCTTCAGATCCAAGCTTCAGTATGAGATCGATGTGATGGACGTGGCAGACGGTCTGCGTGCCGGGGAATTCGTCCTGGTGGATACCCGGCGGCGCGCCTCCTGGGACCACGCCCATATTCCCGGAGCCCTGCACTTGCCCTCGGCAGAAATCACTACTGCCGCCCTGCGCCTCATCCCACCGGGGAGCAGGGTGGTGGTCTACTCCTGGGGCCCTGGTTGCAACGGCAGCACAGTAGGGGCGCTGGCTTTCGCTGAGCTCAAATACCCGGTGAGTGAAATGATCGGCGGAATTGAATACTGGATCCGGAATGGGCTTCCTGTGGAAACCGCCGACGGCCTGATGACCAAGGAAGTAGACCCGCTGGTGCGCGCATACCCCGGCCCGTGAAGGCCCCCTGCCCGGTCGCATTCCTCTCAGTCCCCGTTGTGCCGGTCCTGGGTACCCCGGGTGGCAATTATTTCTGCGACCAGATCGAGTTGGCGGCTGTCGTCCAGCGCTGAACCGATCGCGATCGTTGTGGCCCCTGCCTCAAGAAAGGCACCTGCGTTGGAAGCGTCGATCCCGCCCGTGGCGACAAATGAGACCCCTGGGAAGGGGCCGCGCATTGCCTTGAACCATTCTGGACCAAGAACGGATGCCGGGAATGCTTTGAGGACCGTACAGCCCATGCGTATTGCTGACTGTATCTCGCTCGGGGTGGCCACCCCCGGGAGATGCGGCAGCTGCAGGTCCCGGCAGAGGCTGACGACTTCCGGGTCAAGGCCCGGGGCGACCGTAAAGGCGACACCCATCTTGACGCTTGTCCGGACCTGTTCTTCTGTCACAACCGTGCCCGAGCCGACCGGTTTTCCACGTTCAGCCCCCGCTCTAATGACGGCGGCCAGCGATGGCACGGCGTCGGGGGACTGGATCGGAACCTCCACCAGGTCTATGCCCAGGTCCCAAGCCTTTGAGGCCAATTCAACGGACCGCTGGGGGTCCATGTTGCGCAGAATGGCCATCACGGGTTGTCCTCGAAGCAGGCTGGTGACGTCAGTGGACACGGGTGTTTCCTTTCGGGGCGAGGGAATGCAGATCGTCAAGGTGCGATGCATTAAGCCGGATTCCGGACCAATCATCGCCGTCGAGTCCGCTGACGGCCAGGATGTCTTCGGAAGGGGGCAGGGGTGGCAGGTCACTCACGTGCTGAAGTGTCAGGCCGGCCATAAGGTGCCCCAGGCGAAGGGCCCTCGGGGTGTCAAACCCGCGAATGAATCCCGCGAGGTATCCGGCTGCGAAGGCATCCCCGGCGCCCACCGGTTCCACTATCTCTGCGGCCAGGGCCGGCTGGCGGGTAACGGTCTCACCGGTGAAGTGGACAGCTTCGATGCCGGCGTCCTTGACCACCAGATGGGGCACGTCGGGAAGAATTTCCCGGACGTCTTCCGCACGCTCCGTGCCCCATAATCCTTGCGCCTCATCCCGGCCGACTACTGCGATATCTGCATGGCGCGCCAGCTCAAGCAGCCGCGGGGCAGCTGCCTCAAGCGGCCAGAGTGCGGGACGGTAGTTAACATCAAAGCTGATGAGGACATCGGGGACGCGGTGGTCAATGAGGATGTGCTGAAGCAGGCTGTTGGCCGAGGCCGAGAGCGCTGCGGTGATCCCTGAAACATGGCAAAGCGTCCGTTTTTCAAGGGACAGCAAGGCGGAGTCGCGCGGGCTAAGTGCTGAGGCGGCCGAGCCCGCGCGGTAGTAGTACACGCGGCTAGCCCCCGGTTCGCGGTCTTTGAAGTAGATCCCCGTAGGACGATCCGCGTCCATCTGCACCCTGTCCAGGCAGACTCCCCTGCCTCGAAGAAAGTCGGCGATGATCTGTCCGAAAGGATCGTTGCCGAGCCTGCTGATCCATTCAACGCGGTGGCCCAGATGCGCGATCCCGGCCGCTACGTTGCTTTCCGCCCCTCCCACGTGGATGCCCAGATGGCTGTTTTTGGCCAGGGGCCCCTCATCGGGTGTCAGCAGCACCATGGTTTCACCCAGGCATAATATCGGCGGCGTGCCGCCCTCCGTTCCTTCCGTCTTCATGGTTTTTCCAACTGTTGGGCCGACACCTAGCTGGAGGCCATCTGTGCGGTGTCCAACAGTTCACCGTCGTCCGTCGAGTACCAGAGGACGTCGTCAGGGTCGAAAGAGACGGTGCACATCTGGCCATGTTCGAGCCAAACGTCACCCACGAGCTTTGCGTAGAACAGGTCGCGGGAGGCCCGCGCGCCCACTTCGAAGTTGTGGGCCTCGTTGCCGAATTTGAAGCCAACAACCGTCTCCGCGCCCAGGTGCTCCACAGTGATCACCTGGGCCTGGTAGCCCTGCTGCCCGTCCGGATGGACGCTGACCTTCTCGGCACGGATGCCAAGCTGCATGGCGCGCTCGGCCGTTCCGACAGCAGGGGCAAAGGGCAGCACATTGCCGAACATCTCCGCTCCCTGCGTGGTATGGGTGACAGGGATAAGGTTCATCGGCGGGGCCCCAATGAACTTGGCCACGAACGTGTTCGCGGGCCTGTCGTAAATCTCCTTGGGGGTCCCGTACTGCTGGACCACACCGTCGTTGAGCACGATGATGCGCGTTCCCATTGTCATGGCCTCGACCTGGTCGTGGGTCACGTAAACGAAGGTCTTCTGAACACGGTCATGGAGCGCCGAAATCTCCGCCCTCATCTGGGTCCGCAGCTTGGCATCGAGATTGCTGAGGGGTTCATCCAGCAGATACAGCGCCGGCTCCCGGATGAGAGACCTTGCCACGGCCACCCTCTGGCGCTGCCCGCCGGAGAGGGCCTTGGGCCGCCGATCCAGGTAATCCGTCAGTTCAAGCATCTCGGCAACATGATCGATCTTGTCGGCGATGTCCTTGCGCTTCATCAGGGCGCGACGGGCGAAGCCACCGACGACAGGGATGTGATGCCACCAGCGGAAGTTGTCCATAACCAGGGGGAACCCGATATTGGCCCGCACACTCATGTGGGGGTAGAGGGCATAGGACTGGAAAACGAACGCGATGTTGCGTTTCTTGGGCTCCAGGTTATTGACTACGACGCCGTCGAAACGAAGCTCGCCGGAGGAAATATCAGTCAATCCGGCGATCATTCGCAGCATGGTTGACTTCCCGCAACCCGACGGTCCCAACAGGACCAGGAACTCCTTGTCCGGCACGGTTGCGTCGAAGTCCTTGATGACGGTGTTCCCGGCAAAATTCTTGCTGACCTGGTCAAATTCAATTGTTGGCATGGAATTATCCCTTTACTGATCCGGCGGTGAGTCCGGAGACGATCTTGCGCTGCATGAGAAGGAAGAAGACAACGGCCGGGACAGTAAACACCAGGGCCGCGCTGAACACAGTGTCCAGCGGCGTCGAGAACTCCCCGATGAAGGAGGCGAGGCCGGTGGAAGCAACCCAGGACGAACGATCGCGAATGAACGTCGTGGCGAACAGGTATTCGTTCCACCCGTCGAAGAACGTGATGACTGCCGCGGCTGCCATGGAGGGGGCTACGAGCGGCACCACCATGACCTGGAGAATGCTGAGGGGACTGCAGCCGTCCACCCTGGCCGACTCCTCCAGCTCGAAGGGGATGTTATCAATGGCTGACTTCAGGATGAACAGGGCAACGGGCATCGCGAAGGCAGTGTTGACGAGCACCAGGCCACCGAGTTGGTTCAACAGCCCGAGGGCTGCAAACAGCGAGTACAGCGGGACTACGAGGAGCGCCTCAGGAAGCATCTGCGTGGCGAAGAACAGGAAACCCATGGGCCCTTTGCCAACAAATTTGTAGCGGGAAAGCGCATACGCGGCCATAGTCGCCAGGATGAGGCTTAGAAAGGTTGTGCCGAAAGCGACAACGGCGGAGTTGGCCATCCAGCGCAGGAATGGTGTGTCCGTCGTGAGCACGGAGAAAAGATTGAACGTCCTCGATATGTCGGGAACGATTGCTTGATCCCCCCGGTACAGATCGTTGGTCGGCGTCATCGCAGTATTGATGATCCAGAAGAGCGGGAACCCGGCAAGGCATGTCAAAAGCAACGCAAGAATAGCCCTGACTCCAACGCCTAGACGTCTGTGCGCGATCATTCGTTTATTCCGTTCTGCTTATTGGCCCGCTGTTCGACGACAAAGTAGATCCCGGTAACCACGAGGGAAAGTACGAGGCCCAGCATGCCCGCTGCGGCCGCCAGCCCCAGCTGGCTGTTGTTGAAGGCCTCGCGGTAAACGTCAATGACTATGGTGTTTGTAGCGTCCACAGGCCCACCGCCGGTCAGCAGCCAGATGATTTCGAAGCGCCGGAAAGACCAGATGGTCATCAGCAGCGCGACCACGCGCAAGGTTGGCAGCAGGAACGGGAGGACGACAAGCTTAAAGGTGCTGTAGCCGTCTGCTCCGTCGATCCGGGTTGCTTCGTAGAGGTCCTCGGGAACGGACTGCAGTGCCGCGAGGACCACCAGCATCACGAAAGGCGTGACCTTCCATACCGTGGCGATGACCACCGAAGGCATTCCGTAGGCGGGGTCGGTGAGCCAGCCGCGCTCGCCCAGGCCCAAGGCGCTGCCGGCTTCATTCGCGATGCCGGTCGAGTCGTTGTAGATCCATCGAAACACCAGCGCTACGGCCACTGTGGGAACGGCCCAGGGCATCACTATGACAGCCCGGGCCAGCGTCCGCCCAGGAAAGTACCGGTTGATGACAAAGGCTGAGACCGTGCCGAGTGTCAGCGACAGGACAACGGTGAAGGCGGTGTAGATGAGCGTAGTGACCACCGATTTGAAGAAGGCACCGCTGCCCAGTAGGTGGTCATAATTGTCGACGCCGATATAACGTCCCGCCGTGGGGTTCAGTAGACGGGTGTTAGTGAAGCTCAGGTCCAGGCCCTTGAGTAGCGGAACGACGGCGAACAGAAGCAAGTACAGGACGGCCAGTCCAATAAAGAGATACGGAGTCCAGCTGAAGCGCCTGCGCCGGGTTGCCGGTGCCGTACGGGCGGTAGCGGTGGTGGTCTCGGTCATCGATGAGTTCTCTCGATAGGGGCAGACTGCCCGGGCGGAGGCCGCACGGGCAGTCTGCGCTTGCGCTTGCTAGGGAGCCAGGCTGGAGGCCTGCTGCTGGGCGGCGTCCATCGCTTCCTTAGCCGATATGCCAGTGGTGAGCATTCGAGCAACTTGAGTCAGGACAATAGTCCGCACCTGCGGCGTCTTTGTTTCAAACCCCGGGATTACCACCGAGGAGGAGTTCTCCAACTGCTTGTAGAACGCGTCGATCCAGGGATTTGCCTTGATCTTGGCATCAGGGGCAGATACTCCGGTAGCGATGCCGGAAGGGAACAGGGCGTCAACAAACTTGGACTGGGCATCGGCCGTCATCATCCACTTGATGAAATCCTTGGCAAGCGCCTTGTTTTTCGAGTGGGAGTTGATTGCAATGGAGAACCCGGCATAGGCCGACCCCCCTTTGGGGAACGGAAGTGGCGACGCTGACACCTGGGTGGACTTCACGCCATCCTTGCTGGAAACCATGGTGAGCAGGGCGGAGGAGTTATCGATGACCATTCCGACCTGTCCGGCTGAGAACTTGCTCCGGTATGTTGATGCGTCGTCGCCAACACCGAATCCGCTGGACTTGTAGGCCTTGAGGAAGGCATCCGCAGCAGCGACGTTTTCGTCGCTGTTCAGGGTGAGCTTCTTGCCGTCAGACCACTTTCCGCCGAATCCAAAGACCCAGTTGCTGTAATCCGTGAACCATGGCGCTTCCTCATTGAGCTGGTGGCGGACAACGAAACCTGTCTTGCCGGTCTTGTCCTTGATCTGCTGGGCGGCCGTGACAAGTTCGTCAGCCGTCGTCGGGGGCTTCACACCGGCCGCCGACATGATGTCATTGTTGTAGAAGAGGGCGTAAGGCACTGCTTCCCAGATCAAGCCGAGCTGCTGGCCGTCGAACTTGTAATTTTCGTTCGACTTGCGCAGTGCTTTTTCGCTGTTTGAATCCAGGACGCCGTCCAGCGGCTCAAGTGCACCGCTGGAGGCCAGCTCTGGAAAGAAGGGGTCTGGAACAATGAGGATGTCCGGACCAGCACCCGAGCCAATCTGCGTGCTGATGGTTTTCTCATAGTCCGCGCGGGTGATTTCCTGCTTTTCTATCTTGGCCTTGGTATTGACCTTTTCATATTCCTTGACCGCGGCCAGGATGCTGTCACCGCGGCCCTTCTCCAGCCACTGCCAGTTGGCGAAAGTGAGCGTTCCTCCCTCCGCGGCGGCCGGGCCCGTCTCCGTTGTCCCGCCGCCTCCCCCGCCACTGCAGCCAGATAGCGCCAGGCTCAAGGCGACGGCCACGGCTCCGCTCTTCATCACTGTTCGAATCTTCACGAGGACTCCTGATTGTGCATATGTTGCAACACCTGTTGCGCAATTGCCATAGTGTCAGCTCCGGACCGTGCTGTAAATAGGTACCGGCTATTTCTGCATGCGGCGGACGGCCCGGCCCGGTGTTGCGGAAGTCCGGGTTCCCTGGCGGATGGTTGCCTCGCCGTTGACGAACACGTGATGGATCCCGTCGGGCAGCACTTTGGGGTTGTCGTACGTGGCACGGGACCCAACTGCCGCGGCGTCAAAGACGACCAGGTCGGCCCAATTGCCCGCTTTGATCACTCCCCGGTCGCCCAGACCCAGCCGGCGGGCCGGCCTCGATGTCGCGTGCAGGACCGCTTCTTCCAGGCTCATGACGCCAAGCTCACGGACGTAGTGGCCCAGGAAGCGTGGGAAGGTTCCCCAACCGCGCGGGTGGGGCCTGTCGCCTACCAGGATGCCGTCGCTGCCCACCGTGTGGGCGCCATGGCGCATGACTGCCTGGACATTCTCCTCGTTGCCGACCTGGACCAGGCATCCTGCACCAAAATCATCTGCGACAAGCAGGTCCAGGAATGCGTCGCCCGCGGAAGCCACCCTCTCCCCCGCCATTTCCGCCACGGTCTTACCCACCGCCCAGGCGTTGCCGGCCCGCTGGGTGGAGGCGATAACGATTGTGGTCCAATCCATCGGCACACCATGGTGTCCGTCGGATCCTTCCACTTCAATCTCGTGAAGGATCCGCTTGCGAGTTGTCGGGTCAGCCAACCGCTGGCCCATCGCGTCCTTTCCGCCTTCATGGACCCAACTGGGGAGCAGGGCCGCCAGATAGGTTGCGCCGGCCAGGTAAGGGTACGAATCAAGGGTGACGTCCAGGCCTGCACCCACCGCTTCATCAATGGCCGACAGCACTTCTGCCGCTCTGCCCTTGTTTTGGGGAAAATTCACGTGACAGTGGGCCAGGTGAAGCGGGACTGCCGCCTCACCCGCGATCTTCAAACAGGCCCGGTAACCCTCCACCACATTTACTCCGTAATTCCGGTGGTGGGGGCAGTAATAGCCACCGATCTCCTTGACGGCGGCCAGGGCATGTACCAGTTCCGCATCCGAGGCGTACATGCCCGGTGTGTACGTCAGGCCTGTCGACATTCCCATGGCGCCGTCCCTGAGCCCCTGGGCAACAATGTCCCGGATCCTGCCAAGCTCATCGGCAGTGGCAGGACGCGACTCGGTGCCCATGACCATCATTCTCACCGTACCGTGGGGCACGAGCACTGCAACGTTGACTGCTGCTCCCTCGTCCACCTTTGCCAGGTAGTCAGCGATGCTTCGCCATGAATAGTCCAGGTCAGGAGTGCCGTTCCAACCTGCGATCTGCTCCCGGGTGGCCGCCATGACTTCGTCGTTGACTGGCGCGTACCCCAGACCGTCCTGGCCTACCACCTCCAACGTGATCCCTTGCGCCACCTTCGAGACATGTCCACGATCAGCAAGGACGGCGAGGTCCGAGTGCGCGTGCATATCAATGAACCCGGGCGACACCACCAAGCCGGCAACATCCAGCTCCTCACCGCGGAAGTCCTGCCCTGGAGCAAGGATGGCATCTATGCGTCCCCCGCGGATCGCAATGTCAGCCGGATAAGCCGGCCTGCCCGTACCGTCAATGATCGACCCGCCCCGCAAAACTAAGTCACCCATAGCGCCTCCGCTGAAGCATAAAAATGTTGCACCCTTTGCACAGGGGTGTGCAAGAATGTTGGAACACTGTGAGTATATAAGGAGAGTGAATGTCTCAAGCCGTGCAGCGGGCAACCGAAATCCTTGAATTCCTGGGTGAGGGACCTCGGAGTCTGAGCGAGACGGCCAAGCGCTTCAATGTGCACCGCTCAACGGTCCTGCGTCAGTTGCAGACCCTTGAAGAGGCAGGTTTTGTGCTCCGGCGGGGGAACGGTCACTACAGCATCGGACCGAAAATGATCGCCATCGCACAGCAGGCCCTGGACAGCCTTGACCTCCGCGCCGTCGCCCATGACGACATACGAAACCTGCATGCGCGCACGGGCCAGACCATTCACCTGGCGCAGCTTGTCGAATCAACGGTGATGTATGTGGACAAAGTGGAGGGGCAGGACAGTGTCCGGATGTACTCCCGTATCGGAAAGACGGTGTTGCCGCACGTCACCGGAGTGGGGAAGGCAATACTCAGCCAGCTTGCACCGGCCCGCCGCGATGCCATCCTGGCAGGCGTGGAGTGGAGAGCGTTCACGCCAAACACGCTTGCCACACGGGAGGCACTGGACGAACAGTTGGCCGTCATTAAGGACCGGGGGTGGGCGATCGACAACGGGGAGTTCGAGGACTTCGTCAACTGCATCGCCGTGCCCATCACCAACTCCAGCGCCAGCACGGTAGGCGCCATCTCAATTACCGCCATCAAGGCCGTGGCCTCAGTGGAGGACCTCATGGCGCATCTGGACGACATCCGCCGCACCGCCCAGACCATTTCCCGCCACCTCGGCTAACCCAACGAAAGGCAGCATGAACTTCTATTCCGGCCTGGGCCTAAAACCTGTCGTAAACGCCGCCACCACCTTCACCGCGCTCGGTGGGTCCCTGATGCCGGAGGAGGTGCTGGACGCGATGACGGATGCGGCGGGTTCCTTTGTCGACATGCACGAACTGCACCTGGCAGCCGGGAAACGCTTGGCTGAAATCACCCGCAACGACGCGGCCTACGTCACCTCCGGTTGCGCTGCCGCGCTTATCCTTGCGCTCCTGGGCATCCGCACCAAAGGAGACCCCCGGGTCCTCACCGAATTCCCCGGCCGCGACCTCGCCCCCAGCGAAGTCATTATGCACGCGGCGCACCGCATTCCCTATGACGCAGCGATAGCAATGTCAGGCGTCACTATCCGCCAGATCGGCAATATCCAGCAGACATTTGACTGGGAACTGGAGTCGGCGATCACGGAAAGAACGGCCGCTGTCCTGTATGTGGCAGGCCCGCATCTCCCGCAGGTCGCACTGCCCCTGCCCGAAGTTGTACGCATTGCCAGGAAGAAGGGAATACCGGTGATCGTCGATGCGGCCGCGCAGCTTCCTCCGGTCGAAAACCTTTGGCATTTCACCAAGGAGTTGGGCGCAGACGTTGCTGTGTTTTCCGGGGGAAAGGCGCTGCGCGGGCCGCAGGCCAGCGGACTAATGGTGGGAAACCCGGACATCATCGAAGCAGCCCGCCAAAACGGAGCACCCTTCCAGCGCTGGGCCCGGGCCATGAAAGCCGGCAAGGAAGAAATCGCGGGGCTCCTGGCCGCCGTCGAACGCTTCGTAAACCTTGATCACGCTTCGCTCCATGGCCAATGGCTGACAACGGTGGAAGCCTGGCATCAGGGACTCATGAACCTCGACGGCGTTTCCCTCCGCCCTGAAGCCCTCAATGAAGCCGGCCAGCCAGTCCCCCGCCTCTACGTCGGCATCAATGACACCGTGAGGGCCGCCAGCACCTTGGCAGCCCTCACGCAAGCAAACCCGCGGGTCGCGGTCCACCCAGACTTGCGGAACGGGACACCGCACGGATTCTGGATCGGACCGGACCTGCTTCAGGGCGACGAGGCGCAGATCGTCCTGGACACCGTGCACACCGCAATCACGTCCTCAGCCAGCAAATAGCACCCAACAAGGAGACCCATGAGCAAGAAGGCCATCGTCATTCCCAACGCCCCATCGCCAGCGGGACCATACAGTCAGGGCATCGTCGCCAACGGGTTCCTCTACACCGCGGGTTTCGGTCCTCAGGACCCCGCCACCGGAGAAGTTCCCGAGGGCGTAGCGGAACAGACCCGGCAGGTGCTGCGCAACATCGAGGCAGTTCTCACCGAAGCCGGCGCCACTTTTGCCGACGTCGTCAAAGTCACTACGCACCTGCAACACCTCAAGAGGGACTTTGACGAATACAACGGGGCGTACCTTGAATTTTTCCCGGCCCCGTTCCCGGTGCGCACGACCGTGGGGTCGGACCTCTACGACATCCTGGTTGAGATCGACGTTGTGGCCGCCCTTCCACAGCAGATATAACTGCGACGCCACCTGTCCGGCGTCGTGAATGAGGGCGCCGCTAGCCGCCGACAGCTAATGGCGGAAAGGCCCTCCCCCGCGGCGCGCGGTCATGGTCAAATAGGAGGGTTGAACCGGCTGCCCGAGTCCGACCACGGCCTCGGCCATATGGAAGGAAGCACATGAGCGATAGCCAGGAACACCCTCCGGTCCCCACCCCGGGAAGCGCCCAGGGCCTGGACAGCAAGGTAAAGGGTGGCTGTCCGGTGAACCATGACAGCGTGACGTCCCACGGCAGCGAGAGCGAAAACCCGGCGATTGACTCGCCGGAGCCCAAGGGGCACCGTCCCCGGACTGTCGCGGACTGGTGGCCGAACCAGCTGGATCTCTCCGTGCTCCACGCCCACCAGCCGGCGGGCAACCCTCTCGGCCCCACCTACAGCTACCGCGAAGAGTTCCAGAAGCTCGACGTCGAGGCGCTCAAGCAGGACATCACCAAGGTCCTGACCACCTCCCAGGACTGGTGGCCCGCCGACTTCGGCCACTACGGCGGCCTGATGATCCGGCTGAGCTGGCACGCCGCCGGCACCTACCGCGTCCACGATGGCCGCGGCGGTGCAGGGGACGGCAGCCAGCGGTTCGCGCCGCTCAACAGCTGGCCGGACAACGCCAACCTGGACAAGGCCCGGCGGCTGCTGTGGCCCGTCAAGCAGAAATACGGCCAGAAGCTCTCGTGGGCTGACCTGCTGGTCCTCGCCGGCAACGTGGCCCTCGAATCGATGGGCTTCAAGACCTTCGGCTTTGCTTTCGGCCGCGAGGACGTATGGGAGCCCGAGGAAATCTTCTGGGGGCCCGAGGACACCTGGCTCGGCGACGAACGCTACATCGGCGAAGGCCAGATGGCGGAGGAGGTCGGCTCCACGGAAATGGGCCTGATCTACGTCAACCCCGAAGGGCCGATGGGCAATCCGGATCCCAAACTCGCAGCAGCATACATCCGCGAGACGTTCAAGCGCATGGCAATGAACGACGAAGAAACCTTCGCGCTGATCGCGGGCGGGCACACCTTCGGCAAGACCCATGGCGCCGCTGTGGCCGACGATTACGTCGGCCCCGAGCCGGAGGGAGCCGATCTGGAGAACCAGGGGCTGGGCTGGCTCAGTACCTATGGCAGCGGCAAGGGCGGCGACACCATCACTTCAGGCCTCGAAGTCACCTGGACTGACAAGCCCACCCAGTGGAGCAACCGCTTCCTGGAGATCCTGTTCGAATACGAGTGGGAGCTTGTCAAGAGTCCGGCGGGCGCACACCAGTGGGTTGCCAAGGACGCTCCGGAGATCATCCCGGACGCGCACGACCCGGAGAAAAAGCACCGCCCCACCATGCTGACAACAGACCTGTCGCTGCGCGTCGACCCGGTCTACGGCGAAATAGGGCGGCGCTTCCTGGCGAACCCGGACGAGTTTGCGCTCGCGTTCGCGAAGGCCTGGTACAAGCTCCTGCACCGCGATATGGGGCCCGTCGGTCCGCACATGCTGGGGCCCTGGGTCCCCGCCCCGCAGCTCTGGCAGGACCCCGTCCCGGAGGTTGACCACGAGCTGGTCAACGAGCAGGACATCGCCGGGCTCAAGGCCCAGCTCCTGGACTCGGGCCTGTCCGTCTCGCAGCTCGCCAGCACGGCATGGACCTCGGCAGCCACCTTCCGCAAGACGGACAAACGCGGCGGAGCCAACGGCGCACGGATCCGGCTGGAACCCCAGCGCGGCTGGGAAGCCAGTGAGCCCGAGCAGCTGGGATCTGTGCTGCAGGCCGTCGAAGCAGTGCAGCAACAGTTCAACTCCGCCCAGACCGGGGGCAAAAAGGTCTCGCTCGCAGACCTGATCGTCCTCGGCGGCTGCGCGGCGGTTGAAAAGGCCGCGAAGGACGCCGGCTTCGCCGTCACCGTGCCGTTCCGGCCGGGCCGCACGGACGCTGCCCAGGACCAGACCGACGTCGAGTCCTTCCAGTACCTGCAGCCGAGGGGTGACGGGTTCCGCAACTATGTGCGCCCCGGAGGAAAGCTCCAGCCGGAGACTCTTCTGCTCGACAAGGCCTACCTGCTGGACCTCTCCGCACCGGAAATGACCGTACTCATCGGCGGCATGCGCGCGCTCGGCACCAACCACGGCGGATCAGCCCACGGCGTCCTGACCGACAGGCCTCAGGTGCTGACGAACGACTTCTTCGTCAACCTGCTCTCCCCCGGCACGAAGTGGAAGGCATCGGAGACGGAGGAGGACGTCTACGAGATCACTGACGTCACCACCGGCGAGCGGAAATGGACCGCCACATCGGTGGACCTGGTCTTCGGATCAAACTCCCAGCTCCGGGCGCTGGCCGAGGTCTATGCCAGCGACGACGCCAAGGAGAAGTTCGTCCACGACTTCGTTGCGGCCTGGGTGAAGGTCATGGAACTCGACCGCTTCGACCTTAACTGAGCGCGGTTTCCTAAACGGGGCATCCGGCCCGGCTGCACCTGCGGCCGGGCCGGATGCAGTACTCCAGCACCGCCAACCGGGACGGCGTCAGACGATGTCGGGCGCGCTGGCAATGATGTAGTCTGCGGCGGCCGGTCCCTTCATGGCCAGATGGTTGTCCGCGGGCTTGATGCGGTGCTCCTTCAGAGCGGCCCAAAGGTCCTCGGGAGCCTGGGGCTCCTCATTGTTCATGAGGCACCAGCTGGTGTAGACGCCGTAAAGCTCGTCCCGGTCCAGTCCTGCCTCGTTCTCGGCGTCCTCACGGATGGACTGCGCGAGAAAGACCTCAAAATGGGGATTGGTCATTACAGCTCACTTCCTCAACACAACCGAAAAAGACGTCCCGGCGGCACGCCTGCAGTTCTGGAATCTACACGGATTGCGGGCCGGCTGCACATCCCAAGAAGCAGGCCTCTTTTAACCGTACGGGACCTTGCCCGGAGGCTCACATTGTGCTTAGCGGAGGTCCGAAGCGTCGATAAGGAGCCTAGTCAGCAGGTACCGGGCTGGCCTGAACGATGATGTTCTTGCCCCACAGGTCCTCGGTAAAGCACGTGATGAGGACGAGCCGGCCCGGCACCTTGTCCCAGATCGCGCTGTCCTTCAGGGTGTCCTTGTATTCGGTGGTGATCCGGTCAACGGTGTAGTGGAGCGGCCCCTCGGCCGTGGTGACGGTCAGCCGGTCCCCAGGTTTTGCCAGCGAACTGATGTTGTTGAAAGGCGAAGCGCTGCCTTCCCAGCTGTGCCCGGCGATGTAGGTGGTGTTCGTGGACCCTGCGCCGGGGACGCCGTAGGGGGTGAGCCAATAGGCGTCAGCCGTGGGCGGCGGAACGATGGCTGCGAGGTTCCGCTCCTCCTCTGTGGGCGTCAGCGGCAGGACGGCCTGGTCCATCGCCGCGGCCGGGTAAGTGATATGCAGTGGCGGTGAGCCGGGCGCTGGCGTTGTCGCAGCGGTGACAACCGCTGGGGCGGGAGCGGGCGGACTCGCCGACAGAGCTCGAGGCGGCGCCGTCGTCGTCGGAACTGTAGCCTGCGACGATCCCCAGCCGATAAGCAAAACGGACAGGGCTAAGGCACCAACAAGGGACCGGGTGACCGCCGCCCTGCTCCAGTTCCGTGCCGGGCCGCGCGTGCGGAGGTGCCTGCCTCTTGCCGCTGCCCGCCGCAAGCCGCTACTCCTGGACGCTGCGGCGCCTGCGGGCCACCAACGTGGCGCCCACTACTGCTGAAGTCAATCCAAGACCGGCCAGAATTGCCCCGAAGGCCGCCGTTTCCTCGTTGGACACGCCGACCGCCGTGTCAACATTGGTGCCCTGGTTCCGGCCGCCTGCTGCGCCCGCCCCTGCCCCTGTTCCGGCCCCGTTGCCGGACCCGGTATCGGCCAGCGGCGCCGCCGAGGTAGGCGCATCGGTTCCGGTGCCGCCCGCCCCCGCTGCGGGTGTTTCCGTTGCGGTCGGAGCCCGAGTTGCCGTCGCGGTCACTGTCGGCGTGGCACCCAACGTGGTTGTCGCCGTCGGCGTCGCAGTTGCTGACGCCGTGTCGGTCGGCGTCCCTGTCGCCGTCGGCGTGCCCGTTGTGGGGGGCGCCGAGGTGCTTGGCGCCGTGATGCAGGCCGGAGTGGTAAACACATTGGTGTCCAGGGAGACCTGCCCGTTGCGCGCCATGGCTCGGCCCTCCACCGTCGCACCGGTGGCGACCGTTATGGAGGTGAGGGCAAGAATTGTCCCCTTGAATGTGGAGGCGGTGCCCAGGGTGGCCGAGCTGCCCACCTGCCAGAAAACGTTGCAGGCCTGGGCCCCGTTGGTCAGGATGATGCTGCTGGCTGACATGGTGGTCAGGCCCGAAGCCACCTGGAAGACAAAGACGGAGTTGGGATTTCCCTGGCCGTCGAGGGTGAGCTGCCCGCTGAGCGCCAGTGAGGACGTGGAGTTGTACACACCCTCAGTCAGGGTCCGTCCCACCAGATCCCCTGACACGCTGGTAGTCAACGCCTGACCGGCAGCGTTGTCGTAGGCAATTCCGACGTCGGACTGCGCCTGGAGAGCCACAGCGTCTGCTGCGTGAATGGTCCCGGTTGTCACGCCCGGCGGGAAACCCGTAACCGCACTGCCGGGGCTCACCCCCACATCACCTTCGAGGGTAGTGGAACCGGTGTTGGTCACTGTTGTGCCGGCGAGCACGGAGTATGAGGCTGCCGTGCCCAGACCGACCGGGGTGGCCGCGAAGGCCGGTGACTGCTGCCATAGCAAGGCCGCGGCAAGGAGAAAAACTCCCGTTGCCCCGGTTGCCGTTGCTGCTCTGCGACGGCGTAGTACTCCCGAGGCGGAATGATGTTGTTCCTGTTGCGCGGCACTGAGTTGCATGGCAGTTCCTTCCCCAGGAGGGCAAACACCCTCGGACACTGCCCAACAAATTTGTAAGGGAGCTTACCAACGGACTGTACGCCCGAAACCGCAGCCGACCTACGATGTGCGTTGGCGGGAATTGGCGTGCCCGCCGAGCAAAAGCTTGCCCGCGGACGCCTGAATTCCTATCTTGGCAGGTCAGGGCCGATGCAAGCAGTTCGCGCCGTTCACGGGGGCCACTTCTGCATACAAATATTTAATCGAGTCCTCGCATATATTTCCGGGAAATCCAGAGTTCCCCCGCCACGGGGTCGACCAGCGGGCGACGGCGGAATGTCCCGCCGTCGCCCGCTGCCAGGGCAGGACTGCTCAGCTCAGTACGCCCTGACTCGCTGTTCCACAATGAGATGGATGAGGGCAAAGACGCCGTCCTCATCGATTGCCGCCAGGGCAGCGTCGAGCGCGGCGTTAACGTCCTTATCTTCGGTGACAGTGATCCCGAAACCGCCGAAGGCCCTGGCCATCATGCCGAAGTCCGGATTCTTCAACTGGGTCCCGGACACACGTGAGGGGTAGTGCCTCTCCTGGTGGGTGCGGATGGTGCCATATTCCTGGTTGTCCATGACGATCACCAGCGGCGTGGCCCCGTACTGGGCCGCCGTGGCCAGCTCCTGGCCGTTCATGAGGAACTCCCCGTCGCCGGCGATGGTGACCACACGGCGCCCGGGTTCGGCCAGCGATGCCGCGATGGCCGAGGGGACCGAGTAGCCCATTGAGCCGTTACGGGCGCTGATCATGGAAGCGTAGCGTCGGGTGGGAAAATAGCGGTGGGCCCAGTTGGTGTGCTCGCCTGCACCGAACGTCACCACTGAGTCCTCCGGCAGCCGAGGCACCAGGTTCGCCATCAGAGTGTCCATCCTTGCCTGACCCGCTGCCGGGGCCACACCGGGTAGCGCGGCGAACCGCTCCTGCTCGCCCCGCATCCGGTCCGTCCATGCCTTCCACTCTTCCTTTACCGGCAGGTCGATTCCCTCGAGGTCGCGGACAAAGGCCTCGGGCTTGGCCAGAATCTGCCGCGAAACGGGACCCGACCGGCCACGGAGTGAGGGGTCGGCCGTGACCAGGAAGTTCTTTTTGTTCCAGTCCTGCCTGCAGACGAAGCCGTCCGTAATCACGTCGCCCGGCACTGTCCCGACAAACACCAGCAGATCAGTTTCCTCCAGGAGGTCGTATGTCGGGCGAGGGCGGCCGTAGCCAATGGCCCCACGTAGGACGGGGAATCGAAGGAGACTGTTCCCTGCGTCCGCCATTCAGCGGCTGCCGGGATATGGTGCCGTTCCAGCCATCCGGTTAGCTGGTCGGCTGCTTCCTGCGTCCAGTCGTTGCCGCCAGTGACAAAGAGCGGCTTGCGTGCCTTTGCCAGTGCAGCTTCCAGCGCCGCGGCGTCGGCGCTGCTCATGCCGCCGGCTGCCACCGGAATGACAGGGTGCAGCACAGGATCGATCCGCTGCCGGATAATGTCTTCCGGCAGGCCCACCACCACCGGGCCCGGCCGCCCGCTCATGGCCGCAAACATCGCCTCGGCCACAATCTCGGACGCACGCTCCGCATGGTCCAGGACCATGACACGCTTGGCCCCGCTATCGAACCAGGCCTTGATGTCGAACTCCTGGAACGCCTCCCGGTCCCGATGCGCGAACGGGATCAGGCCGACGAACAGCAACATGGGGGTGGAATCCTGCCAAGCGGTGTGCAACCCCACATGGGCGTTTGCCGCGCCGGGCCCCCTGGTCACCATCGCAATGCCAGGGCGCTGGTGCAACTTGCCGTCGGCCTCGGCCATATAAGCGGCGCCGCCTTCGTGCCGGCAGACAACTGTCTTGATCTGGGAGTTGTGCAGGCCGTCCAGGACGTCCAGGAAGCTCTCGCCGGGAACCACGTAGCTTCGCTCCACGCCGTGGGACACCAGCGAGTCAACAATCACATGCCCGGCAGATTTGCGTGCTGGGAGAGCGCTCGGTGCGGTCAGGATTTCTTCAATTTCAGTTGTCATTGGCTTTTCTTGGGTGTTCGGACTGGTTGGCATTCGTTGAGTGAACGGTGCGGATTACCTGATGGGTGTCGGGTTGGCGATGACGGGTGCGCTGCCGGTGAAGCCTTCGCGGGCCTGGGCGATTTCGCGGATGCGGTGGCGGCAGGCGTACCAGCCGACCACCA
>NZ_JBEPSC010000008.1:0-221389 GCF_040548695.1 Arthrobacter sp. 754
CGGGAGGGTGTGGGAGAGTAGGTCACCGCCGGAACATCATTCAGGCCAGGCCCCGAACACGAAAGTGTCCGGGGCCTGACCCATTTAAACACCCAACCCACCAAACGCTCTTGCACTACCCACACGAATCTTCCCAACGCTCCCGCAGTACCCGCAAAAACCCGGGGAACCCTCTCGCAGCAACTGCACCCACCCGGCAGCCGCCGCAGCACCCGCACCCACCCCGCCGACCGCCGTCGTACGCCAAAAACCAACACGGCACCCCGCCCAGACGGGCCCCACCTGCCAGAGCGTCGGCCCTAACACCGCAGCAACTGCCAGAGCGTCCGCTGGAAAGACGCAGCAACTGCCAGGGCGTGCGCTGGAACAGCACATCAGCTGCCAGAGCGTGTGGGGGAGGTGCAGAAGGTGAGAGAGCGTCCGCTACGGGCGGAATTCCCCGTGGAATCCTCCAAAAACCCGTGATTTAAGTCAAAAAGTCGCGGAAACACGCGGAATTTGCGGACCTCACGGGCCCAAGCTGGTAAGTTTTCGAACAGTGGCTTGCACGCATGCCGCGTTCAGGCTCCAGAATCGTGACCGTCCAGGAGGACATCAATGGCTAAGAACCGTAGTGAACTTGTTTCAGAGGTAGCAGGCAAGGCCGGCACCAGCCAGGCAGCCGTCAACTCCGTCCTCGATGCACTGTTCGAGGTTTTCGAGACTTCCGTCGCCGCCGGCGAGAAGATCACCATCCCGGGCTGGCTCGCAGTTGAGCGCACCGACCGTGCAGCTCGCACCGGCCGCAACCCGCAGACCGGCGAGACCATCCAGATCGCAGCCGGCCACAGCGTCAAGCTGACCGCAGGCTCGAAGCTGAAGGCTGCTGTCGCCAAGAAGAAGTAGTCTTCTTCAGCATTACAAGTGGAGCGGTGACCATGCGGTCGCCGCTCCACTGCTTTAACATCACCGGCCCTAGCCGGCCCTAGCCCGATTCGCCGCGGGGGCGCCGGTAGCGGACAATGGATAGGTGCCTTCCGCAGCAAAGTCCCGTCCCGCAGCACCGCAGCCCGCCCCTCAGAAGAGCGCGTCGGCCACGGGCGCCGGAACCCTGGGGATTTCCCGGCCGTGGCAGCTGGCAGGACTCGCAGCGCTTTTTATCGGGCTCGCAGCTGCCCTCCTCTTTTCCGGTGCCGCCGCAGTGCGCGATGTCTCGGATCCCGGAGCACTCGTGCGCTGGGGGCTTCCGGTGTGCAAGGCCATCCACAACATTTCCCTGGCAACAGTTGTCGGCGGATTGATTTTCGCCGTCGGCATCCTGCCCAGGACGTCCGGTCCGCGTTCGCGGCATCATGATGGCGAGGCTCCGGAGCACCCGGCCTTCGCCCGGGCACTGGCCATTGCTGCCGCTGCCGGTGCAATCTGGACGCTTTCCGCCATCGCCGTGCTGGTCCTCACCTATTCGGACGTAGCGGGGCAGGGCCTGTCCGGAGATGCCGAGTTCACCCGGGCCCTGGTGTACTTCATGACGGACATCGAGACCGGCCGGGCATGGCTCAGTGTCACCATCATTGCCGCCGTGGTGACCACGGCCCTGTTCGGCGTCAGGTCCCTGGGCGGCCTTGCCCTCACGCTGATCCTGACCCTGGCCGGACTGGTTCCGGCCGCACTGATCGGCCACTCCTCCAGCTCCTCGGACCACGAGGGCGCCATCAACTCCCTTGGCCTGCACCTGGTAGGCGTCAGCACCTGGGTTGGCGGCATCATCCTGCTGGCCCTGCTGTCCGGGATCCTTACGGGCCAGAAGGCGGGGACCCCCGCGGACATCACAGAACCCACGCTGCGGCGCTTCTCGTCCCTGGCCGGTTTCGCGTTCATCCTGGTCTTCGCGTCCGGAATCATCAACGCCAGCATCCGGGTCACCAACTGGAGCGACCTCTTCGGTTCGGCTTACGGCCAGCTGATCCTGGCGAAGGCGGCGGCCACCCTGTTCCTCGGCGGGATCGGCTTCATGCACCGCCGGTGGGTCATTCCCCAGCTTGGCCGCAAGGGATCAGCGTTCTCATCGCGCCGCGTTCTCTGGCAGCTGGTGCTTGTGGAGCTTCTCGTGATGGGTGCCACCTCGGGCCTCGCCGTCGCCTTGAGCCGTTCGGCACCGCCCCAGCCCACCACCTTTGCCCCTGACGCCTCGCCGGCTTTCATCCTTACCGGATACGAGCTGCCTCCGGAGCTGACACCCGGGCGCTGGCTCACGGAGTGGCGCCTGGACTGGCTCTGGATCGCCGTGGCGCTCTTCGGGCTGGTGGCCTACTTCCTTGGTGTTGCGAAAGTCCGGCGCCGTGGCGACAAATGGCAGTGGTTCCGGACCGTGAACTGGGTGATCGGACTGATGGTGCTGACGTACATCACCTCCGGGCCGCCCGCTGTCTACGGCAGGATCCTGTTCTCCGCACACATGGTGGACCACATGGCCCTGACCATGGTGGCGCCCATCTTCCTCGTCCTCGGTGCTCCCGTGACGCTCGCACTGCGGGCCTTGCCCGCCCGCGCCGACGGCTCCCGTGGCATGCGGGAGTGGCTGCTCGTGTTTGTTCACTCCAAGTTCTCCCAGCTGGTGACCCACCCCATTTTCGCGGCTGCCAACTTCGCCGGGTCCATCGTGCTGTTCTACTATTCGGAAGCCTTCGGGTTTGCGATGCGGGAACACGTGGGCCACGAGCTGATGATCGTGCACTTCGCCCTCACGGGATACATCTTTATCCTGAGCATGATCGGCACCGATCCGCTGCCGCGGCGTGCACCGTACCCCATGCGGCTGCTTCTCCTGCTGGCCACCATGGGCTTCCATGCATTCTTTGGCGTGGCCATCATGGGCGGGACCAACCTTCTGGCCGCGGACTACTTCGGCAACCTCGGCAGGGCCTGGGGACCGTCGGCGCTGCTGGACCAGCAGATGGGCGGCGCAGTGGCCTGGGGTATCGGCGAGGTGCCCACACTGCTGGTGGCAATCGGCGTTGCCATCATGTGGTCCCGCTCCGATGCGCGCGAGACCAAGCGGGTGGACCGCGCCGCCGACAGGAATAACGACGCCGATCTGACCGCTTACAACGATATGTTTGCCAAATTGGCTGAACGCGATGCCAAGCTGGCTGAACGCAATCCAAAGCTGGAAGGACGCTCATGAGCGATACCGTACGCACCCAACACCGGGTCCGCGCCTCCGAACTGGTGGGCCGCAACTGGCTCAACACCGGCGGCAAATCGCTGGACCTGGAAGCCCTGCGCGGCAAGATCGTTTTACTCGATTTCTGGACCTTCTGCTGCATCAACTGCCTTCACGTCCTGGATGAACTGCGCCCGCTCGAGGAGAAGTTCTCCGACGTCCTGGTGACCGTGGGAGTCCACTCGCCCAAGTTCGAGCACGAAGCAGATCCCGTGGCGCTGGCGGCCGCAGTGGAGCGTTACGAGATCCACCACCCCGTCCTGGATGACCCAGAGCTGGACACCTGGAAGGCCTACACGGCCCGCGCGTGGCCCACCCTGGTGGTCATCGATCCCGAGGGCTACATCGTGGCCCACCTCTCCGGCGAAGGCCACGCAGACGGCCTGGCCGTGCTCATCCCCGAACTGATCGCTGAGCACGAGGCCAAGGGCACGCTGCACCGCGGCTCCGGCCCCTACGTCGCCCCGGAAGCCACCTCCGGCACACTCCGCTTCCCCGGCAAGGCTTTGTTCCTGCCGGCAGGACGCGGCACTACCGCTAACGGCGCTTCCAACGGAACCCCCGACGGCGGCACTTCCGTTGCCGCCGCGGCCGCGCACGGCTCGTGGCTGGTCACCGATACCGGCCACCACCGCCTCGTGGAACTGGGCACGGACTTCCACACAGTGCTGGCGACATTCGGCTCGGGCATCAAGGGCCATGCCGATGGCCCAGCCGTCGCGGTCGACTCCGTCAAGCCCACCGCACAGTTCAACGAACCGCAGGGCCTGGTGCTGCTCCCGGAAGACCTGGCAGCAAAGACGGGGTACGACGTCGTTATCGCCGACTCCGTCAACCACCGCCTCCGCGGACTGTCCCTGGCGGACGGGACAGTCACCACGCTCGTAGGAAGCGGCGTGCAGCGCCTGCTCGAAACCGGGCCGGCGCGCGTGGACGAGGACGCCGCCGGGTTCACGGGGAAGCTCAGTGAGCACCCGCTGGAGGTTTCCCTCAGCTCGCCGTGGGACGTTGTCTGGTCCACCAAGCTCAACGCCGTGGTCATCGCCATGGCAGGTACCCACCAGATCTTCAGCTTCGATCCCCTGACGGGAGCCGTGGCCATCGTTGCCGGCAATGGACTGGAAGGCCTGCAGGACGGCCCGGCCCACGAGGCCTGGTTCGCCCAGCCTTCGGGCCTTGCCGAGGACGCTGACGGCAACATCTGGGTGGCCGATTCGGAGACCTCTGCGCTCCGCAAGCTGGTCATCGACGACGACGGCACGGTCACCGTGGAGTCCGCCGTGGGCAAGGGCCTGTTCGACTTCGGCTTCCGTGACGGCGCTGCCGCCGATGCCCGCCTGCAGCATCCGCTGGGCGTCACCGTGCTGCCCGACGGCTCGGTGGCCATTGCCGACACCTACAACGGTGCCGTCCGCCGCTATGACCCCGCCACCAAGACGGTGTCCACGCTCGCGCGGGGGCTGGCTGAGCCGTCGGACGTCATTGTGGACCACACCCAGGCGGCCGGCGCCGAGCCGCTGCTGATTGTGGTGGAGGCCAACAAGCACCAGCTGGTGTACGTGCCCATCCCCAAGGAAGCGCAGCAGGTGGACGAGGGCGCAGCCCAGACCCACCGGCCCAAGAGCCCGATTGCCCCGGGTCCGCTGGAGCTCACGGTCCGCTTCACCGCACCGACGGGCCAGAAGCTGGACGACCGCTGGGGCGATCCCACCCAGCTGAAGATCTCCTCCACGCCGCATGAGCTTCTTGTGGCCGGCGGAGGCACTTCAGTAGGGCTGCTCCGCACCCTGGAACTCGCCTCGGACATCCCGGAAGGCGTCCTGCACATCACCGCCCGCGCCGCTGCCTGCGACGGCCCGGAGACCGAGGACGGCGAGATCCCGGACCACGCCGCCTGCCACCTCTACCAGCAGGACTGGGGCATCCCCGTTCTCATGACCAACGACGGCGACACCGAGCTGGTGCTGGACCTGCGCGGAATGGACTGAACGCCGGCGTCGTGCTTTAGGCTGAAGGCTGTCTCCCGTGACCCCGTGTCACGGGAGGCAGCCTTTTGCGCGCCGGGGCAGGCCCCCACGGCCCTAGTAGGTCAGGAGCGGGGTGACCTTGATGGTGTCGCCGACGACGTCAAGCCGGGTGGTGAAGCTGAAGTCCACCTCTTCGTCGAGCGGGAACCAGGCGCCGGTGAAGGAGCTCTGCTGGACCGCTTCGACGTGGGCCTTCCCGTCCAGCGGGGCCACCACCCATCGGCCGTCGAACGGCTCGATGGAGATCTCCGGGTACTTCGTGATACGCCACTTGATGGTGCCATCGTCCACGTTGTTGGTGCTGGCGAAGTAGAAGGGGCAGTCCGGCTGCAACTTTTGCTGTTTGACCGCTTCGGCGGCGCAGGCGTCCAGGAACTCATTGACCTTCGCGCCGACGTCCTTCCGCAGCTGGTCCGTTGCCACTGTCAGCAGGTTCAACGGAGACGCCGGGACGTCGCGGGAGGTAACAGTTGCCCGGGTGGCGGGGGCCGCGAAGTACTGGCCGTTCAGTGATGCCTCGTATTCGCCGGGGTAAAAGACGGCGAACGTATTCCGGCCGCCGGGCATATTCACCGGCACGCCGTTGAGGGTGGCTTCGCTGGCGTTGACAACAGTCGCGCTCACCGTGGGCAGCTGCGACGGCACGAACGCCCACGTGCTGAAGAACAGCCATTCGGTGCCGGTCTTTTCCAACAGGAACTCGGTGCGCAGCCGGCTGCCGTCGATGGTGTACTGGACCGGCACCATCACCTGGTTCTCCGCCCGTCCCTCCGGGTTGCCGATAGTCACATTGGCCAACCGGGAGGCGGCCGTCTGCAGTGCGGTTCCGTCCAGCATGGCTGCGTTGCTTGGCGGCACGGTGGCCCGCAGAAGGCCCAGCGCCCTGCCGCCGTCACCGTCGTGCAGTGCGTCCAGATATTCCCGGACCGGCTGCTGCGGACTTGCCACGGTGTTGTTCACTACGTTGATGCCAAGGATGGCGCCAGCCACAGCAAGCATGAGGCCAAGCAGCCACCCGGCCGCTATCCTCACCAACGCCTGACTCATCTGCATTTCCCTTACGTTACCTGCAAGCCCGGTGAACACAGGAGTAGCCGCCGTCCCGCTGGGCGGGGATCGGCGGCTTCCTGATAGCCGACGGCGGGCATCCAGGCCCCGGGGCATCGTGCGGTTTTGCCTACCGGCGGCGCCGGGACGAGGTGCCGAACACGCCGCGGAGCAGTTCCCGGCCAAGCTGGGTGCCCATGGACCGGACCATGCTCTTGAGGCCGCCGCCCAAGGCCCCGCCCAGGGCTCCTGCCAGATCGCCCACCATTCCGCCGCCTGTTGGGGCTGCCGGTTCGGGTGCGCGCCGTCGGGGGGCACGTGCCGGAGCCGCATCAGGGCCGGCACCGCGCTCCGGTGCGGGGGCCGGACGGCTGCTGGGCCGGCCCAGGATCTCCTCTTCGATCCTGCGGGCCTCGGCATCGACGTCGGCCTGCCCACCGCGGGCGTGTCCTGCGGTTCCCGGGACCGGGGGCTCGCCGGGTGCGGCTTCGCCGGTGGATGCCGCGCCCTTGCCCGTGAGCTTCTCGTAGGCAGAGACGTTGTCCACCGCGGTGCCGTACTTGGCCAGCAGCGCCGATCCTGCCACAGTGCTTTTGACGAGCTCGTCGGTGCTCGGGCCCATGACGGATTCCGGGGCGCGGAGCCGGGTCAGCGCGACCGGCGTCGGGGCGCCCCTTTCGTTCATGACGGTGATGACTGCCTCGCCGATCCCGGCCGAGGTGAGGGTCTCCTCAAGGTCGTAATCGCTGACCGGGAACGTGGACACCGTGGCTTTCAGGGCCTTGGCATCCTCCGGGGTAAATGCGCGGAGGGCGTGCTGGATGCGGTTTGCCAGCTGGCCCAGGACGTCCGCTGGAACATCCTTGGGAGTCTGCGTAACAAAGAAGATCCCCACGCCTTTGGAACGGATCAGCCGGACCGTGGTGGTGATGGCGTCCAGGAAAGCCTTGGAAGCGTCGTTGAACAGCAGGTGGGCTTCGTCCAGGAAGAACACGAGCTTTGGTTTGTCCAGATCGCCGGCCTCGGGCAGGTCCTCGAAGAGGTCAGCCAGCAGCCACATGAGGAAGGTGGAGAACAGCATCGGCTTGGTCTGGAGCGTGGGCAGCTCCAGGCATGTGACCACGCCGCGGCCGTCCGGGGCCGTCCGCAGCAGCTCAGCGGTATCAAACTCAGGCTCGCCGAAGAACTTTTCCAGCCCCTGCGCCTCAAGGTTGATCAGTTCGCGCAGGATGACGCCGGCTGTGGCTTTGGACAGGCCACCCAGCTCCTCCAGTTCATCCTTGCCTTCATCGGAGGTGAGGAACTGGATGACCGCGCGGAGGTCCTTGAGGTCAACGAGTTCAAGGTTCTTCTTGTCCGCGAAGTGGAAGATCAGCTGGAGGCTGGATTCCTGGGTGTCGTTGAGCTCCATGACCCGGGAAAGCAGGATGGGGCCGAAGGAGGTGATGGTGGCCCGGACCGGGATGCCGTTCCCGTCCCCGCCAAGGGCAAGAAACTCCACCGGGAAGGTCTTGCCGGCCCACGCCTGGCCGATGCCGTCCGTGCGTGCTTTGAGTTTCTCGCTGCCGGTTGCCGCCGTGGCCAGGCCTGACAGGTCGCCCTTGATGTCCGCCAGGAACACAGGAACGCCGGCTGTGGACAGCTGCTCAGCCATCATGTGCAGCGTGACGGTCTTGCCGGTTCCGGTAGCGCCGGCCACCAGGCCGTGCCGGTTCATCATGGCAAGCGGCAGCCGGACCTGGGCTTCCTTGTGAAGTTCGCCGTCCACAATGGCGGCACCCAGTTCGATGGTGGCTCCTTCCAGGGTGTAGCCCTTCTGGATGGTGGCGAGTTTCTCTGCAGTGGTTTTGTTGGCCATGCGGTTTAGCTTATCGGGGGTGCCGGGAGATCCTTGGTGAAGGCGAGCGACTTTACGACTTCCGGATCCTCGTGGAGGTCGAACTGCGGCTCATAGCCGGACGTGAGGTACAGGTATTTGGCTTCAGGCTGCCGGGGACCGGTGGTCAGGTAGACGCGGGTGTAGCCCCGGCGGGCGGCCAGGGCTTCGAGTTCGGCCAGCACCAGCCGGGCCAGCCCCCGACGGCGGTGCGCGGAGTGCGTCCAGATCCGCTTGAATTCCGCCGTTGCCGGGTCGTAGAACCGGAATGCGCCACCGGCCACGGAGATCCCGTTCTCCTGGATCACCAGCAGCGCCCCGCCAGGCCCCTCAAACTCCGACGCCGGGTACCGGTTCAGCTCGTCCGCGGCGGCGCCGCGGCCAAACAGATCGCCGTAGCGGGAGTCGTATTCCACGGCGAGTCCGTCCAGGAGCGGCCGTACCCGCGGATCGTGCATGGGCAGATTCAGCACGGTCAGCGCCGCAGCATCGAGTGCGGCCGGTTCCCGCGGCGCGGTCACCTGAGCCGCCTCCGGGGTGCCCGGGGCGGGGGCAACGCTGGTCTCCAAGTCCATGCTTCAGGTCCTTCCGACGGCGGCTGGTTCGGCCAGCGGGTCCTGCCCGGCCGATGGAGCGGGAGACAGGCCAGCCGCGACGGTCAGCACGGCCCGGGCCAGGGCGTCGTTTTCGCGGAAAGGTGCGGCGTTGGTGCCGGGCCGGGCAAAGGCCCCCGCTCCCCAACCGGACGTTCCCGGACCAACAGCGAAAAGCCTGCCCGCTGCCCGCCCCTTATGATCCCGGAGCTCGTGCCGGTCCGAGACGAGCAGCTTTCCGGTGGAGTGGATGCCGTCCGCTGTGAGCAGCTGCTGTTCACTCGCCAGCCCGGACAGGTGCAGGGATGCAAGCAGCGGATTCAGCGAGCGGGTCACCGACGTGGCCGGCAGGCGCGCCTCGATGAAGGCCGTCGCCCGGACACTGAAGCCGGTCTGCGGTGAGCCTGCCACAAACTCTCCGGTGGCCTCATCCACAGTGACGGCGAGCCCGGGGCCCAGGAAGCTCAGCAGCCCGGCCCGGTGCAAGGCCAGCATTTCACGTAGCCGTCGGGGCGGCGGTCCGGAGTCGATAAAACTGAAGAAGCCGTGCCACCAGCCATGGACTGCCTGTTGCGAGCGGGCATTAAGGCGATCCGCCGGGACCAGCCGGCCCAGGTCCATGTACACCTTCAGCAAAGCCACGAACAGTGCCATGGTTTCGGGATGGTCCGGACCGTCGCGGAGCGCGAGGTCACGCTCGATGTAGCCAGCTACCCCTGCCTGGACGTCGGTGGTGCCGGCGAACTGCCGCCCGGTGAAAGGGCGGTCAAGTTGCTCCAGGTTAAGGCGCAGGGCGGGGTCGGGCACGGTCTCCGCGACCAGCTCCTCACGGGCGCTGCTGTACCAGTCGAGTTCCTCGAAACGTGCGGCAAACTCGGTCCAGCCCGCACCCACCCGTTCCGGACTGCCGGTGAACAGCTCGCGGTAGTAACCGTAACCGGCTTCCTTGGCGATGAGCGGCCACAAGTGGTCCTTGAAATCCAGCTCGGCGTGGCGTTCCAGCAGCGCGTCCAGGGCACCGGCGGTGAAGAACCGCAGTGGGCCGGGCGCCTCACCGCGAAGGGACCCGGAAATCTTGGAGTGGTAGGGCACCCCGCGACGCGAACCGGCCCAGAGCCTGGGCTCCCGTCCGGACGCGCGGTACCGCAGGCCGCCGTCGTGCGTTTCCTCGAACCGGCCGCCGCGCCCTTCCATCAGCAGCACCAGCAGGTCCACAAACGCCAGCCCCATCCCGGCGACGATCACGTCCTGGCCCGGGGCAAGGGCTGAATAGTCGACGTCGGTGGTGTAGCTGGGTGGCGCGTGGTAGCCGCCGTGCCGGGCAGCGAAGTCTGCCCACTTCTCCGACGCGGCGTCGGGCCGCGAGTCGGTGTGGCCGATCGCGGTGACCACGACGTCGGCCCGCAGGGTCCCGCCGTTCGCCAGCCTCACGAGGTGGGTGCCGTCGTCGGACGCTGTGTTGGCAGTGGAGGGACTGCCGGCGGGCTCGATTGCCACAGCAGTGGTGCGGTGGACCGTCAGCGAGCCACCAATGGCCGCAGCTGCCCGGCGGAAGAACCACTCCAGATACTGGCTGTTCAGCTGGCGGGTGGGAAACGTTGCCCCGGTGAGTGAGTGCAGCTGGTGGCGGAGGGACAGCGGAAAGTCAGGCACGTCAGTGATGGTGCCGTCCAGGACCCCGGCGGCCCACCCGGCCAGTCCGGGACCGTCCATGGCCGGACCGTCGCATTCCACGGAGGAGTCAGTGAACATGGTGACGTCCGCGGCCGCTGAGTTGAGCATCAGCCCGGGGTGCTGGTCGTAGCGCCAGATCCGCCCGGAGCCCGCTTCGTACGGTTCCACCACGTGGATGTCCAGGGGACCCGCGAACAGCCTGGCGCGGTTGGCGGCCATCCGCTCGAGTACCCCGGCGGTGCGCGGTCCGCCGCCGACAAAGACGACGGATGGGGCGCTCGCTGGCATGGGTACTCCTGATCGGGACGGTGTGCTGGCCTTGGGTTGAGTGCCCATGCTAGGCAGCCTGTCCGACGGCGGTCGAGGGGCCGGTAATGCCCGTTAACTCCGCGTCGCCGGGCGTTACGGAACGTCAAAAACCGACTCATGACCCCGTGCGAAGCCCGGTGAAGTAATGCAACCCGCCGCCTTGCTGCCTCTTTCCACGCCGCCCTAGATTTGCAGCCAGCACCCGGACCAACAGGCTCCGGCGACCAGGATGCGGATACATGCCGCGACGTACAAACAGCCAGTGAAGAAGCGAGGTGGCGCATGAGTTCAGCAGTAACCAAAGTGGCCCAGCCGGCAGAGCAAGCAAAAGCAGCAGGGCCAACCACCGGACCCCGGCAGCCGGCCACCGACTACTCCGGCTTCCCGCTGGTGGGCGCCAAGCACCCGTGGCGCTGGGTGGGGACGGCGGTGGTGGCCCTGGGCGTCTTCGGCATCGCTTGGTCCCTCGCCACCAACCCGCGGTGGGAGTGGGGCGTCGTAGCTCAGTGGTTCACCGCGCAGTCCGTGGTCAACGGCCTCCTGGAAACCCTGAAGCTGACCGCCATATCCGGGCTGCTGGGGTTTGTCCTGGGCTTCATCCTGGCGCTGATGAGGCTGTCCGCCTCGCCGCTGCTGGTCTCGGTGTCCTGGACGTTCTCCTGGATCTTCCGCTCCACCCCGCTGCTGGTCCAGATGCTCCTTTGGTACAACCTCGGTTACCTGTACGAGAAGATCAGCCTTGGCATCCCGTTCACGGACGTCCGTTTCTTCGAGGTCCAGACCACCACGCTGATCAGCCAGTTTGCCGCAGCTCTGCTCGGCCTGACGTTGAACCAGGCGGCCTATTCAGCCGAAATCATCCGCGGCGGCATCCTTTCCGTTGACCAGGGCCAGCTCGAGGCGGCAGCCGCGCTGGGCATCCCGGCCTGGCGGCGGTCCACCCGGATCGTCCTGCCGCAGGCCATGCGCGCCATCCTGCCCACGGCCTTTAACGAGATCATAGGCCTGGTCAAGGGCACCTCGATCGTCTACGTCCTGGCCTATTCCGAGCTGTTCTACACCGTCCAGGTCATCTACAACCGCACCCAGCAGGTACTCCCGCTGCTCTTGGTGGCCACGCTCTGGTACGTGGTGATCACCTCGGTGCTGAGCGTCTTCCAGTACTACATCGAGCGGCACTACTCCAAGGGCGCGGTGCGCAGCCTTCCCCTGACGCCGCTGCAGAAGGCCAGGAAATTCTTCGCCACCCACGCCGTGGCACCCAACCGCGCAAGGAGCCCCCGATGAGCACCGCCACCCAGAGCCTCCCGGAAGTTACCGCAGCCCCGGAATCCACCCGTGGCCTGGTGGAAATCACAAAGGTCCGGAAATCGTTCGGAACCGCCGAAGTCCTCAAAGGCATCTCCCTGACCGTTGAGCCCGGGGGAGTGGCCGTGATCGTGGGCCCCTCCGGCTCGGGGAAATCCACGCTGCTGCGCACCATCAACCATCTCGAAAAGGTCGACGGCGGCCACATCGCCATCGACGGGACGCTGGTGGGCTACCAAGTCCGGGGCCGGCGCCTGCACGAGCTGCGCGAGAAGGAGATCCTGAAACAGCGGACCGAAATAGGCATGGTCTTCCAGAACTTCAACCTGTTCCCGCACCTGACCGCGCTGGAGAATGTCACCGAGGCGCCCGTCGTCGCGCAGGGGCGTTCCAAGGAGAAAGCGCGCCGCCGCGGACTTGAACTCCTGGACCGGGTGGGCCTGAAGGACCGGGCCGGCGCCTACCCCCGCCAGCTCTCGGGCGGCCAGCAGCAGCGCGTGGCGATTGCCCGCGCACTGGCCCTGGACCCCAAGATACTGCTGTTCGACGAGCCCACCTCCGCCCTTGACCCGGAACTGGTCAACGAGGTGCTGGACGTCATCCGCGAACTGGCAAAGTCCGGCACCACGCTGATCATCGTCACCCATGAAATGGGGTTCGCCCGCGACGTGGCGGACACCGTGGTGTTCATGGACCAGGGCCAGATCGTGGAGCAGGGCAGCCCCCAGGAGATCTTCACCAACCCCCAGGAACCACGCACCCGGAGCTTCTTCTCCAAAGTGCTCGAACCGGCTTTCAACATCTAAAGGAACTCGCCATGGCATCTTTCACAAGCTTCCACCCCAGCGCAGGCCGCGTGCGCTCGCTGGCCGCGCTGCCCGCCGTCGTACTTCTTGGAACGGCAGCACTGTCCGCCTGCGCGGACCCGGGAGCTTCCGCGTCCGGCAGTGCGGTCACGACGGCGGCACGCAACGGCGTGGTCTATAACACCGCTCCGGACCAGCAGCGGATCCGGGCCGAGAAGGACGCGGCGCTCGCCGCCAAGGTTCCGGAGCTGATCGGCAAGGACGGCAAGCTGACCGTCGCCACCACCGCAGGGTCCATTCCGCTGTCCTTCCACGCCACCGATGACAAGACGCCGATCGGTGTGGAGCTGGACCTCGCCCAGCTCGTGGCGGACAAGCTGGGGCTGGAACTGGACATCCAGATCACGTCCTGGGAGAACTGGCCGCTGAAGACCCAGTCCGGCGATTTCGAAGCAGTGTTCTCCAACGTCGGCGTCAATAAGGACCGCGTGAAGCTCTTCGATTTCGCCACCTACCGGGCCGCATACATGGGCTTCGAGGCCAAGAAATCCGCCAGCTACGACATCAGGGGCGCGGACGACATCTCCGGGCTGAAGGTGTCCGTGGGTTCAGGGACCAACCAGGAGAAGATCCTGCTCGCCTGGAACAAGGAACTCGAGGGCAAGGGCAAGGCTCCTGCCGTCCTGCAGTACTACTCCACCGACGCCGACACCATCCTTGCGCTCTCCTCCGGCCGGACCGACCTGAACATCGGCCCTTACCCGTCCACCGTGTACCGCGAGAACACCCGCGATGACCTGAAAGTGGTCGGCAAGGTGAACGCGGGCTGGCCTTCCGAGACACTCGTGGCAGCCACCACGCTCCGCGGCAACGGCCTCGCTCCGGTGCTCACCGAGGCCCTGAACTCCGCCATCAGGGACGGTTCCTACGCCGAAGTCCTGGAACGCTGGGGACTCTCCGAGGAGGCGCTGCCGGAATCCAAGACTGTCACCGGGGAATCGTTCGCAGCCGCACAGGCTGCGGCCACCCAGCCCACGGCGACCCCCTTGGCGACCCCCTCGGCGGGGGCAAAGTGAAGTTCCAGGTCCCGGAAACAACCTCAACACCACAAGGAGCACTCATGCCTGCGCACACTGAAACCGCACCCTTCGCCGCAGCCTGGCAGGAGTGGCACGCCGCCCACGAGCGGCACCGCGCCGATCCGCACGGCTTCCTGGCCGTGACGCACCTGCACTGGCTGGGCAGCTCGGAGGCCCGTCTGGAAGGTGCCCCGGGCACCTGGACTGTGGAGAACGACGCCGTCCGCGTGGTTCTGGAGCCCGGCGAGACCCTGGAACGGGACGGCGAAGAGCTGAACGGTGCCGCAGGCGCGACGCTTACGTTTGGGCCCATTGCCGAACGCGGAGGCATCAACCTGGTTTCCGGTGAGCGGGTGATCGAGGTGGCCAAGCGCGGCGGCGAATACATCGTCCGGCCCCGGCACCCGAAGAATGCCCTGCTGACGGAATACACCGGGACGGCCGCCTACGCACCGGACGCCGGCTTTGCGCTGGCCGGTACGTTCGTGCCGTTCTCCGAACGGCGTCCCACCACGGTGGGCGCCGCCGTCGAAGGCATCCAGCACGTCTACGAGGCGCCAGGCGAGATCCGGTTCAGCCTTGCCGGAGAGGACCTCACGCTCACCGCCTTCAACGGCCATGCCCCGGGAACGCTGTCCGTCCTGTTCACCGACGCCACGTCCGGCAAGACCACTTATGCCGCCAACCGGTCCCTGGCTGTGGGCACGCCCGCTCCTGACGGCACCGTGCTGCTGGACTTCAACCGCGCTGTGAACCTGCCCTGCGCCTACACCGACCTGGCCACGTGCCCGCTGCCGCCCGCGGAAAACCGGCTCTCCGTGGCCATCGAGGCCGGCGAAAAGATTCCCTACGAACGTCAGGACCAGCAGTGAGCACAACAGAAGAGAACACCAGCCAAGCGGCGCGTGCCGGATTCCTGGCAATCGAGGTCGATGGCGCAGGGTGGGACGGCGGGGACTTCGCCGGCCTCGCGGAAGCCCTCCTTGCGGCCGAGTCGGCAGGATTCCACGCGGCCACGTTCACGGATGCGCCCGTTCCGGGCCGGGTCAACGCGCTGCAGCGCGCGGCTTACGCCGGACCGGTCACCCGCACCATCGCCCTGGTCCCCGAAGTGGACACCGTCTACACCGAGCCGTTCCACGTCTCCACCCAGCTCGCGAGCCTTGACTATGTCTCCGGCGGCCGGGCCGGGTGGATCGTCACCGCAGCGGAATCCCCCGAGGCTGCCGCCGCCGTCGGACGTTCGTCCGTAAGTGGCACCGCACTGGCGCAGGAAGCCGCGGCGTCCATCGAGGTGTCCCGCAGGCTGTGGGACTCGTGGGAGGACGACGCCGTGATCCGCGATGTTCCTACCGGCCGCTACCTCGATGCGGACAAACTGCACTACGCGGACTTCGAAACGCCTTCAGGCTTTGCCGGGCCGGCGTATTCCGTGAAGGGTCCGTCCATCATTCCGAGGCCGCTGCAGGGGCAGCTGCCGGTGATCGCGGCCGCGTCGCTGGTGGGTAGCGGGCAGGTTCCGGCCGACGCCGTTGACGCCGTACTGGTCACCGCGCCGACGCCGGAGCTGCTCGCCGCCGAGGTGCGTGATGTCCGGGAACGGCTGGGTGCTTCAGTGGCGGTCATCGCCGAGCTCGACGTCGTCCTGGACTCCCGCGGGCAGGCCGCGGATGAGCGGGTCGGGGGCTTAGCAGGCGGCTTGGCAGACGGCGCCGACGGCGGCCGGGCGCGGTACGCCGGCAGCGCCGCCGGCCTCACGGATCTCCTCGCGGAGCTTCTGAGCGAGGCCGACGGCGTCCGTCTCCACCCGGCGTCGCTCGCCCTGGACCTGGACGAACTTTCCCGGCTGGTCCTGCCGGAGCTTCGGCGCCGGGGCGCACTTCAGCCACCGGTGCAGGACAGTACCTTCCGCGACCTGCTGGGCCTGGCCCGCCCGGCCAGCCGCTATGCAGACTCACCCGCGGCCGCAGCCGTCGGAAACTAAGGGGAACGACCATGACACCGCACAGCCGTGCTAAATCCGATTCTTTTGTACCGTCGGGCAAGATCCAGTTCGGCGTCTTTTTCCAGGGCGTCAACTCCGGCACCATCTGGAAGGCGGCGGAATCGGGGTCCCAGACTGACTTTGACTCGTTCCGCCGCATCGCACAGACCGCCGAACGGGGTCTCTTCGCGGCGTTCTTCCTGGGCGAGGGACTCCGGCTGCGTGAACATCTGGGCCGCCCGCACGCCCTCGATGTGGTGGGCCGGCCGGACGCGCAGACCATGCTGGCCGCCCTCGCGTCAGTGACCAGGAACATCGGGCTGGTGGCCACCCAGAACACCACGTACAACGATCCTGCTGACCTGGCGCACCGGCTCGCGTCCCTTGACCTGATTTCGGGCGGCCGGGCCGCGTGGAACATCGTGACCACGGACAACGCCTGGACCGGGGCGAACTTCCGCCGCGGGGGATACCTGGACCACGCAGACCGCTACAAGCACGCCGAAGCGTTCGTCGAAACGGCCAAGCGGATCTGGGACTCCTGGGAAACCGCGCAGGGGCCCGCCCGCCGCGTGCTCCACGAGGGCCAGCACTACACGGTGGACGTGACGCCGCGACTGCCCCGCAGCGCGCAGTACCGCCCCGTGCTCTTCCAGGCCGGGGACTCGCCCGAGGGCCGCAACTTTGCGGCCCGCCAGGCGGATGTCATCTTCTCCGCCCACCCCAAGTTCGACGACGCCGTGGAGTTCCGCAAGGACCTGGTGGCGCGCTCGCTGGCGGCTGGCCGTGGCGCCAACGCCGTGCAGATCATGCCGGCCAGCGAGTTCATCCTGGCGCCCACCGCAGAGGAAGCGGCGGAGAAGAAGGAGTGGGTGCGGAGCCTGCAGATCGGTCCGCAGCAGGCGGTTGCTTACCTGGAGCAGTTCTGGGGCCGCGAGCTGTCGGAGTACGATCCCGACGGGCCGCTGCCGGACATTGACCCCGTGGTTGAGGAGACCTCCGAGACCCGCGGCAGCGGTTTCCACGGCGCAAAGGCCCGCCAGCTGGCGGACCAGTGGCGGGCGGAAGCCAAGGACAAGGGCCTGTCCATCCGCCAGTTCGTCACGTCCAAAACGGCCCGCATCGATGCCACCTTCACCGGTTCGTACACGGCTGTGGCGGACCAGCTGGCAGAGTACGCCCGCGTGGGTGCCGTGGACGGTTTCAACATCTCGCCCTGGCTGATTCCCACCGGCCTCGACGACATCGTGAACCACCTGGTGCCCCAACTGCAGGAACGCGGTGTCTACCCCACGGAATTCGCGGGCAGCACGCTGCGCGAAAACCTTGGGCTTCAGACGCCAGTGCGTACTGCTGACGAGACCGCTGGGGCGGTCCGCGCGTCATGAATGCGGATCGCCTCAACGGGTGGTTGCGTCGCCGGTTCCGGACCGCGCGCCGCAGCTTTCCTATGGTGTCCGACGACGGCGGTAGGGCGAGTGCCGCCGTCGACAGGTCCCTGGCGGGCGTCACGTTGCAGCTAACGGTGTGGGAGCAGCGGCTGTAGGGGTTTTCGTCACGTGTGGTGTGTCATCCGCGGCCGGCGGTGCCAGCTCACGAACGTGGGCGGCGCAGGCCGGGGGATGCTGGCGAGATCCGCGCCGGGCCGTCGTCGTCGTAATTCCAGAGCGAGGGCTTCCTGCCCGCGGGCCATCGCCCAACGATGGTTCGCGGAAAAGGCGGGCCTGAGCAGCCAGCTGAGCCGGCGCAGCAGCGGTTTGGAGGCACTGACCCGCCAGTCATAGGTGATCACCGTTTCCGGCCCGTCCTGTTCGAAGGTCCAGCGTCCGGTGCCGTTGAGGTCGCCCTGGGCGGAGAGTGCGAGTCCTTTTTCGGTGATGGGCTCGGTGACGGTGAGCTGCCACTTCAGGGTGTACGGCAGCCAACCTTTGGTGTGCAGGGAGAACGTCTTTGCACTGCCTTCCGGGTTGTCTGGATCCAGGGGCGCAACCCTCAAATACACCGAGGGCCACCAGCGGGCCAATGCCCCGGCATCACCCAGAATCTCCATCACCTCGTGCGGGGTTCCGGCGACGCGCCAGACGGTCAGGAATTCGTAGTCACTGCTGCTTTTGGAATTGCCGACCACTGCTGCCTCCACGATCCACGGCAAGGGATAGTTGGCCCAGAGTACTCACGCCGCTACATGTGGTCAACGGCGGATCCCCGCACCGCTGCTGCAGTACGGGGATCCATTCGTCGGCAGGTCCCCCTACTTCTTGGGCAGGCCTGCCGGGTTCAGTTCTGACTTCGGGATGGCTTCCGAAGACAGCCCCCAACGGTCCAGGATCTTGGCGTAACTGCCGTCCCCGATGAGGTGGTTCAGGGCGCCCTGGGCTGCTACAGCCAGACCGTTGCCTTTTTTGGTGGTGAAGGCGATTTCGGCTTTCAGCGGCCAGCCGCCGTCGAGCGTTCCCACCTGTTTGGTCTTGCCGTCCTTGGCAGCCTTGTACGCGGCGCCGGCGTTCGGTCCGAACGTCAGGTCCGCACGGCCGGACTGGAGGGCCAGCGTGGAGGCGGAGTCGTCGTCGTAATATTGGAACTCAACCGGCGCGAGGCCCTTGGCCTTGTTCTCGTCGTCCCACCGCACCAGGATCGCCTCCTGGTTGGTGCCCGACCCGACGATAACGCGCTTGCCCGCCACGTCCTTGGCTTCCTTGATGTCGCCGATGGTCGAGTCGGTTTTGGCGTAGAAGCCCAGCAGGTCGTTCCGGTACGTGGCGAAGTCGAACTTCTCCTTGCGCGCTTCGGTGACGGTGACGTTGGAGAGGACGGCCTCGTACTTGGCGGATTCAATGCCCAATGGCCAGTCGGCCCATGCCACCGGAAGCACCTCGACCTCCAGCCCCAGCGATTCGCCCACTGCGTAGGCGATGTCCACCTCGCTGCCGATGAGCGTCTTGTTGTCCGTGGCGAACAGGCTCAGGGGAGGCGTGCCGCCGGTGGACACAACGGTAAGTTTGCCGTCCGCTTTGATGGCATCCGGGACCAGCGCCGCGGCCGCGGCGTCCACAGTCACCTTGACGCGGTCCTGCTCGGGACTCAGATTGAAGCCTGTGGCGGCCGTGCTGGTGGAAGCGCCCGACGACGGTGCTGACGCCGCCGTCGCGCCGGGGTCCGAGCAGGCGGCAAGGGCCAGCAGCGAGGTCACCGCCATCGCTGCCCCGAGTGCCGGTTTGGTCTTGAATGCGGCCATGATTTCCCCTTGGAAGTTCGTGAGTGTTGCACCGGATTTGTGCTTGTGGCAGCAACTATCCGGGAGGGCAGGCGCGGGATCAAAGACCGCCGAAACGGTGCGATACCGGGAGTAACGGCCGTTAACCGGGCGTCAGGGGCGGTCACAATCCAAGTAGTGCTCCGGGTGGTGCCTGACGAATGTGAGTACTCGCGCAAAAAAGACAGGTGCCCATTACGCGTGTTCCCCTTGGCCGCGGCAATTACGGTGAAACTACGTTGCGTCCAGGCCGGCCGCAGTGCCATGAGGGAGGGCATTTCTATGAGATTTTCAGCGGTAAGTGTGGGCGCGGGACCGGGCAGGCAGCCCCGGCGCGCAGGGTTCAGGGCGGCGGCTGCGGTAGCGGCCGGAAGCCTGCTGTTGGCGAGTGCGGGGGTGGCCTACGCGGACGACGTTTTTAACTCGCTGGACAGCGATATTGATGCCGTGGCTGAGGTCATGGCCCTTAATGTCGGAGGGACACCTGGAAATACAGTTCTGGCTGTCCAGCCAACCGGTGGGGATGGCAAGTCGGGCTGCAATCTGACAGGGTCGACCACCCTTTCAGTGAACCTGAGTTCCAGCAACACGGCAGTTGCTACGGTCTCGCCCAGCATTGTCACCTTCAACTCCTGTGGTGCAACACGGACGCTGACGATCACAGCTGTTGGCCCCGGATCCGCCAGCGTTACGGCAAGCCAGCGGAGTAATGATACTGGCGCCGGGTTCAACTTCGCTCCGGCTGGCTTCACCGTTAATGTGACTGCCCCTGCCCCGTCCAACACCGCCCCGGTCCTGACGATTGACGGTGTTACAAGCGGCGCTTCCTATGCCAAGGGTTCCGTCCCCACCGCCGTTTGCACCGCGACTGACGCTGAAGACGGGATAATCACTCGCCCAATAACCCTCAGCGCCATCACTGGCGCGGATGCCGCCTACGGCGTCGGATCCCAGGAGGCCTCATGCGATTACACGGACGCTGGCGGCCTCTATGTCAAGAGCTCGGTGACCTACAGCATCACCGACGCCACGGCGCCCGAGATCAACTACACGCTTAGCCCCATTGCACCTGATGGCGACAACGGGTGGTACCAGAGCGCTGTAGCCCTGGCCTGGACGGTGACTGACGGCGACTCCCCGAGCACCATCCACCTCGATGGATGCGTCGACCAGCTGATCACCGCGGACCAGACGTCAACGGATTACACGTGCTCCGCTACAAGCAGCGGGGGAAGTGACGGTCCCGTGAAGGTTTCGATCAAGAAGGACGGCACCGCACCAACGGTCAGCAACGCCGCCGGCGCAACCGGCACATTGGGCAAGAACGGCTGGTTCACCTCGAACGTGACAGCTTTCTTCACGGCCACCGACGCTACCTCCGGACTGACTACGAACGCGAAGTCGGCGACCTCCGAAGGCCAAGGAGCCGGCGTATCTGTTGCGAGCCCCATTTTTTCGGACGTCGCCGGGAATTCCTCCGCGGCCGGTGCTGCCAGCCAGTCTTTCGATATCGATTGGACCGCTCCCAACGTCACATACGTCAGTGTTAGCCCAACAACTCCCAATGCCAACGGTTGGTACAAGGAGGATGTTGTAGCCACGTTCGCCGGCAGCGACCTGATATCGGGACTGGCATCACCGGCAACGCTGACGGCCACTTCGACGGGCGAAGGCTCGGCGGTAGTGGTTGAAAGTCCCGTCTTCGAAGATATGGCTGGCAACACCAGCGCTGTGGGGGCAGCAAAATCGGGCGAACTCAAGATCGACAAGACTGCCCCGACAGCCACCTTTGATTCAACCACCGCCGATGTCTACTACGGCTCCACCCCGGTCTTCCCGACCTGCACGGCTTCGGACTCATTGTCCGGTCCGGCAAGCTGTGTTGTCACCGGAGGGGGAACGGCGGTCGGCACCCACACGCTGACAGCCACCGCGACTGACATGGCCGGCAATACGGCGGAGGCAACGCAGACGTACAAAGTAAATCCCTGGACAATCAAGGGCTTCTACCAGCCGATCGACATGGGAAATGTGCTGAACACCGTCAAAAACGGCAGCACCGTTCCGGCGAAGTTCGAAGTGTTTGCGGGCGACAAGGAGATCACGGACCCGAGCCTGATGAAGTTTTCGATGGCGCCGATAACCTGCTCGCTGGGCTATCTCACGGATGACGTCGAAACGACCTCAACCGGCAGCACCGTGCTCCGCTACGACGCCACGGCCGGGCAGTTCATCTACAACTGGAAGACGCCCTCTGTGGCGGGCAGTTGTTACCGGCTCACCATGTGGGCCGGAGACGGCTACTCCTCCATCAGCGCCAGCTTCAAGCTGAAGTAGGAACGAATACCACCAGACAGGAGAGGCCCGGCCATGCGGCCGGGCCTCTCCTGTCTGCGTTGGGTACCGACTTATTAGCCAGCCAGGGCCTTCACAACTTCCTTCGCCACGTCCTCGCTCGACTGCGGGTTCTGGCCCGTGATCAGGTTGCGGTCGCGGACCACGTTCGAACTCCAGGCCGCTGCGTTTTCAATGACCGCGCCCTTCTCCTTCAGCGCGTCCTCAACCAGCCACGGGGTGTTCTCACCGGTGCCGCCGTTCAGCTCCTCCTCATTGGTGAAGACAGTGAGGCGGCGCCCCGCGAAGGCGAACGAGCCGTCGTCGAGCGTTGCGCTGAGCAGCCCCGCGGGGCCGTGGCAGAACGGGGCGATGACCTTTCCGTCCCTGTCCGCAGCGACAAGCAGCCGGCCCAGATCCGCGTCCTTGAACAGATCGGTCATGGGGCCGTGCCCACCGGGCAGGACCACGGCGTCGTAGCCGGCGATATCGACGTCGGCCAGCACCAGTGGGGAGGCCAGCTCGGCGTCGATCGAGGCAAGATAGTCCCGGAAACTGTCGGCCCGTTCCTTGCCGCCCGCAGCCTCCGGGGCCAGGCTGACCTGGTCCACCGTGGGCTTCTTGCCGGCCGGGGTGGCGAGGTGGACCGTATGGCCAGCCGCGCGGAGGGTCTGGTGGGAGACCACGAGTTCCTCGGCCCAGTAGCCTGTGGGGTGCTCGCTGCCGTCCTTCATGGTGAGCGAGTCGGCGGCCGATACGACCATCAGAATATTTGCCATGTTGTTTCTCCTGTCTGTGCCGGTTTCACCCGGCGTAAAGGGTGTGGGATCTGCAGTTCCTAGGCCTGGGCGAGGGAGCTGGAGGCCTCCTCCAGCTCAGCGTAGGTGGCGTCATCGAGGCTTATTCCGGCCGCGGCCATGTTTTCTTCGAGGTGCTTCTCGGATCCGGTGCCGGGAATCGGCATCATCACGGGGGAGCGGCGCAGCAGCCAGGCCAAGGCCACCTGCGAGGTGGTGGCGCCCAACCGCTTTGCGGCCTCGTCCAGCGGGCCGCCGGGCTGAGCCAGCTCACCGGCGGAGATCGGTGCCCACGGGATGAAGCCGATGCCGTTGGCCTCCGCGTATTCCAGTACGTCCTCGGAGCTGCGGTCCGTCAGGTTGTAGCGGTTCTGGACCGTGGAGACGGTGAAGTGCTTTCCGGCAGCCTCCAGTTCGGCCACGCTGACCTGGGACAGGCCAAGTGCCCTGACCTTGCCTTCGTCCTGCAGTTCGCGGAGCACCCCGAACTGCTCGTCGGCGTCCACCTTCGGATCGATCCGGTGCAGCTGCAGCAGGTCCAGCGTGTCCACCTTCAGCTTCCGCAGGCTCAGTTCGGTCTGCTGGCGCAGGTACTCCGGCCGGCCCACCGCGATCCACTGGTGCGGGCCCGTCCGGGTGAAGCCCACCTTCGTGCCGATCTTCAGCCCAGCCTTGTAGGGATGGAGGGCTTCGGCAATGATTTCCTCGCTGGTGTTCGGCCCGTACGAGTCGGCCGTGTCAATGAAGTCCACGCCGAGTTCGACGGCGCGGCGCACCACTGCGACGGCGGCCTGCCGGTCTGCGGGTTCGCCCCACACGCCGTCGCCGACGATGCGCATGGCGCCGAAGCCGAGGCGGTGCACGGTTCCCAGGTCTTTCAGGTCGATGGTTGCGGACAGTTCAGGATGGTTCGTGTCATGGCTCATGGGGGCGGCAACACCATCAGCATGCTGAGTATTCCGCGCCGGGGTGAATTCATCCGGTTGAAATAACCCGGGCGCCGCCGTCGTTGTCCACAGTGTGCCCGCCGGAACCTGGCCGGCGCACCACTACGCAACGCATTGAAAGGCCGGCACCGACGTGACGCTTCCCCTCTCCATCCTTGACCTGGCAACCATCGGTAAGGGCCAGACGGCGGCGGAGAGTTTCGCGGGCAGTGTGGCCATGGCGCAGCGGGCCGAGGACCTGGGCTACCGGCGGATCTGGTACGCGGAGCACCACAACATGTCCTCCATCGCCTCGTCCGCCACCAGCGTGCTGATTGCCCACGTGGCGGCCCACACCAGGACCATCAGGCTGGGCGCCGGCGGGATCATGCTGCCCAACCACTCGCCGCTGACCATCGCCGAGCAGTTCGGCACGCTGGAGACCCTCCACCCGGGCCGGATTGACCTTGGCCTGGGCCGCGCTCCCGGCAGCGACCAGAACACCCTGCGCGCACTTCGCCGGGACCCGATGTCCGCCGACACCTTCCCGCAGGACGTCCTGGAACTGCAGGGCTACCTCACCGGCCCCACCCGGATCCAGGGGGTCGAGGCAACACCCGGCAAGGGCACCAACGTCCCGCTGTACATCCTCGGTTCGTCCTTGTTCGGCGCCCGCCTGGCCGCCCAACTGGGCCTCCCGTATGCGTTCGCCTCGCATTTCGCCCCCAACGCCCTGCAGGATGCAGTGGCGCTTTACCGCCGTGAATTCAAGCCGTCGGCCCAGCTGGACGCGCCGCACGTGATTGCCGGGGTTAACGTGATCGCGGCGGACTCCGCCTCTGAGGCCCAGGAAACTTTCCAGGCCACCAAACGGGCCCGCGTGTCACTGTTCTTCGGCGGCGGGCGCGAGTTCACCGACGACGAAGCGGACATGGTCCTGGACTCCCCGCAGGGCCAGCACGTCTCGCAGATGATGACCTACTCCGCCATCGGCACCCCGGACGCCGTGATCGAGTACCTCGACGAGTTCGCGAAGCACTCTGACGCCGACGAACTCATCGTCGCGCACCAGAGCACGGGAACCGAGGCGCGGCTCCGTTCCGTGGAACTGCTCGCACAGGCCGCGGGGCTGGCCCGGGTCTAATCCAATGGGGTGTCCCGCATGGCGTGACGCGCGGGGCCCCGCGATAATCCGCAAATGGGGGACAGGTCTGGCCGCCTAAAGCCAAATCCTTGACAATAATCAACTGAACCGGTTTAGTAGTGATTACTGAACCGGTTCAGTGATGCAAGTCACGGGACCCAGACTAAAGGGCTCATTCCATGGCAGTAACCATCAGCGACGTCGCCCAGGCGGCCGGCGTCAGCAAAGGTTCTGTGTCGTATGCCCTCAATGGCCAGCCCGGCGTCAGCGATGCCACCCGGGAGCGTATCCTCCAGGTTGCCAAGGAATTGGGGTGGAAGCCGAGCCTGCGCGCCAAGGGACTTTCATCAGCCAAGGCCTACGCGCTGGGCCTCGTCATGGCCAGGGACCCGCGGCTGCTGGGAACCGACCCGTTCTTTCCGGCATTTATCGCCGGGATTGAAACCACACTGGCCGAGCACGATTACACGCTCGTCCTCAGCGTGGCGACGGCTCCGGAGGCGGAGGAACGGGCCTATCGAAAGCTGGCTGACGGCGGCAGGGTGGACGGCGTGATTCTGGTCGACGTCCGGCACAATGACTCCCGGATCGGGCTCCTTCGGGAACTCAACCTGCCTGCCGTAACACTCAACCGGCCTGACGCGGATTCCCCCTTCCCGGCAGTGTCCATGGATGACACCGACGGCATTTCCGCCGCAGTGGAGCACCTGGTGGCACTCGGCCACATCCGCATCGGCCATGTCGGCGGATCCCAAGAATACATCCACGGCCGCAGCCGGCGCCTGGCCTGGGAAGCGGCCATGGCCAAAGCGGGCCTTTCAGCTGATCTGTTCGCCGAAGCGGATTTCACCGCTCCCGGAGGAGTGGCGGCGACGGCGGAGCTGCTCCGCCGGCCGGACCGCCCCACTGCGATTGTCTATGCGAATGACCTGATGGCCACGTCCGGCCAGTTCTACGCCCAATCCCAAGGACTGAACGTGCCCGGCGACCTGTCCGTGACCGGCTATGACAACGCCGAGTTCACCCAATACCTGAATCCACCGCTCACCACGATTGCCACTGACCCCCTGCTCTGGGGCCGGGCGGCTGCTCAGGCTCTCCTGAACCAGCTAAACGGCACCCACTCCGGCGAAGACACCCAGCTCCAAGCACCTGTGCTGCTGGTCCGTGCCTCCACCGGCCCTGCTCCGGCCCAGGCCGCCAGCAGGTCCAGCCCGCGGCCCCCCGCGGGCTAAGCACCCTCATCCCCTACCGCCACCACACAAAACAATGCACCCGGAAGCGCGATCAGCCGCGCCCGTTTTCAGTCACTGCATGCCTGTCCGTTCCACCGAACACCAAACCAAAGATTAAATTCCCACAAGGATCCAAGGAGTCGCAATGAAGCGCTTTACAAAAGCCACCCGCGTGTTGTCAGTGGCCGCCCTTACCGTCATGGGCGCCGGGCTGGCAGCCTGCGGCGGAGGAGGTGGCGGCGGCGGGGGAAGCACCGACTCCGTGACCTCGGCCAAGGGACCCATCAAGATCTGGTACTCCAACAACGAGTTCGAGGTGAAGTGGGGCAAGGCGATGGTTGAGGCCTGGAACGCCGGCCACGCCGACCAAAAAATCGAAGCCCAGGAGATCCCGGCAGGCAAGAGCTCCGAGGAAGTGATCGGCGCCGCCATCACCGCAGGCAATGCGCCGTGCCTGGTCTTCAACACCGCGCCCGTGGCCGTTCCACAGTTCCAGAAGCAGGGCGGGCTGGTGGCCCTGGACAGCTTCCCGGACGGTCTCCAGTACATCAAGGACCGCACCGGGGACCTTGCGGACCAGTACAAGTCCTCCGACGGCAAGATGTACCAGTTGCCGTGGAAGTCCAACCCCGTGGTCCTCTTCTACAACAAGGACCTCTTCGCGAAGGCCGGGCTGGATCCTGCAAACCCCAAGCTCGGGACACAAGCCGAACTGCTGGATGCGGCGCGGACCATCGTGAAGACGGGAGCTGCGCCGAACGCGCTGTGGCCTTCCCCGGCCAGCGACTTCTTCCAGGCGTGGTTCGACTTCTACTCCTTCTACGCTGCCAACACTGACGGCACCCCGCTGGTGAAGGACGGCAAAGCCACCTTCGACAGCGAGAAGGGCAAGCAGGTAGCCACCATGTTCGAGACTCTGTACAAGGAGAACCTCGCCTCCAAGGAGGTCTACCAGGGTGACTCCTTCCTGGAGGGCAAAGCCGCCATGTCACTGGCCGGTCCGTGGGCCATCGCGGCTTACAAGGGCAAGGTCAACTGGGGCGCAGTGCCGGTTCCGGCCGCGACGGCCAAGTCGGACACGTCAACGTTCTCCGACGCGAAGAACGTCGCCATGTACTCCGCGTGCGAGAACCAGGGCACAGCCTGGGAGGTCATGAAGTTCGCCACGAGCAAGGAACAGGACGGCAAGCTGCTCACAGAAAGCGGCCAGATGCCGATGCGCAAGGACCTCCCCACGGCCTTCCCGGACTACTTCGCCAAGAACCCGGCCTACACGCAATTCGCCAAGCAGGCCGCACGGACCGTCGAGGTCCCCAACGTGGCCAACTCCGTAGAGGTCTGGCAGACGTTCCGGACGGCCTGGGCCAAGTCCGTGATCTTCGGCAACGAAAGCATCGACACGGCTTTCAAGGGTGCTGCGGACAAGATCAACCAACTGGTAGCCCAGAAGTAGCGTGACCCCCCATGTCACTCCGCTCTTCTAGTGGGAACCCCGTCACGGGGAAGCCGGCTGGCAGGACGGCGGACCGGCGGCCGGTGGCCAGGAAGCGCAAAAGCTTCCTCGGCCCCCAGCCGCTGGGCCTGCTGTTCAGTGCCCCCTACGTTATTTACATTTTTGCTGTCCTGGCCTACCCGCTGGGTTACGCCGTCTACATCTCGCTCCACGACTACTTCTTCACGGCCCCCCGCGTCAAGGTGGAACGGCCGTTTGTGGGATTCGAAAACTACGTCACCATCCTGACCGACCCGGCAGTTCTGCGTTCGTTCGCCAACATCGGCGTTTTCCTGGTCATCAACGTCCCGCTGACGGTGGTCCTGTCGCTGGTCCTGGCCAACGCCCTGAACAGGGTGACGAAGCTGAAGACCTTCTTCCGGGTCAGCTACTACGTCCCCTACGTGACGGCAAGCGTCGCCGTCGTCGGGGTCTGGCTGTTCCTTTTCCAGCAGAACGGGCTGGTCAACGCCCTGCTGGGGCCGCTCGCCCCCGACCCGTCCTGGCTGGTCAACTCATGGCTGGCCATGCCCACCGTGGCCTTGTATGTGACGTGGAAGCAGCTGGGGTTCTTCATTCTGCTCTACCTGGCGGCGTTGCAGAACATTCCCGATGAGCTGTACGAATCCGCGTCCGTGGACGGGGGGAACAAGTGGGTCCAATTCTGGAACATCACTGTCCCCGGCGTCAGGCCCGCCACGCTTCTGGTTACACTGCTGGCCACCATCACCGGGGCGAACCTGTTTACTGAGCCGTACCTGCTGACGGGGGGCGGCGGGCCCGACGGCGCGTCGACCTCGCCGGTGTTCCTGATGTACCAGAAGGGCATCCTTCAGGGCAACCCCGATGTGGCTGCCGCGCTGGGCGTGGTGCTGGTGCTCGGCGTGCTGGTGATTGCCCTGATACAAAGACGCCTTGTCGGCGGAGAGGAGGACTGACGTGTCTGTCACCAACGCGCAAAGCGCTAAGAACAACGACGACGCCGGCCGGCGTCCAGAGCAGGCCGAAGCTGCGATGCGGGCCGACTCCGGTGTGGAAAAACGGCGAAACCTCGGGGTGCGCAGCTTCATTCTGCTGGCCATTGGCGCCTTCGTCTTCCTTTTTCCGTTCTATTACATGTTCATCGGCTCGTTGCAGGCCTCCCCGGACACCTCCATCGGCGGCGCCTTCCCCAACCCGGGCAACATCACTGGTGAGAACTACGACAGCATCAACGGTTCCATCAACCTGTTCAGGGGCCTCGTCAACTCGGGCATTTTCACGGGGGGCGTGATTCTCTTTACCGTGATTTTCGGTCTCCTGGTGGGCTACGCGCTCGCCCGGATGCAGTTCCGGGGCCGCGGGGCGGTTTTCGGTCTGATGCTGCTTGTGCAGGTGATCCCGTTCCAGTTGCTTCAGATCCCGCTCTATGTCATGATCGTGCGCGATTACGGTTTGGCGGATACCTACATCGGGATGATCCTGCCCTTCGCCATCAACTCCACGGCGGTCTTCGTGTTCCGCCAGTACTTCCTGCAGCTGCCATCCACCCTGTTTGAGGCCGCGCGCATTGACGGCGCTTCGGAGCTGCGGATCCTGTGGCAGATAGCCATCCCGCTGGTCCGTCCAGCCATTGTCACGGCCATCCTGCTGACCTTCATCGGCCCATGGAACGAGTTCCTCTGGCCGTTCCTGGTGACCAAGGACCAGGCTCTCCAGCCGTTGGCTGTTTCCCTTGCCAACTACATCTCCAACGTGGCCGCCACGTCGGCCAACCCTTTCGGCGCCATCCTCGCCGGTGCCTGCGTTCTGGCGGCACCCGCCGTCGCGCTCTTCATTTTCTTCCAGCGCCAGTTCATTTCCACCAATATCGGTTCCAGCGTAAAGGGCTAATTCATGACTTCCCCCCAGACTTCCGCACTGCCCACTGTCCCGTTCACCCTCACCCGCGCAGGGGTCATAATGACCCCCGAGCCCGGCAACGACTTCGAAGCCGAAGGCGTCCTCAACCCCGCCAGCGGCCGCGGGCCGGACGGCGAGCTGTACTTGCTTCCGCGCCTCGTGGCCACCGGCAACGTGTCCCGCGTGGGCCTCGCCAAAGTGATCATCAACGACGACGGCGTCCCCACCGGCGTCGAACGCGAAGGCGTTGTCCTGGCTCCGGACGAGGGCTGGGAACGCGGGCTGAACAACGCCGGCACCGAGGATCCGCGCACCACTTGGGTGCCGGCACTGGGCAAGCACCTGATGACCTACGTGGCCTACGGCCCGCTGGGCCCCCGCCTGGCTTTCGCCCACTCCGAGGACCTCCGGAACTGGGACCGCCTGGGCCCCTGCTTCTTCGAGTACCAGGCCGATCTCTCCATGGACCTGAATCTCTTCCCCAACAAGGACGCAGTGTTCTTCCCGGAACCCGTCAACGACCCCGACGGCGTGCCCTCCTTCGCGATGCTGCACCGCCCCATGTGGGACCTGGGCTGGATCCGTCCGGGCGAAGGCGAGCATCTCCCCGCCGGCGTCACGGACAACCGGCCCGGCATCTGGATCTCGTACGTGGCCGTTGCCGACGTCGAGCGGGACCTGCGCAACCTGGTCCACATGGGCAAGCACAGGCTGGTGGCCCTCAGCGAATTTGCGTTCGAGGAACTGAAGATCGGCGGCGGTCCGCCCCCGCTCCGGGTGGACGAAGGTTGGCTCCTGATCCATCACGGTGTGGCCGGAAAGATGGCCGCCTCCGCCTTCGAGCAACAGCAGAACGTCAACTACACCGCGGCCGCCATGATCCTGGACGCCAACGACCCGTCCAAGGTCATCGCCCGCAGCGACAAGCCGCTCCTGGCGCCCGAAACCGAGGACGAGATCTCGGGAATTGTCCCGAACGTGGTGTTCCCCACCGCGATTGAAAAGATCGGTGACCAGCTGTTTGTCTTCTACGGCATGGCGGACTCGAAAATCGGCGTCGCCAAACTGGACAGGGTCTGACCCGGTGGCGTGTTCCTTGAAGGCAACCCGGCCGGTTGTCACTGCCGTGGCCCTATCGCTGCTTGCCGTTTCGCTGCCGGCCGGCGCCGCAACTGCGGGCCCCGCCGCGCCGCCGTCGTCCGTCAATGCGCTTACCGCGCAGACGGCACCCGTCCTGGCGCCCCTTCTCGCCGAGGGCGAAAGCCTGACCAACCTGGACCACTTGGACTTCCTGCTGGACACCGTCCCGCTGGCCCCGGTGGCCGGGCACACCACCTACCAGCTTGAACAGAACCCCTCGGCGGAAGGGCCGTGGACCTACGCCGACAAGAAGGCCGACGGCAGCTACAACCGGGTGGGCGGCGGCGCCCTTGACCCGGCCACCGGCCACTGGAGCCAGGGCGCTTTCAACGCGGATGACATTGCCCGTACCGCCGTGGTGTACCTGCGGCACTGGAAGCAGACAGGTGACCTGGCAAGCAAGGAGCACGCCTTCCAGAACCTGCGCGCACTGACCTATCTGCAAACGGTGGACGGCCCGAACGCCGGCAACGTGGTTCTCTGGCAGCAGGCCGACGGCAGCCTGAACCCCAGCGCCATCCCGGTAGAACTGCCGGATCCTTCCGACTCCGCGGAATCCTACTGGCTGGCCCGCACCGTGTGGGCGCTGGGGGAGGGCTTTGCCGGATTTGCCGGGTCGGATCCTGAGTTCGCCGCATTCCTGCAGGACCGGCTGCACCTCTCCCTTGGTGCGCTGAACCGGCAGTCCCTCGCCAAGTACGGAACGTTCGACACCGCTGACGGCGTACAGGTCCCGGCCTGGCTGATCGCCGGCGGTGCCGATGCCTCGGCCGAAGCAGTGCTGGGCCTGGCGGCGTATGCGGACGTTGTTCCGTCCGACCCCGTTGCCACCACGGCGCTAATACAGTTGAGCGAGGGCGTGGCCGCCATGTCCTCCGGGTCAGCCACCCAATGGCCGTTCGGCGCGATCATGCCGTGGAACAAGTCGCAGAGCCTCTGGCACGCGTGGGGCGGCATGGCTCCGGCCGCTGTTGCTACCGCGTCCACGGTCCTGGGCAGGCCTGACCTGTTGACCGCAGCGGTGAAGGACACCGCGCAGTTCACCCCGCAGCTTCTCGCAGCAGGCGGACCGGACAACGCCTGGAGCCCCACCCCCGGCGAGGCCCAGATCGCGTACGGCGTGGACTCCCGGGTCCAAAGCCTCGTGGCGACGGCGAAGGCAGCTGACGCTCCGGGCCTTCTGGACGTCGCCGCCATCGCCGCTGGGTGGTTCTTCGGCGCCAACCCCAACGGTGCGCCCGCCTACAACGCTGCCACCGGCACCGCCATTGACGGGATCGAGACGGACGGCCGGATCAACCCCAACTCCGGTGCCGAATCCACCATCCACGCCCTTCTCACCATGCTCGCCCTCGACGCAGACCCCGGACTCCGGGCCAAAGCGCTGGGGATCAGCGTGACGGAGGGGACCAACGGGCTCAGCGTGGTGGAAGCTGAAGCCGGCACCATCACAGGGAACGGCACCGTGGTCCGGCCGCCGTCGTCCTGGACCGGCGAAGCCAACATTTCCGGCGGTGCGTACGTGGACCTGGGCGCCGGCGGCACCCTTTCCATCCCGGTGCCGGCAGCGGACCAGCCCAGCAACATCTTCCCCATCGTGAACCAGGTGATCGCCCCCTCGGGCACCACGACCTGGACGTCGGCGAAGGGCCCGCTGGGCGCCACGGCCAACGGCGGGGCGGGGGCCCAGGGCATTACCGACGCACCCGGCATCCTCTTCCCGTTCACGCTGCGGCGGGCCCTGGCTGCAGGATTGACCTCGGTTACGGCCAGCACGGACGGAGCTGCGGCTTTGGATGCGCTCCTGGTCCAGCCGCTGATTTCCACTGTGCGGGTCTCAGGTTCCGGCGGCGACAGCACGCTGTACGTCAGCGCGGCCAAGTCCACCACGGTCCAGGAGTTGGCCGTCCCGGCAGGGTTTGTGCTGGTCCAGCGCCAGTACGACTCCTCCGGCCAGCCGGTCGACGGCTCAAGGGACGCAGCGGCCACCACTGCGGGCCGCGTCACCGTGGCCCCCGGCGGTTTCACGCTGGTGACGATGACCGCCGGCTGAAGTCCGCTGGACTGAACTGCGGGCCTCACGCCCGGCACGTTTTTGGAAAAGCACGACGGTTTTTGGAAAAGCACGACGGCGGGTTCCCCGGAAACACGCGGGGAGCGCCGTCGTCGTCCGCCTACCGGCCGCACGGCGTGACAGCCGTGCGGCCCGTCCTTACCCACTTTTGGGACTTTTACACATACGTAATGCAAGAGACTTTCGCGGGAAACCCTCCGGGCGGAGAATGAACATGCCCCCTCAGGAATTCCTGGGGAATTCCGGAGCGGGGCACCACCCGGATGTCCGTCAGGAAGACCCAGCGGCCGCTGTTCCGGGCAGGAATCTGCTCGAAGGGTTATGCAAATGCCTACACCGCTCAATCAGAGTGTCGCCGATTCCGCGCTCCTGACCAGGTCGCTCCCGCTGAACCTGCTCCGCGCATTTGTCCGATCGGACGCCTCTGATGAGGGTTTCACACCGTCCCTCCTGACAGAACTCAAAGTCCTGGCCCGCGTTCCCGGACTGCTCGTGGCCTGCAACTACGGCGGAACCTTGTGCGACGCCGAGGGGATCTCCACCGAGACGCTCCCGCTGGGCAGCGCCGCCATCGCACTGCGCGCCCTGGCCGCGCTGCCGAACACCCACGCCGCCGTCATCTCCGGGCGCTCGCTGCGCGACCTCGCGGCAGTTTCCCGGCTGCCGGCCGAAGTGCACCTGATTGGTTCCCACGGTGCAGAGTCGGACATGGGTTACGCGCACGTCCAGTCCCTTGCCACCGAGGCCACCCTCCAGAAAGTCAGCGCAGCACTGTCCGAGGCGGTGGGTTTCCACCCGGGCATCTGGATCGAACGCAAGCCCGTGGCGGTCTCCGTCCACACCAGGCCGGCCACCTCTGACGTGGTGAAGACCGTGACCAAAACCGCGCGGGCAATCGCCAAAGCCCACGGACTGTTCTTCATTGTGGACGGCTCCGTGCTGGACCTTTCCGTGGTGGAACCGTCCAAGGCCGACGCCCTGGAGAGCCTGAGGTCCCGGCTCGGCGCCAGCGCGGCCCTGTACGCCGGGGATGCCTACAGCGACGAGCTGGCCATCGCCACGCTCCGCGGTCCGGACATGGGCCTGCGCGTGGGGCCGGGGGAGACGGCGGCTGCCCACCGGCTGCGCGACCCGGAATCGTTCGCACGCGTTTTGGCAATGCTGTTCGAACTGCGCAGGGCCTGGCTGTTCGGGGAGGACGCAGTCGGGCTTGAGCGGCACTCGATGATCGGCAACGGATCGTCCACCGCTTTGGTCACCCCGGACGCCAAGATCTGCTGGATGAGCCACCCGCTCCCGGATTCAGGCTCGCTGTTCGCCCACATCCTGGGCGGGGACGCCGCCGGGCATTTTTCCGTGGAACCGGTCAAGAGCTCCCAGGTCCTGGGCCAGCGCTATGTGGACAGCACCATGATCGTGGAAACGCGGTGGGCGGACGTCACCGTCACCGATTACCTGGAACCGGCGCCGGACGGCATCACCAGCCTCGTCCGGGTGCTTTCCGGCACGGGCGGCGCCAAAATCGTCTTCGCGCCGCGGCCGGACTACGCCAATGCCCCGTTCAGCATGGAGGCCCGCGGCGACGAACTGCACGTGGTAGGCACGTCGGACCCCATCTATCTGTTCGCGCCGGGCGTCAGCTTCACCGTCACCTCGGACGGCCGCCACGCCACCGCCATGGCTTCGGTCAACCTGCAGGACGGGCCCGTGGTCCTCAACCTGCGCTGCGGGGACACGGAACCGCAGGCCGCGGACCCGGGCGCGGAGACCGACCGGCGGGCCGGCGTCGCCCATCAATCCCGCCGCTGGGTCCAGGAACTGGAGCTTCCCTCCGTCAAGCCATCGCTGGTCCGCCGCTCTGCGCTTGTCCTTCGGGCCCTCGTCCACGAGCCCACCGGTGCCGTGCTGGCCGCGCCCACTACGTCACTGCCGGAGGGAATCGGCGGAACGCGGAACTGGGATTACCGGTACTGCTGGCTGCGCGACGGGTCCATGACCGTGAACGCGCTGGCGGACCTCGGTTCCACCACGGAGGCGGCAGGATTCCTTGGCTGGTTGGGCCGCATCCTCGAGCACGCGCCCGGTCCGGAGTGGCTGCACCCGCTCTATTCCGTCACGGGGGCGCCGCTGTCAACAGAAGCAGTCATCGACAGCCTGCCCGGGTACGCGGGCTCCCGGCCCGTCCGGATCGGCAACGCCGCAGACCATCAGGTCCAGCTGGATGTCTTCGGCCCCATCGCGGAGCTGATCCACACGCTCAGCGAACGGCACGGGACCCTCGCGGATGACCACTGGGAACTGATGGTGCAGATGGCGTCCGCGGTCCTGGCCCGCTGGCACGAGCCTGACCATGGCATCTGGGAAGCCCGCCGTCCGCCGCGGCACCACGTCTACACCAAAGTCATGTGCTGGGTGACGCTGGACCGGGCACTCCGCACCGCGGAACGGCACGGCAGGTCGCCGGAACCGTCCTGGGAACCCACGGCCAGGACCATCAGGGAGGAAGTCCTCCGCGAAGGCTGGGACGAGTCCGCTTCCTCCTACACGGTCGCTTACGACAGCCCGGACCTGGATGCCGCTGTGCTGCACATCGGTCTGTCCGGCCTGCTTGATGTCACCGACCAGCGCTTCCTGGACACCGTCACCGCAGTGGAACGGGAACTGCGGGTGGGCCCCACCGTTTTCCGGTACAGGTACGACGACGGCCTGCCGGGTTTGGAGGGCGGCTTCCACATCTGCACCACCTGGCTGATTGAGGCCTACATCGCGGTGGGCAGGATCGAGGAGGCCTGGGACCTGTTTGACCAGCTGGTGAACCTGTTCGGACCCACGGGGCTGCTGCCCGAGGAATACGACCCCAGTACGGAAACCCACCTTGGAAACCATCCCCAGGCGTACTCGCACCTGGGCTTCATCCGCTGCGCACGGCTGCTGGACGGGCACCAGGACAGGCAGGAACCGCGGACGAAGAACTAGGTGGCGTCACCGGTCCCTGCCTAGAGTGGAGCGATGACAACCCAGGCCAAGTCAGTGGGATTCCGCTCCGAAAGGGGCCCGATTCTTATTGCCCTGATGCTGGCCACCGGCCTCGTCGCCATTGACTCGACCATCGTGGCCACTGCCGTCCCTTCGATTGTGGCTGACATCGGCGGCTTCTCGTCGTTTCCCTGGCTCTTCTCCGCATACCTCCTGGCCCAGGCTGTCTCGGTGCCCATTTACGGCAAGCTGTCCGACATGGCCGGCCGCAAACCGATTATCCTGACCGGCATCGGGCTCTTCCTGCTTGGTTCCATCCTCTGCGGCGTGGCCTGGAACATGCCGGCCCTGATTGCTTTCCGGGCGTTGCAGGGCCTGGGCGCCGGAGCCGTGCTGCCGGTGTCCATCACCATCGCCGGAGACATCTATTCGCTCGAGGAACGCGCCAAAGTCCAGGGGTACCTCGCGAGCGTATGGGCGGCGTCGTCCGTCGTGGGACCGAGCCTCGGCGGAATTTTCGCCTCCCTGGGCGCCTGGCGGGGGATCTTCCTCGTCAATGTTCCGCTGTGCCTGCTGGCAGGGTGGATGCTGGTGCGGACCCTGCACGAGAACGTCGAGCCGGCCAGGCACAAGGTGGATTACCCCGGGGCGGTCCTGTTGGCCGCGTCGCTGACCCTGCTTATCCTCGGGGCACTCCAGGGCGGACACACCTGGGCCTGGGACTCACCTGTCAGCATCGGCATCTTCGCCGCAGGGGCAGTCCTTCTGGTTCTGTTCATCCTGGTTGAGCGGCGCGCTGCCGAACCCGTCTTTCCACCGTATGTTGTGTCGCGGCGCCTGCTCGGCACAACCGCCCTGGTCTCCTTCGGTGTGGGAACGGTCCTGATCGGGCTGACCTCCTACGTGCCGACCTTCCTGGACGGGGCGCTGGCGACGTCGCCGCTCGTTGCCGGGTTGGCCCTCGCAGCTTTGACCGTCGGCTGGCCGATCAGCGCGTCGCAGGCAGGCCGTTTCTACCTGCGGATCGGCTTCAGGTCCACCGCCCTGATCGGCATCAGCATTACCGTCCTCGGGGTAGCCATCCTCGCCCTGACCTCGGCCGCTCCCAACGTTGCGCTGGTGGCGGGCAGCTGCTTCGTCGTCGGGCTTGGCCTGGGCCTGGTGGCGACGCCCACCCTGATCGCTGCGCAGTCGAGTGTCCCGTGGAACGAGCGCGGTGTTGTCACCAGCACCAACCTGTTCGCCCGCTCCATTGGCAGTGCACTCGGCGTCGCTGCCTTCGGAGCCGTCGCCAATGCCGTTTACGCAGGTTCGGCAGGCGGCGCGGACGGCGGGTCGGGCGTGGTGGCAGCGTCGGGGGCCGTTTTCCTGAGCGTGCTCGTCGGCGCTTTCCTCACGGTGGCCGCGGTGGTCGCGATGCCCGCCACCCCCAGAACGAGCCCACGCCGGCAGTCGCTGAAGCCCGATGCGGCCTCGGACTCGCCCCCGGTGCCCTGACCGTCAGCTGAGCAGGAGAGCCACGCCGATCATCGCAGGCACTGCCACCACGGTGGTGATCAGTACGGTGTCCTTCGCTACGGTGAGGCCGGTGTTGTAGCGGCTGGCGGCAACAAAAACGTTCTGGGCGGTGGGAAGCGAAGAGATCACCACCACGGCGAACAGCGCATGCCCTTCCATACCCAGGACAAAGCGGGCAAAGGCGTAGGCCATGGCCGGCTGGACCACAAGCTTGAAGGCACTCGCCAGGACCGTATCCACACGTCTGCCGGCGGCGGCCTGCAACGGCCTGCCGCCGTTCAGGCTCATGCCGAAGGCGATAAGCATCGCAGGGATCGCGGCGCCGCCGATCAGGTGGATCGGCTCAAGGACCAGCGGCGGAATCTCCCAGCCCGTCCCTGCCACCAGCAGGCCCAGGCCCGCGCCCACAATCATGGGGTTCCGCAGGATCATCAGGACGAATCCCACCGGGGTGGTGCGGTGTGAGCTGGTGCTGGCGTCCAGGAGCATCAGGAACAAGGGCGAGAAGAAGGCTAGCTGGAAGATCAGCAGCGGCGCCACGTAGCTCGCATCGCCGAGGACATAGATGGCGATGGGGATGCCCAGGTTGGCGGAGTTGACCAGGGAAGCGGCCATCGAGGACATCAGGGCCTCGGGCAGCGCGCGCTTCAGCCAGAACTTCACGATCGCAAAGAACACCAGGGCGCTGGCGAATGCCGCGACGGCCGTGACCAGCAAGGGTTCGGCGAAGACTGCGTTCAGCTCTGCCTTGCTGAGGGTCTCGAACAGCAGTGCCGGGCTGGCCACGAAGAATGTCAGGCCGCTCAGGACCTGGCGGCCGTTCTCGCCAAGAATCCGCTGCCGGCCCACAAACCAGCCCACCACGATGATGAACCAGACCACAAAGAAGCCCTGCAGCACGCCTACCAAGAAACGCCCCCGAGGCTTCGGCGGTTATGGGTGCCCGGACTCACGCTCCGGCTACAGCGCGGCGTTGTTCAGGGCGAACGGCGGGCGCATCAGGCCGGGCGTGTGGCCCTCCGCAGGATCGTTCCCGATCTGGACAACCTTGTTCTCCCGGTCCACGTGGACGACCTTCGGTGAGTAGGCCTGCGCCTCTTCGGTGGTCATCTGGGCATAGGTAATCAGGATGACGATGTCGTTCTCGTGCATCAGGTGCGCGGCGGCCCCGTTGATGCCGATGACGCCTGAGCCGCGCTCGCCGGCGATGGTGTAGGTCTCCAGGCGCGCACCATTGGTCACGTCCACGATGGCCACAAGCTCGCCTGGGAGGATATCGGCAGCATCCAGCAGGTCCAGGTCCACGGTGACCGAGCCTACATAGTGGAGGTCGGCATGTGTGACGGTGGCCCGGTGGATTTTGGACTTGAACATTGTGCGATTCATAACAGCCACAGTCTAGCGTCGGCCCCCGGATCGCGCAGTGACGCAGGGAACACTACGTCTCCCCGACGGCGGTCCCGCCGTCGTCGCCCGTCTGCACTACGGAAGCGGCTGTTGCTGCGAGCGTCTCACGTGCGGCCAGGATGGCCGGGCGCTGGGCGCTGGAACGGCGCACCGAGGTAAAGACAGTGCGGTGTGGATTGCCGGGCAGATCCAGCAGCTGGGCGGTGGTGCCGCGGCCAATCCAGACGAGGTCCGGCATCAGAGCCACGGCATTTCCCGATTCGATGAGCCGCATCTGTGCCTGGAGGTCAGCGGTCTCGAAGCGTACATCGGGCTCGAAACCGGCGCTCCGGCAGGCCTGTTCCGCCCAGTGGCGGGAGGCTGCGCCGCGCGGTTCCATCACCCACGGCAGCTCCGCGGTGTCCTCAAGTGCGGTGATGGCAGCCCGGTGGGAAGACTTTGGTGGGACTGCCAGCCTGATGGCGTCGGTGGTCAGCTTGATCCGGTCCAGTTCGGGGTAGCGCGGGGCGGCGTGGCCTGGATACTGTTCGGCGATGACCAGGTCGAAGTCCCGCGCCCAGGTCTCATGCAGTGCCGTTTCCGGTTCGCGCTGGATCATTTCAATCCGGACTTCGGGGTAGGCCGCCGCCATCCGCGAAAGGGTGTCCGGCATCAGCGCCAGGGCCGCGGACTGGAACACCGCTATCCGGACAGTCCCTGTGACAGTGGTGAGGGAAGCCGCGAGGTCAGCTTCGGCCTGCTCCATGGTCTCGAGCAGCTGCGCGGTGTGGGCCACAAGGACCTCCGCCTGCGGCGTCAGCTGCACGCGCCGCCCGGTCTTCCTGAGCAGCTCGACGCCCACTTCCTTTTCCAGCAGGGCCAGCTGCTGGGAGACCGACGACGGGCTGTACTGGAGCGCCTCAGCCACCTCCGCGAGCGTGCCCCTGATCTTCAATTCGCGGAGCAGCCTGAGCCGGCGCACGTCAAGCATGAGGAATTCCTTACCGGATCTAATGAATATTGGTTAGAAGTAGTCACTTTATCTAATGCAACTGTGCTCGCATACTGGGGTGAATGAGTTGCCTCCGTCACAGAGCTGCCAGCGACCGCCGTGACGGGCCCCCCACCCCAAGCAGGAGTTCCTGATGAGCACTAAAGACATGTCCCAGTCGATCATGCGGCGTAAGCCCATCGACGACATTGAAGACGAAAACAAGCACAGCGGGCTGTTCAAATCCCTGGGGCTTTGGCAGCTCACGGCCATCGGCGTCGGCGGCATCATCGGCGTCGGCATCTTCTCCCTCGCCGGGCTGGTGGCGCACGGCAGCGCGAGTGAGCCCGGCGTCGGCCCCGCGGTGCTGTTCTCCTTCCTGATCGCAGGCCTGGCGTCCGCGGCGGCAGCACTGTCCTACGCCGAATTCGCCGGCATGATCCCCCGGGCAGGCTCGGCGTACACCTACGGGTACGTGGCGCTGGGCGAGGTGATCGGCTGGTTCATCGGCTGGGACCTGCTGCTCGAATACATTGCCATCGTGGCCGTGGTGGCCATCGGCATTTCCGGCTACTTTGACGCTTTCCTCTCCGGCATCGGGATCCACATGCCGGTCTGGATGACCTCGACGCCGGATGAGGGCAAGGGCGGCATCGTCAACATCCCCGCGATCGTGGTCTGCCTGATCGTGACCTGGATCCTGTCCCGCGGGACCAAGGCCTTTGGCCGGTTCGAACTGGTGGCCGTCGCCATCAAGGTCGTCCTGATCCTGTTCATCATCGGTCTCGGCATTTTTTACATCGACACCAACAACTACAACCCGTTCATGCCCAGCGGCTTCGGACCCGTGCTCGCCGGGTCTGCCACCGTGTTCTTCGCGGTGTTCGGTTACGACGCCATGAGTACGGCAGCCGAAGAGGCAACGGACGGCAAGAAGCACATGCCCAAGGCCATCATCCTGTCCCTGATCATTGCGATGCTGCTCTACGTTGCCGCCACGCTGGTGCTGACCGGCATGCAGAACTACAAGGACATTGACCCCAAGGCGGGCTTCGCTTCCGCCTTCACCGGAGTCGGCCTGCCCATCATCGCCACCATCATTTCTGTATTCGCGGTCCTGTCCATCCTGACCGTGATGCTGACGTTCCTCCTTGGCGTTACCCGCGTCTGGTTCTCCATGAGCCGGGACGGCCTGCTGCCCGGCTGGTTCTCCAAGACCGACCGGCACGGCACCCCGCAGCGCGTCACCTGGATTGCCGGCATCGCTTCCGCCCTGCTGGCAGGCGTGTTCCCGATCAAAGCAGTCGCGGACCTCACGAACATCGGCATCCTGGCCGCGTTCGTCGTCGTCTGCTTCTCGGTCATTGTGTTCCGCTACAAGAAGCCCGACGCCCCGCGCACGTTCCGCCTGCCGCTTATGCCGGTGATTCCCGCCTTCGGCGTCCTGGCCTCCGCCTTCCTCATGTTCCAGCTGCACTGGGAAACCTGGCTGCGTTTCGGTGTTTGGCTGGTCGTCGGCCTGGCCATCTACTTCTTCTATGGCAAGAAGCACTCGCTGATGAACCCCGACAGCCCGCGCCACGAGGAACTTGTGGAGATGCACCGCCCCCTCGTCTGACTCTCCCCGCAGGACGCTCTGGCACTTCCTGTCACCTCAACCCGGACGCTCTTTCACTTTCTTGAAGAAAGTGAGAGGGCGTTTCCGGTTTTCCGGCAGGTAGTGCCAGAGCGTCCGGTGAAAAGGCGCAGGGAGTGCCAGAGCGTCGATGAAAGCGTTGGGTTTTCTAACCTGTATTGCTCAGAAAACATCGCTTTATCTTATGTGACCGCGGGCTCATACTGATGAATAAGACCCCAACATTGCCGAAGAAAGAACGAGAACCAGCCATGACCAACACTGCAATCGAACCCGGTGTGAACGCCGGCCCGGCGCCCCGCACTGCTGACGTTGACGTGCCCCAGGCACGTGCCCTGGCTGCGGAAACCATCGCGCTGGTCCGTCACTGGCTGACCGAAGCTTCCAAGGTTCCCGTGGACGCTTCCGCGCAGCAGCTCGCCGGCGTCCTGAAGGACCCCAACGGCCTGGACTTCACGGTGGGCTTCGTCGACGGCGTCGTCCGCCCCGAGGACCTGAACGTCGCCGCCCGCAACCTGGCCGCCCTCGCCCCCAAGGTCCCGGCGTTCCTGCCCTGGTACATGCGCAGCGCTGTCCAGCTCGGCGGCGCCATGGCCCCGGTCCTGCCCCAGGTGGTCATCCCGATCGCCCGCCGGGTTCTTCGCGAAATGGTGGGCCACCTGATCGTGGACGCCACCGACGCCAAGCTTGGTCCGGCCATCGCGAAGATCCGCAAGGACGGCATCAAGCTCAACGTGAACCTCCTCGGCGAGGCAGTCCTCGGCGAGCATGAGGCCTCCCGCCGGCTGGAGGGCACCCACGCCCTCCTGGCCCGGCCGGACGTTGACTACGTCTCCATCAAGGTGTCCTCCACCGTGGCCCCGCACTCACCCTGGGCGTTCGACGAGGCTGTGGAGCACGTCGTCGAAAAGCTCACGCCGCTGTTCACCCGTGCGGCCTCCTTCGCCGGGACCGGCGCCGGCCAGAAAGCCAAGTTCATCAACCTGGACATGGAGGAGTACAAGGACCTGGACATGACCATTGCGGTCTTCACCCGGATCCTGGACAAGCCCGAGTTCAAGAACCTCGAGGCCGGCATCGTGCTCCAGGCCTACCTCCCGGACGCCCTGGCAGCCATGATCCGCCTCCAGGACTGGGCCGCTGAGCGCCGCGCCAATGGCGGCGCCGCCATCAAGGTCCGCGTGGTCAAGGGCGCCAACCTGCCCATGGAGCAGGTGGAATCCTCCCTGCACGACTGGCCGCTGGCCACCTGGCACACCAAGCAGGACTCGGACACCAACTACAAGCGGGTCATCAACTACTCGCTGCACCCGGACCGGATCAAAAACATCCGCATCGGCGTGGCCGGCCACAACCTGTTCGACATCGCCTTTGCGTGGCTGCTGGCCAAGCAGCGCGGCGCGGAATCCGGCATCGAGTTCGAGATGCTGCTGGGCATGGCCCAGGGCCAGGCCGAAGCCGTCAAGAAGGACGTCGGCTCCCTCCTGCTCTACACCCCCGTGGTGCACCCGGCCGAGTTCGACGTCGCCATCGCCTACCTGATCCGCCGCCTCGAAGAGGGCGCCAGCCAGGACAACTTCATGTCCGCCGTCTTCGAACTCAGCGAGAATGAGGTTCTGTTCGAGCGTGAGAAGCAGCGCTTCCTCGCTTCCCTGGACAAGCTCGACGACGCCGTCCCCCCGGCCAACCGGCAGCAGAACCGCAGCCTCCCGCCGCAGCCCCTGCCGCACGATTCGTTCAAGGACACCCCGGACACGGATCCGTCACTGCCTGCCAACCGCGACTGGGGCCGGGCCATCCTGGGCCGCGTCCCGTCCTCCACGCTGGGCAACGCCGCCGTCGAGGCCGCCACCATCAACGACGAGGCCACGCTCAACACGGTGATTGCGACGGCCGTTGAAAAGGGCAAGGCCTGGGGCGAACTCTCCGGCGACGAACGCGCCGAGATCCTCCACCGCGCCGGCGACGTCCTGGAAGCCCGCCGCGCCGACCTCCTCGAGGTCATGGCCAGCGAGACCGGAAAGACCATCGACCAGGGCGACCCCGAGGTCAGCGAAGCCGTGGACTTTGCCCACTACTACGCCGAATCGGCGCGCAAGCTGGAAAAGGTCGACGGCGCCACGTACGTTCCGGCCAAGCTCACCGTGGTCACCCCGCCGTGGAACTTCCCGGTCGCCATCCCGGCAGGGTCCACCCTCGCGGCACTCGCCGCCGGCTCCGCCGTCGTGATCAAGCCTGCCAAGCAGGCCCGCCGGAGCGGTGCCGTGATGATCGAAGCCCTGTGGGAGGCCGGCGTCCCGCGGGACGTGCTGACCATGGTCCAGCTGGGCGAGCGGGAACTGGGCAAGCAGCTGATCTCGCACCCCGCCGTGGACCGCGTGATCCTCACCGGCGGCTACGAGACCGCCGAGCTGTTCCGCTGCTTCCGCAAGGACCTGCCGCTGCTCGCCGAGACCAGCGGCAAGAACGCCATCATCGTCACCCCCAGCGCCGACCTGGACCTGGCAGCCAAGGACGTGGCCTACTCCGCGTTCGGCCACGCCGGCCAGAAGTGCTCCGCCGCATCACTGGTGATCCTGGTGGGCTCGGTGGCCAAGTCCAAGCGCTTCCACAACCAACTGGTGGACGCCGTGACTTCACTGAAGGTTGGCTACCCGGAGGACCCCACCAGCCAGATGGGCCCGATCATCGAGCCTGCCAACGGCAAGCTCCTCAACGCCCTCACCACGCTCGGCGAAGGCGAAAACTGGGCTGTCGAACCGAAGAAACTGGACGGAACCGGCCGGCTCTGGAGCCCGGGCGTGCGGCACGGCGTCCGCCGCGGATCCTACTTCCACCTCACCGAGTTCTTCGGACCGGTCCTCGGCGTGATGACCGCTGACACCCTGGAGGAGGCCATCGCCATCCAGAACCAGATCGACTACGGCCTCACCGCCGGCCTGCACTCCCTGAACCCGGACGAGCTGGGCATCTGGCTTGAGAGCATCCAGGCCGGAAACCTGTACGTGAACCGCGGCATCACCGGGGCCATCGTGCAGCGCCAGCCCTTCGGCGGCTGGAAGAAGTCCGCCGTCGGTGCGGGCACCAAGGCCGGCGGCCCCAACTACCTCGTGGGCCTCGGGCACTGGGCCAGCAGCGAAGCCACCGCATCGGCAACAGTGACCAACTCAGGGGTGCGCCGGATCCTGAACTCCACCGCGGATGCCGTCCAGCCGGCCGAGCTTGAGTTCCTGCAGCGCTCGCTGGCATCCGACGCGCAGGCATGGGCCGATGAGTTCGGCACTGCCAAGGACGTCTCCGGCCTGAGCGCGGAGCGGAACATCTTCCGGTACCGCCCCCTGCCGGTCACCATCAGGCTCTCCGAAGGCGCGCCGCTGGCGCACCTTGCCCGGACTGTCGCCGCCGGCGTCCTGGCCGGTTCGGCACTGACTGTATCCACCGCCGTCGAACTTCCCGCCCAGTTGCGCGCCGTGCTCACGGGACTGGACATCAACGTCACGGTGGAGTCCGACGCCGAGTGGCTGGCTTCCTCGGCGCGCCTCGCCGCCGCGGGCAAGCTGTCCGGCGCGCGGATCCGCCTGATCGGCGGAGATGCGACCGCCCTGGCGGAGGCAACCGACGGCCGGCCGGACCTGGCTGTGTACTCACACCCGGTCACGGAGGCCGGGCACGTGGAACTGCTGCCGTTCCTGCACGAGCAGGCCGTCAGCATCACGGCCCACCGCTTCGGAACCCCGAACCACCTCTCCGACGCCCTGATCTGAGCCTGAACGGCGAAGGAACAGCGAAAGGCCCGGCGGCCACCTTGTTTAGCCGCCGGGCCTTTCGCTGTTGTGGATGGGGCTGCGCTTCAGCTAACGGCTGCGGCGCGGCAGGAGACCTTCAGTAGTCACCCCAGATACCAGCCCGGGGGAGCCCACGAGGCAGGAACGCTGTGGGCGGAAAATTCTTCACAACGGGTGCAGGTGTAGGCGACTTCGCCCAGTGTCCTGACCGCCCCGTCGCGCCGGTAAACCGGGGGAATGTAAGACTCCAGATAAATGAATTCGTCCGTGCCGCACTTGTCGCACGTCGGCTTGCTGACGAATTCCGGCTCCGCCCTGGAAGTGATGGAGCTGTGACCCGAATGATGGGTAACAAGCGGGCGCACCGGGTGGTGCGTACGCGTCATTGCTGGGTAAAAATGGGTGTTCTCGGCTGTCGTCATTGGCTGCCTATCCCGAGCGCGGCCGGCCCATGGGCTGCAGGGCGCACTCGTACGGTTTGAACCGGCCACTGCTTGACCCCATGGATAATCCAGCATAGGGGAGGCGGGCTTTTTCTACAATGGTTTGAAGAGCCCTGGTTCAGGGTATCTGTTGCTGTCAGGCCGGTTTCTTGAGGGTCCTGCCCACGATGGCCTGGGTCAGCGCATCGATCACTTCAGCGTTGGCCAGCGGATTGCGGATCAGCGTGAAGTCGACGTCGCCCACCGGCGGCAGGTCGAACCGCCGGGTGATGATCTTCAGGTCTTCGGGAACGAGCGACGTCGGCATAACAGCGATCCCGATGCCCGCCCGGAGTGCCGCCAGGACCCCGCTGATCTGCCGGGTGGTGCAGGTGATCCGCCACGTCCGGCCGTGGGATTCGAGGGCGTCGATGGCCAGTTTGCGGCTGAGGCTGGGGGAGGGGTAAGCGATCAGCGGCACGTGATCCCCCGGTTCAAGGGATGTCTGCTCCAGCCCCACCCAGGAGAAGGAGTCGTGCTGGACCACGGTGCCGTCCTTGGCGCCGGCCACCCACTTGACGAACACGAGGTCCAGTTGGCCCGCGTTGAGCTTCCTGTACAGCTGGTCGCTCTGCCCGACAGTCAGCTCGAGGTTGATTTGAGGGTAGACCTGCCGGAATTCGCGCAGAATCCGGGGGAGCCCGGTGATGGCGAGGTCATCGGCGGTGCCGAAGCGCAGCCGGCCCCGCATGGCGGAGCCGGAGAAGTAGCGCGCGGCGGCGTCATGCGCCGACAGGATGGTCCGGGCGAAGCCGGCCATGGCATCCCCGTTGTCAGTCAGCCGGACGTCTCGGGTGTCCCTGGTGATGAGGACGCGCTTGGCGGCCAGCTCCAGCTTGCGGACGTGCTGGCTGACGGTGGGCTGGGCCAGCCCCAGCCGTTCAGCGGCCTTGGTGAAGCTCAGGGTCTCGGCCACGGCCAGGAATGAGCGGAGCTGGGCGGGTTCAAACACGGAATCTCCTTAGGCTGCCATGGCCTGGGACCTGGCCTATTACGTATTGTAATGCGAGTTATAGTTGCGATAGACCTGCATAATCACGCCTGATCAGTTTAGCGTTGGAGTCATCCCGGACCGCCCGCTTCCCTGAGGACTTCCCTGTGGCACCCCCACCGCCTTCATCGGCAACCGTCAGCCAGCCCGTCATCGACTCCGCTTCGTCCCGCACCCAGCCCATCGCCGTCGTCAGTGAGCACCTCCCCTGGCGGCACACCTTCATCTCCCTGAAGGTCCCCAACTTCCGCATCTTCGCGATCGGCCACTTCGTTGCGGTGATCGCCCTCTGGATGCAACGGATTGCCCAGGACTGGCTGGTTCTGGAACTTTCCGGCTCCGTCACCGCCGTGGGCATCACGGTGGCACTGCAGTTCCTGCCGTCGCTGATCCTCGGTCCGTGGGGCGGGATGATGGCCGACCGGTTCGCCAAGCGCAGGATTCTCATCGTGTGCCAGTCGATGGCCGGCGTCCTCGCGGCCGCCCTCGCATTTCTTGCCCTCACCGGCGCGGTGGAAGTCTGGCATGTGTACGGGATCGCCTTGGTGCTGGGCCTGGTCACTGTGCTGGACCAGCCCGCGCGCCAGGTGTTCGTCAACGAACTCGTGGGCCCGAAGTACCTGCGCAACGCCATCAGCGTCAACTCCACCACCTTCCAGCTGGGCGGGCTGATCGGCCCCGCACTGGCAGGACTGCTGCTCACCGCCGTCGGCGCAGGCTGGGCTTTCGCCGCAAATGCGCTGGCGTGCTGCTCCACGGTGACCATGCTGCTGCTCCTGCGGAAGGACCGGCTGTTCATCAGCACGCCCGCGCCCAAGAAGAAGGGCATGCTCCGCGAAGGGCTCCGGTACGCCCTCAGCAAGCCCACCATTTACTGGCCGTGGCTGATGGCCGGCTTCATCGCCGTGTTCGCGATGAGCCTGCCCGTGCTGCTGGCTGCCTTCGCGGACCGGGTGTTCGACGTCGGTGCCGGCGGCTACGGCCTGCTGAACGCCCTCGTGGCCCTGGGCGCTCTGGCCGGTGCTGTCGCGTCCACCCGTCGCCGGCAGCTGCGGCTCCGGTCCGTGGTGTTCTGCGCCGGGATGTACGGCGTCATGCTGTGCCTGGCCGCGTTCGCGCCGTCCCTGGTGTGGTTCGGCGGGGTGATGGTCCTGTCCGGCTTCTGGTGCCTGATGTTCCTTACCGGCTCCAACCAGCTGGTCCAGGTCAGCTCGAACATGGGCATCCGCGGCCGCGTCATGAGCCTTTACATCATGGTGCTGATCGGCGGCCAGGCAATCGGCGGTCCCATGCTCGGCTGGATCGCCGAAAACGTGGATCCGCACGTTGCCCTCTTCGTGTCCGGCGGGGTGCCGGCGCTCGCGGCCCTGACGGTCGGCATCGTGCTCGCCCGAAAGGGTGCGCTGGGGCTCAGGGTGGATCTCAAGGACAGGCGCCACCCGGTGCGCATCGTGAGCCGGGCGGCAGCCTAAACTCCCCGGCAGCCTGAGAAGACCCGCTTAAACGTCCTGCCCGGGCCCGGCCGGACCGAGCGCCGCCAAGGCCTGCCGGACCGGTGTGAACGGCACTCCCGGGAGCTTGGCACGTTCAGGCGCTGCGTCGTAGGCCATGTCCGCGGCGCCCAGGTGGACCGCCCCGCCCAGCACGCGGCCCCACTGCGGAGCGACGAGCCTTGCGCCCGCGGCAGCGATGCGGAGCAAGGGTAGCGGAACGTGGACAGTCCGGCCGCCGCCGTTGCGCTCTACGAGGAGGTCTGCCAGCTGGTTCAGAGGCAGGTTGTCCGGTCCGCCGATGTCCACGGCCTGGTCCTTCAGACTGCCGCGCAGCGCAAGCACTACTGCGGCGGCCACATCGAGGGCGCTGACGAAGTTGACCGGGTTGTCCCCGCGTCCGAAGACTACGGCAACGCCGCTCTTACGCAGGGAGTTACCCATGATCCCCGCGTAGGTTTCCAGGATGGTGGTGGGCCGGATAATGGTCCACTCAAGGCCGCTGGCCACCAGGTACTGCTCGGCGGCGTACTTCATCCGGGCCAGTTCCATGGGGTGTGAGGAAGACGCCCCGTGCATTGAGAAATGCACAAACCGGGTGGCGCCGGCGGTCTTGGCGGCATCCATCAGGTTGATGTTTCCGTCCCGGTCCACCGCAGCGGGCGTGCTGCCCGACTGGGGGCCAAAGCCACTGATGGCAGAGACGACGGCGGTGCAGCCGCTCACAGCGCGGCCGGCATCCGCGCGGCTTTCCGCAGTACCGAGGACGGTCTGGACGCCGCTGCCCTGTAACTCGGCTGCGCTTTGCGGAGACCGGGTCAACACGCGGAACGGCATCCCGGCGTCCTGCAATGCCCTGGCAAGCACCCTGCCCGCTGTTCCGGAGCCGCCAGCCAACAGGATCATGGCTGGCCGCCTGCGGAGTCGGGCCCGTGTGCCTGGCTGACGTTCATTGCAGACCTCCCGGTTGGGGCTTTACCAGATGCAACTCGCACCGCTGCCGCCTGACCTAAAGGGTGGGGTGCGGGTACTCCGCCCCGCGCTTTTGGAACTCCAGCACGTCCTTGTTCAGCACCACGCCGTCGCGGATTTCGATGGCGCGCGAGATCGTCTCATTGCTGTCCCATGCCGCCGGTCCGCTGATGACCGTCTCGAGGAAGGGCAGCAGTGCCTGGCTGATTTCCCAGCTGGAGGAGTTCCAGAGGTAGGACGGGCTGTGGTCCACCGCGTAATAGTTGATGTGGTCGCCGATGGTGAACATGGGTTCGGCGAACGTTGTGGACCGTGCCCAGCTGAAGCCCATGCCCTCGTCGCAGGAAACGTCAACGATCAGGCTGCCGGGGCTGAACGCTGCAAGGTCCTCGGTCCGCAGGTAGGTCAGCGGGTTGTTGGGGTCCTGGAGAGTGCAGTTGACCACGATGTCGCTCTCCGCCAGGAACGGCGCCAGCGGAACCCGGCCCCGCTCAGTGATGACCTGGCTGAGGAAGGGGGCCTCGGCGTCGTGATCAAACTGCACGATATTCACCGAATGGATCGGGGCGCCAACCGCAGCAACTCCCCGGTTGGTCAGTACCTGCACGTCATGGATGCCATGGGCGTTCAGTGCCGTCACCGCACCGCGGGCGGTTGCACCGAAACCAATCACCACGGCACTGAGCCGCCGGCCGTAGTCGCCTGTCGAGCCGGTCAGTGCGAGGGCATGCAGGACTGAGCAGTAACCGGCCAGCTCGTTGTTCTTGTGGAACACGTGCAGGCCGAAACCGCCGTCGCTGGCCCAGTGGTTCATGGCTTCGAACGCAATCAGCGTCAGCTTCTTGTCGATGGCCAGCTGGGTGATGGCACGGTCCTGGACGCAGTGCGGCCAGCCCCAAAGGACCTGGCCGTCCCGAAGTTCGGCGAGGTCTTCCGGCTGCGGTTTGGGCAGGAGGACGACGTCGGACTCCGCCAGGAGCGCTTCCTTGGTGGCCAATTTGCCCACGAGGGTGGAAAGGTGCTCATCCGAGACGCCGAAGCGCTCACCGTAGCCCTGCTCCAGGATGATGCTCCGGCGCAGCTCGGGGGCAATGCGTTCGAAATGCAGGGGATGGATGGGCAGGCGGCGCTCGTCCGGTTTCCGCGTGGAGGCCAGGACGCCCAGGCTCAGCTGGGTCTGTTGACCATTCACTTCTTTTTGGCGGCCTTGCCGGACGTGGTGTCCAGGGAGCTGGCCGGGGCGGAGGCGGCCCTCTTGTCGGCGCGCTTTTCCTTGATGGACTTGCCGGATTTTGCGGATGCTGCTTGACGGGGGGATTTGTCAGCCATGATTGCTCCTGTAGCGGAACCGAAGAGGTTCCTGACTTCTGACGATACACGCCGGCACCTAACGGGCCGCCGGATCAACCGTGTCCCGGATCCGGCGCGAAGGGCGATGGCGCGGCGGTCATTGTGCGGGCAGGTTCCCGGTGTGAAAATGACGCTCTGGGCACTGCGCCGTGCAGGCCTTGCGGAATTACGGGAACGGCACCATGGGAACCATCACGATTGAAAGCACCGTCCTTATTCCCTGCGGACGTCCGGAGGTTTACGCGTTCTGCGTGGATGCCCAGAGCCGGGCGGCAGTGCCCGGGCAGGAGGGGCAGGTTCTGCAGTTCCAGGACCAGGTGCCGGAGCGGTCCTGGACGGAAACACACGAAGGCCGCGGTGAAACGATGATCTGCTCCTACGTGCTGTATCCGGTAGCCGACAGCACCCGGATGACGGTTACGTCGCAGTACGTTCCCAGCGGGCTCGGGCGCCTGTTTTCCGGGGCAAAGGAGGGCGCCCACCGGAAGCAGGAGGCAGCCCGCCTGGCTGCACTGAAGAAGGCTGTGGAGCGGGGAGTGAGGAAAGCCAGGAACGGCCAGGCGCAGTGACCTGTGGGATCCAAGGGCGTTGGAGCGGCTGACGGGAATCGGACCCGCGTATCAAGCTTGGGAAGCTAGCGCTCTACCATTGAGCTACAGCCGCATCGCCCCATTTTGAGCGGGGCAGAACTTAGCTTAGCGCAGATGCGCAGCCTCCCGCGCAACCTGCGCCGCCCGTTGCGGCCGTGTCCGGGGCACGGCCGCGTCATCCAGTAACTCTTCAATAACGTCGTCCACCGTGGCTAGGTCCGGGGCAGGACGAGTGGCTACTCTGAACCCGTTAGCTGCAGTGTCATGGGGGTGGGGCGGGCTACCATCGCCGACCCCGACGCTGAACGAAGGACTCCATGGCATTTGCAGAGCACGAGGTGCTTATCCGGCGGGACGCCATGGCGGTGTACGACTTCCTGATCGACGGAATGAACCTGCCCCAGTGGCGCCGGGGCATCCGCGTCATCGGCCTGGTCTCCGGGGCCGCAGGAACCAGGGGCGCGGTCTACCAGCAGACGATGACGGGCCGGGCAGGACGGCCTATCCCGGCCGACTTTGAAATCACCCAGGCCAGGCCCGGCGCGGAGATCCAGTTCAAGGTGATTTCCGGCCCGGCCCAGCCCTCGGGCGGTTATTACCTCAGCTCAGAGAAGGCCGGAACGCGGGTCCGGTTTGCCCTCGAATGCCAGCCCAAAGGCCTTCTCGGCCTGATGAACACCGGCATGCAGCGCACCATGAAGGCCGAAGTGGCCCAGTTGATGCGCCTCAAGGACGTGCTGGAGATGCGCCAGGCGGCATAGCGCCCTTCGGCAGCGGCTGTTACTGTGCGAGCCGCTGGCCGGTCCAGCTTCCGGAAATGTTCGACGGCGCCGCGAGGGTTCCGCCGCTCAGGTCCCAGTACTGCACTACATCGTTGGCCCTGCGGAGGGCCACTCCGGTGGAGTTCAGCGCGGTGACATCCCGCAGCGGGCGGATGCCGGTGACATCTCCCCAGCCGGTGGCAACGGTGGCCCGGGTTTCGGCGCGGAGTGCGGTGGTGCCCCAGCCCCGATAGAGCTGGACCGTGCCGTCTGTCTTGATCCCGAGCAAGTCCTGGAACCCGTCCGCGTCGTAATCCACCATCGAGATGCGGTTGGCGAAAACGTCCGTAGCCACCGTGGCACGGGCGGAGAGGTCCCCAAGGCCCCTGTTCGGGTAGAGGTACAGGTTTCCGTAGGTGTCCAGCGCGAGGAGTTGGGGGAGCCTGTTGTTGGCGCACCACCCGCCGACGGCCAGGCTCAGCGTGTCCCATCCGCCGCTGCCCAAGGTGATCGGAGCATTGAAGGCCCCGGCGGCGATGCCCCTGTGCAGGGTCAGGTTGCCGTTGTTCCACTGGGTCAGGAGGTCGTACGCGCCGTCGCGGTCCCAGTCGGTGGCGAATACCTGCTTGGCTGTGGCAAACCCTGAGCCGATCACCCTTGCCGCACCGTAGGTGCGGGCGCCGGTGGACGGACGGTCAAGTAACTGTCCTGCCGAGTCAACCGAGACGAGGTCAGCGGCGCTGGTGATGGCTGCCTTGGACAGATCCTGGGTGGGCGGCATGTGCCTGACGGTCGGATCGCACAGAGTAGGTGATGCGGCAGGGAAGGCATTTCCCCCTGTCAGGGCTCCGCCGGGCGAGTTGACGGTGCCCGCCGGAAGCGTTGTGTAGCCGAAGAAGTTCACCACACCCCAGATCTGGTACAGGCTGTTGGTGTAGGAGATGCCTGCGCCCATGACGTTGAAACGGGGGTCCAGCAGCATTGCGTTATGGCCGGGTGAGCCCTTCCACCATTCCACCAGCTGCGCCGCGTCCCGGTCCGTCCGGATGGCGATGACCTCACCGGCACCATTGTTGGGGCTCAAGGCACGGGGATCCGTCCAGAAGCTGGTCCTGTGCTCGATCACTTCACGGGAGGCAATACTGTCAGACCACTCCTGCGCGAGGCCGGCCACCGTGGGGTGGTACTTCACGACGTTCAGGCCTTTGGACACCCGGTATTCGTTGATGCGGTTAAACACGGTGAGAATGGCTGCTGCGTTGTTGTCCGGCACCAGGGCTTCGGGGGACAGTACCTCCGGCGCGGGCATCGATTGTGTAGAGGGGGCGACTAGTTTGCGCTGGGCGAGTTCCTCGTCCGGCGCCCACAGAGGGGGAATGGACGGCGGTTCCGGCGCCGCAGCTTCGGTGGAGATGGTGACGGGTACCGCTTGGGTTGTCGCCGAGGTGGTGGCGGCGGCGGCCGTCGGGCTTTCGTCCGTCGTGGGCGACGCCGGCGTGATCAACGGTTCCACGGCCGGGGCGAGCGGTGACCCGCCGCCGGTGTCCGCGCCGGCCGCAGCGCCGTCGTCGTCCGTTGCAAGCGCCGGGCCCAGGGTGACCGCGCTCGGCCCCGTTGCTCCAGCGGCCTGGGCCGTCGAAGGGCCCGGCCGTTGGCCGGCAGGCGGCCCGGCGTACAGGCCGGCGGCCGGAGACACGAGCGAGAGCGCGCACAGGACAGCCACAACGGCGGGCGCCGAAAATTTTCTCAAATTCATCCCCAGCTTTTGTTCAGTTTGAACCGACCGGGAGACCATCCGGTGGTTTACATCTGAGGCAACATTAGCCCCACCAGGTAACAGCAACAACGAAAGAATGTGCGCTGTGGACAACGCATAGTAATTTGGGAGGCGTGCTGATCTCTGACCGCGACATACGTGCCGAAATAGACTCCCAACGGATCGTCCTTGAACCGTACGATCCGGTGATGGTTCAGCCGTCTTCGGTGGACGTCCGGATCGACCGGTTCTTCCGGCTTTTCGACAACCACAAATACGCGCATATCGACCCCGCGGAGGAGCAGCCTGAGCTGACGCGACTGGTGGAGGTTGAGAGCGGTGAGCCGTTCATCCTTCACCCCGGCGAGTTTGTGCTGGGCTCCACCTACGAAACCGTCACTCTGCCTGACGACATCGCCGCCCGGCTTGAGGGCAAGTCCTCACTGGGCCGCCTGGGGCTTCTGACGCACTCCACTGCAGGGTTCATTGACCCGGGATTCTCGGGGCACGTCACCCTGGAGCTGTCCAACATGGCCACCCTGCCCATCAAGCTCTGGCCGGGAATGAAGATCGGCCAGTTGTGCTTCTTCCGGCTGACATCGGCCGCTGAGTTCCCCTACGGCTCAGGGGAGTACGGCAACCGGTACCAGGGCCAGCGCGGGCCGACCGCCAGCCGTAGCCACCTGAATTTCCACCGCACCGCGGTCTGACGGCCTCTCGAGTGGTCAGATCCCGGCGCTAACCCTCGCGTTCCAGGTAAGAACCTGTCAGGTCTGGGTGGCCAGCCGTACGGGCCAGCGGAAGGCCTTCACTGCCGGCTCCACATAGCGCGCGGCCAGCGGACCCATGATGGCCATGAGCAGGACGTAGGCGGTGGCCATGGCGGCGAGCTCGTCCGGAACCACCCCGGAGGCCACAGCCAGCCCGGCGATGACGATCGAGAACTCGCCGCGGGCAATGAGGGCCGCGCCTGCACGGAAACGGCCCGGGCGGGCAATGCCGGCACGCTTGGCAGCCCAGATGCCCGTGACCATCTTGGTGGCTGCCGTGACGACCGCCAGGATCAGCGCCCAGCCGAGCACGGGCGGAATGGACGACGGGTCCGTGTTGAGGCCGAAGGCAACAAAGAAGATGGCGGCGAAGAGGTCCCGGAGCGGTTCCAGGATCCGGGTGGCGCTGTGGGCCGTGGCTCCCGAGATGGCAATGCCGAGCATGAAGGCACCTACCGCCGCAGAGACCTGCATGGCCGACGCGACGCCGGCCACGAGCAGCGCCGCCCCGAGCAGGTTGAGCAGGAATACTTCGGAGTTTTCGCTGTGCACAGCCTTGGACACATGGTGCCCGTGCCGGAGTGCCACCATCAGGACCACCGTGACCACTGCCAGGGAAATGCCTACTGTGGTCAGCCCGCCCAGGAAACTTACGCCGGCCAAAGTGGCCGTGAGGATGGGCAGGTACAGGGCCATGGCCAGGTCCTCGAACACCAGAATTGAGAGCACCACAGGCGTTTCGCGGTTACCAATCCGGCCGAGGTCGGTGATGACCTTGGCGGCGATCCCCGAGGACGAAATATAGGTCACGCCGCCCATGACCATGGCCCCCACCGGACCCCAGCCGAGCAGGAGGGCCAGTGCGGCCCCCGGAACGAAGTTCAGCACCAGGTCAAGAACACCGGCCTGCCAGGATCTGCGCAGGCCGGTGAAAAGTTCCGAAGCTGTATATTCCAAACCGAGCATAAGCAGCAGCAGGATGACGCCGATCTCACCGGAGAGATGTGCGAATTCCTGCATACCTTCGAGCTTCACCACGCCGCCCGCGCCGAAGGCGAGTCCGCCTATGAGGTACAGGGGGATGGGTGACATTCCGATCCGTCCGGCCAGCCTGGCCAGGAGGCCGAGGCAGAACACAACGGCCCCCAGTTCAATGAGGGTCAGGGCCAGCGGGTCCATAACGGTTATCCGTTGCGGAGGATATCGGCTGCGCCGTCAAGGCCCTCCTGCGTGCCGACGGCAACCAGCAGGTCACCGGCGTGAAGCACGACGTCGGGGCCCGGCGACGGGACCACCTCGCCCTCCCGCATGATAGCCACGATCGAAACACCGCACCGGGTGCGGATGCACGCTTTGCCCATGGGCTGGTTCTGGAACGGGGAATCCGCGGCAATGGAGAACTGCCGGGTCACGATGCCGGGGATTTCCCGGTGCTCCTCAGACAGTTTCATGGCCAGATGCTGCCCGCCCAGGAGGTTGCCCAGGGTGGCGGCCTCATCCCCGGTGAGGGGAATTGACGCCTGGCAGGTGTCGGGATCGTCCCAGGTGGAAACGATAAGTTCCGTCTGGCCCTCCCGGAGCTCCACGACGCCGATGCGGCGTCCGGAGGCTGTCATAAAGTCCTTCCGCCGGCCCAGGCCGGGGAGATCCGTCTCGTCCACGTTCATGATTCCAGCCTAGTCTTTGCAGGCAGGTTTAGGGTGGCCGCGCGCCGGGAGGGGGCCGCGATGGCGGGACCTTGGGGTTTGTTCGCGTCAGGCGGACGGGACCACAGCGATGGCGGCCTTGTCCGGTGACTTCACCGGCAGCAGCACCAGCAGCCCGGCAAGCAGAACAACCATGATGCCGAGAATGCCCCAGCGCTGCGCCTCGCCGGAAGCGACCCAGGGTGTGGCCAGTGCGATGCAGAGCGTGAACAGGGCGGGCGCCAGGAAACTGACGGCCCGGCCGGTGGTGGCGTAAAGCCCGAAGAGCTCGCCGGACTCGCCGTGCGGTGCCAAACGCGCCAGGTACGCCCGGGACGAGGACTGGGCCGGGCCCACAAAAAGGCACAGGAACAGGCCGAAGACCCAGAACGTGGTGGTCCCGGCCCACTCCGTCCCGAAGAAGACGTAATCGCCATTGCCGAGGACCAGGATCATGGTGCCGGCGAGCAGCAGCCCCACCAGCGAGCCGATGATCACTGCCTTGGGCCCCACCCTGTCGTCGAGGAACCCGCCGATGACCGCACCCACCGCTGCCACCACGTTGCCGAAGATGGCGAAGAAGATGACCTGCGACAGTTCAAAGCCGAAGGTGCCGGCCGCGATGACGCCGCCGAACGTGAATACTGCGGCCAGGCCGTCGCGGAAGACGGCGCTGGCGAGGAGGAAGTAGATGGTGTGCGGGCTGGTGGCGTAGATGGCCTTGATCCGGCGGACGAGCAGTGCGTAGGACGCCAGGAAGCCCAGCGGCCTGACCTGCGCCGGACGCGGCAGTTCCGGGACCGCGAACAGGACGGGCAGGGCGAAAATAAAGAACCACAGGGCGGAGAACACGGCAACCAGGCGGATGTTGAGGCTGTTTTCCGTGGAAGCGCCAAACCAGTCAAAGCGGGGCTGGACGAACAGCTGCAGCACCACCAGGAGTGCCACGATGCCGCCCAGGTATCCCATGGCCCAGCCGAAGCCACTGACCTTGCCGATGTTCTTCGGAGTCGAAATCTGGGTGAGCATGGCGTTGTAGTTCACGCCCGCGAACTCGAAGAACACATTCCCCAGTGCAATCAGCGAAACCCCCAGCAGCAGGAACTCCGGCCGCGGGAAGACGAAGAAACACAGTGCCGTGAGGATGGCGACGGCGGCCGTGTTGACGCCCAGCCACAGCTTGCGCCGGCCGCCCGCGTCCGACCGCTGCCCGGTCACCGGGGCGAGCAGGGCAATCGCCAGGCCGGCGACGGCCAGCGCTCCACCGAGGACCGCCGAGGCCTGATCCTCGCCGCCGAACGCCTTGGAGGTGAGGTAGACGGTGAAGACGAAGGTGGTCATGACCGCGTTGAAAGCCGCAGAGCCCCAGTCCCAGGCTGCCCAGGCAATCACCCGGCCCTTGCCCGCGGCTTGGTTTCCGGAGGCTAGTTCCGATGGCGGCTGCGTGGCCTCGGGAGCGCTGGCGGTGTTCATAGGCTGAATGGTATCCGCCCGTGGCGAACATGGAGTTCACGGCTGCCCGGACACCCGGGAAATCCGCTGGCCGGCAGTTCGTGCCCGGGAAAATTGTCCTTAGGGCCTTGATAAACTGTGGCCACCGAATCCAACGAATTGACCGCCTGCCCCAACTTTGACAATCGAATCCCTGACGAACGCGGAGATACCCAGTGATCACAGTTCTTGCCGTGCATTTCGCGGTGGCTGCTGTGGCGCCGTTTCTGTTCAGGGTTTGGGGGCGCAGCGCTTTCTATGCACTGGCAGCTGTCCCCGCGGGATCCTTCCTGTGGCTGTTGCTCCAGTACGGGGCCGTGTACTCGGAGTCGGGCGCAGTGGCCGAACTCGTCCCGTGGATTCCCGCGCTCAAGCTCGAACTGGCGTTCCGGATGGACGCACTGGCCTGGGTCATGTCACTGCTGGTGCTGGGCATCGGATCCCTGGTGCTCGTCTACTGTGCGCGGTATTTCGAGAAGAAGGACGAGAACCTCGGCGGCTTTGGCGCCCAGCTTCTCGCCTTCGCGGGGGTCATGTTCGGCCTTGTCGTGGCGGACGACCTTCTCCTGCTGTTCATCTTCTGGGAACTCACCACCATCCTCTCCTACCTGCTGATCGGGTTCGCCCGGACCAGGCTGGCCGCGCGGCGCTCGGCCCTGCAGGCGCTCATGGTGACCACCGCCGGCGGCCTGGCCATGCTCGTGGGCCTGGTCATGCTTGGTTTCAGCGCCGGAACCTACCGGATTTCGGCAATCCTGGCGCAGGCATCCACGCTGATCACGGGACCGTCCGCGGACACGGTGGCCGCCGCCGTCGTACTCATCCTTGTGGGTGCCATCAGCAAATCCGCGCTGGTCCCGTTCCATTTCTGGCTCCCGGGCGCCATGGCGGCGCCCACCCCGGTGAGTGCGTACCTCCATGCCGCAGCCATGGTGAAGGCGGGGATCTACCTCGTTGCGCGGCTGGCGCCGGGCTTCGCGGAGACCGCGTACTGGCAGCCCATCGTGCTGGGACTGGGGCTTGCCACCATGCTGGTGGGTGGCTACCGGGCGCTCCGCCAGACGGACATCAAGCTCATCCTCGCGTACGGCACTGTCAGCCAACTCGGGTTCCTGTCCATGGTGGTGGGGCTCGGTACGCCCGACGCCGCGCTCGCCGGCCTGGCGATGCTGCTGGCCCACGGACTGTTCAAAGCCACCCTGTTCCTGGTGGTGGGCATCATCGACCACCAGTCGGGAACACGCGATGTCCGCAAGCTGTCGGGCGTCTTCGCTTCGTCGCGGGCATTGGGCATCGTGGCCGGCGTCGGCGCCGCGTCCATGGCCGGTGTGCCTCTGCTCGCGGGGTTCGTGGCCAAGGAGTCGGTGCTGGAGGCTTTTGTCCACCATGCGCAGGGCGGTCCGTGGGGCGCCACGGTGCTCGCTGGCATCGTCCTGGGGTCCATCCTGACGTTTGCCTACAGCGCCCGGTTCATGTGGGGGGCATTCGCGGCGAAGCCCGGAGTGGAGCCCACGCCGTTCAAGGCGGTTTCTCCCTCGTTCCTGGCCGCCCCGGCGCTCCTGAGCCTGCTCAGCATCGCTTACGGCCTGTGGCCGGCACCCGTTGACTCCTGGATCCAGCCCTACGCTGCACTGTTCGCCTCCACCGCGCCCGACGCCGGAACTCCCGGTGAGCAGGCCGGGCACCTGGCGCTGTGGCACGGGTTTACTCCCGCGCTGGGTCTGACGGTCCTCACGTTCGCACTCGGCCTGGCCATGCACTTCGGACGGACCGCTGTGGCCCGCGCGCAGGACCTCGTGCCCGGCTGGGTCGATGCGGACCGGGCCTACCAGCTCACCATCGGGGCGCTGGATGACACCGCCGTGTGGATCACCGGCCGCACCCAGCGAGGTTCGCTGTACTTCTACCTGGCTGTCATTCTCTCCATGGCGTTTGCGCTTCCGCTGACGGTCATGCTCCTGGCGGGCAAGCCGCTGCCGGAGAACCTGTACTTCATCGACCCCTACTCGCCGCTCCAGGCGGTTGTGGGGGCGGGAATCGTGATCGGTGCCCTGGCTGCCGTCAAGGCGAACAAACGGTTCCTGGCCGTCCTGATGGTATCCGTGACGGGCTACGGCATTGCCCTGATGTTCGCGCTGCAGGGCGCGCCGGACCTCGCCCTCACCCAGATGCTGGTGGAAACCATCATTCTGGTGGCTTTCGTGCTGGGCATGCGCAGCCTGCCGGCCGAGCTCCGCGACCGGACCGGCGGGAAATACCGCGTGGTCCGTGTGGTGATCGGCCTGGCATTCGGCACCACCATGATTTTTGCCGCCATCTACGCCATGGGTGCGCGGGTGGCCGTGCCGGTCTCGCTCGAGTTCCCGCGCCTCGCCTACGAGGGCGGCGGCGGGCTGAACATCGTCAACGTGACCCTGGTGGACATCCGGGCCTGGGACACCTTCGGTGAGATATCCGTCCTCGCCCTGGCCGCCACCGGTGTTGCCAGCCTGATCTTTGTCCGCGGGCGGGGCGACCGGATCAAGGTCTCCGCCACAGTTGCCGAGGGCAGCGTCGGCCGGCACGTCGGCGTGGATCCCGGATCGCGGGAGGCCGCAGCGCTGGCCATCAGCCGGAAGTTCGCGGCCTCCACAAGGGACGCCTGGATTGTGGCGGGACGGACCCTTGCACCTGAACGCCGGTCCATCATCTTCGAAGTGGTGACCCGGCTGATCTTCCACACGCTGATCGTCTTCTCCCTCTACCTCCTCCTGGCCGGCCATAACCTGCCGGGCGGCGGGTTCGCCGGCGGCCTCACGGCAGGCCTTGCGCTGGCCATCCGCTATCTGGCAGGCGGCCGCTTCGAACTCCGGGAGGCCACCCCTGTGGGAGCCGGGACCCTGCTGGGAATAGGACTCGCGACGGCGGCGGCGTCCGGCGTGGTGCCGCTCCTGCTGGGCGGCCAGGTATTCCAGAGCGCCATCATTGAGCTGTGGCTGCCTGTCTTCGGCGACATCAAGTTCGTCACGTCCACCATCTTTGACATCGGCGTGTACACCGTGGTCATCGGCCTGGTGCTGGACGTCCTGCGCTCCCTGGGCGGCAAGATTGACGAGCACTTTGAAGACGACGCCGAAGACCACGGTGTACACGCCGATGAGGAGACGCCCTCCAGCGAGCCGGATTCAGTGGGCGCCGCCGTCGAAACCACCGCGAAGGGCCAAGGATGAGTGTCAACCTGACCCTGCTGATTGTCATGGGCGCGCTGTATGCCTGCGGAATCTACCTGATCATGGAACGAAGCCTCACCCGCGTGCTGCTGGGGCTGATGCTCCTGGCCAACGCCACAAACCTCCTGATCCTGGCCACCGGCGGTTATGCCGGGCTCGCTCCGTTCTTCAACAAGGACACGGCTGCGCAGGAGTACGCGGACCCTCTTCCGCAGGCGCTGATCCTCACCTCAATCGTGATCTCCTTCGCCGTGACGGCGTTCATGCTCGGCATCATCTACCGCACCTGGGTGCTGGCGCGCCAGGACGAAATCGAATACGACCTCGAGGACCTCCGCGTTGCTGAGACACCCAGTTTCGATGCCGAGGACGATGCCGAGATCCCGGCCGAGACCTCCGAGTTTCCCCTGACGATGCTTGGCGGCGACGGAAGCTCACTGTCCAACCATGCCTCGGTGGGGGACGGCCCCGGAACGGTCGCGACCATAACGGCCGGTTCGCGGGAAATTCCTGCTGCCGATGCCGCCGCGGAAGAGCAGCCCGGGTCACGCAACCTCAACACTGGCCCCGAAGGAGGTGTGAAGTGAACACCGCAAGCTTTGCCCCGCTCGCCGTCGTCCTTCCCATCCTCGGCGCGGCCCTGGCCTTCCTGCTGATCCGCCATTCCCGGGCCCAGCGCGCCGTGAGCATCGGGGTGCTGTCACTGACGCTGCTGCTCGAATGCGTGCTGCTGGCTTCCGTGTGGGACGGCGGAACGTCCGCTGTGAACCTCGGTGGCTGGCTGCCGCCCTGGGGCATCGTGATGGTGGTGGACCAGTTCTCCTCCCTCATGCTGGTGGTGTCCTCGGCGGTGAGCCTTGCGGTGCTGGTGTACGCAACTGGCCAGGGTATGGCTGACGGCGACCAGGACGCGCCGGTGTCGATCTTCCACCCAACCTTCCTGATCCTGGTGGCCGGCGTCTCAAATGCGTTCCTGTCAGGGGACCTGTTCAACCTCTACGTCGGCTTCGAGATCCTGCTGACGGCAAGCTATGTCCTGATGACCCTGGGCGGGACGGGCCCCCGCATCCGCGCCGGCGTCACCTACGTGGTGGTGTCCGTGGTTTCCTCGGTGCTGTTCCTGATCTCCATCGCCATGGTCTACGGCGCCACCGGAACAGTGAACATGGCCGATCTCGCCATCAAGCTCGCCGATCTGGACGAGGGAACCCGGACCTTGCTGCACGTCATGCTGCTGGTGGCCTTCGGCATCAAGGCCGCTGTGTTCCCGCTGTCCTTCTGGCTGCCTGACTCCTATCCCACCGCACCTGCACCGGTAACGGCTGTGTTCGCGGGCCTGCTGACCAAGGTCGGCGTCTACGCGATGGTCCGCACAGAAACCCTGCTTTTCCCCGGTGACAGCCTGAACACGCCCCTGATGGTCGCTGCGTTATTGACCATGGTGGTGGGGATCCTTGGTGCCCTGGCACAAAGCGACATCAAGCGGCTCCTGTCCTTCACCCTGGTCAGCCACATCGGCTACATGGTCTTCGGCCTGGCGATGTCATCCGTGGCCGGGCTGGGCGCCGCTGTATTCTACGTGGCCCACCACATCACCATCCAGACCAGCCTGTTCCTGGTCACGGGGCTCATCGAACGCCGGGGCGGCAGTTCCTCCGTGGACCGGCTGGCGGGCCTGGCCAAGTTGTCGCCCGTGCTGGCCATCCTGTTCTTTGTGCCGGCCATGAACCTCGCCGGCATCCCGCCGTTCTCCGGATTCCTGGGCAAGGTGGGCCTGATCCAGGCCGGAATCGAACTGGGCACCCCGCTGGCCTACGCCCTGGTGATCGGCGGGGTGGTGACCAGCCTCCTGACGCTCCTGGCCGTGGCCCGGGTCTGGAACCGCGCGTTCTGGCGCAAGCCCTCCGACGCCGAGTACCCGGACCCCGTGCTGCTGGCCGCGCCCGAAGATTCGGACACCGGCAGCAGGGCCGGCCGCACCAACGTCACGCTGCTGCCCCGGACCATGGTTGGCCCCACCGTCGGCCTGGTGCTGCTCGGCGTTGCACTCACCGTCTTCGCCGGCCCGCTCTTCGGTGTCGCCGATCAGGCCGCCCAGGAAATGCTTGACCGGACCTCCTATATCCAAGCGGTAATGGGCGAGGACGCTCCTGTACCGCCGCTGGCCCTGAAGTCGGGAGGCGGAAAATGACCCGCCGCCGGATTTCCCTGCGGCAGGAACTTCCCCTGCTCGTGTGGCTCGTCATCGTCTGGGGCGCGCTGTGGCAGGACTTCAGCGCCGGCAACCTGCTCTTCGGCACGTTATTGGCCGTGCTGGTGGCACGGATGTTCTATCTGCCCCCGGTGGAACTGAGCGGCCGGTTCAATATCCTCCACGCCGTCCCGTTCGCCGTACTGTTCATGGGAAAGGTGGTGGCCGCCAGCATCGACGTCATGTACCTGGCCGTGGTCCGCGGGCCGAAGGTGATCAGCGCCGTCGTCGCCGTCCAGCTCCGCAGCCACCAGGACCTCATGGTCACTGCCACCGGGCATGTCATTTCTTTGATCCCCGGTTCCCTGGTGGTGGAAGTGGACCGTTCCACCTCCACCCTGTACCTCCATGCGCTGAACATCAGCACCCCTGAAGGTGTGGAGAAACTGCGCCAGGAAGTGCGGGCCATCGAGGCAGGCCTGATCCGGATCATGGGCACCCCGGAAGAACTCGAAACGATCCGGCAGGAGGCCGCAGCATGATGCAGACCGTCCTGGCTGTCACGGCAGTCATTCTTTCGCTGGCGGCCGCGGGAGCCATCATCCGGATTGCCCGCGGGCCCTCGCTGCTGGACCGCGTGCTGGCCTCGGACGTCCTGCTTGCCATCCTGGGCGCGGCTTTGTGCATCGACATGGCGGTCAACAGGCACCTGAACAACCTGATGCTGCTGGTTGCGCTGTCCATCGTCGGGTTCGTCGGCTCGGCCACAGTGGCGCGCTTCGTTGCCGGCCGGCGGGAGCAGCCCAATGAATCCTGAAGCCAGCGTCGTGGACACCATCATCGACACCGTATCTGCCGTGTTCATGGTGGTGGGCGCCCTGATGTCCCTTGCCGCCGCCGTCGGCCTGCTCCGCTTCCCGGACCTGCTGAGCCGCATGCACGCGGCCACGAAGCCGCAGGTCCTGGGCCTTTTCCTGCTGCTGGCGTCCATCGGCCTGCAGATGCGCACCTTGTGGGTGTGGCCGGTGCTGCTGGTGGCGTGGATCTTCCAGCTCCTCACGGTGCCGGTGTCCGCGCACATGGTTGGCCGCGCCGGGTACCGCACCAAGCACCTGCACCGTGAGCTGCTCAGCTCCGATGAGCTGGAAGCCGTGGTTCAGAAGGCGGCACAAACCGCCCGGGACGAAGCGTCCGACGCCGGCCGTCCGGACTGATTACCGGCGTCCGGCCTTGCGGCCAACGCCGGACTGCCCGGCCTGCCGGCCGGCGCGCCGGGCAGCCTGGCTAGACGATGTCCTGGGACTTGGCGAAGCGGGTGATGGCGCGCTGGGTGCCGCGGTTGGCGAGCACCTGGATGATGGTGCTGACCGAGGCGGAGATGAGCGCGAAGGTCAGGGCTGAGCGCAGGGTGGTGGGGGTGTCCTCGTGCTTGCCGGTGGGCGGCTTGCGGCCGGTGGACTTTTCCCAGACGGCGTTGACCACTTTGGTGCCGAGGAATCCGGCGCCGAGGCTGACTCCGGTGCCAAGCAGTTTGATGAAAAGGTTCATTCGTGTGACTCCTTGCGGGCGGAAAACGGACTGCCTTTAGCCTAACCGCATGGACGCCAGGATCTCCCGCAGCGCTTCCACCACAAGGTCGTGGTCCTCCTGCTGGGGCAGGCCCGAAACCGTGACAGTGGCAACAGCGCCGGCGCCGGTGACATAGACAGGGAAGCAGCCGCCGTGAGCTGCATACACGGATTCGTCGAACCAGCCCTGGTCCTCGATCCGCCCGCCCCGGAGCCGGGCATGCAACCCCACCAGCAGCGAGGGAATCTCGTACCGCGCAGCGGTGCGCTGCTTGGCCCGCACCCAGTGCTCGTTATCCGGCGTGGCGCCGTCCAAGGCAACATGGAACAGGACCTGGTCCGCCCTGCTGATGTCGATCGCGATGGGCAGCTTGCGGCTCTTGCCGAGTTCCACCAGCAGCAGCCCCAGGTTCAGCGCATCATCCTTGGTGAAACGCGGAAACTGCAGCTCGCTGATCTCGCCGTCGATCCGCGCTATCAGCGCCTCGAGGGCGGCGCGGGGCTGGTCCTCTCCGGAGTCGGGATCAAAGGCTGTCACAGAAGAATGGCCGGTGGTCATGGCCCACAATCTACCGCGCCGGCGGTGTAAACTGGACCACGCCCAACAGGGCAGATTTATTTACGACAGGGGAGCGCCGCCGTCGGGCATCACTGGCATTGCCAGGGAACCGTAGGTGGGCGCTGAGAGTGCGGACAGCCGCAGACCCTCGAACCTGATCCGGTTAGTACCGGCGCAAGGGAGTCGAGTTCTCGAAGTGTCCGGCCAGGGCGGCGACGCCGCGTGCCGGTGCACTTTCCCCTCCTGTTCCTCAGGAGGACCAAATGACAACTGCAGCATTCAACAAGACAACCAATACCTGGCGCGTCGTAGACATTGTGGTGGCCGCGCTTATCGCGATCGCCGGCGGCGTGATTTTCTGGGCGTGGTCACAGGGCGCCGGCATCGTTTCCGCGCCGATGAACGCCGTGTACCCCCCGCTGACCGGCCTGCTGGCCGGCGGCTGGATGATCCCCGCGGTGCTGGGCATGCTCATCATCCGCAAACCCGGCGCAGCACTCTTCTGCGAAACCGTCGCCGCAACCGGCGAGCTCATCATGGGCTCCCAGTACGGCGCCACGGTGCTGATCTCCGGAGTCCTTCAGGGCCTGGGCGCCGAGCTGGTGTTCTTCCTGCTCGTGTACGGCAAGTTCCGGTTCGGCTCGTTCCTGCACCAGAAGTACAACCTCCTCGCCGCCCTGCTGGCCGGCGCAGGTGCAGGGCTGTTCTGCGGCCTGAACGACTCCTTCCTCCCCTGGGGCTGGAACATCGCCTACGAACCCGGTGACAAGCTCGCCTACATCGTGTTCTGCACCATTTCGGGCGCAGTGATTGCCGGCGCCCTGTCCTGGATCGCAACCCGCGGCCTGGCCCGGACCGGTGTGCTGAGCTCCTTCGCGTCCCGGAAGGCAGCTTCGGAGCCTGCCTTCAACTGATGACCGCTTCCGACGCCGGCGCCGCGGAGGTCCGCCCGGCCGCGGTGTCCGCGCGCGGCTGGGGCTGGCGGCACGCCGGCCGCTCCGCCCCCGCCGTCCAGGGGCTCGACCTGGAGATCGGTCCAGGCGAGCGGGTGCTCCTGCTGGGCCCTTCCGGCGCGGGCAAATCCACGCTGCTTCACGCCCTCGCCGGGGTGCTGGGGGATGAGGCGGACGACGCCGACGAGACCGGTTCGCTGCTGATCGACGGCGTCGCTCCCCGCGCCCGGCGCGGACGTTCCGGGCTGATGCAGCAGGATCCGGAAACGCAGGTTGTGCTTTCCCGGCTGGGTGACGACGTCGCCTTCGGCGCCGAAAACCTGGCCGTCCCGCGGGACGAGATCTGGCGGCGGGTCCATGAAGCGCTCGACGACGTCGGACTGCGCAGTGCCGCCCGCCCGCCAGGAGCCGCCGGAACGCCGGGTTCCACCGGCGCGCAAGGTTCCACGGGGCTCGAACTGGACCACCCGACGTCGGCCCTCTCCGGGGGACAGAAGCAGCGGCTGGCCCTGGCGGGGATCCTTGCCATGCGGCCCGGGCTGATCCTGCTTGACGAACCGACGGCCAACCTTGACCCTGCCGGCGTGCTCGAAGTCCGGGACGCGGTAGGCCGGTGCCTGGACAAAACCGGTGCGACGCTGGTGGTGGTGGAACACCGGGTGTCCGTCTGGAAAGACCTGGTGGACCGGATTGTGGTGCTGCAGCCCGGCTCGGCCAACGGTTCGGCTGTCCTGCTGGACGGCCCGCCGGACCAGGTCCTCGCCGAGGCGCGGGAGATGCTGATCGGGGCCGGTGTCTGGGTGCCGGGGTACCTCCCGGCCACCCGGTCCCGCGCGACCGCCGGTTCCGGGGACCTTCTGCTGGCCGCCGAAAACCTGGCTGTCTCCCGCGAGCGGCCGCGGCGCCGCGGGTTCAGGACCATCCCGCCGGTGCCCGTGCAGGAGGGCGTGACCGCTCAGGTCCGGGCAGGCCAGGCACTGACGGTGACAGGCCCCAACGGCGCCGGAAAGTCCACTTTCGCCCTGACGCTCGCCGGACTGCTCACGCCGGTGCGCGGCACGGTGTCCGCCACTGTCGACCTGAGCGCCGGGGCAGGGATTGACCCCTTCAAATGGAAAGCCAACCAGCTGATCTCGCGCATCGGAACAGTCTTCCAGGAGCCCGAGCACCAGTTCGTCACCGGCCGGGTGCTGGACGAGCTGATGTTCGGTCCGCGCCATCTGGGCCACGGGGAGGAACGGGTGGATGACCTGCTCGAAAGGCTTCGCCTGACCCACCTTGTGGACGCCAATCCGTACACGCTCTCCGGCGGCGAAAAGCGGCGCCTCTCCGTGGCCACGGTCCTTGCGGCCCACCCCCGGGTGCTGGTCCTTGACGAGCCCACGTTCGGCCAGGACGCCAACACCTGGGCAGAACTCGCGTCGTTCCTGTCTGAACTGCTCGATGCCGGAACCGCCGTGGTGTCGGTGACCCACGACCAGGAGTTCAGTGCGGTCCTGGGCGGCACGGAACTGCACCTTGGCCCGGCCTCGCTGGGCGAGGCGCGACTGGAAGCCGGTGCCCCGTGAGGGCGGCACTGACGCTGGGCGGAAACCACGCCATCCTCACCCGGGCAAACCCGCTGGCAAAATTTGCGGCGGTCTTCCTGGTTACCCTGGTGCTGGCCCTCTCCATTGACTGGGTATCCGCCACCACCGCACTGCTGGCCGAGTTGGCGCTTTTTCCCCTGGCCGGCCTGACACTCGGACTCCTGTGGCAGCGGGGCTGGCCGCTCATCCTGGCGGCAGCCCTGGGCGGCTGGAGCACCGCCATAGTGGCCGCGGACAGCGGCGCTGTGCTGCTCGACGTCGGGATCTGGTCCATCAGCGAAGGGTCGCTGCAGCTGGGGCTGGGCTTCATGCTCCGCGGGCTGGCGATCGCACTGCCGGCCATCCTGCTGATGAGCTGCACGGACCCCACCGACCTCGCCGATGCCCTGGCCCAGAAGGCCAGTCTGCCCCACCGCTTTGTGCTGGGCACCCTGGCCGCGATGCGGCTTGTGGGGCTGATGGCTGAAGAATGGCAGACCATCGGCATGGCGCGCCGTGCCCGTGGAGTGGGCTCGCACGGAAGCCCCGCTCAACGGCTGCGCGCAACGCTGGGCCAGAGTTTCGGCCTGCTGGTCCAGGCCATCCGCCGTGCCTCCAGGCTGGCCGTCACCATGGAAGCCCGCGGATTTGGCAGCGGACAAAGGACCTGGGCGCGGGAGTCCACTTACTCCGTCCTGGACGTCTGGGTTTTGCTGGGCGGGGTGATGATCGCGGCTGCCGCTGTGGTCTCAGCCGTCAGCGTGGGGACCTGGAACTTCGTCTGGCGCTGAACTGCACGGGTAGTCGTAATCGAAGCCGTGTGCCACAAACTGGGTCAGGGCTACGTCGCCGCCGGGGGTCAACGGCTGGCGTGAGCAGTTGGCCTCCGCCCCGGATACCGAGAGTGCGCCCGCCAGCCAGGTGGGCAGGCCATAGAGGTTGCTGGAGCCTGCCACCGGCCCCACGATCTGCCGCCATTGATAGCTCGAGGAGTAGATGCCGACGTCGGCCTGGATGCTGTGGAAGAAGGCCGTCATGCCTTCAAGAGCGGCGCGGTTGGAGGTCCTGTCGGCTGACCAGCTGTTGCCGATCTCCACATCGAGCCACCACAGGTAATCCTGCGGGTCCGTGATGCCACGGACGTAGGCGTCATCGAAGGCCTTGGCATAGCCATACATGTAAGCGCACGCTTCACCCACGTCCTGGTCTTTGCAGGTTCCGTACGGGTTCGGAACTGAACGGCCCACCGGGTAATCGTTACTTACGGGCCACCATGAACCGGCGTGCCCGGGGTTGGCGGTGTTGACATACAAGGCAACAGAAGGCTGGCCGGTCGGGTTCACACCGATGGCCTGCGCCCAGCGGAGCTGTTCGCCGAGGCAGGGGTTGGTGGTGTTGGCCAGGCCGTTGTTCACGCCCACGATCCCGAATGCAGGATCTGCCGGCAGCGTCTTCCTGCACTGCGGCCAGGAAACATCGTTGCCCAGGACCTGTTCTGTTGAATCGTCCGGTGGCGGTGCGGCGCCGGCTGCCGGAGCCAACGCCAGCCCCAGTACGGCCATGAGCAGGCTCAGCGCTGCTAGCACGGCCACCCGGTGGGTTCTGGCTGGCTGCTCCTGCAACGCGGGCTCGTGCATCGCGGACCTCCACTGTTGCCGGCCCGCGGGGGCTACGCCTAAGGCGCGGTGCCTGTGAAGCCGGTATTTTCAGTGTCCACCGCCCGGCAAGCCTGGTCAAGGAGATGCGTCGGGCAGCGCAGATATCGCATGAGGCGGGTATTTTGTGAGCATTCTCGCGGAATATGGCAATTCGGGGGCCGCAATAACTCACTTGTGATATTTTTGGGGTATGACTCAGGAAGCCGCCGAACACATTGCCGCCACCCTCCGGGACACCCGCACTGAGAAGGGCTGGACCCAGGGACAGCTCGCGGCCGCGCTGGGAACCAGCCAGAGTGCTATCGCCCGGATGGAGCAGGGAAAGCAAAATCTCAGCCTCAAAATGATCCAGCGGCTGGAAACCATTTTTGGCCGCAGCATCGTCAACGTCGGCAGGCCGCAGATGACGCACCTGCGGATCGAAGGCGGGCGGACGCTCTCCGGTGCGGTGGACGTCAACAGCAGCAAGAATGCCGGTGTGGCACTTCTGTGCGCCAGCCTGATCAACCGAGGCACCACAGTGCTGCGCCGCCTCGCCCGGATCGAGGAGGTCAACCGGATCGTCGAAGTGCTGACCAGCATCGGCGTCGAATGCACCTGGCTCAATGACACCGACCTCCAGTTGCGCCGGCCGGCCGAACTCAACCTCGGCGCCATGGACGTTGAGGCCGCCCGCCGAACCCGCAGCGTGCTCATGCTCCTCGGTCCGCTGCTGGATGAAGCCGGTGAATACCGCCTCCCGTATGCCGGCGGCTGCGACCTTGGCACCCGCTCCGTGGAGCCGCACATGCAGGCGCTGCGCCAGTTCGGGCTTTCGGTGGAGGCAACGGCCGGCTTCTACGCCGTGCAGGCCCCAAAGCCTGATGCGCAGCACCGCTCCTTCGTCCTGACCGAACGCGGCGACACGGTCACCGAGAATGCCATCATGGCGGCAGCCCACCGCGAGGGCACCACCGTCATCCGGAACGCCAGCCCCAATTACATGGTTCAGGACCTTTGCTTTTACCTCCAGATGCTGGGTGTGAAGATCGAGGGCGTGGGCACCACCACGCTGAAGATCACCGGGCAGTCACTCGTCGACGTCGACATTGAGTATTTCCCGTCCGAGGATCCCATTGAGGCGATGAGCCTTATTACCGCCGGCATCGTCACCAATTCCGAAGTCACCATCCGGCGCGTACCCATTGAGTTCATGGAGATCGAGCTCGCCACGCTGGAGCAGATGGGCCAGCAGCTGGAGGTCTCAGGGGAGTACATGGCGCGCAACGGCCGCACCAGGCTGGTGGACGTGACCACCAAGCCCTCCGAGCTCCGGGCGCCGGAAGACAAGATCCACCCCATGCCGTTCCCTGGCCTGAACATCGACAACCTGCCGTTCTTCGCGGTCATCGCGGCGAACGCGCACGGCCAGACCATGATCCACGACTGGGTCTATGAGAACAGGGCCATCTACCTCACGGAATTGAACAAGCTCGGCGCCCAGGTGCAGCTGCTGGACCCGCACCGGATCTACGTCAACGGCCCCACGAAGTGGCGTGCCGCCGAGGTGGGCTGCCCGCCTGCCCTCCGGCCGGCCGCCTGCCTGCTGCTGGCGATGCTGGCTGCCCGCGGGGTTTCGGAGCTGCGGAACATCTACGTGATCGAGCGGGGCTATGAGGATCTGGCCGAACGGCTCAACGCCATCGGCGCCAAAGTGGAGTACTTCCAGGATTAGCGTTTCGTCATGATGGGCCGCAACCCGGCTAACCGGGCGGCGGTTGAAGCACAATATAGTCATGCGAACATTCGGCGTCGAGGAAGAACTCCTGATCGTTGATCCGGAGACGGGGGAGCCGCTTGCCCTGGCGGATGCCCTGCTTTCCGGCCGGCGGCTTGCTGCTGACGATGCCCCGGAGGATCCGCAGGTCCTGGGAGCCAAGGACAAAACCGCTTACGACGACGGCGAGATGGGCCTGAGCGCCGAGCTCAAGCTTGAGCAGATCGAGACCCAGACGCGCCCGTGCCTGCAGTATGCGGAGCTGTTGCCGCAGATCAGGGCCGGCCGCCTGCTCGCCGACCAGGCGGCTCGCAAGAACGGCGCCAGGGTGGCCGCACTGGCCACGTCCCCGCTCGCGTCCACGACGCACACTACGCCGGACCCGCGCTATGCACGCATGCTGGAGCGGTACGGACTGACGGCCCAGGAGCAACTGACCTGCGGCTTTCACGTCCATACCTTCATCGAGTCTCCCGAGGAGGGCGTTGCCGTCCTGGACCGGATCCGGGACAAGCTGGCCGTCCTCACGGCCCTGAGCGCCAACTCTCCGTTCTGGAACGGGATGTGGACGGGTTTTGAGAGCTACCGCACCCAGGCGTGGAACCGGTGGCCGACGTCCGGACCGGCTGGCATTTACAGCACCTACTCCGCCTACCGCCGCGTGGTGACGCGGCTGCTGGACAGCGGCGTGATGCTGGATGAAGGCATGCTCTACTTCGATGCCCGGCTGTCCCGCAACCACCCCACTGTCGAGGTCCGGGTGGCCGATGTCTGCCTCCGCGCGGAAGACGCCGCCCTGATCGCCGTACTGGTACGGGCCCTCGTGGAGTCGGCCAGCCGCGAATGGCGCGAGGGCGTCGATCCGGCGCCGGTCCCCACGGTGCTGCTGCGGATGGCGGCCTGGCAGGCGAGCAGCAGCGGGCTCAGTGGAGAGCTGCTGGATTTTGGCACCTTCCGGCCGGCGCCCGCCGTGGACGTGGTGCGGTCCCTGGTGGATTACCTGGCTCCGGTGCTCGAGGAGCAGGGGGAGCTGGCTCTGGCCAGGCAGGGCGTCGAGGACATTATTGCCCGGGGCACCGGCTCCACTGAACAGCGCCGGGCGCGGGATTCGGCGTTGGAACACTCAGCACCCGACGACGGCGGGATGGGCGCCGTCGTCGCCCACGCCGTCGGCGTCACCATGCGCGGAACCTCCGGCCTGCCGGAAGAGAATGAGGCCCCCGAATTGCTCAGGGTCCGCCAGGCTTAGGTGCCGGATTCGTCGCCAGGGGTAACGGCGCGTTCCTCGTAGCGCATCAGCTGTGCCCCCACAGCACCCTCGACCAGGTAGAAGACAAACGGCGGGATGTCCTTGGCCCCTGCCAGGATGGCACCGAAAACCGGGGCGCTCGCGGCGGCTGTGATGCCGCTCCACGGCTTCAAAGGCGAAAGCAGCAGTCCCGCGCCCAGGGCGGCCAGTGCAGCCACGTGCAGTCCCGAATACGACAGGAACGGCCAGCTTGGGCCACGCCGGTAGGCAAATTTTTCGAGATCCGCCGCGCGGTCGGCCAGGGCCACGACAAACAGGGGCGCGCCCGCAACCAACGCTGCGGCTGCGCCGGAGGCGAGGGTCTTCGACGGGCCGGACCGGATGGCCTGGGCGAACCGGACGAATCCGACGGGCACGGCCATGGTGCCGGCGGCGGCAAGGAACTGGCCGAGAATCCAGGGACCCTGGCTGCGCTGGAGCATCGCCAGCCTGGCTTCCGGGTCCCTGGTGGCGTGCACCATCCCCACGAAGGATATTCCGAGCCCCCAGCAGGTGCTGGCGGCGACGATGACTGCTCCGGCCTTTCGATAGGGCCTGTTGCCCTCCAACGTTTGTTCCCCAGTCATGGCTGGCTCCCGGTCCGGCGGATGCGTTGGCCCAGCGACATCGCGGTTGTGACCACGAAGCTACGCCGCGGGGCCGCCGCGGTCAACAGTGTGGAGCATGAACAGAGGGAGCAGGAACAGGGTAGACAATCGGGACAGCCTCAGGCGCCCAGCGCCAGACGCGCTCCCAGTGCCAGCATGACGACGGCGACTGAGCCGTCCAGAATGCGCCAGGACGAAGGCCGCGCGAAGAACGGACGCAGGGCCCGCGCCCCGAAACCCAAAGCACAAAACCACCCCAGGCTTGCCGCCATAGCACCGGCGCCGAACCACCACCGCAACTCCTGCGCCTGCTGGTTGGCCACGGACCCGAGCAGCAGCACGGTGTCCAGATAGACGTGCGGGTTGAGCCAGGTCAGGGCCAGCACGGTAGAGATGGCCGCTCCGGCGCGGAGGGCGGGTTCCTTGCCGGCGGCCGTCAGTGCCCCGGGCCGGATTGCCCGCCTGGCCGCCAGTATGCCGTAACCAACGAGGAACGCGGCCCCCGCATACCGCGCCACGTTCATCACCACCGGACTCGCCTCCATCAGTGCGCCGACCCCGGCAATGCCTGCGGCAATAAGCGCCGCGTCGGAGACGCTGCAGACAAGGACGACGGCGGCGACGTGCTCACCGCGGATGCCCTGCCGCAGGACAAAGGCGTTCTGACTTCCGATGGCCACGATGAGGGCCAGGCTGGTGCCAAAGCCGAGCACGACGGCGGGGAGGAGGGCAGTGGGTTCCATGTTCTCCAAGGTACGGCCGAGGCTATGATAACTCCAGCTAATGATTTTAAACTCTGGTAAGGAATCCTAATGAGGACATTCCAGTTCGAGCAGCTCCGCACCTTTGCGGCGGTGGTGGACGGCGGCACCCTGGAAGCGGCTGCCCGCAGCCTGTACGTCACGCCGTCGGCCATCTCCCAAAGGCTTAGGGCGATGGAGGATGCCGCGGGGCAGATCCTGCTGCAGCGCACCAACCCCGCCCGCCCCACGCCCGCCGGAGAGGCAGTCCTCCGGTATGCCCGGCAGGTCCGGCAACTGGACTGGGATGCCCGGCAGGAGCTCGGAGACAGCGGGGCAGGGCAGAGCCAGCCCATCCCCTTGGTGGTGAACGCCGACTCCCTCTCCACGTGGTTCATGCCCGCGCTGGCGAGCCTGCCCCCGGGTCTCGGTGCATGCTTTGAACTTCACCGCGAGGACGAGCAGCATTCCACGCAGCTGTTGAGGACCGGAATGGTGATGGCAGCGGTCACTGCCACTCCCGAAGCAGTTCAGGGCTGCCGGGTGGAACCGCTGGGTGCCCTGAGATACCGGGCCGTGGCAAGCCCCGGGTACATCGGCCACTGGTGGCCCGACGGGCCGGAACTCGTAGCCGGCAGCCGGGTGCCGGTGGTGGACTTTGACCGCAAGGACAACCTGCAGGACCAGTTCTTCACGACGGTGACCGGTGCAGGCCTCACGGCACCCCGGCACTACGTTCCATCCTCTGCCGAGTTCGCGCAGGCCATCCGGCTGGGACTGGGATGGGGGCTGCTGCCGGAGCAGCAGTGCCTGGCCGACGTCCGGCGCGGGGACCTCGTGGAGCTGGCGCCGGAACACCCGGTTGACGTGTCCCTGTACTGGCAGCGCTGGAAGATCGATTCACCTGTACTGAACGAGTTGACTGCGGCCGTTCGGAAGACGGCGTCCGAGCAGCTCCGCCAGCCCGGATCCTGAGCGTTGCCAAGAGGAGGGATGCGCCTACCGAGGTGCCCGTGCCATACTGGCGGCCGTGACGTCGTCGTATTCGTTCCGGGCCGAATTGTGGCTCTATCCCGGCGAGGCCGGGTGGCACTTTGTGACCGTGCCCCCGGACGTGGCAGAGGACATCCGCGAAGAGGCAGCTGCGTCCCGGAGGGCCTTCGGATCGGTCAAAGTCACGGCGGAAATCGCGGGGCACACCTGGCAGACCTCGGTCTTCCCCGACAGCAGGAGCGGCTCCTTCCTGCTCCCGGTCAAGAAGGACATAAGAGCGGCCGCCCAGGTCAGTGCCGGAGACAAAGTGGACGTCCGCCTCACGGCCGCTGGCGATGGATAGGCCGGGTCTCCCGCGCCGGACCATTCCCTTTTGCCGCGCCCGCTGAATAGTATTGGCAGACGGCGCGTCCAGGTACGCATCGATTATCAGGGGGACGATGCATGGAACACCCGACGCGACGCAGCGCGCTGCTGGGATTTGGGCTGGCTGCTGTCAGCGTCGGGGTGGGGACTACGGCCGCAACGGCAGCCCCGCTACCAGCCGTGACACTCGCGCCCGCCTCCGGTTCGTCCGGGAGCAGTGTTGCGCTCAGTGGAACCGGCTTTCCCCGGTCGTCCGCGGGTACTGTCACGGGGGGCTCGGCGCCGGTACCTTTTCAGACCACCAAGACCGGCACCTTCAGCGCGGTGGCCACTGTCGGGGCAACCGCGCAGGGTCCTGTGGCGCTGACGGCGACTGCCGGCAAGACCTCGGTCACCGCAACGTTCACCGTCCTGGCCGGGGTCCCACCTGTCAGTGCAGCGTTCCTTCGTTTCGGCGTCGCCACACCGGGCGGGGCTGCGGCGGACACTGAGCTTGACGCTGTGGCGGGGCTGGTGGGGGAAAGTCCTGGCATCGTCCTGTCCTACAAGGACTTCCGGCAGGCCCCGCCGGTTTCTGAACTGGAATCGGTGGTGCAGCGCGGCGCGATGCCGCTGGTCACCTGGGAACCGTGGATCGCCGGCGCCGGCGTGACCCAGCCCGCCTACGCACTTGCCCGCATCACCGCGGGAGACTTCGACCCGTACATCAGCCAGTGGGCAGGTGCCCTTGCATCATGGGGCAAGCCGCTGATGCTTCGGTTCGCCCACGAAATGAACGGCAACTGGTACCCGTGGGCCGAAGCGGTCAACGGCAACGGTCCCGGGGACTACATCCAGGCATGGCGGCACGTGCACGATCTCGTCAGCGCAGCCGGAGCAACCAACGTCAACTGGGTGTGGGCGCCCAACGGAGGCGGGTCCGTTGATCCGTCCGTGCTGTATCCGGGCGATGCGTACGTGGACACCGTGGGCCTGGACGCCTACAACTGGGGCACCACCCAGGTGTGGAGTTCCTGGCAGCTGCCCGACGCCGTGTTCGGGCCGCACTTGGCCGCGCTCCGGACAATCGCCCCCGGCAAGCAGATCGTCATCACCGAAACGGCGAGCACCGAAACCGGCGGCAGCAAACCGGACTGGAACACCGCGCTGGTCTCCTACCTGAGGGCACAGCCGGACGTCTCCGGTTTTGTCTGGTTCAACCTGAACAAGGAGACCGACTGGCGGATCAACAGCAGTGCCGCGTCGGCATCTGCCCTCTCCTCGGCGCTGGCCGCCCGCCGCTAAGGCGGCGTATCAGATCTGCTTGAGCGCCTGTTCCAGATCGCCGATGAGATCGTCCACGTCCTCCAGGCCAACCGAAAGCCGCACGACGCCGTCGCTAAGCCCGATGGCGGCCCGGCCTTCGGGGCCCATGGCGCGGTGGGTGGTGGTGGCCGGATGGGTGATCAGGGACTTGGCATCGCCCAGGTTGTTGGAGATATCGATGATCCGCAGCCCGTCCAGCAGCGCAAAGGCGGCGTCCTTGCCCGAGCGGCCGCCCGTCGTCGCAAGTTCCAGTGTGAGAACGGTGCCACCGGCCTTCATCTGCTTGGCGGCCAGCTCGTACTGCGGGTGCGACTTCAGCAGGGGGTATTTGACCCAGCTGACGGCGGGCTGCTGTTCGAGCCATTCGGCGAGCCGCAGCGCGGACGCGGACGAGTGGTTCACGCGCAGCGCCATGGTTTCCAGGCCTTTGGTCAGCACCCAGGCGTTGAACGCGGACAGCGCGGGTCCCGTGTGGCGCATCAGCTGCTTGACCGGACCGTCGATGAATTCCCTGGTCCCGAGGATGGCACCGCCCAGCACCCGGCCTTGGCCGTCAATGTGCTTGGTGCCGGAGTAGACAATGACATCCGCGCCGAACTGGCCGCAGCGCTGCAGCAGGGGAGTGGCAAAAACGTTGTCGACGACGACGGTGGCCCCGGCCGCGTGCGCCAGCTCGCTGACCGCGGCAATGTCCACGATTTCCTGCATGGGGTTCGATGGCGATTCGAAGAAAACGGCCGTGGTGGGCTCGGACAGGGCTTCGCGCCACTGGTCCAGGTCAGGGCCGTCCACGAACACCGTCTCCACGCCCCAGCGCGGCAGGATTTCGTTCAGGATCACAAAGCACGAGCCGAACAGTGAGCGGGCGGCAACCACCCGGTCCCCGGCTGCCAGCAGCGCACCCAGGGCTGTGAAGACAGCGGACATGCCGGACGCCGTCGCGAAGCACGCCTCGGTTCCCTCCAGCAGGCGGAGCCGTTCCTGGAAGGTGGCAACGGAGGGGTTGCCGTAGCGGGAGTAGACGAAGCGTTCGTCCTCGCCTGTGAAGGCGCGTTCGGCTGCGGCGGCCGACTCGTAGACGAAGCCCGAGTTCAGGAACACCGGCTCGGTGGTCTCCTGGAAGTTGGTGCGGTCCAGCCCGCCGCGGACGGCCTGGGTGTCAGGGCTCCAGCCGGCGGCATCTTTGTTGAAGGTCACTTATTTGCTTCCGAGGTTGGTGGGCAGGCCGCGGTTCTTCCAGCCGTTGACGGTTCGCTCGCCGTAGCGGTCGGGCTCGCCTTCGAAACCCTCCAGGACATTGAAGGAGGTAAAGCCGGCCTGTGTCGCGGCGATGGCGGCAGCGATGGACCGCTGGCCGGAGCGGCAGAGGAAAATGAGCTCGGTGGTTGGGTCCTCCGGGGCCTGCTGGGTCAGGTCGGTGAGGAAATCCGGGTTGGGGATCCCGCCGGGGAACGTCCACTGGATAAACAGGGGGTCGTTGTCAGTGGCCTTGGTGTCCGGGATGCCGATGTGGGCCCATTCGCCTTCGGTGCGGACGTCCACCAGGATGGCGCCCTGCTCCAGCTTGGCCCAGGCTTCCAGCGGGGTGAGGTCTCCGGCGTAGCTCATGCGTGGCCCTCGCCGTCGAAGTCGAGGTCGTCGCCCGATTCAAGGTCTTCAACAGCGGTGGCGACGGCGGCATCCGCGCTCGCGATCGCCGTCGGGAGGATGAGTGCCTGGGCAACAATCACGCTGCTGCCGTTGAATGTGGCGGCCGGGCTGCCGTGCAGGACGTACCCCTCGGCCAAGGCGGTGGAAATCCGTTCACAGAAAGCCTTGTCGTCCGGCCCCGTGATGAGCCGGTAGGACAATCTTTCTTCGGGGGCAGGTGCGTCGGACACGACGGAACTCCTTCTTTCACGCTTGCAGCTCGAATGGGTCGATATGCCGAGTATTCACCTGAGGCACCCCGCCGCGAAAGGGAGGGTTGCCGACCGGCCAGTCAGGGCTTGGCGCCGGTTCTCATTACTCCCCAAAAACGTAACATCCGGCCCGCCCGGCCGCACCGCCGCCGTCGTCATGTTCCGTAACCAAGCCGGACTTTCGTAACCTGCGCGTGCTTCTCCCCCTCACCATCCGGGCGGGACAATCAGGCCATGGCGGACAGCAGGAACCAAAGGGCGGGGGGAACCCGGGTACGGCGGCTGGCCGCGGCCCTGTGCGGAGCTTCGATCCTAATGGGCGTGGCCGGCTGCCGGGATGTTCCGGGTCCGCCGCCTTGCCTGCCGCCGGCCTACAGCGTCACGCCGTCGGAAGCGCGGCCGGGAGACCAGGTCACGGTCAGCGCGCAGGACACCACGTGCGATGCCCGCTACGGCGCGGACGCCAAGGTCCAGGTGACGGTTCGGGACGCTGCCGGAATCAACGTGCTGGAGGGACTTGCTCCGATGACCGACGACGGCGGTTTCACTTTCGTGTTTACCGTTCCGGCGGGAATGGCCGCCGGGAACGCCGGGGTCACCGCCTACCCCTACGCCTTGGACTGGTGTGACGACACCGGGGTCAACAACAGGGCGGCATCAGGACTGGAGAGCCTGGTCCGGGTCTCCTGCGTGGAGCGCCTGGTGCCAATGGTTATCCTGGCCGGCTGAGGCCGGTCCTCCTGGCGGCTGACGCGGAGGCGGGGGCGCAAGGCAACGCCCGGACAGGCCTGCGGGGACCGATAGAGTTTCCGCAGGTGGCGCCGGCCGCCATCACTGCAAAGCCGTCCCGGGGGAGGGTCCACACCAGCATGCCGAAAGCCACCGCACTCAGGCGCGTGCCGCCGTCGGCCGCACCCGGACTCCGCAGCCCGCTGACGTCAGCACTTCTTGCGGCCCTGCTCCTGCTGGCCACCCTCCTGTCCAGCCTTCTGCCGGCCGGCGCTGCCGCAGCCGCCCAACCCGGACCGGCCCCGGAGGCAGGAAAGCCGCTGCTGGGCGCTGTCCTTGAGTGGGGCCAGGACTCGGCCGGGTCCTTTGCCGAACGGCTGGGGGCCACCCCCGCGGTGTTCGGCCACGACATCTCCATCCCGTTCCGCGACGCAGAGGCCGACAATCTCCGGCAGTTTTTGGACCAGGCGTCAGCCGTTGGCTCCCACGCAATGTTCACCGTCAAGCCCACCGTTCCGCTCGAACAGATCGACGCGGCGGCGGCCCGGGCGTTCGCTGCTGAGGTCGCCAACGTTTCGGCCGGCTTCCAGGGCACGATGCTGGTGCGCTTCGCCCCGGACATGAACGGCAGCTGGGTTGACTGGGGCCAGCAGCCGGCGGCATACCGTGCTGCCTTCCGTGCCGTCGCCGCGGAGTTCAAGGAAACGGACGACGCCGGCACGCTCATGGTCTGGGAACCATACGTTGGGCGGGACTACCCCTTTGAACGGAACCGCAACGCCCCTGCCGCAGGGAGCGAGGGCTTCGCCCTGCTGGACACCAACAGCGACGGTGCGTGGGACGGCACAGACAGTGCGTATGCGCCCTACTATCCCGGAGACAACGCCGTCGAATGGGCGGGGCTTTCGGCTTACCACGACGACACAGCCGGGAAAGCCGCCGTCAACACCGTGCCTGCGTCCGGAGAGTTGGCGTCCATGCTGGCCGGCGCCGGAAACGAGGACTTCTACGCCACCTACGTGGAGCAAGCCGGGAAGCCCTTTCTCCTGCAGACGGCAGCGTTTTACAGCCCCTCGGCCGGCGGGGCTGCGGAGGCCGAGATCAAGGGAGGCTGGTGGGACCAGACGCTTGAAGCTGCCACGTCGGCGCGCTTCAGCAGGACAGCTGCCGTGGTGTGGGACGAGCGGGTCAGCACACGGGACAGCGGTGTTGCCAGTATCGACTGGACCATCACCGGAAATGCTGAGGTGGCGGCGGCCGCGCGTGCCCGGCTCGCGGCATCGCGACTGGTCACCGGCCCCGTTACTGAGCTGGGAACCGGACAGGCGCACTCCCGGGCCAACACCGTGACCGGTGCCGCCGCCTGGAGCGTGGGTGTGGCCCTGCTTGTCCTCCTGGTGGCGCTATGGCAACTCCCGCGAAGAGTCTCTGCGGTGGGTGCGTGGGGCTATGCCGATCCTTCGAAGCGGGATTCCCGGGTGGACCTGCTGCGCGGCCTGGCCATCGTGTTTGTGGTGGTGAACCACCTCGGCATGACGTCCCTCTTCCAGCTGCTGACCCAGGAGGCGGTGGGCTTTGTCTCCGGCGCGGAGCTGTTCGTGCTCTTCTCCGGGCTGGTGGTGGGAATGGTTTACGGGCCGCGGGTCAGGGATGACTTTGGCACCGTGGTGGACCTGACGGCGCGCCGGGCCGGAAAGCTCTATGTCACGGCCCTGGTGGTACTGCTGGGCATCTTCCTGGTATCCCTGGTGCCGGTCTTTCAGACCGCCTCCCTTACCTCTTACACGGACCAGGGGACAGGTGGTGCAGGGCATGGCTCCGCCGGGCGCACTTACGATCTTTATGCCGGCATGGAATCGCTCTTCGAGTTTCCGGTGCCGCCGCAGCTTCTTCCCGCCATCCTGCTGCTGCAGTTCGGGCCGTGGCAGTTCAACGTCATGGGCCTCTACGTCATTCTCCTGCTGGCCAGTCCCCTGATTCTTGCGGCGCTTAACCGCGGCAAAGCCTGGTGGGTGCTGGCGGCCACACTGGGCGTCTACGGGCTAGGGGCGGCCACCCGCTTCCGACTGCTTCCCTCCCAGTTCGAGGATTCTTTTCCGCTGATGGTGTGGCAGGTGCTGTTTGTGATCGGCCTCGTGGCGGGGTTCCACCGGCGGAAGCTCGTGGCCTGGCTCACGGCGAACCCGTGGGCGGTGGCTGCCTGCACTGTGGGCGCAGCCGTTTTCGCGTTCCTGTCCTGGGGCAACCCTTACCTCGCCAACGGCTTCGATGTGCGGTTGGCTGTCATTCCGGACGGTGTTTACCGGAGTATGTACGACTCCTTCTTTGCGCGCACCTACCTGGCCCCCGGACGCCTGCTCAATGTCCTGGTCCTGATAGTGGCCTCCTACGCGTTCCTCACCGCCTACTGGAAACCGGTGGAGCGTGCCCTTGGCTGGTTCCTCATCCCGCTGGGCCGGGCCACGCTCTACGTGTTCGTTATCCACGTGGTCCTCATAGCGGTGATCGCGAATATCCCGGCGTTGGGCCTGGGCGATGTCCTCGTCAACACCGCGGCCTACGTCGTGATCCTGGGCTTGCTCTGGACCATGGTGCGGACGCGTTTCCTGTTCCGGATCATCCCCACCTGACCGCCGCCGAGCTGCCTCAGGCTTTGAGGATGAGGGCTTCGCCCTGGCCGCCGCCGCCGCACAGAGCCACCACGCCGGTCCCGCCGCCGCGCCGTTTCAGCGCGAGTGCCTGGTGCAGCACGAGGCGGGCGCCGGACGCGCCCACAGGGTGGCCCAAGGCGATGGCGCCGCCGTCGGCGTTGATCATCCCGGCGTCGATCCCAAGGTCCTTGGCGGACTGCAGCACCACCGAGGCGAAGGCCTCGTTGACCTCGATGAGGTCCAGGTCATCGACGCTTAGCCCCTCAAGTTTCAGTGCCCGCTCAATGGCCCGGGACGGCTGGGAGTGCAGGGAGCCGTCCGGTCCGGCGGTTTGCCCGTGGCTGCCGATTTCCGCAATCCAGGTGAGGCCGGCTGCCTCTGCCGCAGCCTTGCTGGCAACCACCACGGCAGCGGCACCGTCGGACAGCGGGGACGAGGAACCTGCCGTGATGGTGGCGGACGGGTCCGTGGAGAAGGCGGGCTTCAGCGCCGCCAGGGCCTCAAGGGTAGTGCCGGCGCGGATGCCTTCATCTGCATCGATGACGACGGCGGGCCCGCGGCGTTGCGGCACCTCCACGGGAGCGATCTCCTCGGCCAGGATTCCGGCTTCCCTGGCAGCTTCGGCACGTTGGTGGGAACGGGCCGCCACGGTGTCCTGGTCCTGGCGGCTGATGCCAAGCCGTGTGTTGCCGGCGTCGGTTGCCGAACCCATCAGTTCTCCGGAGACGGGGTCCTGGAGGCCGTCAAAATTCAGCGAGTCCAGCAGCGGGGTATCGCCGATCGCAACGCCGGCCCGCAGCCGGGGCAGCAGGTGAGGGGCGTTGGTCATGGATTCCTGGCCGGCAGCCACGATGAAATCGGCCTCGCCCGCGCGGATCATCCGGGCGGCGTCGATCACGGCTGTCAGGCCGGAGAGGCAAAGCTTATTGATGGTCACAGTGGGCACGTCCCAGCCGATGCCGGCGGCGAGGCTGGCCTGCCTCGCCGGTCCCTGGCCGGCGCCGGCCTGGATGACCTGGCCCACGATCACGGCCTGGACCTGTTCCGGCGCCACGCCCGAGCGTTCCAGGGCGTTCCGGATGGCATGGGCACCGAGTTGGCTGGACGAGAAGGGTGAGAGTCCGCCGCGGAACCTGCCGAAAGGGGTACGGGCGCCGCCGAGGATGACGGGAATGCGAGCGTCGTTGCTCATGGTGTGCCTTTCCATGCTGCGGATCCAGGAGGTCTCAGGGCCAGCATAGGCGAAATCCGGCGGGCCGTTAGGGCCCCGGTTTTGCGTGTTTTCAGCCGTGGAGGATCAACTGGTGCAGCAGGTGGTCCTGCCATCTGCCCGCGATTTTCAGGTACTCCGGGGCCACCCCGATTTCCTGGAATCCCGTGCGCCGGAGGATCCTGCGTGAGGGGCCGTTGTGGACGAGCGTTGCCGCCTGGATCCGGTGCAGCCCGAGGCTTTCCCGGGCCTGGCCGGTGGCAAACCTGACGGCCGCCGAACCGATTCCCTGACGGGCCAGGCCTGCATCAACCCAATACCCGAGGTTCGCACTGAGGAACGGGCCGCGGACGATGCCGGTAAGGGTGACGGCGCCAACGATATGTGCGGGCTCGCCGTCGTCCACCAGCACCCACGGAACTTCCTGTCCCACCGAAAGCTGGGCCAGTTTGGCCTGAATGATGTTCAGCTGATGGCCCGGAGAAAAGAAGGCCTCATCCCGTGAGGGCTCCCATGCGGCCAGGTGATCACGGTTCCGTAGGCCAGGCTCATGCCTGCTGCGTCGGTGCGGCGGAGCAGCCGGATCCGGACTCCCGGGACCAGGGGCACCGTAAGCTCGCTTGGCATCAGGTTTTCCTGGGTCACTGCTTTTCCTGGGTCACTGCGGTCTAGGTTCTGGCGAGGATTGCCGCTACAAAAGCAGCCGTGGTTGCCAGGACACGTGAGCTTTTGCAGCGGCCGCAGTTGATGTCTGCCGCAAGCGTGTCCTTGCGGGCGTCAAGTACCACCACTGATCCGACGCTCAGGTGCTGGTCCGTATCGCAATCCGCGCACCACGGAAGACTTCCCCGGGGTTGCAGGGCGCCCCGGGGAAGGTATGAACAGGCTGGGACGTTCATTGGCTAGACCAGGCCCGGATAGCTGGTCAGGATGTAGTCGGCAGCGGCCGGGCCCTTCATGCGCAGGCCGTTCCGTTCGGGGTGGATGCGGTCCTTCATGGCTGCCCAGAAGGCATTCTCGGTCCGGGGCATGCGTTCGTTGATGTAGCACCAGCTGGTGTAGAGGCCGTACAGGGGGTCTTTGTCGAGGGTGAATTCAGCCTCGGTGTCATACGAGGTGGCTTCGGAAAGGAATTTGTCGTACTGGGAATGCGCCATGGAGGGCTCTCTTCCGCGAGGTGCGTTTTGTGGCTGCCATTCGGCTACAGCAGCCGTGCCTGAACGCCTTGCACCGGGCGTTCGGGGGTGTCGACGAGGTCAACAGGGAAACCGGTTTCAATTGCTTCCCTACAATGTAGACTGTAGCCGTAGACTACAGATTCAGCAAGCGTCTTTATTATTTGTTGGCACTGGAGGCAACACCTACACAGGACGGAATTCCATGCCCTCCCCGAACAATCCAGCCACCGACACGCCGGGTCAAAAAGCCCGGCTCAGCAAGGAACTTGTGCTGGCCACGGCCTTGGACCTGGTGGATAGTGCGGGCCTTGACGCGCTCACCATGCGTCGGCTGGGCCAGGAGCTCAACTGCGATCCCATGAGCCTCTACCGGTACGCCGAAAACCGGGCAGCGCTGCTTGACGGTGTCTCGGAGCTGGTCTTCAACGAACTCGAGATATTCCCGCATGATCCGGATTGGAAGGCCCAGCTGCGCCGGATCGCCCATGACCTGCGGTTCCTGGCCCTGCGGCACCCAAACGTTGTCCCGTTGCTCGTGACGCGGCCCCTGTCCACTCCGCTGGGGCTCCGGCCGCTGGGTACGCTGCGGCCGCTGGAGCAGATCCTTACGCTCCTAATCGACGCCGGGTTCCAGCCGGCGGACGCGCTGCACGTCTACCGGGCCTACTACGCCTTCCTGTACGGGCACATCCTCAATGAGCTCCAGGAGTTCATCGTGGACCCGGAGGAAAACGAGGTGCTGCTCCGGCTGGGACTGCACCGGCTGCCGGCCAAGGAGTTCCCGCGGCTCCGCGCGCTTGCGCCTGTCCTGGCTGACTACGACGGCGCAGCGGAGCTGGACCAGGGAATGACCATCCTGCTTTCCGGCCTTGAATCGAACCTTTCGCACCGGGTGCCGCCGGCAGGAGCCTGAGCCGCGTCCGGGGCCTGCCGTTATCCGGCCTGCTATTCGAACGACGCCCGGCGCCGGTCGGACAGCCTGGTGTTCCAGACATCGGGCTTGTTGACCTTGAAGCGGCGGCCGGTCAGTGCGCGGGCGTTCAGACGGATGTAATGGTCCTTGCTCCCGGGCTGCCAGGGCTCGAGTTTGAGTGCATCAACGGCGTCCTTTTCAGCCTGGTCCTCAATCAGCGAAGTGTCACCGCGCACCACCACGCTCCAGGCCTCCTCGGTGTGGGGATCATAGCCGTCGATTTCCAGCGCAGCAGGCCTCTCTGACGAGGCGACCCACAGCTTGGTACCGGCAGAGGTGCGGAACACTACGCTCCTGCGGTCCAGGGCGTAGTTCACCGGAAAGATCTCCGGATGATCGTCCACCACAAGGGCCAGGCGGCCCACGGCGTCGTCCGCGAGCAGTTCCCAGCATTCGTCAAACGTCAGGTTGATGTTCGGCTCCGTGTGCGAGTTCATGCACCAAACCTTACGGCCCGGACTCCCGGCCCAACAGGGCCTGACCAGCTGTTGGCCAAATTCAAGGGCAAATTTCATCCTTCCGGTCATTGGAACCACGCACCTTGCCATCCTGCGGGGGCAGGTACCGTGAAAGCTCCCGGCCTGCCAACAGCCACAGGCCCCGGCGGATGGCGGAGAAGCTCACGTGACTGACAGTAACGCAGGCAGTGGAGGCCTCAATCCGGGCTCGCTGACGCCCGTCATCCCGGGTTTCTTTCCCGACCCCACCATCTGCCGCGTCGGGGATGACTTTTACCTGGCCACATCGAGTTTCGAGTATTTCCCCGGGGCACCCATCTTCCACAGCCGGAACCTGGTCCAATGGGAACAGATCGGAAACATCCTGACCCGCAGAAGCCAGTTCGCGGCCGGAGACAGGCGCCGGTCAGGCGGCATTTTCGGGTCCACACTCCGCCACCACAACGGACAGTTCTGGTTCGTGACCACCAACATGAGCGATTTCGGCGGCGGGCACCTGCTGTTCCACGCCGAGCATCCCGCCGGGCCGTGGAGCGAGCCCGTGCCGATTGCGGGAACACCGGGCATCGATCCGGACATCGCGTGGGACAACGACGGCAACTGCTACCTCACCTGGCTTGGTTTCGGGCCCGGTGAGGGCGGTTCCGGAGTGGTCCAGGCGCGCCTGGATCCGGAGAGCGGCCGCCTGCTCGAAAGCCCGCGCAAGCTCTGGCAGGGCTCGGGCCTTGCCCACCCCGAGGGCCCGCATCTGTACCAGACAGGCCGGTGGTGGTACCTGATGATTGCCGAAGGCGGCACGGAGCGCGGCCACGCGGTGTCCATCAGCCGGAGCACGTCCCCGTCCGGGCCTTTCGAGCCGCACCCGGACAACCCTGTCTTCAGTCACCGCAGCCTGGACACGCCCGTTCAGAACGTGGGACACGCGGACCTCGTGGAAGGCCCCGACGGCGGCTGGGCTGCGGTGCACCTGGGCGTGCGGGTTCGTGGGTCCAGCCCCGGCTACCACGTGCTGGGACGGGAGACTTTCCTTGCCGGCATCACCTGGCAGGACGGCTGGCCACGCTTCGACGAGGAACAGTTCAAGGTCCCGCCGGCCGACACCTCCTTCGGGGATGACTTTTCTTCACCCTTGCTGCACATGAGGTGGGTGTCGCCGGGGAACGATCCGGCCTCGTTCAGCCGGCACATCCCCGGAGCAGGCATCCGCCTCCAGGGCATGGGCGAGCGCGCGGGTGAGGACGCGGGCGAGGACGCCGCGGCAGAACGGGCCCCGATGCTGGCCACGCGGGTGCACGACGAGGCGTGGGCAGCGCGCGCCGTCGTCCGCCCGGTGGAGGGGGCCGCAGAACTGGTGCTCAGGATCGACGATTCGCATTGGTATGCCGTCCAGGTTGACGGTGACACCGTGCGGGCGCTGGCGGGGATTGGGCCGCTCCGGCAGGAAATTGCGACGGCGGGTGGCGCCGCCGTGGGGGCGCCCTTGGAGCTGGAGATCGCCTGCGCCCCGGCACCGCTGGCAGGCCAGCCCGGGAAAAATTTCGGGCCCGACGAGGTGTCGCTCGGGTTCCGTGCGGACGGGCAGTCCACCGTCCTGGCCCGGCTCGACGGCCGCTACCTGTCAACGGAGGTGGCCGGAGGGTTCACCGGGCGGGTCATCGGGGTGTCAGCCAGCGGCGGCAACGCGGTGCTGGAACGCTTCGGGTATTCAGCCGACAGGCTGTAGGGCCAGTCTCACGCAAGATGCTTCAGGAGGGCATCCAGAATCGGAAGCTGGCCCTTGACGAGCTTGGTCCGGGCATCGGGTTCGCTCACCCAGCGGGCGTCGTCCACCTCCGGAAAGTCCTGGATGTTGCCAGACCCCTTGGGCCATTCCAGTGGAAAGGTGTTGCTCACAATCCGTTCCGGCCGGAAATCGGACTCAGCGGCGAACACGGTGATGATTTTCCCCGAAGGCTGCCGGAACTCGCCCAGGGGAATGTAGTCCACCGCCGGCGGCGGCGTGCCGATCTCCTCCGCGAACTCCCGCAGGGCCGCCGGCAGGGGATCCTCCCCGGCGCTGTACTCCCCCTTGGGAATTGACCACGAGTGGGTCGGTTTGCGGGCCCAGAACGGCCCGCCCATGTGGGCTATCCAGACTTCCGGCCCACCTGCTGCACTCCGCCGGTACAACAGTATTCCTGCACTTCGAACAGCCATTTCGTTCCTCCCCGCCAAGGCTATACCTGGGACGGGCAGGTCGGGGACAGCAAAGGAGGCGGGCACCTGGCCGGTGCCCGCCTCCTTTGACTTGACCCTGGGGTCAGCTCAAAGCCCTGCCCGTCAGCTCAGCGTCGCGGTATCGATCACGAAGCGGTACCGCACGTCCGAGGCGAGCACCCGCTCGTAGGCGTCGTTGATCTTGCCGGCCGGGATGACCTCAATCTCGGAACCGATCTTGTGCTGGGCGCAGAAGTCCAGCATCTCCTGGGTCTCGCGGATGCCGCCGATCATGGAACCGGCGAAGGACCGTCGACCCATGATGAGGGCGAACGCGTTCACCGGGAGCGGCTCCGCCGGGGCGCCGACGTTCACCAGGGCGCCGTCGAGCGTCAGCAGCTGCAGGTAGGAGCTGATGTCGATCGAAGCGCTGACCGTGTTAATGATCAGGTCGAAGCTGCCGGCCAGGTCGGCGAAGGTGTTCTCGTCGTTGGTGGCGTAGTAGTGGTCGGCGCCCAGGCGGAGGCCGTCCTCCTGCTTCTTGAGCGACTGGGACAGCACAGTGACCTCGGCGCCCATCGCGTGGGCAAGCTTGACGGCCATGTGCCCCAGTCCGCCCAGGCCGACGACGGCGACTTTCTTGCCGGGGCCGGCGCCCCAGTGGCGCAAGGGGGAGTAGGTGGTGATGCCTGCGCACAGCAGGGGAGCGGCGACGTCGAGTTCGATGCCCTCCGGGATGGTCACCACGAAGTCCTCGGTGACCACGACGTGGGTGGAGTAGCCGCCCTGGGTGATGGTGCCGTCGCGGTCCACTGCGCCGTAGGTGCCCACGTTTCCGGCGAGGCAGTACTGCTCCTCGCCCTTGAGGCAGTTGGCGCATTCGCGGCAGGAATTGACCATGCAGCCGACGCCGACGCGGTCGCCCACCTTGTGCTTGGTCACCTCGGCCCCCACTTCGGTGACGATGCCGGCAATTTCGTGGCCGGGCGAGAGCGGATAGCTCTGGGGTCCCCAGTCGCCGCGGACGGTGTGGATGTCCGAGTGGCAGATGCCGGCGAACTTGATGTCGATGAGCACGTCGTGGGGCCCGACGTCGCGGCGTTCGATGGTGGTGGGGACGAGGTCCCCGGTTGCGGACGGTGCAGCGTAAGCGTTTACGGTAAGCATTCTTCTCCAGTGCTGTTCGAGTAGTTGCGTTGTTCGAGTAGTTGCGGCTGAGGGGGAGGATGCCGGCACATTCCCGGTTGCCACGGCGCGGTCAAAGATTTGCCGGGGCTGGACTTTTCCGCTGAGGATGTCCGGCATGGGTTCTTCGATGCAGGCCCGGCGGGGGCGGCGCCGCGTCAGGGTGATGTTGCGCATCACGGCGCCGGAATCCATGGGCACTTCGGCGTACTGGGCGGCTCCCACCCTACCAATTGCGCCGCCGTCGCCCGAATCAGGGTTCCTCCCCTTGGCCTGCTATCCAGCAAACAGCACTCAAGGGAATTGAGGGAGTGCCTGCTGGTACAGGTATTGGCAGGACCTCCCAAGCGGTCCACGCAGCGCTGGCTACTGAATCCCGGCGTACAGGGCGTTGAGCTCGGCGGTCAGTTGCTTCTGCAGGGCGGGCGTCCCGATCTCCTTGCCGTCGATGTGGTTCACCGGAGCGAGCAGCCTGATGCTGGAAATCAGCCAGACGGCGTCGGCATCCAGCAGGTCCTGCGGTTCGAGCGGGCCGTAGCCCAGCTCCCAGCCGGCCGCTTTGGCAGCTGTGAACAGGGCGCCCTGGGAGGTTCCAGGCAGGATTCCGCTGTCCAGTTGCGGCGTGATCAGGCGGCGGATGGTGCGGGTGCCGCCGGCGCCGTCGTCGGACGTTTCCAGGTGCGCCAGCAGCACGGTGGAGGTGGGACCCTCCAGGACGCGTCCATCCGACGAGGTGAAGATGACATCATCCGCGCCCTGCTTCCGTGCATGGCGGAGGGCGGCCATGTTCACCGCATAGGAGAGTGTTTTGGCGCCGAGCAGCAGCCATGGGGCCCGTTCAGCGACGTCGCTGTCATAGCCGCGGTCCAGCAGAATGACGTCTATGCCCGTCTCACGCTGGCGGCGTCCCGCTGCGCCCACCGGCGAGACCTGGACCCAGCAGGTGGGGGAGTCCGCGCCTTCCACGCCCCGGGTGGCCACCAGCTTGACCACCAGTTCGTCATCGGCGTCAGTGGGAGCCGGATGCTTCGCGCGGTGCTCGGCCACACCTGTTTCGATGGCCGCCCGCCACCGGTCCTGGCCGGGGATCACCAGATCGAGGACCTTCGCCGAGCCGCCAAGCCGGTCCAGATGGGCCTGCAGCTTCCGGACCGCGCCGCCCACCGCCAGCATCGACTCGAACACGCCGTCCCCACGGGTGGCACCCTGGTCCGTGGCCAGCAACTGCGGCCGGGAAGCATCGGCCAACCGGCCGGCCGGAAACTCCGGGTCCAGAAAAACAAGCACCACAGTGGCAGGAGAAGTCATGGCTCCAGCTTAGTCGGGCCCGCCGCCGATAAGCTGGGGTCATTGCCCTGGCCGGAAACCGTCCGCCAGGGCGCCTACTGCGGGGGTTAAATCGAGTGCTGTGGCCAGTTTCGCTTTTGGGTACTGCCCCGGGTTGGGTTGTGGTGCTGCTTGGCGTGGCCGACCTGGTGATCAGGGTCCTGGCCGTTGGCATCATCCCCGGCAACAGGCGTCCCACCACGGCCATGGCCTGGCTGCTGGGCATCTTCTTTGTCCCGTTCGTTGGCCTGATCCTCTTCCTGCTCTTCGGCAACTTCAAGCTCTCCAGCCGCCGGCGCCAGCAGCAGGAGATCGTCAACACCCGGGTGCGCTCAGGCATCTCGGCGCTCGCCGACGTCGAAAGCGACTACCCCGGTCCGGAATGGGTGAAGTCCGCCGGTGAACTCAACCGCCGGCTGGGCTCCCTGCCCATGGTGGACGGCAACTCCGTCAAACTCATCCCCGGCTATCCCGATTCGATCCTGGCCATGACTCAGGCAGTGCGCAAGGCCAAGACGTTCATCAATGCCGAGTTCTACATCATGAGCACGGACCACATCACCAACGATCTGCTGACCGCCCTGGAGGAGGCTGCCGAGCGAGGTGTGGAAGTCCGGGTCCTGTTCGACCACATCGGCACGCTGCGGGTTTCGGGGTACCGCAACCTCCTGAAACGGTTGAAGGCAGGCAAAATCCAGTGGAAGCGGATGCTCCCGCTGCTGCCCACCCAGGGCCAGTGGCGCCGTCCGGACCTCCGCAACCACCGCAAGATCATGGTGATCGACGGCGAAATCGCCTTCACCGGCTCGCAGAACCTGATCGAGCCGTCGTACAACAACAAGCGGCACCGCAAGGCCGGCCGCGAATGGGTGGAGCTGATGGCTTCCCTGCGCGGGCCGATCGTCACCACGCTGAACGTTGTCTTCGCCACCGACTGGCTCAGCGAAACCGACGAGTCACTCGAACACCAGCTGCAACTCCCTGCCAACCCGGAACCCGGCAACGTCACCGCCCAGGTGGTGCCCAGCGGCCCCGGATTCATCACCGAGAACAACCTGCGCCTGTTCAACACCCTGATCTACTCAGCGCAGCACCGGATCTCCATCTGCAGCCCGTACTTCGTGCCCGACGATTCCCTCCTCTACGCCATCACCACCGCCGCCCAGCGTGGCGTGGACGTGGAGCTGTTCGTCTCCGAGAAGGGCGACCAGTTCCTGGTCCACCACGCCCAGCGCTCCTACTACGAGGCGCTGCTGGAGGCCGGCGTCCGGATCTACCTCTACCAGGCGCCTTTTGTGCTGCACGCGAAGCACTTCACCATCGACGACGAGGTGGCCGTCCTGGGCTCGAGCAACATGGACATGAGGTCCTTCTCGCTGAACATGGAGGTCTCGGTGATGCTGCTCGGCGCGGACATCGTCAACAGCATGCGCGCGGTCGAAAACACCTACCGGGACATTTCCAGCGAACTCCTGCTTAAGGACTGGGTGCGGCGCCCGCTGGCTGCCAGGTACGTGGACAACGTGGCGCGGCTGACGGCAACGGTCCAGTAGCAGGCGGGTCAGCCAGCGGGGAACTCCGCGCCCAGTGCGGAGAGCACGCCGTAGGCCTTCACCCGGATCTCGTCGTATTCCTCCTCCGGCACTGAGTCCGCCGTGATGGCGCCGCCGACGCCGAGAGTCAGGAGCGCCGACGGCTCGGCGTTGCTGCTGTTCCCGGTGTCGGTGGTGGTCACCAGGGTGCGGATGGAAACGGCCAGGTCCGTGGCGCCGTTCAGCGAGAAGTAACCGATAGCGCCCGAATACAGCCCGCGAGGCCCTTCTTCCAGCCGGTCCAGGATGGCCATGGTGCTGATCTTCGGGGCGCCGGTCATGGAGCCGGCCGGGAAACATGCGGCCACCGCTTCGGCCCGGGGGGCACCGGGCAGCAGCTGCGCATCGATGGTGCTGACCATCTGGTGCACGGTGGCGTAGCTTTCGATCTCGCACAGCCGGCTGACCGTGACAGTGCCGGGCTCGGCGAAGTGGCTGAGGTCGTTCCGCAGCAGGTCAACAATCATGATGTTCTCGGCGCGGTCCTTCAGCGACGTCGCCAGCTCATCCCGCAACTGCCGGTCACTCTCCAGGTCAGCACCCCGGCGCCGGGTGCCCTTGATCGGTTCGGCGCGCATGCCGCCGTCGGACGTGATCTTCAGGAACCGCTCCGGCGACGTGCTGGCCACCGTCAGCCCCCCGAACCGCAGGTAGCCGGCAAACGGGGCGGGGTTCTTTTGCCGCAGCGCCAGGTACGTGGGCCATGGCCGCGCCGCTTCGGCCGGCACCCGGGCAGTCACGGTAGTGGTGAGGCAGACCTCGTACGAATTCCCCTCGTGGATTTCGTGCTGGGCCGAAGAAATCTTGGACTTGTAGGCCTGTTCGGTGTCGCGGCTGCTGAACGCAATGCCGCCGGGGAGGACGGCACTGCCGGGAAGGACGACGCCGCTGCTGCCGCCCGGGACTGCCGCTGCCGCCACCGCCAGGCGGGCTTCCGCCAGCCACTCATCGGCGTCGGGAGCCTCCAGTGCGAGCAGCCAGGCTGATCCTTCGACGTGGTCCAGGACCACTGCGCGGCCGGCGAAGATCAGGGCCGCGTCAGGCGTTGGTGAGGTGACGTCCGATCCTCCGGTCTCGCGCTTGAGCTCATATCCCAGGCAGCCGAGCCAGCCGAGCGTGAAGTCGCAGGGGTAGCCGTCCGGGGTGCGCAGTGCCCTGCGCCCCCACACGGCATCCAGCCAGCGGAAGAACGGGCCGTGCACCCGGGCCGTTGCGGACCCGGCGGTGATCCGGCTTTCGCCTGAGCGGTGGGTGACCGCCTGGCCGTAGGTTCCGGCGTCGTCCGCGAGGATGCTGAAACGGCTGCGCTCCCTGGCGGGGGACTGGTCGCCGGTGGCGGGGGATGGCCCAGCGGCGGGCACGGCGGCGTTGGAGGAGTCCAGCCAGACGGCGTTGGCGGAGCTGCCGTAGAGCGTCTTGTAAAGCGTCGCGGCGTCCGGCCTGGATTCCAGGCGCTCAGCCCGGAGCTTGTGTCCCCGGCGGGTGGCAAGCTCCGGGATCAGCGCCGGCCCGAGGGCGGGCAGGTAGCTCAGCGCCTGCAGCACGTCCACGGGCGCGGAACCATCGGCTTTGTTGAGTACGCGGATATCAGCGTGGTGGGGGACGTCGTCGTCGGCGAGCCAGTCATCCTCCTGCGCGGCCCACTGGTCCCAGAACGGTTCATACGTTCCGCCGTCGCGGTCCAGGGCCCGCTTCCTGCGCACGTTGTCCGGCGAATCGGCCCAAATGACGGCGCTGAGCAGGGGCCTTGCCTCCTTCGCGGCGGCCCCGACGCCCTCGACTATGACAATTTCGGCTGGGAGGGTGACCCGGGCGTCGCCGTCGTAGTGGTTGGCCCAATCCCAGCTGATCCAGCTGGCCGGTTCGCTGCGGCTCAATGGCGTCAGCACGGTGGTCACATAGCGCTCGATCCCGGCGGTGAGGCCGTTCCAGCCCGGGTAGATGTCCTCGAGGTGGAAGAGCGCCACTTTATGGTGATTCCGCAGCAGCGCGGCCAATTCGATGGCAAGAGTGGTCTTCCCTGCGCCGGACCGCCCGTCAATGGCGATGATCACAGGTGCGGGGGTCATGAAATAGAGCGTACCGCTACCGGATCAGCAGCCGGTGCGGCGCCTCCTGGCGGAGAACCTTGCGGACGTGCTCGACGATGCCGGGGACGGCGCCATGGATCTGCCGCCAGACTGCGTCAAAATCGGCCTGGCCGCCGTACCAGGGATCCTCGATGCCCTGATCCAGGAGGTCACTGCCGATAACCGCGGGGTCGAAGCTGCGGAGCATGCGGACTTTGTTCATGGACTCCGGGTCCGGAGCCGCATCGCGCAGCCAGGCGTAGTGATCCACGTCCAGCGCCAGGATCAGGTCGCGTTCGCGGAACCAGGGCGTCTTCCATTCGCGGGCAACATGGTGTTCGGAGCTGAGATGGGTGATGGCCAGCCTCCGGGCGGCCCGCGGGTCTATAGGCCGCCCTGCCTCGTAACCGGTGGTGCCTGCCGAGTCCACCATCACCTGGCCCTCAAGTCCTTCAGCGACAAAAGCCGCCGTCAGCATCAACTCGGCCATGGGCGACCGGCAGATATTGCCCGTGCATACGGCGATGATGCGGTATGGGCTCGGCGATGAGTTCATGGAGCTAAGCATGAGGGATGGAGGAGGGTCTTGGCTAGCAGCGGTCCGCCGAATCTTACAGAATTGGTCAAGCACTCACAGAGTTCAGTCAAGCGGCGGGCCGGGATGGCTGCGGTCTAGTGGATCAAGGCAAGGAGAATGCCGACTGCCACAAAAAGCACGCCGAAAATCCTGCTGAGGATCTTCTGCCCGCGGGCGTCGTGCGTGAAGCGCTGGAACGACTTGGCGGCCAAGGCGAAAAAGAACCACATGACCAGAATGTCGATCGCCACCACGGTAGCCGTGAGGACAACATATTGAGGCAGGAGCGGCTGCTCCGGGCGGATGAACTGCGGCATGAAGGCGAGGAAGAAAACGATCGCCTTGGGGTTCAGCAGGTTCACCCAGAGGCCGCGCCGGAACATTGACCAGGCTGGCTCGTCTCCCAGCGCAGCGGCCTGCTCCTGGTCCAGATCCGGCTGGCTGAGGAACTGCCGGATACCCAGGTACACCAGATAAGCCGCTCCCGCATAGCGGATCACGTTGAAGGCCACCGGGGAACTCGCCACCAGGACTCCCACACCCAACGCCACGATGACCACATGGACGACAAGGGCGGCCTGCTGACCCAAAATTCCCCAGATCGAGCGCCGGAATCCGGACGTCAGCGAGTTGCTCATCGTGTTGATGGCACCGGCGCCGGGAGTGAAGCTGATCAGGACGCCGGCGCCCGCCAATGCGAGCCAAAGGGAGAATTGCACCAGACAAGTTTAGTGCTGTGCTCAGCAGGCGCTGCACCACGGGATTCCACCGGCTGGAATGCCCGCATTTCCTGCTTGCGGGGCTGGCCGGTTCACTCACATTGGCCGTGCCTTGAATGGACCCAATGGTCCATGGTGCACGGGAGGCCCAGATGGTAGCGGTCAAAGTAGTAGTGCGGACCATTGGACATGTATTCGGTCTCTTCAAGGCCCAAATGCCCGATCATGAGGAATCCGCGCTGGTGGGCACGTGTTCGCAGCTCGTGCGCTTCTTCAAGGATCGGCGAGTCGGCGTCAGGGCACTCCGGCCAGACACCGGCATGGGCGATGGCAAAATACCGCGTCCCGTTCGGATCCAGTTGATCCAGGATGGCTTCGACGTGGGGCTCCAACCGTCCGTCGAATTGGTGACTCACAACCTGAATGTCCGCGAACTGCATGTCGGCGTCCAGCTCAATCACCACGAGCTTGGGCTGGACAATGCCCGTGGGCGCTATCAGCAGCCGGGCAAGCAATTCAAGGTCGAAGCCTGCTTGAATGATCATGCTTCGAGGCTATTCGCGCCCGGCCAGTCCCGTACCCCCATAATCTGGCCATGTGGAAAACGCGCCCCAATCCCGAAGGCATCAGGCCCGGGCGATGACCTCACCGTTCGGAATCAGGAACCAGCCGTCGTCGGTGGACCCCCACCGGTGCCAGCCCGCCGAGATCCGCGCGAGGTCCGCAGGGTTGGCGAAGCCATACTCCAGGGCTTGCTCCGCGAAGGCTGAATGCAGCACCCGTTCGCCCCAGACCCGGGCCTGCCAGCGCCGTTGCTGTCCGGTGGCATAGAGCCAGTTGCTGCTGGAGGGGGCGACATCGGTGAACCCTGCGGCCTGGGCCCAGGAAACCAGGCGGCGGCCGGCGTCGGGCTCTGCCCCGTTGCGGCGGGCAATCCGCTGGTACAGATCCATCCATTCGTCCAATTCGGGAATGGCGGGGTACCAGCTCATGCCGTGGAAATCGGCGTCGCGCACCGCCACAATCCCGCCCGGCTTCGCCACGCGGCGCATCTCGCGGAGCGCTTCAACCGGGTCCGTCAGGTGCTGCAGGACCTGGTGGGCGTGCACGAGGTCGAACGTTTCGTCCTCAAAGTCCAGGTCATAGATGTTGCCGGCCACGAACTCCGCATTGGCCACGCCGCGTTCGGCAGCAAGGGCGGTGGCCTGGGTGATGATATCCGGGGACCTGTCCAGCCCCGTCACCTTGCCGGGGGAAACCAGGACGGCGAAATCGCACGTGATGCTTCCCGGTCCACAGCCGACGTCGAGCACGCTGATGCCCGGCGTGAGGTGCGGAATGACGAAGGCTGCGGAATTCTCGGCGGTCCTGGCAGCGTGGGCGCGGACCACCGACTCGTGGTGGCCGTGCGTGTACACATCGTCGTCTTCAGGCTGCTGCGCACTCATAACCAAACGCTACCGCCGTCGTGGCCTGAATGGGAGGAGCCGCCGCGGGAGTGCCAGCCTAGGTGGGCTGGACGGGTGAGGCGGGCCCGTCGTCGGACGCTTCCTGCCGGGCCGCGATGGTGGCCTCCACCATTGCGGTCATGAAACGCGTCACCGTCTCGAGTTCCTGCTCCGCGAAGGCGGCCATGGCCGTGCCCATGTGGCGCGAGAGCGGCATGAACATGGCGCCCCCGTCCTGGAAGGCTTTGGGGGTCATGCGGAGCTGGACCTGCCGGCGGTCCGAGCCGACCCGCTCGCGGATGACGTGCCCGGACTGGACCAGCCGGTCGATCAGTGCCGTGGTGGCGGGGGAGCTGAGGTGGAGTTCCTTCCGCAGGATGCCCGGAGTGACCACGGTGCCCTTAGCGGAATGCCGCATGATGACCGCGAGCGCGTTGAGGTCGGTGCGGTGCATGTCGTTGCGCGCCCCGGCCGTGTCCACGTAGCGGTTGGCCTCAAGAGTGAAGTCCTGGAGGAGCCGCACCAGGGCCTGGGGGGCACTGTTCTCAGGGCGCTGGAACGCTTCTTCTGCCATGTAAAGCGTTCCTCCTCTAGCTGATTGACCGCCCTGACGGATATTACTGCACGCATTTTCCGGAGGGCTATCACGAGGACTTATCTCCAAGCAGGACTTATCTCCACGGTGGAGATACTCTATGATGGAATCAATTGTATTCCCCCTCACCAAAGCCGAGCCCTGAAGGAATCATGAAATCCTCTCCCCAACATAAAGCGCGGGTTCCGTTCTGGCTGCGCTGGCTCATTCCCGCGGTGCTGGTGCTGGCCTGGCTGGCCATCGCCGGAGTCGGCGGTCCCACGTTCGGGCGGCTCGATGAGGTCTCATCCAACGACCAGGCGTCGTTCCTTCCGGCAGGGGCAGAGGCCACCGCGGCGCAGGACTGGCAAAGCAAATTCCGTGACTCCGACGAGGTCCCGGCGGTCATCGTCATTGAGGGCGACGCTGCCATCGGTCCGTCCGGGCTCCGGGAACTTGCATCGCTGAAGACCGGGATAGAGGGCCTGGGGCTGGGCAGTACCGTGATCGGGCCCATCCCGTCCGAGGACGGGAAGGCCGTGCAGTTCATCGCCCCCATCGATTCCTCGGGCGAGGTGAAGGAGTCCGTGCAGGAACTGCGCGGCTTCCTCGCCGAGGCGGCGCCGGAGGGGATGCAGACCTACGTGACAGGTCCTGCCGGGCTGGCGGCTGACCTGGTAAGTGCTTTCGCCGGGATTGACGGGATCCTGCTCCTGGTTGCGCTCGGTGCCGTCTTCGTGATCCTGCTGATCGTCTACCGTTCACTCCTCCTTCCCATCGCCGTCCTCCTGACTTCGGTGTTTGCCCTGTGCGCCGCGATCCTGCTGGTGTTTGGAATGGCCAAGCTCGGGTGGATCCAGCTCAACGGCCAGAGCCAGGGCATTCTTTCCATCCTGGTGATCGGCGCAGCCACGGACTATGCGCTGCTTTACGTGGCGAGGTTCCGGGAGGCACTGACCCACACCCATAACCGGACCGCAGCCGTGGTGACTGCCTGGAAGGCCTCGTTCGAACCCATTCTGGCGTCGGGCGCCACGGTGATCATCGCCCTGCTGTGCCTGCTCTTCTCCGACCTGAATTCCAACAAAGCGCTCGGCCCGGTGGCCGCCGCCGGCATCCTCTGCTCGCTGTTTGCCGCGCTGACCCTCCTGCCCGCATTGATGGCGCTTCTGGGCCGCGCCGCCTTCTGGCCGTTCGTTCCCAGGCTGGTACCTGCGGACGAGCGCGAACCGGAACTGGTCACCGGCCTGGAAGGACAGAAGGGCCTCTGGCGGGCAACTGGCTCGCTCGTGTCGCGGCGCCCCCGCACCGTGTGGATCGCTTCGGTCCTGCTTCTGCTCGCTGCTTCGGCCGGGGTTCTGCAGCTTAAAGCCAACGGGGTGCCGCAGACCGACGTCATCCTCTCGGCGTCCAACGCCGTGGATGGCCAGGATGCGCTGGCGCGCCATTTCGACGCCGGCAGCGGCAGCCCCGCCGTCGTGGTTGCAGACCAAGGCAAGGCCGACGCGGTGCTGGCCAAGGTCAAGGCGGCCGACGGCGTCGGAGACGCTTATCTGTTGGCGCAGGGGAGCGTTCCCATCACCGGAGCCCCCGGTGCGCCGGTGTCGCCGGATGTCCGCGAAGGCAAGGTAGTGATCAACGCCACCCTGAACTACGCGGCGGACTCGATTGAGGCCGAGGATGCCGTCAAGGTGCTGCGTGAGCAGGTGAAAACAGTCGACGCCGGAGCGCTGGTGGGCGGGGTCACGGCAACGGCCCTGGACACCAACACCACAGCCCAGCGTGACCTGGTGATCATCATCCCCATCGTCCTGGCGGTCATCCTGGTGATCCTGATGCTGCTTTTGCGCTCGGTGCTGGCGCCCGTCCTGCTGGTGCTCTCCGTGGTCCTGTCCTATGGCGCTGCCATGGGCGTCTCGGCCCTGGTCTTCAACAACATCCTGGGCTTCCCGGGCGCTGACGCCACCGTTCCACTGTTCGGCTTCGTCTTCCTGGTTGCCCTCGGCGTGGACTACAACATCTTCCTGATGAGCCGGGTGCGCGAGGAGTCGCTGAAGCACGGCACCCGGCCGGGCATCCTGCGCGGACTGGGTGTGACCGGGGGCGTGATCACCTCGGCCGGAGTGGTGCTGGCTGCCACGTTCGCTGCGCTCAGCATCATCCCCATCATGTTCCTGGTTCAGCTGGCGTTCATCGTGGCCTTCGGCGTGCTGCTTGACACCGTGCTGGTGCGCTCGCTGCTCGTACCAGCCCTCGCCTACGACATCGGACCGCGCATCTGGTGGCCCAGCAAGCCCGGCAAGCCGGAGCTGGACGCGGCCGTCCAGCGGGATGCCGTCGGCAGCCCCGAGACCGACCTGGAGGGCGCCGGCCGCCGCTAGGCCTGCTGCGAGGCCTCTCCGGGCACCCGGCAAAACTGCAACCACGCAAACTTGCATTTGTGCAGTATTTGCAGTTGTGCAAAAATAAATGAATGAACACCGTTGCTTCTCCCGGCCTGAGGGAGCGCCGCAAGGTTGAAACCTGGACCGCGCTCCATGAGGCTGCGGCATCCCTGGCCCAACAGCGCGGCCTGGAGCAGGCCACGGTTGAGGCCATTGCGGACAGTGCCGGCGTATCTGCCCGGACTTTCTTCAACTATTTCCCCTCGAAGGAAGACGCCGTCCTGGGCCTTCGTGAGCCTGTGCTCGATCCTGACGAATCAGCCAAGCTGACCGGCGCGCGGGACCTCCTGGCACAGGCGTCGCTGCTGCTCGTGGCTGTCGCCCGTTCAGCCATCGGGGACACGGACCCTGCCCGGCGGCGCGAGCTGCTGCTGCGGTACCCGGACCTGTTCCAGCGGCATATGGAGTACATCGCCAAGGCCGAGGCCCTGGTCTGCGGGGCCGTCGTCGAGGCGCTGTCCGGTGAGCCTTCCTGGTCCGGCGGCGCCGCAGGATTCAGCCCCGAGGACACGGCGCGGATGATCGTCATGCTTGCCTCAGTGCCCGTCCGCTTCAGGGCAAAATCCCCCGATTTCGACCCCGCCACAGGACTCACCCCCGAGGACCTCGCTCCCGCGGTGGCACTTTTCCACCATCTGCAAAGGAAACTTTCTTGACCAACCACGCAATCCCCACCGAGGGAAAGCTTGCCGGGAAGCAGCACATCGTCCTGATGTTCGTCGGCCTGATGCTCTCCATGCTCCTGGCATCGTTGAACCAGACCGTGCTCAGCACGGCGCTGCCCACCATCGTGGGTGAACTCCACGGCGTCAATGACATGCTGTGGGTCATCACTGCCTTCATTCTGGCTTCCACGGTCACCATGCCCATCTACGGCAAGCTGGGCGACCTCATGGGGCGCAAGTCGCTCCTGATGGCAGCCATCCTGCTGTTCATGGCCGGTTCGGTCGTCGGCGGCCTGGCCAACGATATGAGCGCGCTGATCGTCGGCCGCGTGATCCAGGGCCTCGGCGGCGGCGGCCTGATGATCCTGTCCCAGGCCGTCATTGCCGACGTGGTGCCTGCCCGCGAACGCGGCAAGTACATGGGCATGATGGGCGGCGTCTTCGCCATCGCCTCGGTCGCGGGCCCGCTGCTGGGTGGCTGGTTCACTGAGGGCCCCGGCTGGCGCTGGGTGTTCTGGATCAACATCCCGCTGGGTTTGCTGGCCCTGGCCGGCGCTTTCTTCTTCCTGAAACTGCCCAAGCACAGCGGGAAGCCGCGGCTGGACCTCGGAGGCATGGTGCTCCTGGCCATTGCCACCACCTGCCTCGTCCTCTTCGCCACGTGGGGCGGCAGCAAGTACGAGTGGACCGACCCGATCATCCTGGGCCTGATCGCCGGGACTGTTGCCAGCGCCGCCGCCTTTGTCTTCGTGGAGAGCCGGACCGTCGAGCCGATCATTCCGCTGCACCTCTTCAAGGACCTCAACTTCAACCTCGCCACGGTTGCCGGCCTGCTGATCGGTGTGGCCATGTTCGGTGCCATCGGCTACCTGCCCACCTACCTGCAGATGGCTTTCAGCGTCAATGCCACTGATTCGGGCCTGCTGATGATCCCGATGATGGGGGCACTGCTCGTCGCTTCGGTGGTCTCGGGCCAACTGGTCAGCCGCACCGGGCGCTACAAATGGATGCCGATCGCCGGCGGAGTGCTGGTCGCCGCCGCCCTTGTGCTGCTCTCCACCCTCAAGCCGGACTCACCCCTCTGGGAAATCTGCGCCTACCTGGCCGTCATGGGCCTGGGCCTTGGCCTGAGCATGCAGATCATGGTCCTGATCGTGCAGAACTCGTTCCCGCTGCGCGAGGTCGGCACGGCGACGGCGTCGAACAACTTCTTCCGCCAGATCGGCGCCACCCTGGGCTCCGCCGTCGTCGGCAGCCTGTTCGCCAGCCGGCTGGCGGCACTGCTGGTCGAACGGCTCCCCGCCGCGGCGCAGGGCGGGGGAGCGCCCGGCGGGTCCAACTCGCTGACGCCCGCCGTCGTGGGTACCTTGCCTGCCCCCATCAAAGAGATCATCGTTTCCTCATATAACGATGCACTGACGCCCATCTTCATCTGGATGGTCCCGCTGGCCCTGGTGGCCGCGCTGCTGATGTGCTTCGTCAAGGAAAAGGCGCTGGCCACGGCCGTCGAGCATGATGTGCTGTCCGAGTCCATTTCCGAGGGGAACATCCTGATCACGGCTGACGACGCCGACGAGGAAGCCGCCGTCGCCGCCAGGGCCTAGCCCTGCGCCCGCCACCACTCCACCGTCGCCGCTGCGGCTTCGGGAAGCGGGGTGGGGCGCAGGCCCAGGGCGGCCTGGCTTGCGGCCGAGTCCATCACAAAGGGCTTCTGGAACTGGTACAGCATTTCCGCCAGCTCCCGGACATCCTTGGAGAACACACCCGTTGCCCGGATAGCCCACGCGGGCATGGTTCCGATCCTTGGTGCATGCACCCCGGCCGCCTCGGTGAACGCGGACGCCAGTTGCCGCTGGGTCAGGGCCGGGCCCGTGGGCGTATGCCAGACCCTGTTCCACAGCGACGGCGTGCGGGCGGCGTGGATCATCGCGGCGGCCAGGTCCGGCACATACGTGAACGAATGCGGCTGGTCGGCACTGCCGAGCACCCACACCTTCTTTCCGGCCAGCACCGCGGGGACCATGCGCTCGCCGGCGTGCGCACCCCGTACCCGGGGGCCGAAAAAGTCGCCTGACACCATGCTGACGGTGTCGGTGGCCGAGGAAGTCCTGGCCGCCAGCAGCCCGGTCCGTACACCGCGCTTGCCGCCCGCAGCGTTCCGGGGGCCGGCCTCCGTCATGGGGCGCTCCGGCCCGCCATACGAGTAAAGGCTCTCGGGAAAAACGACGACGGCGCCTGCCACACCCGCCGCGGCCAGCACCGTTTGCTCGGCCAGGGGAAGTTCGGCCTGCCATGCGTCCACGCTGTAGGCAGAGCCGTGGATGCAGTGGTACACCGCGGTTGCCCCCACGAAAGCTCCCCGCACCTGTGCGGGATCCCTGACGTCCGCCCTAAGCCTCTCCACGAGGGGGTGCCCGGGCCCGCTGCCCGACCGCGTCAGGATCCGGACGTTCTTTCCCTCGGCCGCGAGCTGCTCGGCAACGGTCCAGCCGACGGGGCCCGCCCCGGTAACCACGTGTACATCGTTCATGACTTCTCCTCCATGAGCGTTATCTCCCACCATGAGAGCAGTGCTCTCCTTTCAGTCTGGGCTCCGCTTCGTGAACCGTCAAGAGCAGTGCTCTCAAATGTTGACTCTGCTCTGACTTGTGCAGCATGCTGGGTCCATGACCGACCCAGGCGCCAGCACGGAAACCATCCCCTTACAGCGGACGCCGCGTGAACGGGCACGCGCCCAGACCATTGCGGACATCGTCCGGCTGGGGCGCGTGCACCTGGCCACGGACGGCGCGGCGGCCTTGTCGCTCCGGGCTGTCGCGAGGGACCTCGGCGTGGTTTCCTCGGCCGTCTACCGCTACGTCGCCAACCGCGACGAGCTCCTGACCCTGCTGCTGGTCGACGCCTACGATGAGCTCGGCGACGCTGTGGATGCCGCGGTGGATGCGGTGCCGGAGCATGACTTCGCCGGACGGTTCACGGCGCTAGGCCGGGCCGTCCGGGGCTGGGCCTTGAAGGAGCCGGCCCGGTACGGCCTCCTGTTCGGCAGCCCGGTGCCGGGGTACCAGGCTCCCGCCGGCCGGACCACAACGCCAGGCACGCGCGTCATCTTCAGACTGGTGGGGATAGTTGACTCCGCCTACCGGGCAGGGGCGCTGGCCCCGGAGCCGGGTGCCGCCGTCGTGCCTTCCGCCCTTTCCGCCGACCTGGCGGCGATCCGCGCCGAACTGGGGCTTGAGGTGCCGGATGCTGTGCTCGCCAACGGAGCGCTGGTGTGGACTTCGCTGTTCGGAACGGTGAGCTTCGAGGTGTTCGGCCAGTACGGGGCGGAAACATTCAGCGCCCGCGACGAGCTGTTCGAGCACCATCTCGCCGTACTTGCCAGGCTTGCCGGACTCCGCGACTGAGTGTTCGCCTGAGGACGCCCTGGCGAATATCTGCGGGCGCACACATGCTAAGCATGCTGCCCTTCCGCTGCCTGGCATCCGGGTCTAGCGTGATCAGCAGCAAATGATTCACCCGCCGCCCGCTGAACGTGAAGTCCTGGAGGCCCGCATGGCTGACCGTATTGCCGAGATCTGGGGAAGCCGGACGCCCTATGCCCGCGATGGGCTGTGGCCCGTGCGCGTTGACCAGGCGCTCGACGGCGGCCTGGCGGAAGCGGACGTGGACCGCTGGGTGCAGTCGGCCTGCGTCCTCTGCAGCAACGGCTGCGCCTGCGATATCGCAGTCAAGGACGGCGCCATGGTGGGCATCCGCGGCCGCGCCGGCGACCTGGTCAATCACGGCCGGCTGGGGCCCAAGGGCCTGTTCGCGAGCTGGCAGGGTGTCTCCCACAAGGACCGGCTGACCAGCCCGCTGATCCGCGAAAACGGGCGGCTGGTGGAGTGCAGCTGGGACACTGCGATGGAACGCATTGTGGGCCGGAGCCGGCAACTGCTGCAGGAACGCGGGCCGCTCAGCCACGGTTTCTACACAAGCGGCCAGCTGTTCCTGGAGGAGTACTACGCGCTGGCCGTAATCGGGAAGGCCGGCATCGGCACCCCGCATATGGACGGCAACACCCGGCTGTGCACCGCCACGGCGGCGGCCGCGCTGAAGGAGACCTTCGGTGCCGACGGCCAGCCCGGGGCGTACCAGGACATCGACCACTGCGACGCCATCTTCCTGTACGGGCACAACATGGCCGAAACCCAGACGGTCCTGTGGTCCCGTGTGCTGGACAGGATTGCCGGCCCGGACCGGCCCCTGGTTGTCTGCGTGGATCCGCGGGACACCGAGGTGGCACGGCACGCCGACGTGCACCTTGCCGTGAAACCGGGGACCAATTTGGCCCTGATGCATGCCCTTGTCCGGGAGATCCTCCATAACGGCTGGGAGGACGGGGGCTACCTCGGCGAGCATACGCTTGGGCTGGAGGATCTCCGGAAGACGGTGGAGCCGTGGACTGCCGAGGCCGCAGCCGAAACGTGCGGCGTTGCTGCGGACGACATCCGGAAGGCGGCGCGGATCTTCGGCACCTCAGGCCGGGTGCTCTCCACGGTCCTGCAGGGCTTCTACCAGTCATCACAGGCCACCGCGTCCTCCTGCCAGGTCAACAACCTGCACCTGCTCCGCGGAATGCTGGGACGCCCCGGCGCCGGGATCCTGCAGATGAACGGCCAGCCGACCGCCCAGAACAACCGGGAATGCGGGGCCGACGGCGACCTGCCGGGCTTCCGGAACTGGGAGAACGAGGACCACATCAAGGACCTGGCCCGGCTCTGGAAGGTGGACCCGGCCATCATTCCGCATTGGGCGCCGCCCACCCACGCCATGCAGATCTTCCGCTATGCGGAGCAGGGTTCCATCGAATTCCTGTGGGTTTCCGCCACCAACCCCGCCGTATCCCTGCCCGAGCTCCCGAGGATCAGGGAGATCCTCGCCAAGCCCGAACTCTTCCTCGTGGTGCAGGACCTGTACCTGACCGAGACAGCCCAGGCGGCCGACGTCGTCCTTCCAGCCGCCGGCTGGGGCGAAAAGACCGGGACCTTCACCAACGCCAACCGCACCGTGCACCTCTCGGACAAGGCAGTGGAACCCCCGGGGGAGGCGCGGCCGGACCTCGAGATCTTCCTGGACTACTCGCGCCGGATGGACTTCAGGACCGAGGAGGGGGAGCCGCTCCTGCGCTGGAGGGGACCCGAGGAAGCCTTCGAAGCCTGGAAGGAGTGCTCGCGCGGGCGGCCCTGCGACTACACGGGAATCAGCTACGAACGGCTCCGCGGCGGCAGCGGCATCCCCTGGCCGTGCAACGGGGAGAACCCGGATGGCCGTGTCCGGCTGTACGAGGACGGCGTGTTCCCCACTGAGCCTGATTACTGTGAAAACTACGGGCACGACCTCCTGACCGGCGCCGCCATTCCGCCGGCCCAGTACAAGGCCCTGGCCCCGGCCGGCCGGGCCATTCTGCGCAGCGCTCCCTATACCCCGCCCCATGAGGAGCCGGACCGGGAGTATCCGCTGCGGTACACGACCGGCCGCACCGCCTACCATTTCCATACCCGGACCAAGACCGGGCGGTCCAAGCCGCTCACCGCTGCTGCGCCGAAGGCCTGGGTGGAGATGGCCGCTGAGGACGCGGCCGCAATGGGGATATCCGAAGGTGACGTGGTCAGGGTTACTTCCCGCCGCGGAAGGATCGAGGCCCCGGTCCGCGTCAGCGGCATCCGGCCAGGAAGCGTATTTGCGCCGTTCCATTACGGCTACTGGGACAGCGCTGACGGTCCCGGCGAACACCCCACGGCCGCCAACGAACTGACGATCACCGAGTGGGATCCCGTCTCCAAGCAGCCGGTGTTCAAGAACGCGGCGGTGAAGGTGGAGCGGATTGCCGGGGCCGCCGGCCCGGCGCCCGCGCCCACGACGACGGCCTCCCGCCCTACCGGTGACGCGCAGGTCCCCGCGACGGTGGGCGGCCGGGATGCCGAAGCCTCCGAGGTCCCCAGCCCCGGCCTGCCACCACAGTTTCCCGGCGCCATCAGCTCGGGAGCCACGGGCTCCGATGCCGCCACGCCGGATGCCACCGGAGGCCCGCGATGAACCTCAAAATCTACCTGGGCCTGCTGCGCAAGGCCGAGGAAACCCTGGCCCGGTCCTACCGCGAGGTGGCCGACGGGCATGGTGCCGAACCGGATGTCCACTTCCTGTGCCTCACCCTCGCGAAGCAATGCGACGAGCATGAGCGGAAGCTGCAGCCCGTCGTCGAACGCTACGGTGAGGACACCTCCGACAACGAACCTGAACGGCTGCATGCCGAGGGCCTGGCCGGTACCCGCAGCGGGCCGGTGGGGCTGCTGCGCGATCTGCAGGATCTGTACCTGCTGGCGAGCCTCGTGGACATCACCTGGACCATGATCAAGCAGGCGGCCTCGGCCCTCCGGGACGAGGAGCTCCTGGCGGTGGTGGAAAAGTGCGACTCTGAAACGACAATCCAGCTCCAATGGCTGCAGACCAGGATGAAACAGGCGGCGCCGCAAGCCCTGGTGGCGGCACGCTGAAAGGAGATCACCGTGACTGAGACAGCACCGGAAGGCGAACCCCGGAAGGCGAGCACTGAGCCCGGCCTGGACGGCGAGGGCGACCAGTACGACGAGGCCGGCTTCGCCCATGCTGAGGCCGCGGACCGCACGCCGGAGGATGCCCGCGAGACCCAAGTGGACTTGGACAGGGATTCCTAAGAGACCGTTCACGCACAGCGAACACCGCCGTTGCCGCATTCGGCGTGCCCAAAAACCGCTTGATTCCGCGGGCTGCCCAGGTACGGGGCTACCCGAATGCCCAAAGTTGAGCGCATCCCACTCAACTTGTCTTGACAACATCCGGCCCGCGGGTAGAGTTGAGTCTAGAACGCTCAATGAGTGGGCGGAACGCAAGTTTCCACAAGAAAGAAGGAAGCAACACATGTCACGTGCAGTAGGTATCGACCTCGGAACCACCAACTCCGTCGTCTCCGTTCTCGAAGGTGGCGAGCCCACCGTTATTGCCAACGCCGAGGGTGGCCGCACCACGCCGTCGGTCGTTGCATTCTCCAAGTCCGGCGAAGTCCTGGTCGGCGAGATCGCCAAGCGCCAGGCCGTCAACAACATTGACCGCACCATCGCCTCCGTCAAGCGCCACATGGGCACTGACTGGTCCGTCTCCGTAGACGACAAGAAGTACACGGCGCAGGAAATCTCCGCCCGTATCCTCATGAAGCTGAAGAACGACGCCGAGTCGTACCTGGGCGAAAAGGTCACCGACGCCGTCGTCACCGTGCCCGCGTACTTCAACGACGCCCAGCGCCAGGCCACCAAGGAAGCCGGCGAAATCGCGGGCCTGAACGTCCTGCGCATCGTCAACGAGCCCACCGCGGCAGCACTGGCCTACGGCCTGGACAAGGGCAAGGAAGACGAACTCATCCTGGTCTTCGACCTCGGCGGCGGAACCTTCGACGTCTCCCTGCTCGAAGTCGGCAAGGACGAAGACAACTTCTCCACCATCCAGGTCCGCTCCACCGCCGGTGACAACCACCTCGGCGGCGACGACTGGGACCAGCGCGTTGTTGACTACCTGCTCAAGCAGCTCAAGGTCAAGGGCATCGACCTCTCCAAGGACAAGATCGCCCTGCAGCGCCTGCGCGAGGCATCCGAGCAGGCGAAGAAGGAACTCTCCTCCTCCACCAGCACCAACGTCTCCCTCCAGTACCTGTCCGTCACCCCCGACGGCCCGGTCCACCTGGACGAGCAGCTGACCCGCGCCAAGTTCCAGGACCTCACCAAGGACCTGCTGGACCGCACCAAGAAGCCGTTCCAGGATGTCATCAAGGAAGCCGGCATCAAGCTCTCCGAGATCGACCACATCGTTCTCGTGGGCGGTTCCACCCGTATGCCCGCCGTGTACGAGCTCGTCAAGGAACTCGCCGGCGGCAAGGAGCCGAACAAGGGCGTCAACCCCGATGAGGTCGTCGCTGTCGGCGCCGCACTCCAGGCCGGTGTCCTCAAGGGCGAGCGCAAGGACGTCCTGCTGATCGACGTCACCCCGCTTTCCCTCGGCATCGAGACCAAGGGCGGCGTCATGACGCACCTGATCGAGCGCAACACCGCCATCCCCACGAAGCGCTCCGAGACCTTCACCACGGCGGATGACAACCAGCCGTCCGTGGCCATCCAGGTCTTCCAGGGCGAGCGTGAGTTCACCCGCGACAACAAGCCGCTGGGCACGTTCGAGCTGACCGGTATTGCACCGGCTCCGCGCGGCGTCCCGCAGGTCGAGGTCACCTTCGACATCGACGCCAACGGCATCGTGCACGTCTCGGCGAAGGACAAGGGCACCGGCAAGGAACAGTCCATGACCATCACCGGCGGCACCGCGCTCTCCAAGGAAGACATTGACCGCATGGTCAAGGACGCCGAGGAGCACGCAGCCGAGGACAAGGCCCGCCGCGAGGCAACCGACACCCGCAACACGGCCGAGCAGCTCGCGTACTCCGTGGACAAGCTAATCGCCGACAACGCCGACAAGCTGCCCGCAGAGGTCAAGAACGATGTCCAGGCCGACGTCGACGCCCTCAAGAAGGCACTCGAAGGCACGGACGACGCCGCCGTGAAGACCGCGTTCGAGAAGCTGCAGGCTTCGCAGGGCAAGCTCGGCGAGGCCATCTACGCCCAGGCAGGTTCTCCTGATGGCGCCACCGGCGCTACAGGTGCCGAAGGCGCAGCGGGCCCTGAGGGCACGAAGGCTGACGAAGACATCGTCGACGCTGAGATCATCGACGAAGACGAAGCGAAGAAGTAGCCATGCCGCACCACGGTAACGAGGAAGAGCACAACTCATCCGCAAACCAGGAGCAGCAGGAACGCCAGCAGGGCGAAGGCCACCAGGAGCCGGTCATCCGGGACAACCGCAAGGTTGACCCGGTGACCGGGCGGGCGCGGCACCCCGAGGGCGAGCACCACGCTGAACCCCAGGACGCTGCAGCACCGGCGGATTCCGACGGCGACGCCCTGGCCCAGGCCGAGGAGATCCTCAACGGCATTGAAGTGCCCGCTGAGGAATCCGTGGCCCAGGGCGCGGGACATGCTGAAGCCGCGGAGCTGAAGAACGACCTTCTTCGCCTCCAGGCCGAGTACGTCAACTACCGCAAGCGCGTTGAACGCGACCGTGCCGTGGCAGGGGAGATGGCCGTCATCGGCGTCCTGAACTCCCTGCTGCCGGTACTGGACGACGTCGACGCCGCCCGCCAGCACGGTGACCTCACCGACGGCCCCTTCGCCGCGATCGCCACCAAGCTGGAGAACGCGCTGAAGACGTACGGCCTGGTCCGGATCGATGAGACGGGCGTGGAGTTCGACCCCACGGTCCACGAAGCCCTCATCCAGCAGCCTGGCGAGGACATCGAAGTTGACACCGTCAGCCAGGTCCTCCGCTCCGGCTACCGCTCCGGCGACCGCGTCCTCCGCGCAGCACAGGTCATCGTCGCAGTTCCGGCGTAGGGGTCACCAATGCGCTACGCCGGATATGGGGCGGTGCCCGCTTCGCGGTGCCCTCCACACCGCCGCCCCATATCCGGCCTCCGCGCAGGCGGTCATCTCGCCTAAGGTGAGGTAACCACAGAGCTCGCAGCGGTACAGGGGCCCCGGGAGTGGCATCGGGCCTGCCGGAGCGTGGTGGCTTGGTCCGATAGGACCGAGCCACCACGCGTAGGGGCGGGGGCCCCTGTATCGCGGAGAGCGTGGGTACAACTTTAAGAAGTACGAGAAAGGAAACGCCATTGGCTAGCCAGGATTGGGTGGACAAGGACTTTTACGCGATCCTTGGTATCGCCAAGGACGCTTCCGAAGCCGACATTAAGAAGGCCTACCGGAAACTTGCCCGCCAGCATCACCCGGACACCAACGCCGGGAATGTCGCTTCGGAGAAGAAGTTCAAGGACATCTCCGAGGCCTATTCGGTGCTTTCGGACCCCGATGAGCGGCAGCAGTATGACGCGATCCGGGCAATGGGCGGCGGCGCCCGGTTCGCTCCGGGCGGGGCGGGTGCCGCCAACGGCGGGTTCGAGGACATGTTCGGTGGTTTGTTCACCGGGAGCACGGGACGCCACGCCGGCGGCTTCAGCACGGCCGGCGGCATTCCGCCCGAGTTCGCTGACCTGTTCGGTGGCGGCGGCTTCGGGGCCCAGCCTGGTTTCCAGCGGACCCCGCAGAAGGGTGCGGACCGCACCGCCTCGACCACCATTTCCTTCGCGGGCTCCATCCGCGGCACCTCCATCGGCCTGCGTGAGCCCAACGGTGAAGTGATCGATGTCCGCGTTCCCGCCGGGATCAAGGACGGCCAGAAGGTCCGCGTCCGCGGCAAGGGCCAGCCCGGCCCGGCAGGCAACGGGGACCTTGTGGTGGCGGTTGCCGTAAAGCCCCACGATTTTTACACGCGCGACGGCGACAACCTCCGCATCCACGTTCCCGTCACCTTCCCGGAAGCTGCTTTGGGCGCCGACATCGAAGTCCCCACTCTGGACGGCGAGAAGGTCCGGGTCCGCGTGCCTGCGGGCACCCCGTCCGGCCGTACGCTTCGGGTGAAGGGCCACGGCGTGAAGACGTCCAAGGCCACCGGTGACCTCCTGGTGACCATCGACGTCGCGGTTCCCAAGAACCTGAACAAGGAAGCCGAGGCGGCCGTGAAGGCGTTCGCCGCAGCCACCGCCGATGCCGACGTCCGAAGCGGCCTGGCCGCCAAGGCCCGGCTGTAGGCAGCGGAGCAGACCGTGGACATCAGCGCTGACCAGCCGATCTTTGTGATCTCCGTGGCGGCTGAACTGGCGGACATGCACCCGCAGACCCTCCGGCAGTACGACCGGCTGGGCATCGTTTCGCCCAGCCGCGCGCCGGGGAAGTCCCGCCGCTACTCGCAGCGGGACGTGAACATGCTGCGTGAAGTCCAGCGGCTGTCCCATGAAGGGGTCTCGCTTGAAGGCATCAAGCGAATCCTGGAACTGGAGAACCAGGTGGCCGCGCTGCAGTCCAAGGTGAGTGAACTGACCGAGGAGCTGGGCCGCCGTCGTCCGCTTGACCAGCGGATCTTCGCCGCCGGTGCGGCCGGCGACGTGGTGAGCCTGGCCCGCGGCCAGCGGCCCCGTGCACGGTCACAGGCCGTGGTGATCTGGCGCCCCCGGGCCCTGGGCACCTAACTGGCGTGCAAATGATGCTCGGACGGCTACCTGTTTCCGATACCCATAGGGGTATGCTGGCGATGTAGGCAGTTACATCAATCGTTCAGGAGCAGCCATGAACTACACGCATACCGTGACAGTACCGCTGGAGTGGGAGGACGCTGTGCAGCGCACCCGGGAAGCCCTTGCCGCGCAGGGATTCGGGATCCTCTCCGAGATCAACGTCCGTGCCACCTTTGAGGCCAAGCTCGGCAGCGATGCGGCGGACGCGCTGGGCGACTATGTGATCCTTGGCGCCTGCAATCCTGCCCTGGCAAACCGGGCCCTGTCCGCGGAGCCTGACATGGGGGCGCTCCTGCCGTGCAACGTGGTGGTCCGCCGCGGCCCGGACGCTGCCCGGACCACCATCCAGGCGATCGATCCGCAGACCATGGCAAAACTCAGCGAGAGCCCCGCCGTCCAGGAGGTTGCCAACGACGCCGACACCCGCCTCCGGGCGGCCTTGGCTTCCCTCGACGGCACGGGAGAAACTCCGGGCAACTAGCCCTCGACCGAAATTAGAGTACCCACTACTCGTGACGGGTCCGCCCCCTTTGTCTTGAATGGAACTGCAGCTGGGTCTCACAGCGCAGGTTCGAGCCTCTGGGGGTTTTTCGCGTGTTCGGTTCTTCAGTCCAAATGTTCGCAGGGTCCACCGCCGGGCTGATCCTGCTCGCCATCGGCCAGACCATCGTGGTGGTGTGTGTCTGCTTCGACATGGTGCGTGCGCTGTCCGTTCCGCGGTCTCACCGGCGATACCTGGCCAGCACCGTGTTCCGGACGCTGGCCATCCCGTCCATCATCACCACCGGCATGAGCGTGCTGATCGACGCGTTGTCGTGGTCCTGGATGGATGTGTGCATGTCGATGTTCGTGATGGTGGCGATCATCTTCCGCCTCCATCACGACAAGGACGAGGACAGCTGGTGGAAGGGGAAAGGCAAGAAGCTGGCGCGCTGGGCCCGCCGGCAGTTCAGCGGTGGCACGTCCGTCGCGCCGGCGATGGGGTAGCCTCCCTGATCCAGCCTTTCGACCGTGCCGGCAGCCCGGTCCTGTCCCCGGTAATCCACGTATAACCGCAGTTCAGGGCCGTTCTATGGTGATCCGGCCGGATTGTGTCGGGCCGGCAGACCAAAGTTACGCGTCGGCAGGTTTCCCGCAGGTTAACTCTCAGCCTCTCCCTTTTCCGCGGTTTCTCCCGCCCGTATGCTGTGCGCCGTAGCTCCGGCCCGGGCTTGGCAACACTCCCGAAACTGTCCCGAAACCAACGCCGCGGACACCGAAACAATCCGCTCCTACATTCATCGCAAGGGGTCACTTCTGACGGACCTCGGAGGCGAACCGCTGCCCAGCGCAGCGGCAGAGTGAGAAGCAGGTACACATGAGGGTTTCGGTCACCAAACGCGCTTTCCTTCCCCTGGCAGCGGCCGCCCTGGCCACCGTCCTGGCAGGCTGCGGCAGCCAGATTGCGGACCCGGCGTCGGCGGGTTCCACCGCCAGCAGCGGCGCTTCCTGTGTCAACACCTCGGGCAGCAGCGTCAAAGTGGGGTTCATCAACTCGCTCTCGGGCACCATGGCCATCAGCGAGAGCACTGTCTTCGACTCCCTGACCCTGGCCGCCGAGGAGATCAATGCTTCCGGCGGTGTCCTCGGCAAAAAGCTCGAGGTCATCAGCGAGGACGGCGCCAGCGAACCCACCAAGTTCGCGGAGCGTGCCGGAAAGCTGATCCAGCAGGACTGCACCGCCGCCGTGTTCGGCGGCTGGACCTCGTCCAGCCGCAAGGCGATGCTCCCATTATTTGAGGCCAACGACGCACTGCTCTTCTATCCGGTGCAGTACGAGGGCCTGGAGTCATCCAAGAACATCTTCTACACCGGGGCCACCACCAACCAGCAGATCATTCCTGCCCTGGACTACCTGGCCGAGCAAGGGACCAAGTCACTCTTCCTCGTTGGCAGTGACTACGTCTTCCCGCGCACAGCCAACAAGATCATCCAGGCCTACGCCGAGGCCAAAGGCATCGAAGTCCTCGGGGAAGAGTACGCCCCGCTTGGTTCCACGGAATTTTCCACGATCGTCAACAAGGTCCGGGATTCCAAGGCTGACGCGGTCTTCAACACCCTCAACGGCGACAGCAACGTGGCCTTCTTCCGCCAGTACAAGAGCATCGGCCTGACGGCGGACACCATGCCGGTGGTCTCAGTCTCCATCGCCGAGGAGGAAGTCCCCGGCGTCGGCCTGGACAACGTGCAGGGCCAGCTGACGGCCTGGGATTACTACCAGACCCTGGACACCCCGGCCAACAAGAAGTTCGTCGCCGCGTTCAAGGCCAAGTTCGGCTCCGAGCGGGTAACGTCCGACCCCATGGAGGCTGCCTACACCTCGCTGTACCTGTGGAAAGCCATGGTGGAAAAGGCAGGCTCGTTTGAGGTGGACAAGGTCCAGGCTGCAGCTGACGGGGTGACCTTCGAGGCACCTGAAGGCCTCGTAACTGTCAACGGAGAGAACAACCACATCACCAAGACCCCGCGGATCGGCAAGATCAACGCGGCAGGCCTGATCGACACGGTGTGGTCATCACCTGCGGCCGTTGAACCGGATCCTTTCCTGGCCACGTACGACTGGGCCAAGGGCCTGGCCAAGTAGCGGCCGCTCCGGAATCGAGGAAAGGCCTGCTGGAATGGAACTCCTGATAGGGCAGATGTTCGCCGGACTCAGCCTCGGCTCGGTGCTGCTCCTGGCAGCACTGGGACTCTCGTTGACCTTCGGCCAGATGGGGGTCATCAACATGGCCCACGGCGAGTTCATGATGGCCGGCGCCTACACGGCCTTCGTGGTCCAGCGGGCCATCTCCGACGCCGGCATATCGCTGCTGGTTTCCATTCCCGCAGGCTTCCTGGTGGGAGGTGCCCTGGGGCTGGTGCTCGAGGCGGTGCTGTTGCGCCGCATGTACCACCGGCCCCTGGACACCCTCCTGGTCACCTTCGGGGTAGCGCTGATCCTGCAGCAGGCCGCACGTGACATCTTCGGCGCGCCCAGCGTTGATGTCCGGGCGCCGGCCTGGCTGCAGGGGAACATCGAGTTGCTGGGCGCCCCCATCCCGCTGACCAGGCTCTTTATCCTGGGGCTCTCGTTGCTATGCCTGGCCGGCCTGGTCCTGCTGCTTAAGGCCACTCCCCTTGGACGGCGTATCCGGGCTGTTGTCCTGAACCGCGACCTCGCGGAAACCTCCGGGGTGTCCACCCGGCGCAGCGACCAGCTGACCTTCTTCATTGGTTCGGGCCTGGCCGGCATCGCCGGCGTCGCGGTTACCCTGATTGGTTCCACCAGCCCGTACCTGGGCACCAACTACATCGTGGACGCCTTCCTGGTGGTGGTGGCCGGCGGCATCGGCCAGATCAAGGGGGCCGTCATCGCCGCTTTTGCCCTGGGAGTGCTGCAGTCCGTCTTCGAGTACTCGACGACGGCCAGCATCGGCAAGGTCCTGATCCTGATCGTGATCGTGGTGTTCCTCCAGCTCCGGCCGCAGGGCATCTTCAGCCTCAAGACGAGGAGCCTGGCATGAAAGGCCTGTTGCGCGGACGGATGGGAACCGCGCTCGGATTCACTCTTGGGGCGGTCCTGCTGCTGGGCGTTGCGCCCGCGGTACTTCCTGCCTTCAACCTGGCGCTGCTCGGGAAGTTCCTCTGCTTCGCGATCGTGGCGGTCGGCATCGGCCTGGCGTGGGGACGGGGCGGCATGCTGACCCTGGGCCAGGGGGTGTTCTTCGGTCTCGGCGCCTACATCATGGCCATGCACATGAAGCTGGCCGATGCGTCGCTCTTCGGCGGCTCCGGTGTCCCGGACTTCATGTCCCTTTACGGCAGCGGCGAGGTGCCCGGCTGGTGGGAACCGTTCCGCAGCCCCGCGGTGACGCTCCTTGCCGTGGTCCTGGTTCCCGGGCTGGTGGCACTGGTCCTGGGATTGGCGATCTTCAAGCGCCGCGTCAAAGGTGCCTATTTCGCGATCCTCAGCCAGGCCCTGGCAGCCGCCTTCGCGGTGTTCCTGATTGGCCAGCAGGCCACAACAGGCGGCTCCAACGGACTCAACGGGTTCCGGTCCTTCTTCGGTTTCGACCTGAAGGATCCGAACAACAAGCTCATGCTCTACATGATCGCCGCGGTTGTCCTGCTGCTCTCCCTGGCCGCTGCCCGGCAGCTGATGCACAGCAGGCTCGGCGAGTTGCTGGTGGCAGTCCGGGACCAGGAGGAGCGGGTCCGTTTCCTTGGTTACGATCCCGCGACGGTCAAGACAGTCATCTACGTGGCTGCAGCCGTGCTGGCAGGCATTGCGGGGGCGCTGTTCGTCCCGCTCGTGGGGATCATATCGCCGGCGGATGTGGGGGTGATCCCATCCATCGCGTTCCTGATCGGCGTCGCAATCGGCGGCCGCGCCACACTGCTGGGGCCGGTCCTCGGCGCTGTGGGAGTCGCCGCAGCCCAGTCCAGCCTTTCCTCCACCTTCCCGTCCTTCTGGGTGTACTTCCAGGGGCTGCTGTTTGTCCTGGTGATCGGGTTCATGCCGGGCGGGCTTGCCTCTTTGCCGGGGCTGGCGCGCAGGCGGCGAAGGACCCAGGCTGCAGCAGCACCGCAAGCAGCAGCGCCCGAAGCGGCAGTGCCCGCGGCGCCGCGTCCTGCCCCGCCGGATGCCGAAGCAGCGGATCCTGCAGCACCGGACCCCGCACCTGACACGAGAACAACCAGGCCTGAGGAGGTCAGCAGATGACTACCCCCACTCTGCTTCCCGAGGGGGAGCCACAGGCCGGGGGGCTGCGCCACGGCCGGCCCAAATACCTTGAAGTCCGCGGCCTCTCGGTATCCTTTGACGGATTCCTCGCCGTGGACAACGTCAACCTCACTGTGATGCAGGGCGATCTGCGGTTCCTGATCGGACCCAACGGTGCCGGGAAAACGACCGTCATCGATGCCATCACCGGGCTGGTGCCGGCGTCGGGGTCAGTGAACCACACCGGTACAGAGATCCTCGGCCGCAAAGTGCACCAGATCGCCAAGCTTGGCGTGGGGCGCACGTTCCAGACCGCGAGCGTGTTTGAGAACCTCTCCGTGCTCCAGAACCTCGATATCGCTGCGGGCTCGGGCCGCGGCCCGCTGAAGATGCTCCGCCGCCGGAAGTCCGTGGAGCCGGCCGTGGAAGAGGCACTGGAAATCATCGGCCTGGCAGGTGCGGCGCACAAGCAAGCCGGCATCCTCGCCCACGGCCAGAAGCAGTGGCTGGAGATCGGCATGCTGCTGGTGCAGAACTCAGACGTGCTCCTGCTGGATGAACCAATTGCAGGGATGAGCCAGGATGAGCGGGCTGAAACAGGTGAACTGCTCCGCCGGATCGCCGCCAGCCGGATCACCGTGGTCATTGAACACGACATGGACTTCGTCCGTGAGTTCGCCACGTCGGTCTCAGTCCTCGCCGCCGGCAAAGTCCTTAGCGAGGGAAGCGTGGCACAAGTGCAGGCGGATCCGAAGGTGCAGGAAGTCTATCTGGGCACCCCGGGGACCTCGGGAACTTCGGGAACGGAAGGCCACTGATGCTGGAAATCGAAAATCTTCAGACCGGCTACGGCCGCACTCAGGTGATCTCCGGAGTGAGCCTGACGGTGGAGGAGGGAGCCGTTGTCTCCGTCCTGGGGCACAACGGTGCCGGGAAAACGACGTTGCTGCGTGCCGTCGTCGGGCTTCTCAAACCCATGGCGGGACGCATCACGCTGGACGGGGAGGACATTTCTGCCCTCCGCCCGCACCAGCGAGTGGCGCGCGGCATGGCCTATGTGCCGCAGGGCCAGCAGTCTTTCGGGCAGCTGTCCGTCATGGAGAACCTGCAGCTCGTGGCAGACGGGCGGAAGAACGGTGCTGAACGAGTGGCGGAGGCCCTAGAGATGTTTCCCGCCCTCCGGCCGCTGCTGGCACGGCGGGCGGGACTGCTTTCGGGCGGCCAGCGTCAGCAGCTGGCCATTGCCAGGGCCCTGATCACCGACCCGAGACTGCTGATCCTCGACGAACCAACTGAAGGAATCCAGCCCAACATAGTGGCCGAGATCGAAGCGACCATCGTCAAGCTGTCCCAGCGCGACGGCATGAGCATCCTCCTGGTGGAGCAGCACATCGGATTTGCCCTCCAGGCTGCCGACAGTTACTACGTCCTTTCCGCCGGCAGGGTCTCATCCTCTGGAGCCGGGGGTGCCGGATCGGCCGCCAGTGTGCGGCAGGCCATGCTCATCTGAGGCGACCTAGTAGCTGGCAGGGGGTTCGCCGTCGGACGTTTGGATGAAGGCGGCGGCGAGGGCTTCGGAGCCCCTCGCCAGCAGGGCGACGTCGGCGCCCACCAGGATGAAGTCGGCGCCGGACTCAAGGTAGTGGCGGGCGGTGTCGGGGTTGAAGGCGTTGACGCCGGCGGGTTTGCCGGCCGCTTTGGCGGCGGCGAGGCAATGCTCGACGGCGGCGCGCACCTCGGGATGTTCCTGCTGGCCCAGCAGCCCCATGGAAGCGGCGAGGTCGGAGGGGCCGAGGAAGATGGCGTCCACGCCGTCAACGGCGAGGATGTCTTCCACATGGTCCACGGCGGCCGTGGATTCGACCTGGACGGTGACACTGATGGTCTCCCCGGCCCTGGCAAGGTAGTCCGGGACCCTGTTCCAGCGCGCGGCCCGGGCAAGGGCGGAACCCACCCCCCGGACTCCTTGCGGCGGATACCGCGTGGCGGCCACAGCCGCTTCCGCCTCCGCTGAAGAGTTGACCATGGGGATCAGCAGGTTCTGCACGCCCAGGTCGAGGTACTGCTTGATCACCACAACGTCGTTCACGGGCGGACGGACCACCGTGTGGACGGGGTAGCCGTGGATGGCCTGCAGCTGGGCGAGGACGGATTCGAGCCCGTTGGGGCTGTGTTCGGCGTCGACCAGGAGCCAGTCCAGCCCCGACCCTGCGCACAGCTCGGCCACCAGCGGGCTGCCCGAGCACACCCACATCCCCGCCAGCGGACGGCCTGCGTGGTCCCTTTGCCTGCGGAGGGCATCGCGGAACGTGTCTTCTATTCGAAGCGGCATGTCACAACTCCCAGTGGTCCGTAGTCTGCGTGGACGGTGTCGCCCTTATATACCCACATCGGCCGCGTGAAAGAGCCGGCCAGGATGATGTCGCCGGCTTTCATCCCGTCCCCGTGCGCGGCGATCTTGTTGGCCAGCCAGTGCACCCCGTTGGCCGGATGGTCCAGGACCCCGGCGGCGACACCGGTTTCCTCCACGGTCTGGTTCTTGTAGAGGATGGCGGCGACCCAGCGGAGGTCCACGGCGTCGGGCTTCACAGGGTTGCCGCCGATCACCATGGCACCCATGGCCGCGTTGTCCGCGATGGTGTCCACTATGGTCCGGCCTTCCATCTCGATCCTCGAATCCAGGATCTCGAGGGCCGGAACCACGTAATCAGTAGCTCGAAGCACATCGAAAATGGTGCAGCCCGGGCCCTTCAGCCCGTCCTTCAGGACAAACGCCAGCTCCACTTCCACCCGGGGGTGGGTGTACTGGTCCCATTCCACCGAGCAGCCGGTCTCCAGCACCATGTCATCAAAGATGGCGCCGTAGTCCGGTTCCGTGATGCCGGTGGCGGCCTGCATGGCCTTTGACGTGAGGCCGATCTTCCGGCCCACGAGGGTCCGGCCGGCTTCCTCGTTCCGGCGCCGCCACAGCTGCTGCACCGCATAGGAGTCCTCCACCGTCATCTCCGGGTAGCGGGCTGTCAGGCGGCGGACCGGTTTCCGGTTCCGGCCGGCCTCCAGCAGCTCGTCCGCAATGGCCTCAATCGTCTTGGCGTCCAGCATGGCTACAGCTGCGCTCCGAGCTTGAAGCCTGTCCGGTCCCCTTCAGGGGCGCCGTCCTTTCGGGTGTAGGAGAACCCGTCGGCGCCCACGGTGACCGCCATTTCGCTCTTCTCTTCACGGACAATGACCGGCTGCGGGTTGCCGTCGAGGTCCAGGACGAGGGAGGCTTCGGTGTACCAGGAGGGAACTACCGGGTTGCCCCACCAGTCGCGGCGCTGGTTGTCGTGCACGTCCCAGGTGACCACGGGGTTGTCGGGGTCGCCGGTGTAGTAGTCCTGGGTGTAGATCTCTACGCGGTGGCCGTCCGGGTCCAGGATGTAGAGGTAGAAGGCGTTGGACACGCCGTGGCGGCCGGGGCCGCGTTCGATGCGGTCGCTGATGCGGAGGGCGCCCATCTTGTCGCAGATCTGGATGATGTTGTGCTTCTCGTGCGTGGCGAACGCGATGTGGTGCATGCGCGGGCCGTTGCCGCCGGTCAGCGCGGTGTCGTGGACGGTCTGCTTGCGGTGCATCCAGGCCGCGTACGTGACGCCGTCGGAATCCTGGATGTCCTCCGAGACGCGGAAGCCCAGGTCCTCCAGGTACTTGCGGCCGCGGGGAACGTCAGGGGTGACCTGGTTGAAGTGGTCCAGCCGCACCAGTTCGCCCGCGGAGTAGAGGTCGTAGCGCTGGGTGAGGCGTTCCACGTGCTCCACCTCGTAGAAGAACTCGTAGGGGAAGCCCAGCGGATCCTCTACCCGGACGGAGTCGCCGATGCCCTTGGTGAAGCCTTCCTTGCGGCGTTCGGTACGGCAGCCCAGTTCCTTGTAGTAGGCCTCGGCGGCGTCCACTTCTGCGGGGGACTTCACCCGGTAGGCGAAGGCTGCGACGGCGGCGATGGGTCCCTTGCGGAGCACCAGGTTGTGGTGGATGAACTCCTCGAGGCAGCGCAGGTAGATGTTGTTCTCATCCTCCTCGGTGACGTGCAGGCCCAACATGTCGACGTAGAACGCACGGGACTTGGCGAGGTCGGTGACCACGATCTCCATGTAGGCGCAGCGGACGATGTCCGGGGCCGGGACGGTGGGGGTGGGAACGAAGTTGGTCATGATGCTCTCTCTTCTTTGAAAGGGGGATCTTCTTTGAAAGGGGGATATGGGATTTAGCTGTCGCCGGCGGCGGCGGAGTCTTCGATGCTGCCGAACTTGGGCGTGTGGACCGTACCCAGGGTGATGTGGACGGCTTGCTGGTCGGTGTAGAAATCGATGGAGCGGTAGCCGCCTTCGTGGCCGAGGCCGGAGGCCTTGACGCCGCCGAACGGCGTGCGGAGGTCGCGGACGTTGTGGCTGTTCAGCCAGACCATGCCGGCCTCGACGTTCTGGGAGAAGTTGTGGGCCCGCGTCAGGTTCTGGGTCCAGATGTAGGCGGCCAGGCCGTACCTGGTGTTGTTCGCCAGAGCCAGCGCCTCGTCGTCGTTCTCGAAGGGGGTGATGGCGACGACGGGACCGAAGATCTCCTCCTGGAAGATCCGGGCGTCGGGGGCGACGTCGGCGAACACCGTGGGTGCGATGTAGTTGCCTTCGGGGAGGCCTTCCGGCCGTCCGCCGCCGGCCAGCAGCCGGCCCTCGGATTTGCCGATCTCCACGTAGGAGGCCACCTTCTCGAAGTGCTCGGGGTGCACCAGCGCGCCCACCTGGGTCTTGGGATCGTGCGGGTCGCCGACCACGATGTTCTTGGCGCGGGCTGCGTACTTCTCGCAGAACTCGTCGTAGATGGCACGTTCGACCAGGATGCGCGAGCCGGCGGTGCAGCGTTCGCCGTTGAGGGAGAACACCCCGAACAGGGCGGAATCGATGGCGGCGTCCAGATCGGCGTCGGCGAACACGACGCACGGGGACTTGCCGCCGAGCTCCATGGACAGGCCCTTGAGGTTGGCTGCGGCGTTGCGGAAGATGGTCTGGCCCGTGGTGGTCTCGCCGGTGAAGGAGATCAGCGGAACATCCGGGTGCTTGACCAGCGCGTCACCGGCTTCCTCGCCCAGGCCGTTCACCAGGTTGAAGACGCCATCAGGCAGGCCGGCGTCCTTGAAAATGGTGGCCCACAGTGAAGCGGACAAGGGGGTGAACTCGGCGGGCTTCAGGACCACGGTGTTGCCCGTGGCCAGTGCCGGGGCGAGCTTCCAGGACTCCAGCATGAACGGGGTGTTCCAGGGTGTGATGAGGCCGGCGACGCCGATGGGCTTGCGGTTCACGTAGTTGATCTGTGAGCCGGGGACCTTCATGGCGTCGTCGAACTGCGCCACGATCAGGTCGGCGAAGAAGCGGAAGTTCTCCGCCGCGCGCAGGGCCTGGCCCTTGGCCTGGGTGATGGGCAGTCCGGTGTCGAATGTTTCCAGTTCGGCGAGGCGGGCCTCCTGCGCCTCAACGGCATCGGCGATTTTGTTCAGGATGCGGGCCCGTTCGCGGGGCTTCATTTTCGGCCACGGGCCGTTCTTGAAGGCTTCGCGGGCTGCGGCGACGGCGAGGTCGATGTCCTCTTTCTGGCCGGCGGCGGCCGTGGCGTAGTTCTGGTTGGAGACCGGGTCCAGGACGTCGAAGGTTGCCCCTCCCACGGAATCTACGAACTGGCCGTTGATGTAGTGCTGGATGTGGGTGGGAAGGTCCTGCGGCACGTAATGCTTCGTGGTCTGTTCGGCAGTGAACGTCATTGTCTTCTTCCTTACTTAAGAGCAACGCGGGGTCACTTCTGGCCCTTTGGAGGCCCGTTATCGGGCGTTTAGTGACCCCGCGTTGTGTGGGGAGGGGGCTGCCTGGGCGAGGTAAGCGTCCAGGGTGGAGGAACGGTGCAGCCGGGCGGCCTTTTCAATCTCTTCCGCGTCCGCTCCGGTTTCGATGAGCCGGAGCAGCGCCTCGTGCTCGTCCACGGATTCGTGGGCGCGGCCGGGGACAAAGCGGAAAGTGGAGGACCGCAGCGAAGCGAGCCGGTTCCAGCCGCGGTGTACCAGGTCCAGGATGTGCGGGTTGGGGCAGTGTTCGAACAGGACGCTGTGGAAGTCCTGGTTCAGCTGGGTGAAACGGACGGGATCGAAGTGCTCCAGGCAGTCCCGCATTTCCGAGTTGATGCTGCGGGCCCGCGCGATGTCCTGCGCTCCGATCAGCGGAGCCGAGATGGCGGTGGCCGCTCCCTCCACGATGCTCAGGGTCTGCATGGTGTAGAGGTATTCGGTGGGATCTATGCCTGCCACGGTGGCGCCAATGTTGCGTTCGAAGGTCACCAGGCCTTCGGCTTCGAGCCGGCGGATGGCTTCCCGGACCGGAACAACACTGAACCCAAGGTCCTTGGCGATGGTGCCCAGGACCAGCCGGTAGCCGGGCGTATACGTTCCCTCCACGATCCGGGCCTTCACGGCGCGGTAGGCCTGCTCAGACTTGCTGCCTGTATTACCGGCGGCCACAGCTGTTTCAGTCACGGGCTTGGCCTGCTTCCCATTCCTGGTACCTGGCCCGCCAGCCCGCGTTCAGCGGGTACAGGCCGTCCACGCTGTGGCCCTGCTGGACCATTTCGGCGATGAACGTTTCCTCGCGTTCCTGGACGATGGAATCGTCCGCGACCTCCTCGGCCAGCGCCGGCGGGATGACCAGGATGCCGTCCGAGTCGGCCACGATGATGTCACCCGGCTGCACGGTGGTTCCGCCGCAGGCGATGGTGATGTCAGTGTCCCAGGGGATGTGGCGCCGGCCCAGCACCGCCGGGTGCGGGTTGGAATAGTAGGTAGGCATCTCCATCGCCGCTACCGCCGAGAAGTCGCGCACGCCGCCGTCGGTGATGATCGCAGCGGCACCGCGCACCTGGGCACGCAGGGCAAGGATGTCGCCGATAGTGCCGGTGCCCTTCTCCCCGCGGGCCTCCATCACCAGGATCTCGCCCTCGTTGACCGAGTCGATCGCCTGCTTCTGGGCATTGAAGCCGCCGCCGTGGGTCTGAAAGAGGTCCTCACGGTTGGGAACGTAACGCAGGGTCCGGGCCAGGCCGACCACCCGCTTCTCCGGCCGCGTTGCCGTAAGCCCGTCAATGCTGACGTTGTTAAGCCCGCGCTTGCGCAGCTGGGAGGACAGTGTGGCGGTGCAGACGCTCTCCAGTTTTGCCTTCAGTTCCGGGGAAAGGACGGGCCCGACGGCGGCGCTCCCGTTGGCGGTCAATCCCGCGGCCTCACGCGAACCGTACGCCTCCTCGCGCTGGACGTCATCAGCCTGCGGCTGGGCACCAAAGTCGGCGAACGGCGTCGTGCCTTCCTCCACTGTGGTGGCCAGTCGGCCGGTGGCCAGGCGCCCGTCGGCGGTGCTGACTTCCACCTCCAGAACATCCCCCGGTTTGGCGACGGAGGCGCCGGCGGGGGTGCCGGTGAGGATGATGTCGCCTTCTTCGAGGGTCAGCAGCTGGGACAGGTCCGCCACCAGCTGGGCGAACGGGAAGAGCAGGTCTGCCGTGGTGTCGTCCTGTACCGCCACGCCGTTGTGCCAGGTGCGGATCCGCAGGCCGGCGGGGTCGACGGCGTCTGCCGGAATGAGTGCCGGGCCCACAGGGGTGAAGCCGTCCCCGCCCTTGGACCGGAGGTTGGAGCCTTTGTCCGCGTAGCGGAGGTCGTAGACACCGAGGTCGTTGCTGGCGGTGACCCATTCGACGTGGCTCCAGGCGTCCGCGATCCCGACGCGCCGGGCGGGCTTGCCGATGATGAGCGCGATTTCGCCCTCGTAGCCGAGCAGTTCGCAGCCCGCTGGGCGTTCCACCGGTGACCCGCTGAGCGAAAGGGAGGAGGATGGCTTGAGGAAGTAGGACGGCTGGGCGGGAGTCCGTCCGCGCTGGGCGGCACGGCTGGGGTAGTTGATGTGCACCGCGATGACTTTGCGGGCCGAGGCCAGGGTGTGGTCGGTGACCTGTTCCAACAGATGCTCCTCGTCGAGTACGAAATCGTATACGATCACTATACTCACCGCCGACGGCCCGTCAAGCCCCGGCTTCCCGGTTTTTTTGAACGCTGCAAAGCGTGAAGGGAGGGCAAATCGAAAGACCCTTGTAGCCCCCGTCACACCTGCCGTACAGTTGAAATCCAATCTATGGTTTCATTTATCGAACGGTAAATTCTCATATAGAACAGACCGTCCGCCGACGACCACCACACAGCGAAGTGAGGAAAGCCCGTGCAGTTCCACCATCACGGATATGTATCCGGGAACCCCCGCGTAAAGCCGGCAGCCGGAGTGGGCATCAACCGGCCTGAGGACCTTCCGGATGAGGTCGACGTCCTCATTGTGGGCACAGGCCCGGCGGGCATGCTCGCCGCCGCGCAGCTCTCCGAGTTCCCGGACATCACCACCCGGATTGTCGAGCGCCGCCCCGGCCGGCTCGTCATCGGCCAGGCCGACGGCATCCAGGCCAGGAGCGTCGAGACGTTCCAGGCGTTCGGCTTTGCCGAGCGGATTATCGCCGAGGCCTACCGCATTACGGAGATGGCGTTCTGGAAGCCGGACCCGGCTGACCGTTCGCGCATCATCAGGGGCGCCAGGGCGGTCGACGACGAAATGGGCATCAGCGAGTTCCCGCACCTCATCGTCAACCAGGCGCGTGTGCTGGACTACTTCGCCGAAGTCATGGCCAACTCGCCCACTCGAATGTCCCCTGACTACGGCTTCGAGTTCCGCGGCCTTGAGGTCACCGGCGAGGGGGAGTACCCCGTTACCGTGACACTCGCCCACTCGGTGGGTCCCAACGAGGGCCAGGAGCGCGTTGTCCGCGCCAAGTACGTTGTTGGTGCCGACGGCGCGCGGAGCAAGGTGCGGGACTCGATCGGGTGCACCCTCGCGGGCGATGCGGCCAACCATGCCTGGGGTGTTATGGACGTCCTCGCCAACACGGATTTCCCGGACATCCGGACCAAATGCGCCATCCAGTCCGGCTCGGGCGGCAGCATCCTGCTGATCCCGCGCGAAGGCGGCTTCCTGTTCCGCATGTACGTTGACCTTGGTGAAGTCGATCAGCATGACCGCGGAGCCGTGCGCGCCACCACCATCGAGCAGATCATCGCCCACGCCAACCAGATCCTGCACCCCTACACGCTGGACGTCCGCAATGTTGCCTGGCACAGCGTCTATGAGGTCGCCCATCGCCTCACTGACAGGTTCGACGACGTCCTTCCGGACCAGCGTGGGACCCGCACCCCGCGCGTGTTCATCACCGGTGACGCCTGCCACACGCACAGCGCCAAGGCAGGCCAGGGAATGAACGTCTCCATGCAGGACGGCTTCAACCTCGGCTGGAAACTGGGGCACGTTCTTGAGGGCCGCAGCCCGGAGAGCCTGCTGTCCACCTACTCCGAAGAGCGCCAGGTGGTGGCGAAGAACCTCATCGACTTCGATAAGGAATGGTCCACCATGATGGCGAAGAAGCCCGAGGAGTTCGCGAACCCCTCCGAGCTTGAGGACTTCTACGTGAGCACGGCGGAGTTCCCGGCCGGCTTCATGACGCAGTACGCGCCGTCGATGCTCACCGCCGAGCCCGCGCACCAGGACCTTGCGGCAGGCTTCCCCATCGGCAAGCGCTTCAAGTCCGCGCCGGTGATGCGTGTCGGTGACACCAATCCGATCCACCTTGGGCACCACGCCACGGCTGACGGCCGGTGGCGGATCTACGTCTTCGCCGATGCGGCGGCGCCCCAAGCGGCACAGGCCGGACCGCCGTCGGCCGTTGACAACTTCGCCGAGTGGATGGCGAACTCGCCGGACTCACCGCTGGCCGCGACGCCGTCGGGCGCTGACCTGGACGCCTGGTTCGACGTGAAGGTGATCTACCAGCAACCGCACACGGAAATCGACATCAATGCCGTTCCCGCAGTGTTCAAGCCGCTCGTGGGACCGTTCCAGCTCAGGGATTACGAGAAGGTCTACGCCACGGATCCGAAGGCTGACATCTTCGAGCTGCGCGGCCTGGACCGCAGCGGCGTGGTGGTTGTAGTGAGGCCGGACCAGTACGTGGCCAATGTCCTCCCCCTGACGGCGACGGCGGAACTGGGTGCGTTCTTCGCGCCGCTCCTGCAGGTCCGCCAGCCCAAGGAGGCCTGACCCCCGGTCCACTTGAAGGCAACCGGTTGCCACCTATTGGAGGCCGTGTACTAACATAGGCATGCAGCCCGCACGCAAAATGCCTGCTTGTGCACGGCCTCCCCTCCGTCCCGGACCGGGGCCGCCGGCGGTAACCCCTCATTGGCGGCCGCCCGAGCTCGTTGCCAATCGGAGGAGGACCTCATGGCTGAAGAAATAGACACGCCCCGCTCTGCGGACCCGCCGCCGAAGGCACTGATCCCCCGGAGCCAGCTCGGCGGCACGGACAGGCGGCGTAACGGCCAGGACGTCGAAAACCGCCCGCCCGTCTCCAGCCAGGAACTCAGCAAGGCACCCGCCGAACTGATCGAGGAACGTGGGCCGAAGGTCAACTGGCGCGTTTTCGTGATCTCCTCGGCCATCATCATTGCCTTCTCCGTGTGGGCCATGGTCATGCCCACCGGGGCAGCCGCGACCATGAAGACCGTGGTGGCCTGGATCGCGGAAAACCTCGGCTGGTTCTACGTCCTCACTGTCACGGTGGTGATTGTGTTCGTGCTGTGGGTGGCCCTGTCCAAGGAAGGGTCGGTCCGCCTCGGCCCGGACCACTCCCGCCCGCAGTACAAACTCTTCACCTGGGTGGCCATGCTGTTCGCCGCCGGCGTGGGCATCGACATGCTCTTCTACTCGGTCACAGGACCCATCACCCAGTACATGATGCCGCCCGTGGGCGAAGGCCAGACCCCGGCCGCCGCCCAGGACGCCGTGGTCTGGACCATGTTCCACTACGGGGTGGCCGGCTGGGCCATGTACGCGCTGCTTGGCATGGCCATGGGCTATTTCGCCTACCGCTGGGGCATGCCGCTGTCCATCCGCGCCGCCCTCTATCCGCTGCTGGGCAAGCGCGTCCGCGGCGGCATGGGCGACGCCATCGACATCGTGACCCTGGTGGGCACGGTCTTCGGCGTTGCCACGTCCATGGGGATCGGCGTGGTGCTGCTGAACGTCGGGTTCTCCTTGCTTTTCGGCCTGCAGCAGGGCCTGGCACTGCAGATCGCACTGGTGATTGTCGCCGTGGTGATGACCATCGCCGCGTGCACCTCCGGCGTCGACAAAGGGATCCGGTGGATCTCCGAGCTGAACATCTGGAGCGCAGCGGCCATGCTGCTTTACATCCTGGTGACGGGCCAGACCTCGTTCCTGCTCAACTCCATGGTGGAGAACATCGGCCGGTTCCTGTTCACTCTTCCTGACCGCACTCTGCAGACGTTCGCTTACGAGGAGGGCGGCTCGGAGTGGATGGCCGGCTGGACCCTGTTCTTCTGGGCTTTCTGGCTGGCCTGGGGTCCGTTCGTGGGGCTGTTCCTGGCCCGCATTTCGCGAGGCCGGACCTTGCGGGAGTTCGTCATCGCCGCCATCACGGCCCCTGTGCTGTGCGATTTCCTGATCGTCAGCATGTTCGGCAACAGTGCCATGCATGAGGTCCTGAACGGCAACACGGAGTTCGCCCAGCTGGCCATGGACAGCCCGGAACAGGGCTGGTACGCCCTGCTGGAGATGTTCCCCGGTGCCGGCTTCCTGATCGGCCTGGGCACCCTGTCCGGCATGCTGTTCTACCTCACCAGCGCCAACTCCGGAGCGATGGTGATGTCCAACTTCTCATCCTCCATCCCGGATCCTTCACAGGACGGGGCCAAGTGGCTGCGCATCTTCTGGGCGGTACTCACCGCGCTGCTGACCATCGCCATGCTGGTGGCCGGCGGCGTAACCACCATGGAATACGCCACGCTGATCTTCGCCCTGCCGGTGACCATCATCGCCTGGCTGGTGATGGCGTCCTTCTCCAAGGCACTGCGCATGGAGCGAGCCGAACGTGAAGGACAGGTCCTGCGGCGGCAGTCGACGGCGGCCCATGGCGGCCACGTGCCGGACCGCACCTGGCGCCAGAGGCTGGCCGGGATGCGTTCGTATCCGTCGAAGAAGCAGGTGGCCCAGTTCATGGAACGCACTGTGCAGCCTGCCTTGGCGGATGTGGTCAGGGAGTTCACCAAGCAGGGCTACCAGGCCACCCTGGACCTGATCCCGGACGAGCACACGGCCATTTCCAGCCACGCGCTGGTGGTCAGCATCCCGGACCACCGCGACTTCCACTACCAGGTCAAGGTGGTTGAGGCGCCGGTGCCGATGTTCGGCGGAAGGATGTCCAGGCAAACGGACGTCTACTACCGGGTGGAAGTGTTCGCCCAGACCGGCTCGGAGGGCTACGACCTCATGGGGCTGTCCCACCAGCAGGTCATCGACGACGTCCTGGACCGGTACGAGGCGCACCTGGGTTTCCTGACCTACTCAACCCAGCACGACTACGCCTCGGTGCTCACTCCGCCCGTTCCGACAGCGACGGGGAGCATGCCGCTGGTGGAACTGCCGCGCGAAGGTGGAACGGACAAACCCGGAGCCTAAGCGGGCGGGCGCCTCCTAGACAGTTGCCGCCTTGCCCAACCGGTAATCGGCGGCGGCGTAAACGCCGAGGATCCGCACTTCGGTGGTGAAGAACGCCAGTTCCTCGAGGGCCAGGCGCAGCGCCAGGTCCTCGGGGTGGCCTTCGACGTCGGCCATGAACATGGTGGCGGCAAACTCGTTGCCCACCATGTAGCTTTCCAGCCGTGTCATATTGACGCCGTTGGTGGCGAACCCGCCGAGGGCCTTGAACAGCGCCGACGGGACGTTCCGGACGCGGAAAAGGAAGCTCGTGACGGCCGGCCCGGCCAGTTCATCCCTGCCGGGAAGCTCTTTTTCCGGCGCCAGGACTACAAACCGGGTGGTGTTCGACGGGTCGTCCTCCACCCGGGAAGCCAGTACCTCCAGGCCATAGATCTCGGCGGCCAGCGGGGGAGCGAGGGAGAGTTTCGTGGGGTCGTTCCACTCCCGCACCTCCCGGGCTGAACCGGCGGTGTCGCCGGCAATGACGGGCTTGAGGCCGTGCTCGCGGATCAGCCGCCGGCACTGGCCCAGGGCGTGGATGTGGCTGTGGACCTCGGTGGCCGCATCGATGCTGCTGCCGGGAATGCCCAGCAGGTCGAAATGGATGGGCAGGAAGAACTCGCCCACGATCTGCAGCCGGGACTGCGGCAGCAGGATGTGGATGTCAGCCACCCGGCCGGCGATCGAGTTCTCAATGGGGATCATCGCCAGTTCTGCCTCGCCGCTGGAAACCAGCTCGAAGGCATCCTCAAAGCTGGCGCAGGGAACACTTTCCAGCTCGGGGAACATCTGCATGCACGCGATATTGGAGTTGGCGCCGGGCTCACCCTGGTACGCAATCTTCTGGGCCATGGTCCGTATGGTTTCACGGCCCGCCCAATCCCCCCAATTGGCGGCTGTTATCCCGTCATGGTTGCTGCCGCCACGCGGCCACTTCGACCACACGAACCGGTCAGCTCGGCATGACCCGGAGCCAGACGTACTGGTACGGGGCAAGGACGATGCCGCCGGCCAGGCTGACGGTTGCCCCGGTGAGAAGTTCGACGGCGGCGGCCCCGAACCCGGAAAACGTCACCGCCGGAAGCTGCCGGACGCCGTCGCTGAAGTTTGCCAGCACCAGGACGGTGCTTGCCGGACCTGCGCTGCCGGGACCTGTGCCGGCCTCGCCCGGACGCTGGAAACCCAGCACACCGGGGGAGTTTGTACGGAAGCCAATGAGCCGGGTCCCCGCCAGTTCAGGGGTTGAGGCCCGAACCTCGGTCATGCGGCGAAGACCGCTGAAGATCCGACCCTCGGGGGTGGCGGGGTCGTGCCTGCGGGCGTACTGCTCCGCGGGATAGTGGGGCCGATGCACCCAGCGGCTGTCGGCGTCGTGCCCTTCCTCCAAGGCGTAGTGATAGTCATTGAGCTGCCCCACCTCGTCGCCCAGGTAGAGGAGGGGAATGCCGCCGGTGCTGAACGCCACCGAATGGGCGAGCAGGATCCTTCCAATCGCGTGCTCCGGATCGTCCTCCAGCCCGCAGAGGGAGGCGGTGGTTCCGGAAATGCGGCAGTCGCCGGTGCGGGGGTTGTCCTGGAACGGCACGCCCCGTGCAAAGCTTCCCGGGAAACGGTTGACGTAGAAGGCGTTGAGGAACCGCCGGTGGTCAAAGCCGTTGATTCCCAGTTCAGCAGCGTCCTCGTCGGCGAAGGTCCAGCCGATATCGTCATGGCTGCGGACATAGTTCACCCATGATGTGCCGGCGGGAATGTTGTGCCGCCGCTCTAGGGCATGGGACAGCAGCGCCACGTCCCGGGTGGCCAAGGACTCCCAGATGAGGGCCATCTGCAGCGGGTTGTAGGACAGCTGGCATTCGGCCGGATCGATGTAGAGCGCCACCTCGTCCGGGTGCACAATAGCCTCGGATTTGAACAGCAGCGACGGCGCCGCGAGCCGGCACACGGCGTTGAACGCCCGCAGGAGCAGGTGGGCTTCGGGCAGGTTCTCGCAGGGTGTGCCGAGCTGCTTCCAGATGAAGGCGACCGCGTCCATGCGCAGGATGTCCACGCCCTGGTTGGCGAGGAACAGCATTTCGCCGGCCATGGCCCGGAACACCGCCGGGTTCGCGTAGTTGAGGTCCCACTGGTAGGTGTGGAACGTGGCCCACACCCACCGGCCGTCCGGCAGCGGGACGAAGGATCCGGGGTGGTCGTCCGGGAAGATCTCCCGCACGGTCCGCTCAAAGGCGTCGGGCATGGTCCGGTCCGGATAGATCCAGAAGTAGTCGCTGCACTCCGGATCGCCTGCCGCCGCCCTGCGGGCCCACTCATGTTCATTGGACGTGTGGTTGAAGATGAAGTCCACCACGAGGTTGATCCCGTTGTTCCGGAGCTCCCCAGCCAGCTCGCGCAGCTGCTCCATGGTGCCCAGTTTCGGGTTGACCTGGCGGTAGCTGGAAACCGCATAACCGCCGTCGGAGTGCGGCTCCGGCGCCAGGAACAGCGGCATCAGGTGGAGGTACGTGAGGCCGAGCTCCTTGAAATACGGGATCCTCGCCCGGACGCCGTCCAGGCTCTCGGCGTACCGGTCCACGTAGCAGACGCCGCCGAGCATGCTGTTGGACAGGAACCAGCTGCTGTTCCCCTCCCGCTCGGCGTCGACGGCCTTCAGCCCGGCCGGTCGCTCCTGCCAGGAGCGGGCACATTGGACCACCAGTGCGGTGAGCTGATCGAGCCAGTCCTCCCGTGTTCGGTACAGGCCGTGAAAGAGCTTCCGGAGCTCGGGGAAATGCCGGTCAAAGCGTTGCCTGAACGCGCCGTCCGGGTCCGCTTCCGCCCGGGGAAGGTCGCGGTTCAGCGCGTCCAGGACGTGCTGGTAGGCCGATTCGTCCACGTTGACCTGCCCCTGCATAGTCCACTCCTCCTGCTGCGGCCGGCTCATCCCGCCGGCTCGTGGTTAGGGAAGTATGCCACGGGAACATGACCGCTGACAGGCGCCGGCCCGGCCAGAACGGCCTGCGGCAGCAGGCCGCAGGAAGTCCGGGAGCAACAATCGTTGATAACATCGGATGTTGAACATTCAATGAATTTGAGGAGACAGTGTGGACTCGCGGCTGGAAACCATCCGGAATACCGTGTTGGCGCGGAACCCCGGCGAGGCTGAATTCCACCAAGCGGTGACAGAGGTTTTCGAGAGCCTTGGACCCGTCCATGACAGGCACCCGGAGTTCCTCGAAGCGGCCATCCTGGAGCGGCTGTGCGAGCCCGAACGGCAGATCATCTTCCGCGTGCCGTGGACCGACGACTCCGGCCGCGTGCGGATCAACCGGGGCTTCCGGGTTGAATTCAACTCAGCCCTCGGCCCGTACAAGGGCGGCCTGCGCTTCCACCCGTCCGTCTACCTGGGGATTGTGAAGTTCCTTGGTTTCGAGCAGATTTTCAAGAACGCGCTGACCGGCATGCCCATCGGCGGCGGCAAGGGCGGCTCGGACTTTGACCCCCGCGGCCGCAGCGATGCCGAAGTGATGCGGTTCTGCCAGTCGTTCATGACCGAGCTGTACCGCCACATCGGTGAGTACACGGATGTGCCTGCCGGCGACATCGGTGTGGGCGGACGCGAGATCGGCTACCTCTTCGGCCAGTACAAGCGCATCACCAACCGGTACGAATCCGGGGTCCTGACCGGCAAAGGCATCTCTTGGGGCGGCTCGCTGGTCCGGCCCGAGGCCACCGGCTTCGGCACCGTCATCTTCACCGAAGAGATGCTCAAGACCCGGGGAACGTCCTTCGACGGCCAGCGTGTGGTGGTCTCAGGTTCCGGCAACGTCGCCATCAACGCCATCGCCAAGGCCCAGTCGCTCGGCGCCATGGTGGTGGCCTGTTCCGATTCGTCCGGCTACATCGTGGACGAGGCGGGAATCGACGTCGAACTCCTCCGGCAGGTGAAGGAAACCGAGCGCGGACGCCTTAAGGACTATTCCCTGCGCCGTTCCGGCGTTGCCTACGTGGAGGCCGGCTCCGTGTGGGACGTCAACGCCACCGTGGCTTTGCCGTGCGCCACGCAGAACGAGCTCGACGGCGATGCTGCCGCGAGGCTGGTCCGCAACGGCCTGCTTGCCGTCGGTGAGGGCGCCAACATGCCATCCACCCGTGACGCGGTCTCAGTGTTCCAGGACGCCGGCGTGCTGTTCGGCCCGGGCAAGGCAGCCAACGCGGGCGGCGTGGCCACGTCGGCGCTGGAGATGCAGCAGAACGCCAGCCGCGACTCCTGGTCCTTCGAGCACACCGAACAGCGCCTCACGGAGATCATGGTGGGGATCCACCACCGCTGCGCCGCCACTGCCGATGAATACGGGGAGCCCGGCAACTACGTGCTCGGCGCCAACATCGGCGGCTTCGTCAAGGTAGCCGACGCGATGCTCGCCCAGGGCCTGATCTAGCGCGGCAGGGTGAGGATTTCGGCGCCGTCGCTGGTGATCGCGATGGTGTGCTCGCTGTGGGCCGTCCGGCATCCGGTCGCGCTCCGGAGCGTCCACCCGTCCGCATCGGTGACGAGCTGGGCGGTGTCCACCATGACCCATGGCTCCAGTGCCAGCAGCAGCCCGGGGCGCAGTTTGAATCCACGGCCCGGCCGTCCGGTATTCGGAACGTGCGGGTCCTGGTGCATGGTTGATCCGATGCCATGACCGCCGAACTCGGTGTTGATGGGATACCCCGCTTCGCTGAGGACGGCGCCGATGGCGTGGGAAATGTCGCCGATCCGGGCCCCGGGACGGGCGGCGGCTATCCCTGCAACGAGGGCGCGTTCGGTCGCGTGGATCATGGCGACGCTCTCCGGGGGCTTTGATCCGCCCACGATGAAACTGATGGCGGAGTCTGCGGCGATTCCCCGCTTAGAGACAGCGAGGTCGAGAGTCAGCAGGTCGCCGTCGGCAAGCGCATAGTCGTGCGGCAATCCGTGGAGGACGGCGTCGTTGACGGCGGTGCAGATGTAGTGGCCGAAAGGTCCGCGTCCGAAGGATGGCGCGTAGTCGACGTAGCAGGAATCCGCTCCAGCCTTGACGATCATGGCCTGGGCCCACCTGTCGATGTCCAGGAGGTTCGTCCCTACAGTGGTGCGGCCCTTCAGCGTCTGCAGAATGTCAGCGACCAGGGCGCCTGTTTCCCTGGCCCGGTCCAGTTCCGTGGAGTTCAGGATCTCGATCATGCGGCGCCTCTCTCATGCGGCCAATATCTATACCGGCCATATTATGGTGGGCCTTCCCTCGATGCAGTGGGCCGAAACCATCCAGCGTCTAGGCTGCGCCCGGGCCGTAACAAGCATTTAACATTCCTGCACGACGCCCGTAATGACGTTTTGGCTACTCTGATGCAACAAGGTTTACTAGTAGCTAACACCAACCGGACAGGAATGTTTCGATGACAAGTGTCGCAACCCCTGCTGTATCCGCACCATCTGTAACTCCAGCTGACCGAATTTCGCTGAAGGACATCGCCCAGGCCCACGACGTCCGCTTCCTTCTGGCCACCTTTGTGGACATGACCGGCAAGCCCTGCGCCAAGCTGGTTCCCGTTGAGGCCGCCGACGAACTCGAGGCCGGGGCCATGGGGTTCGCCGGCTACGCCGCCGGACTGATCGGGCAGAAGCCGCAGGACTCGGACCTGATCGCGGTACCGGACCTGGCCTCCTTCACCCCCGTGCCCTTCATCAAGGAGGGCCTGGCGATCATCCACTGCGATCCGCACGTTGACGGCAAGCCCTGGCCCTATGCCCCTCGGGTGATCTTGAAGAACACCCTCGCGCGACTGGCCGGGAAGGGTATGCAGGCCAAGATCGGCGCCGAGGTGGAGTACTTCCTGGTGAACAGGAACGACGACGGGACGCTGAGCACCGCCGATGCCCGCGATGATTCGCCCCGCCCCTGCTACGACGCCCGCGGCGTTACCCGGATGTACGACCACCTCACCTCCATCTCGGAGGCGATGAACTCCCTGGGCTGGGGCAACTACGCCAACGACCACGAGGACGCCGCCGGCCAGTTCGAACAGAACTTCAACTACGCCGACGCGCTCACCACCGCGGACCGCGTGGTCAGCCTCCGCTACATCCTGAACATCGTCGCCGAACAGCGCGGCATGACCGCCACGTTCATGCCCAAGCCGTTCACCGACCGGACGGGTACCGGCCTGCACTTCCACTTATCCCTGTGGTCGGGTGCCGAGCCGCTGTTCCCCGGTGATGCCGGTGGAACGGACGACGCCGGCCGCGGCCTTGGGCTCTCGGAGCTCGCCTATTCGTTCATCGGCGGCATCTTGGAGCACGCGCCTGCCCTGCAGGCCTTCTTGGCGCCCACCGTGAATTCCTACAAGCGTTCGGGCGCCACCACCAGCTCCTCCGGTGCCACGTGGTCGCCTCGGAAAGCGTCGTTCGGCGGAAACGACCGGACCCACATGATCCGCGTCCCGGACAACAAGCGGATCGAGCTCCGCTCAGGGGACGGCTCGGCCAACCCCTACCTGGCCATCGCCACCGCCATCGAAGCAGGCCTGGACGGTGTTGAACGGGCCGTGGATCCGGGAACGCCCTCCGGCCCCGGCGAGTCCAAGCCTGATGCCCACCTCCTGCCGGCCACCCTGCTGCATGCCGTAGAGGCGCTGCGCCGCGACCCGGTGATCCTCGCCAGCCTCAGCGGCGACGCGGAGATCGGCAGGTACTACGCGGACGCCAAGGAAGAGGAATTCCTCAGCTGGCACAACCAGGTCAGCGACTGGGAAATCCGCACGTACCTCACCTCCATCTAACGCAGCGTCCATCTGACCCGGCTCCAACAAGAACCCCCATCAAGCCAGCTCCACCAAGCAAAGGAACCCCAACCATGTGCGGAATCGCCGCGCTGCAGCTGCGCAACCCCCTGCTGCACCCCCAGATGGGCAGCCTGCTGTCCTCGATGATGTGCCAGATCGTGGACCGCGGCCCGGATTCAGCCGGCATGGCTGTGTACGACACCCCGGGCCTGGTCTCCGAAGGAACCTCCACCCTCAGCCTGCTGGGCAAGGACCAGGGTCTGCCTCTCGCAGAGATCCAGCTCGCAGTAGCCGGCATGCTGCCTTCCGAGGCAGCTCCGCTGGTCCGGGTGGTGGGCGATACGACCCTGGTGAGCGCCGCCGTCGGAACTGATCTCCTGGTGAAGGCGGTCAGCGAAACCCTTCCCGGCGCCACCATCATTGGCCGCGGCGAGCACGTGGCTGTAATGAAGAGCGTCGGGCACCCCATGGAGATCGCCGCCGAGCACGGGCTCGAAGCGATGGCCGGAAGCCAGGGCCTCTCGCACACCCGGATGGCCACCGAATCCGCCGTGACGGCTCGCGGCTCGCACCCCTTCTCCGTTGCCGACGACCTTTGCCTGGTCCACAACGGCTCCTTCTCCAACCACGCCACGGTCCGGCGCGACCTCAAACGCGAAGGCGTGGTGTTCGACTCCGAAAACGACACCGAGGTGGGTGCCCGCTACGTGGCCTCCCGCCTGCAGCAGGGCGACACCCTCGAGGAAGCCCTGGTCAACCTGGGCAAGGTCCTCGACGGTTTCTACACCCTGGTGGTGACCACCGCGGACAGCATGGCCGTGGTCCGGGACCCCATCGCCTGCAAACCGGCCATCATCGCCGAAACGGACGACTACGTGGCGATGGCCTCCGAATACCGTGCCCTGGCCGCCCTGCCCGGTATCGAAAACGCCCGCATCTTTGAACCGGAACCCGGAAAGGTCTACACATGGTCACTCTGACAGCCCCCGAAACCAGCGCCCCCGAAACAAGCAGCCCCGAAACAAGCAGCCCCGAAACCAGCGCCACCCCAAGCACTGAATCAACGCAGGAAACCTTCGTTGTTGACCTGGCCGGCAGCCCGGTCCGCGCGTTCAACCAGGCCCTCCACAACGCGGTTGACGGACAGTCCTGGACCGTCACCAACCCCGAGGGCAAGCACAGCCTCGCGGTGGGAATCAACGCTGACGTCTCGGTGACCGTGGAAGGCCACGCCGGCTACTACGCAGCCGGGATGCACCAAAAAGGCGACGTGACCATCAACGGCAATGCCGGCGTCGGGCTGGCCGAGAACATCATGTCCGGCCGCGTCCACGTCAAGGGCGATGCCTCCCAGTCCGCAGCGGCCACCGGCCACGGCGGCCTGGTGGTCATCGACGGCAACGCCAGCGCCCGCTGCGGCATCTCCATGAAGGGCGTGGACATTGTGGTGGGCGGCAACATCGGCCACATGTCCGCATTTATGGCCCAGGCCGGCCGCCTGGTGGTCTGCGGCGACGCCGGCGAAGCCTTGGGCGACTCCATCTACGAGGCCCGGATCTACGTCAAAGGCACCGTGGCCTCCCTCGGCGCCGACTGCATCGAAAAGCCCCTGAAGGAAGAGCACCTGGCCGAACTCGCCGGGCTGCTCGCCGCCGCCGGCCGCAGCGACAACCCGGCCGACTTCAAGCGCTACGGCTCAGCCCGGAACCTCTACCACTTCAGCGTCCACAACTCGACGTCGTACTAGGAGCCACCATGACCATCACCTCCATTCCCCAAGCCGCTCCCGCGCAGGACACCGCGTTCCCCACCCAGAATGTCGCGGAACTGGGCCTCCGCGAGTCTTCCACGTTCGACCGTGCAACCATCGCCGACATCCAGCGCGCCGCCGCCACCGGCGTTTACGACATCCGCGGCTGGGGCGCCAAGCGCAAGGTCCCGCACTTTGACGACCTGCTTTTCCTCGGCGCCTCAATGTCCCGCTACCCGCTGGAGGGCTACCGCGAAAAGTGCGATACCGACGTCGTCCTCGGCGACCGGCACGCCACCCGCCCGCTTCACCTGCAGACCCCGGTGACCATCGCCGGCATGAGCTTCGGCGCCCTCTCGGCCAACGCCAAGGAGGCGCTGGGCCGCGGCGCCACCGAGGTGGGGACCTCCACCACCACGGGCGACGGCGGCATGACCCCTGAGGAGCGCGGCCAGTCCAAGCACCTGGTGTACCAGTACCTCCCGTCCCGTTACGGCATGAACCCGGATGACCTGCGCAAGGCCGACGCCATCGAGATCGTGCTGGGCCAGGGCGCCAAACCCGGCGGCGGCGGCATGCTGCTGGGCCAGAAGATCACCGAACGTGTGGCCGGAATGCGCACCCTGCCTGTGGGCATCGACCAGCGCTCGGCCAGCCGGCACCCGGACTGGACAGGCCCGGACGACCTCGAAATCAAGATCGGCGAACTGCGCGAAATCACCGACTGGAAGACCCCCATCTACGTCAAGATCGGCGCCTCCCGGCCGTACTACGACACAGCGCTCGCCGTGAAGTCCGGTGCGGACGTTGTGGTGGTGGACGGTATGCAGGGCGGCACCGCCGCCACACAGCAGGTGTTCATCGAAAACGTCGGCATCCCCACCCTCGCAGCCATCCCGCAGGCCGTTCAGGCACTGCAGGAACTCGGCGTCCACCGCAAGGTCCAGCTCATTGTCTCCGGCGGCATCCGCACCGGCGCCGACGTCGCCAAGGCCATGGCCCTGGGTGCGGACGCGGTGGCCATCGGCACCGCGGCCCTGATTGCGCTCGGCGACAACGATCCCCGCTACGCCGCAGAATACGCAGCCCTCGGTTCCGCCGCCGGCTTCTACGACGACTTCCAGGACGGCCGCGACCCCGCGGGCATCACCACCCAGGACCCGGAGCTCGCCTCCCGGCTGGACCCGGTAGCCGCCGGCCGCCGCTTGGCCAACTACCTGAGGGTTCTTACGATGGAAGCGCAGACCATAGCCCGGGCCTGCGGGAAGTCACACCTGCACAACCTCGAACCCGAGGACCTGGTGGCCCTGACCATCGAAGCGTCGGCCATGGCACGCGTCCCGCTGGCCGGCACCAGCTGGATCCCGGGCGCCAAGTAGCAGGCGCCAAGCAGCACGCGCCAAGCAGCACCTCTACCCGTCCTTATAAGGGAGCCCGTGATGACAGATTCTTCAGACTATGTGGTGGTGGGCGCCGGCCTGGCCGGTGCCGCCACCGCCTGGCAGCTGGCCGCCCGCGGGCACCAGGTGACCATCCTGGAACGCAACGTTCCGGCCAGCCACGATGCCAGTTCGCACGGCTCCGCGCGGATCTTCCGCTACGCCTATGCGGACCACTTCTACACGCACGCGGTGGCGGAGTCGAAGGGTCTGTGGGACGGGCTGGCCGAGGTCGCCGGAACGCCCCTGATCACCCCGTCCGGAGCGGTGGACTTCGGTTCGGAGCGCCATCCGCGGCTGCTGGCGTCGGTGCTGGCTGACGAAGGCATCGAGCACGAACTGCTCGACGCCGACGCTGCCCGCGACCGCTGGCCGGGCCTCGCGTTCGACACCGAGGTCCTCTGGCACCCCGGTGCCGGAGTCATCGACGCCGAAACGGCAGTCAACGCCATGGTGGACCAGGCCGTGAAGCACGGTGCCCGCCTTCTGACAGGCTGGTCCTTGCGGTCGCTCGACAGGACGGCCGCCGGCTACCGCCTGTCCTCCACCACGGGTGAAACGTTCGACGCGGGTCACGTGGTGATCAGCGCCGGTGGCTGGCTTCCGGGGCTGCTGGGGAAGCTGGGGCTGCCGGCGGGCTTCCTCGCCGGGCTGCCCCAGATTACGGTCCGGCAGGAGCAGGCGTTCCACTTCCGTTACCGGGATCCTGACAGCGCCGCCAAATGGCCCACGTTCATCAACAAGCGCGAAGACATCCAGGTCTACGGTCTCCCGGGCGGCCGCGACGCCGGCTTCGCCGGCCAGAAAGTGGCCGAATACAACGGCGGCAGGTTCATCCCCAGCGCCGCCGAACAGACCCGCGAAGTGGACCCCGCCAACCGCAGCCGCGTGGTGGACTACGTCACCCGCCTCCTGCCCGGACTGGACCCCGAGCCGTACGCCGAGACCACCTGCCTCTTCACCAACACACCTACCGAGGACTTCATCATCGACCGGGTGGACGGCCTGACCATCCTCTCACCCTGCTCCGGCCACGGTGCGAAGTTCGCCCCGCTGATCGGCCAGTGGGCAGCGGATCTGGCCAGCGGGGCAGCCAACGTAGCGCTCCGTTTCCGGACGGCGACGACGGCGGTCAGCAACCGCTGACTGCGCGCTTCCCCAGTACTCATCCTGCCCCTGCACTCATCTCGCCCCTGCACTCATTCGAGAAACGGACCCCCGTGACTGCCTCCACCTCTTCCGCTTTCCGCCAGACCCCGGAGGCTGCACCGCACGCGTCCCCCGCCTCGCCAACAGTGGCTGAGCCGGCCGCCGCAACGGTGAGCGGCCTGCTCAGGGACATTGCCGACGTCGGCCGCGACACCGCACGGGGCGGCTACTCCCGTCCGGTGTTCTCCAGCGCCGAGACGGAGCTGCGGAGCTGGTTTGTTGAACAGGCCGCGCGCCGCGGGCTGGACGTCCAGACCGACCACAACGGCATCATCTGGGCCTGGTGGGACATCTCTGCCGGCGCAAGGCAGGACGCCGTGGTCACAGGCAGCCACCTCGATTCCGTGCCGGGCGGCGGTGAGTACGACGGTCCGCTGGGGGTCGCCTCGGCACTGGTCGCCGTCGACCTCCTCAAAGCCCGGGGGCTGCGTCCGCGGCGCCCGCTGGCGATTGCCGTCTTCCCGGAAGAGGAAGGGTCCCGCTTTGGCGTGGCCTGCCTGGGGTCGCGCCTGCTGACCGGCGAACTGGATCCGAACAAGGCCCGGCGGCTCAAGGACCCGGACGGCAACACCTATGCGGACGTTGCCGCCGCGAACGGCCAGGATCCACGGCTGATCGGTGCTGACTACCAGGCGCTGGCGCAGCTGGGCATGTTCGTGGAGCTGCACGTCGAGCAGGGGAGGGGCCTGATCGACCTGAACCAGCCGGTTGCCATTGGCTCATCGATCCTTGGCCACGGACGCTGGAAGCTGACCGTCACCGGCGAGGGCAACCACGCCGGCACCACCCTGATGAAGGACCGGAAGGACCCCATGATCGCTGCCGCAAAGGTGATGGTGGGCATCCGGGACACCGCCAGGAAGTACCGTGACGCGCGGGCCACCGTGGGCCGGCTCCAGCCCGTGCCCGGGGGAACAAATGTCATCGCTTCCCGCGTGGACCTGTGGATCGACGTCAGGCACCCCGACGACTCCGTGACGGCCGCGCTGGTGGAGTCCATCGCGCTGAATGCCCAGGTAATGGCGGCCGAGGAAGGCTGCACCGCCAACCTCACCATGGAATCCCTCAGCCCCACCGTGAACTTCGACGCTCCGCTCCGGGACCGGCTCCGCGAACTGCTGCCGGACGCGCCCGTCCTCGACACGGGAGCAGGGCACGACGCCGGTGTGCTGAGTTCGCAGATCCCCACCGCCATGCTGTTCATCCGCAACCCCACAGGCATCTCCCACTCGCCGGACGAGCTGGTGGAGGATTGGGACGCCGAGGCCGGCGCAGTCGCGCTCGCGGACTCGCTGGCGGGACTGTTGGGCGAGGCGCGGAGTATCGGTTAGCGGCGCGGTTGCTGTCCTGCTGCGCTCGCGTTAGGGAACGCGCTTCAGTTCCTCACCCGGTAAACCATCAGCACGCAGCCGCCGTCGAGCCGGCGCGACTCTGTCAGTTCCAGTCCAATACGGCCCTTGAGATCGCGGAAGAAGGGAACGCCCGAGCCCAACAAAACGGGATGCACGTTCAGGCTTACCTGGTCGATGGCGCCGGCCTCAAACAGCGAGCCCGCGAGCTCGCCACCGCCCATCAGGCAAATACCCTTGCCGGGCTGCCGCTTGAGTGTGTTGACGAAATCGACCGCATCGGAGGAGACGAGTTCGGTGCCGGGCGGTGCCTCGGAAAGTGTGCGCGAGAACAGGTAGGTGGCAACCGGTGGAATTCCGCTGCCCTCGAGGCTGCCGGATTCAGGTCCTGAGCCTGGCTCGGAGCTTGGTTCAGAGCTTGGTTCAGAACCGGGTTCACCGCCCATGCCCTGGGCGGCCGCGAACTCCCACGTCTTGCGGCCCATGAGGACGGCATCCACAGTGGACCAGTACTCGCTCATGTACTGTTCCACGTCCGGGCTGAATTGCATCCAGTCGACGGCGCCGTCGCTGCCGGCAATGAACCCGTCGAGGCTGCACGCCGCACCATAAGTCACGGTCCGCATCGCATTTCCTTCCGCTGCCGCCCACTAAAAACTCTGGCACATGCCTGGGGCTTTGGCTACGGTCCTTGACTGCTAGGGGTGCCCAGCCGGCGCTGCAGCTGGCGTGCGTTTGGCGTGGGCCTGGCGTTTTTCCCACATCCGGTAAACCCTGCCTCACACGTTATGGCTGGTCCGGCGCGACCTATGATGGCTCCTATGACCAATCACGCCCGGGAAGATGTTCCAGCGGCCGAATCCGCAGCCAACGCGGAGGACGGCCTTACCGGTGCCGGTATCGCGGGGAAATTGGAAGTCTCCGGAAAACTGGAACAGGTCATCGCCGCCCAGGTCCGGCACTACCGCACGGCCGGAGGCTTGTCCTCGGCGGAACTGGCGGCCCGGACCGGATTGTCCAAAGCCATGATCTCCCGGATCGAAACCGCCACCACATCGTGCTCACTGACCACCCTGCAGCGTCTGGCCGACGGCCTGAAGATTCCGGTCACCGCCCTGTTCCGCGGCGCCGACACTGACCGTGATGCAACCTTCACGAAAAGCGGCCAAGGCAGCCTGACCGTGCGGAGCGGGACGCAGCACGGTCACGAGTACCGGGTCCTGGGCACGCTTAAGGGCCGCACTGATGCGCTTGAACCGACATTGGTCACCCTCACCGACGCCTCGGACGTCTTTCCGCTGTTCCAGCACCCGGGCACCGAGTTCATCTACATGCTCACGGGGAAAATGATCTACGGGCACGGTGCCTACGAATACGCGATGGAGCCAGGGGACTCGCTGCTGCTCGACGGCGAAGGCCCCCACGGTCCGCTGGAGCTTCTGGACCTGCCTATCCGGTTCCTTGCCGTTTCCGCCAAGTGATCCGCCCCGCCAAGTGATCCGCCCAGCCAATTGATCTGCACCGCCAGGTAGCTCTGGATTTCACCTGCGATACCGCACCTCAACCGGCTTTGGCGGACAACCGCAATGTCTCTGAGTGACGTGTGAAACTCGCTTGCCAAGGACTGAAACGTTGATTTAACGAGCCGGAAACCCACCGCAGTACTGCGCCCACCAAGATTGAAGCAGACGGCAATAGCTGCCCTCCGATGAACGTGGTACTGACTCCGCGTCCCTCCTCCGGAGCGGCTCTGACGGGCAATTTCCGTTCTCTCTTCGCATCACGAAAGGGGTTTCCCATGGATTCGGGAAATGTCGCTTGGATTCTGGCCAGCTCGGCGCTGGTTTGTATGATGATCCCCGCCCTGGCCCTGTTTTACGGGGGCATGGTGGGGTCGCGCCGCATTCTCAACATGATGATGATGTGCTTCGGCGGCGCCAGCCTGGTGGCCGTTCTGTGGGCGCTCTTCGGCTACTCGATGGCTTTCGGAAATTCAGTGGGCGGCCTCGGGCTGATCGGTGACATCACCGAGTTCCCCGGAATGGGGCAGCTGCTCGCCGCAGACGAAGCAGCATCCATCCCTGTCATCCTCTTCGCAGCCTTCCAGCTGTTCTTCGCCTGCGTCACCACCGCCCTGGTTGCGGGAGCGGCAGCCGGGCGTATGAAGTTCGGCGCCTGGATGCTCTTTGCTGGAATCTGGGCAACGATCGTCTACTTCCCGATCGCGCACTGGGTGTTCGCCTTCTCTTCGGCCGACGGCAGCGTTACCGGCGGCTGGATCGCCAGCGGCATCAAAGCCATTGACTTCGCCGGTGGCACCGCGGTCCACATGAACGCGGGCGCCGCGGCACTGGCTCTGGCACTTGTCCTGGGCAGGAGCTCCGGCTGGCCCAAGATGGAACACACCAAGCCCCACAGCCGGCCTCTCGTGCTCGTCGGCGCAGGGCTTCTCTGGGTGGGCTGGTTCGGCTTCAACGCCGGTTCCGCACTCTCCGCAGGCCAGTCGGCGTCGGTGGTTTTCCTCAACACCGCAGTGGCAGCCTCCGCAGGCCTTCTCGCCTGGGCCCTTGTTGAGCGCGTCCGCCACGGCGCGGCGACCAGCATGGGCGCAGCGTCCGGCCTGATCTCCGCCCTGGTTGCGATCACTCCCGCTTGTGGCGCGGTCAGCCCCCTCGGAGCGCTGGCTATCGGCGCTATCGCTGGTGCTGTTTGCTCGCTGGCCATCGAACTCAAGTTCCGTCTCGGCTACGACGACTCACTCGACGTCGTCGGCGTCCACCTGGTGGGCGGCATCCTTGGCACCCTGCTGATCGGCCTGTTCGCGACGGACGCCGCTCCGAACGGTGTGAGCGGCCTGTTCTACGGCGGCGGTGTTGAACTGCTGGGTGTCCAGGCGCTTGCCACGGTCACTGTGCTCGTCTACTCGTTTGGCGTCACGTGGATTCTGGCGAAAATCCTGGACCGCATCATCGGCCTGCGCATCAAGCCGGAGGACGAGATGCGCGGCATTGATATTGCCGCCCACTCCGAGTTCGCCTACCTGACGGACGAAGACCCTGTGGAGCTTGGTTCCCCGCAGCGGGCCTGATATCCAGCTCCGCACAGGGTGTCGCCAGGAAGTCCTTTGTAAGTAACCCCACAAATCCGGGTAGGCAGCCGTTCTCCCAGAGGCACGAGTCAGGCAGAGGGCCGAACCACGGACCGGTGTCAGCAGCAGCTGGCTTATAGTTCCGAGGTTCGGCCCTTTTGCCGTGGTGGGGGGCAGGGGGTCCAGGGGCGGGCGTCAGGTGCGGGCATCAGGTGCCGACGCAGACCAGGTTGCCCTCGTGAACCTCCAATACCGCGGCCCTAACGTGGCTGAGATGGGTCTTCGGGTCCGCAGTCATTGCTTCGATGTCCTCTCCGTTCCAGAACGGATGCGTGAAATAGACGATGAGTGCCCGCTCTTTGCCGGCATCTGAGTTTTCCAGCGGGACAACGTCCGCGTGCCGGGCCGCCACCGGACCGCCGTCGGCTGTTTCGGGAGACGTGAGGATGAGCCCGTCCCGGTGTTCCTGCCGGACCCAGCCGCCTGCTGCATCGTCTGAGCGGTAGACAGCCTGACCCCGCCACTCGTCCACGATCATCCAGTAAGAGCCCTCCAGCTGGAAGACTTTGGGGCCTTCGTGCGGTCGCCCGGGAATGACGAGCCCTTCCATAACCCACGACGACGGGTCGGCAGGCGAATCGCTGACTGCGCTGTAGGTATTGGATTCGCGGGCCTCGTCCTTGTACCAGAGCCGGTACCGGCCGTCGCCGCAGGGGGCTACAGCCGCATCGATGACGCGCGGAGAGTCCAGTTCGACGGCGCCGAGGTGCTTCCAGGTGATCAGGTCCCGGCTGGCGAGCAGGACGATGGAAGCATCCCCGGTCCAGTCAGTCCGCATCCCGCCGAGCACCGTCAGGTACATGATCCATTGGTCACCTACACGCACGACGTCGGGCGCCCACAGGGTAGCGGGAAGCTCCGTTCCTGGCGGGACCAGTCCGTCAACGGTGCCTTGGTACGCCCAATTGAGTCCGCCGTCCGACGAACGGGCCACTCCGATTGCCGTTCCGTGCACCCATTCCACTCCGGTCAGGCCCGGTTGCGTGGCCCGGCGCTGGGTGTAGAAGAGGACCCACTCTCCGGTCAGGTGGTCGGGCACCAGGACGGGATCTGTGGGGCCGTCCCAGACTGGATCCCGGTATGGCGTCGCGAAGGCCTCAGGGCTGAGAGGGGTCAGTACAGATGCCTCGGCGTTCATTTGGTGGCGCACGGAAGTCTCCAATGAAAGGCTGATTTCGCTACAGCATAAGGGAGAAATCGGTTTCTCGCAGCTCTACAGCCGGGTGGGGCTGGACGCCAGCACAGAACCGGCGGCTCGAACCGCTCCACGTCGTCAGACAGGACTGTGATCCACGGGCAGGCGATCATCAGCAATCGGGTCTTCGAGCCGATCTTTATCAACGAAGGTTGCTACTTCAGGCGGGATTCCTGACCAGTATTCCGGTAGTTGTGGTGGTTCCCAGTCGGGTTGTTCGCTGGCGTAGCGTCTGCCGGTGGGTGAGATCCAGCCTGGTGGTTCGTGTTGGGTGGCGCGGCCGGGTGTCCAGCCGCCGGTGTGCCGGAGCTTGTGGTGTTTGGGGCAGGGCTGGGCGAGGTTGGTGATGCCGGTGGTGCCGCCGTGTGCCCAGGCGAGGAGGTGGTCTGCTTCGTTGTCCAGGGATTGGTTGTGGCAGCCGGGGAACGGGCATTTCCCGTCGCGGAGGCGCAGCCATTGGCGTTGGGCTTTGGTGACGGGGTAGCTGGTCCGTCCGATCTCCAGCGGTGCACCGTCCCTGGGGTCGATGAGGACGCGGTGGAAGGAGGTGGCGCCGTCCGCGATGAGCCTGCGTGCCATGGTGACAGGGATCGGCCCGAACCCGTCCAGCATCGCCGATTCATCCGTGGCGCCGAGCAGGGACATGATGGGCACGGTGACCAGGACCTGCGCCCGGGGTGAAGGCACCCGCCCCGCGGCAGTTCCCTCCGCGTCCCCACAGAGGAGCAGGGTCGCGGCGATGTCGGCACGCATCTGGGTCATGGTGCGGTCCTCGTCCGGGCCCTGTAAGGCGCGGGCGTCGGCGGTGGTGCGGTTCCAGATCCCGGCGGCCTGGTCCGCTGGCAGGTACGCCGAGAGCCAGGCCATGCCGTCCCGGTCCGGCCGGTATTCCAGCCGCCGGTCCGCGACGGACCTGGTGTGGCGTTTTTCGATGCTGACCGGGTGGTGCCGTTCGCGCCAGATCCGGGCCTTGTGCCGGAACCTGGAGGCGACGAGTTCCCCGGCCGGGCAGCCCCGGTTGGGGTTCTGCGCCTCGGGGTCCAGGAAGTGCGCCTCCAGAGCCTGAGCAGCAGAAGCCTCCAGGTTGGTGGTCTCGTCCACCATGACCCGGGCGTGCTGCCAGGAGAGGGAACCGGCCGTCAGAGCGGAGAGGGTCAGCGGCAACGCGGTGGTCAGGGCCTGGGATTCAGCCAGAAGGGCCCCGGCGGTCCGCTCGCTGACGGTCAGCACACACGCGACCTCGGCCACGACGGCCATCTCCTGCGCCCGATCAGAGGTATCGGGGGACGCCAACGCCTGGGCCGTGCCGGCATACCCGGCTGCCGCGTGGACCGCCACAGCGGCGACCTGCGCATTGAGCCTGGCGGTCAGGGCCAGCGTGTCCAACCAGCCATCAGCTTCCCGGCGCAACGGATCATCAACACCTGAGCCAGCCAATTCATCAACCCCAGCGGACTCCGTGCCGCCCTTAGCCGCAGCGAGCAGCGCCGCAGCGGAGGCACAAACAGCCTCCGCCGCCTCAACCGCCACCCTGTTTCCCATACATCAAGCATCCCGCGGGGCAGTGCCGAAAACCGCGAGGCATCAGGCCCATGTGGATAACTGGCAACCACAGCGGACAGTGGCTTTGACGGCCCGCTCGGGAGCCAGCCAGATGCGGCCATTACCAGGCCAGACCCTCAGAACAGGCAGTCATCAGCTGGCCCCGGGCCAGTTCGGTTCCGCTTGCCAGCGCGGCTCCGTGCATTGCCTGCTCAGTCCTTGAAAAGCCCTGCCAGGTCCTCGGCCGTGATGGAACCGCCGGAGAGGGCATCGCCCTCCATGACGTCAGCGAACAGCTGCGACTTCCGGGCCTTCAGCGCCATGACCTTTTCCTCAATCGTGTCCTTGGCCACCAACCTGTAGACCATCACGTTCCGGGCCTGGCCGATCCGGTGTGTCCGGTCCACAGCCTGCGCCTCGGAAGCCGGGTTCCACCAAGGGTCCAGCAGGAACACGTAGTCGGCCTCGGTCAGGTTCAGGCCGAACCCGCCGGCCTTCAGTGAGATCAGGAAGACCGGAGCGGAGCCGTTCTTGAATTCGTTGACGACGTCGGTACGGTTGCGGGTGCCGCCGTCGAGGTAGCAGAACTCGATCTTCTCCTCCACAAGCCGTTCCCGGACCTTGCCGAGGAAGCCGGTGAACTGGCTGAAAATCAGAGCGCGGTGGCCCTCGGCAACGAGATCCTCCAACTGCTCGAACAGCACATCCAGCTTCGAAGACCGGACCCCGGACAGCGACGGATCCACCAAGGATGCGTCGAGGCTGAGCTGCCGCAGCAGGGTCAGCGACTGGAAAATCGTGAACCGGTTCTTGTTCACGTCCTCGATCAGGCCCAGGATCTTTTGACGTTCGCGCTGCAGGTGCGTCTGGTAGACCTTCTGGTGGCGCGGGTTGAGCACCACCTCCAGGATCTGCTCCTGCTTGGGCGGCAGGTCGCGGATGACCTGGTCCTTGGTGCGGCGCATCATCAGTGGCCGGACCCGACGGCGGAGCTTGTCCAGCTGCCCCTTGTCACCGTTCTTTTCAACTGGCTTCTGGTAGTACTCGGCGAACCGTTTGGGGCTGGCGAACAGGCCCGGCGCCACGATGGAGGTCAGCGCCCAGAACTCCATCAGGTTGTTCTCCAGCGGCGTGCCGGTGATGGCCAGCTTGAAGGCAGCGGGTAGCTTCCGGGCGCATTGGTACGCCTTGGACTGGTGGTTCTTGACGAACTGCGCCTCGTCGAGGACCAGGCCCGCCCACGTCTTGGAGGCGTAGGAATCGTAGTCGATCCGGAACAACGCGTAAGAGGTGATGACAATGTCCGCGCCGGCCAGCTCAACGGCCGCATCCTGGCCGTTCTTGGCAAAGGTTTCACCGACGGTCCGCACCGTCAGGCCCGGGGCGAACCGTGCCGCTTCAGCCGCCCAGTTGCCCACCACGCTGGTGGGGGCAACCACCAAAAAGGGCGTGCCGCCGTCGGGCGCTGCGGCCGCCGTGTCTCCTGGAGCGCCGGAGACGCCACCCAGCTCCTTCGCCGCACACATGAGGGCGAGGGCCTGGACGGTCTTGCCCAGGCCCATGTCGTCAGCGAGCACCCCGCCCAGGCTGTGACGGTAGAGGAAGCTGAGCCAGTTGAAGCCCTCGAGCTGGTACGGCCGCAGTTCCGCATTGAGCGAGGCAGGCAGCGGCAGCCCGTTGATCCCGCCCTCAAGCAGCCCGCCAACTGCCTCGCGCCAGGCGGCGGCCTGCTGGTCCACGATACCCAGGTTCGCCAGCTCGTCCCAAAGGCCAGCCTGGAACCGGCTGATCTGCAGCGGGGCATCCTTGTTGTCCTGCAGGGAGCGCGCCTCCTCAATCAGGGCGCGCAGCTGGTGGAGTTCGGGGAGGTCCAGGGAGAAATAGGCGCCGCTGGGCAGCAGCATCTTTGTCTGGCCCGCGGCAAGGGCGGAGAACACAGCCGCAAACGAGACAGGCTGGCCCTCCAGCGAGATCTGGATGCCGAGATCGAACCAGTCGCGCTGCTCGGTGGCCTTGGTGGAGACCGAGATGACCGGGGCTTCCTCGGCCTCGCGGTAGTCGGCGATTTCACCGGCCGTGTCCACATCCACGTCGCGTGCCTGGCGGAGCAGGGGCAGCACGTCCTCGGTGAAGGCAAGCGTGTCCAGGCCGCTCAGTTCCACGGAGGCAGCCAGGCGGGGTGTGCCCCAGCCGCCGGTAGCCGATTCGCCGAGGGCCGGAACCACGTTCCACGGCTGGCCGATGCCCTCCAGGATGCGGGCTTCGGCGGGGTCGTCACGGTAGCCGTGGTCGCCGGGGTGGCGCCACAGGGGCTGGGCGGTCACCAGTTTTCCGGTCTTGTAGTGCCACTCCCAATGCAGCCGCAGCTTGTGGTCGGCGCCGTAATTGGCCAAGAGTGAAAGCGTGGGGACCGCCAGCGTGGGCAGTTCAACCGACTCGTCCTTGGCCGTGATCCGGGCGGCCTGCTTGAGCTTGGGGTAGAAGCCTGTCAGGAACCGCGTCTCGTCCTTGGCCGGGATCTGCAGGGTGCTGCCGGCCGTCACGAACGCCAGCAGTTCCTCGCTGAGCCCGTTTTCCAGCGGCGCAAGGGTGATCACGTGGTCTGCGTCGACGCCGGGCAGCGCGTCCCCGCCGGACGTGAGGAAAATGCCGTGGGCGGGGCGCCCGATGGTGCCCACGGAGGCCGGATCGACCTCAACCCCGTCAACGGTGACGGTGGGTGCCAGCGCCAGCCCGCCGTCGTCGGCCGCGGTTGCAGTGCCCGCCGCAGCCGTACCGGCGGCCGCATCCGGGCTGACCGGGGTGCCGAACCGGCTGAGGTTAAGGCCGACGGCGGCAGGGGACTCCGCGAGCCGTACCGGCTCGGTGCCGCGGCTGTGGACCAGGCTCAGGCCGATCTTTTTGGCGTCGGCCAGCAGGCTCCACAGGTTCTTTCCGGCGAAGGTGTTCATGCCGAGCCAGAGGGCGGACGAGTTGTGCAGGCGGTTCGCGGCGGCGGTGTGTGCGGCCAGGAATTCCTGCATCCACTCCACATGCATTTGGTTGCATTCGCGGCGGAAATTCAGGTAGCTCAGGGTGTTCCATGAGACGTCGCCGCGGATCCATTTGCCCTTAGATCCCATGATGACCGGGCGGGCCTTGAGCTGGCGGACGCTCCGCAGGGGATCGCGGCGCCCTGTGTAGGAGAAGTGCGGCGCCGGTTCTTCGACGTCGAACTGGAGTGCCAGCGGGATGCCGTTGCTTGAGGGCGTGATGCCGGGCTGGGAGATCAGCGGGCTCAGTGCCTGCTCCCAGTCGGCGAGTTCAAGCGTGGCGGGCTGCCGTGACAGCCGGGAAACGTCCGCCGGGGTAAGCAGCTGCACGCGGATGGCGGGGTTGTCCTCGGCGGCGAAAAGCAAGGCGGCCACATGCTTGCAGTCCTTGCGGACAGGGCAGCTGCAGACACCGACCGGGCAGCTCCAGCCGCCTGCCTTCCGGACCAGCTTGGCCGTGGTGGAATACGGCACGTCCGAGCCTCCCCGGACCTTGCCGAGCATGAGGCCGGTGGCGGCGTCGAACGAGATCCCGGAAACGCGGCTTCCCATGGCATAGGCCAGTCCGGCCGCGAGGGAACGGTCGTTGATGGCGGGGGTCTGTATTGCCAGTGCCGCACTCTCGTCCGGTTGGGATGGCATGGTGCGCGCTACTTTCAGCTGGCCGCGGAGGACCAGTGTCCGATCGATGGTTATCTGCTCCATCTTAGTTCGCCCGGAGGAACCGCACCGCGCGGCCCTTTTGCTGGGCCGAGGCCATGTGGACAACCTGCCCCGAAATCTTCTCCTGACGTTCACTTCAGCCTCAACATCCCGCTGTTCCTGCCCACGTAGCGTGAAAGTGTCCTGAGCATCACCGAAGCTAACAGCAGTGAGGAACACCCATGACCACGAGCCAGCACCCGGTCGTCCTGACCACCGCCAACGTCGAAGCCGGCAACGAGGAAGTTGTTGATGCGAACGTTCACGTGGTGAATGCCATGTACGCGGAACTGCTTGACGCCGCCGAAATCGCCCCTGCGGCCCTCGGCAGCTACTACGTGGACTTCTACGTGACCCAGTCCCTGGAGGGCGGCTTCGCCCAGTACGTTTTCACCGCAGACCGGGAAGAAGTGGATCCCCTCATCCGCGAAGGCCTGGAAGGCATGGGTGCGACGGCGCATCTTGAGCTCTTCAACCGGACCGTTGAGGCGTTTGACGCACTGTCCCAGGAGGACGAGGAGCGCTACCTCGACGGCGACCTGGACACCGAGGAGGAACCCACCGATGGCGTGCGCACCATGGAGGAACTGGACGGCGAATTCGAGGAGCTGTTCGAAACCGAGAACATCACGGCCCTCAACGCTTCCTGGCTCCTGCGCCAGGAGGGCCTGCTGGTCCTTGAGGAGGATGAGCTCGCGGCCTACATCGAGCGCCAGGTTGCGCTGATCCCCGACCTTGAGGAGCGCAAGGCCAGGGCCGACGCCGAAGCGCTGGAGGATGCCCCGGACTTCGAAATCATCATCCGCGAGCTGTGCGATGTTGCCGGCTACGAGCTCCAGAAGATCACTATGGGCGATCCGAACTACGTCCACAACGGGGAGAAGACCCTGGGCTGGCACTTCGCCACGGATCACGGCGATTTCATCATGGTCGAAGAGGACGATGAGGCGTTCATGATCAACCCGCAGACGCAGGAAATCGTCGCAGCGGTTGAATTTGAGGAAGCCGACGACGACGAGATGGCCGACGCGTAGCAACCCAACCGGCGGCGGGCGGTCACCTTTCAAGCGGAGGTGACCGCCCGTCGTCGTACGCGTTCTAAGAGTTCTGGTCCAGGGCCTTCGCCAGGATGTCCAACAGCTCCCCGTCCACCTGGTCCACGGAGGTGAGCCGCACCCGGCGGGTGAAGGGGTTCTCAGTGCGGGTCTTCAAGGCTTCGAGGCGTCCCTCGGCGGCTGCGTCGAGGCGCAGCGCCACGTCAACGGCGGTGTTGGTGGTGCGGGTTACCTGGGCGAACTTGCGGCGGGGCCCCAGGAGCGAGACGTAGCCCTTCCGCATCTGGATCTCCACGCCGTCGGTGGCCGCTGCCCACGCCAGGAGGGCATCGGCGATCGGCCTCAGTCCGGGGTGGTTGGCGTACTGTCCGTCGATGAGTTCGTCCGCATCCCGAAGCATGAAATCCGGGTATCCGAACAGCTCCCACGACACCGCGTACTGGGCATAGCCCGTGATGCCATGTTCGGTGCGCATCCACCCGCGGAGCTCGGCGTCATTCTTCAGGCCAGCGGAGCGGGCACGCTCAGCCCAGTACCCGACGCCGTGTCCGGTCTTCCGCTCGAGCAAGGCCTGGTTGCTGTCCACCATGCCCTGCCAGGTCCGGGCGGTTTTCTGCTGATCGGGGGTTGTAGCCATGCCTCGATGGTAGTGGGCAGCCCTGACAGCGGCGGGCGGCCCAAAAAAGTTTCCGCGGCCCCGTAACTTTCCCGGTGCGGCCGGCGATGTAGGAGGTGATTGGTTCCACGGAGCCGGATCTGACTTGTCTTCTAGATTTTGGAGTTTCCCATGCCCCTGTTCACCGTTCTCGCCACCAGCAAAGTCGCCGCCGGAGTATTCGCCGCAGGTGCCCTGGCCGTCGGTGGTACCGGCGTCGCAGCTGTTTCCGGCGCTCTCCCGGACGCCGCACAGCAGTCCGCCCACGAACTTCTCGGCGCCCCCGCCCCGAAGCTGTCCGGCGAAGCCGCCGCAGCCGCGGACGCTGCGGCTGAAGCAGCCGGCGACGCCTCCGCAGATGCAGATGCGGACGCGACCGCAGACACGACGGCCGATGTTGCCGCCGCGGCCGACGCTTCGGACGGAAAGGTTGCGGCAGGAGCCAGCGTCTCCGCCGCTGCGAAGACCACGGCCGACGCTGCCGGTGCCGCATCCCTGGGCCTCTGCACAGCTTTCGCCAATGGTGGACTCAACACTTCCTCAGAGGGGTTCGCCTCGCTGGTTGTAACGGCCGACGGCGCAGCCAACGTTGAGAGCTTCTGCGCCGACGTTGTCTCCCAGGCCAACGCCGCGGTTGACGCAGGTGCCGCTGCCAATGGCGCCGCCACTGTCGAAGCCGACGCCCCCACCGTGCCTGCTGTTCCGGCAGTTCCCGCCGTCCCCGGTGTTGAGGGCGTGCCGGCTGTGCCTGCCGTCCCCGCTGTCCCGGCCGTGCCCGGCAACGTGGTGGACGTCCCAGCCGTTGACGCACCCGCCGTTTCGGCCCGCTAAGACCCGCTCAGCTAGTGTGGACTGCGGCATCCGCCTCCTGAGGGCCGGATGCCGCAGTCCATATGGCAAGCCAGAGCAGACCCACAGCAGCGGAGCACGCCGCGCCAGATACCGGGAAGAGCGATTCCGCTGCCCGGGATGGAGGAGCCGCCGGTGACTGACACCTTGGCCGACGCAGACATCGCGATATTCGAAGACACCCAAATATTCGAAAGCACAGCCGAAACTGACCCGGCCGTGCTGTTCAGCGCTGTCTACCGCACCTTTGCCGGGGCGGTCCTCGGCTACCTCCGGGCGCGCGGTGTGGACGATCCGGAGGCTGTCACCCAGGACGTGTTTCTGGCGTTTTTCCCCAAAATAGGTGATCTGACAGGCGGGCTTCCCGGCGCCAAGTCGCTGCTCTTCTCCATCGCCCACGCCCGGATGGTGGATCACTACCGGCGCCTCGAACGGCGCCCGGAGCCGTCCAGTTTCGATCCTCTGCAGGACCCGCGCCGCACCGCCTCCGCCGAAGACCAGGTGCTGGAACAGAATGGTGGCGCAACCGCCCTCCTCGAAGGCCTCGCCGACGACCACCGTGAGGTCCTGGCGCTGAGGGTTGTGGCGGACCTGTCCATCGAGCAGGTGGCCGGCATCATGGGCAAGTCCCAGGGCGCCATCAAGCAGCTGCAACGCCGCGCGCTGCAAAATCTCAAGGACCAGACGCTACGAAGAAACCAGGCACATCATGAGTGACACCGCAGGTTCCATGCGCAACACAGCAGGCCACCGCAGCGGCGGCCCAGAAAACGACGCGGCCGTTGACCGGCTGCTGCTCGAAGCAGAACTGGACGACGACGGCGGCCTCCGCGCCGCCCTGGTTGAGCTCCGTTCCCTTTCGGTGGGACAGCCCGTTCCCTCCGACGCGGTTGCTGCGCTGATGGTCCCCGCGGCGAACGCACCGCGGGTGGCTGCTGTTGCGGCGGTCGCCCGGACTTCAGCCACGCCCGCTCCTGCCGAAGCGCTCGCCGCTGTGCCGGCCGAAGCCCCGGTTGATGAGCTTGCCGCCCGACGTCGCGCCAAGCGCCGGATCACCATGACCACCCTCTCGGTGGCAGTGTCACTGGCCGCCGGCGGCGCGGTTGCCGTGGCGTCCGATCAGGGCATCCGCGACGCGATCGGCGCACTGAACCATACCGTCACGTCCTTCGTTGCCGGGGCAGGCGGAGCCTCACCGGACAAGACAGGCCAGGCGCCGCCGAGCGATCCCACCCAGCCCGGCGGTGCTGCGTCAGTGCCGGTTCCCGGCACGCCCGAGCCGTCCGCGCCGGGCGCACAGCCAGCAACTTCGCCGGCGTCGGGCGCTGACGGCCAGGCCGCCGCGCCCGCACAGTCAACGCTGGGGGCTGTGCCGCCGGGAGCCACCCTTCCGGACAACCTGGCGGGAATACCGGTCGCCGGCGTGCCAGGCGCCGGGGAACCCCTTAACGGCGCGCCCCTTAACGGCGGGCCCCTAAACAGTGGGCCGAACGGCGGGCCGCTCGACGAGGCAGCGCCCGGCCTCCCGGTGCCGCAGCCATTGCCTCCGCTCCCGATCACCCAGCCTCCCGGTTCGGCGCCGGCCTCCGGACAGTAGGCGTCGCCAGACCTGGCCTGCAATCGGCCCGGCCCTTCGAGACCCCAAGCGGCGGTCAGTACCCGGATGCGGCCTTCCGGATCATCTCCCCTGCCGGGCTCGCCAGGTACCAGACGTCATTCACGCCCTGCCCCAGGACGTCGCCGGGCTTGGTGTCCTTCGCGAAGTAGTACAGCGGCAGCCCGTTCAGGGTCACCTGCTTTGCCCCGGCCGGCGTCGTAATCGTGCCGAGGGTGCCGGTGACGCCTTCGGCGGTCGGTGTCGCCCGAGTGGTGAGGAGGGGCGGCCATGCGGCCAGGCAGGCCGCCGTGCAGGCGCTGGTGCCGGAATCCTTCACGTCCTTGGTGAAGTAGTAGACGCTCATCCCAGCGGCATCAACCACGATGTTGCCGGCGCTGGAGGAAGCTGTCTTAAGGTCGACGGCGGCTGCCGCGGTCGACGAGGCGGCCCCCGGCCCTGCCGAGGCGGACATACCGGCTGAAGGCGCGGCCGACGTCGCTGCCGGGCTCGCGGTGGTGGTGGTTCCGGGACTGCCGCCGCAGCCGGAAAGCGCGGCCATAAGGGCCAGCGCGGCAAGTCCGATGCCCAGATGCTTTTTCATGTGAATGCTCCTTGGCTCGTGCCCGGCGTCGGATTGCCGGACGCTAACCGATACGACGCGCACCGGAGAACAATGGTTCACAGTGAACCGTTTTCCCTGCGTGGACGTTTGTAAAGCAGGGATGCGCTGGAATTGCGCTGGGACAGGAGGAGCGGGCATGCCGCTGGACGAGGACGTGGTGGCCGCAATCTACCGCGAACACGGCCCCGCCCTGCGCCGTTTTGTCCTCAGCGCGTCCCGTGACCCGCAACTGGCCGAGGACGTGGTCCAGGAGACCGTGCTCCGGGTCTGGCAACAGGCTCCCGACATTACCGGCAGCCTCCGAAGCTACCTGTTCAGGACCGCCCGAAACATCATGATCGACAATTACCGCAAGGCCCAGCGACGCCCGGCAGAGGCGCTCGGATGGGAGCTCACCGACCCGGCGGACGCCGTCGAACGCGTGGATGAGCTGCTCAACCGCGTGCTGATGGAGGAAGCGCTGCTCCGGCTCAGCGCTGAACACCGTGACGTCCTGGTGGCCCTCCACTACCGCCGCTTCACCGTCAACGAGGCTGCATTGCAGCTGAATATTCCCAGCGGAACCGTGAAGTCACGGGCCTACTATGCGGTCCGGGCGTTACGGACGATTCTGGACGAAATGGGGGTGGAACGGTGAACGCTGCCGAGCTGCACCAGCTGCTGGGTGCTTATGTGCTCGGAGGGCTCGACGCCGCTGACCAGCGCCGCTTCGAGGAACACCTCCAGGAATGTGCCGAGTGCCAGGAGGAACTGGCGGGACTGGAGCGGCTGCCTGCCCTGCTGGACGCCCTTCCGGTGCCTGACGCGGTGGCCCTGACCGGAAACGGCCGCCCCGCCGCGGCACTGGAACCGGCCGGTTCCGTGCCGCTGGCGGCCCTCGGCGAACTGGCTGCCCGCCGTCGTGAGGTACGAAGCCGGTGGACGGCGCTGGCGGGCGCCGTCGCCGCCGCGTGCCTCGCCTTGGGCCTGGCAGCAGGGCCGATGCTCACCCGGGCGCCGCAGCCGGACGCCAGCTACTCGGTCCAGGCCGACAACGGCCTGCGCTTCAGCGTCGATCTGGCCCGGAAGACGTGGGGGACGGAGCTGGCCGTGAACGGCAGCAGTATGCCGTTGGACGGGACCTACTCGCTGTGGGTCCGGGACCGCGACGGCGGGGAGGACCGCGCGTGCGCCTGGACCGCGACGCCCAGCGGCCGGGTCAGGGTCACCGGAGCCACCCCTGTCCAGCTCGCCAGCATAGCCAGCGTGGAGCTCCGGGACGAGGCGCAAAAGGCCGTTGCCGTGATCACCGTTCCCTGAGCCGGGAACGAGACGGCCTGGATGGGGCTTTGATGGGTGGGCGATGCCCTATTGCGTCATCTTGGCCAGACGGGCCCGGACCACCATAAAGAGCCCGTAGCAGATCAGGCCTGCACCAACAGCCGCCAGGAGGTAGGGTCCGAAGGTCTGGTCGCGGAGCGCCCGGAGGCCCCCGTCCAGGCCGGTGGACTCTTCCGGGTGGGCCGTTATCGTAGCGATGGCGATCAGCAGGCCGGTCAGGAGCAGGACGGCGCCTTTGGCAACGTAGCCGGTCACTCCCAGGACGGTGACAGCGGTGCGGGCGTTGGGCGAGGCGGGCATCGTCAGGTTCTTTTCGAACGACTTCCTGATGCCCCTGATCCCGTAAATAACGCCGGTGACCGCGATGCCCACGCCCACCAGGACCAGCAGCGCCACACCGCCGGGGGCCTTCATCACGGTGAGGGTGAGATCGCTCGCGGATTGCCGGTTGTCGCCGCCGGATCCCGTTCCCATGGCGAAGCTTGCCAAGGTCAGGGCCAGTCCGGCGAAAACGAGGGCCTGCGCTGCCGCCTTGGCTTTCTTGCCGGCTTTCTTCTTGGCAGGCAGCCGGTTGTAATCAAAGATCGCATCGCTGGTCTGCCAGATCGCCAGTGCCGCGCACGCCGCGAAGCTTGCCCACAGGAGGAAAGGACCGGCAGGCTGCTTGGCAAGTTCGGCCACCGCTCCGCTGAAGTCAGCGCTTCCGGTGCCGCCCATGGCGAGGCGGATGGCGATGGTTCCCACCAGAAGGTGCAGAATGCCGCTGGCCGCGAAACCCGCCCTCGCCAGCAACTCCAGGGTGCGTGAGTTGGTGATGTCCTCCGCCGCATCGGCGGCCTGCTTCAGTTCTCTTTTGATGGCGGGTTCCTTCGAGCCAGTACCTATCGCGCCGCCTGGGGGACTGCGCGAGCATTCATCGTCCCACGTGAAGCCCACATCGAACAGAGTGGAGCCCGTATCGAACAGAGTGGAGCCTGAACCGAGCTAAGTGTTGGGAGCATGGGGACTGATCCCCATCGCGGGGCGCCCACCGCCATGCGACGATGTGTGCAGCGATAGACCTTGAACACCAAAGATTCTCCGGGGGAGACACCATGACTTTTTACGGCGCGGACACCAGCCAACTGCGCGAGTTGGCCAAGGCTGTGGACACGGCCGCCTCGCTGCTCAGCAGCCGGGCCAGCTCCCTGCAGAGCCAGATCCAGTCCGCACCCTGGAAAGGGGCCGACGGCGCACGGTTCCGCCAGGACTGGACCGGAAGCCACCGCCCCAGCCTGGAACGCGTGGTGTCCAGTCTGCGCCACAACTCCAAACTCCTGCTCCAGCACGCCGACGAGCAGGAGAAGGCCTCCGACAAGTCCGGCGGCGGCGGGTCCGGCAGCGTCCTGGGCAAGTTCCTGGATCTTGGCAGCAAGGGCGTTTCATGGCTTGAAGAAATGGCCCGGAAAGCGGCCGCGGCGCAGGCCCACCGCGAGGAGCTGGAACAGGGCCTGAACGAGATGGTCAAGGCCAGTCCGGAGGAACAGGCCAAGTGGTGGGCCGGCCTGTCTGAGGAGGACCGCCAGTACCTGATCGAAGGTGAAGGCGAGGACGGTCCGTTCGCTGAGGATCTCATGGACATGGACGGCGGCATCCCGGCATCCGCCCAGGAGCAGGCTAAGCAGCGGCTCCAGGACGTCATGTCGGAGGACATTTCCGTCTACACGGAGACCAGCAAGGCCTCCCTTGATGTCCGTGTTGCCTGGCTGCACGGCGGCGCCCAGGTAGGCGCCACTGTGGTCGAGAATGCTGACGGGTCCGCCACCCTGAAGGTTCACGGAAACCTGGGGATCGGTGTGAACGACACTTCCGGCACGGTGGGGGCCACGCTCACAGGGGAAGCTTCCCGCGAGTACGAATTTGGCAGCATTGAAGAGGCCATGGCGGCACGCGAACAGATGTACAGGGACCTTCCGCCGGACGACGCCGGGGAGATCCGGGACGTTGTGGGCAACCCGCCGGGCTACATACTGGACACCATCAACGACGCAGCGAAGGATAACGGTTCCACCGATCAGGTGGACAAGGCAAAGGGAACGCTTTCCCTCAAGGCGGAGGGCGAATCGGAGCCGGTATCCGGCTCCGCGCAGCTTGATCTGGCATATGAGCGGAACCTGTCGGACGGCAGCGCCACTGCCAGCGCCGAGGTCTCCGCCCAGGGCAAGCTGGACCTTGACGGCCGGATCTTTGAGGCCTCGGGCAAGGGTGGCCTGGAAGTGAGCCTGGACAAGGACAGCAACATCGAGAAGGTCTCGCTGTCCATGGACGGCACCGTCGCACAGGGCGCGTCAGTAGGCCCCGACATCAAGCCCTACAAGATGGAGTCTGAGGTCACGGTCGGCACCCAGGGCAGTGTGAAGATCGACGTAGAGTACAACGCGGAGAACAAGGCCGTCATCGACAGCTACATGCGGAATGTGGCGCTCGGAAATGACACCGGTGCCGCCGCTGACGCCGCCAAGCTCTATGAGGCGGGTTCTGCCACCGTGCAGGTCAACAGCGTGGTGACAGCGACGAACACGGCCGGCTTCAAGGGCGGCGTCGGCGAAGTGGAGTTCAAGACTGAGAACCAGGCAACCACCAACCTGTCAACGTATGTGAAGGTCGCCAACGACACCAAGCTCGAGAGGCTCTGAGGTCCCGTGCCGGAACCGCTGCCCGCCCCCACCTCAGCCAGACCCCACAAGACTTACCGCTAAGGAGCAACCATGTCAGTGCACATCGAATCCCCGTTGGGATATACGGCAGACTTCCCCGAGCACACCCAGGTCATGGAGGACTCCACGGCCGGGCCGAACAGTGAGCAGTACACCCTGCTGGGAGGGGTGCTGGTTACGGTGATAAAGGATGACACCTCGGTCACGGATGCCCCCCAGGCCAACGGCTGGGCGCACCTCATGTCCGAGTTCTACATTGAAGAACGCGGCGGGACCAAACTCACCGAAGGTGAACTCAACCTTCCCGGCAAAGCCTCCTACGCCGTCCTGGTGGGCTATACCGACCATGCCGGCGACGCACGGATTGCAGCCACCGTGGGCGTTTGGGAGAACAACCGGTTCATCGGCGTCCTGGTGATCTGGCCCTACGTAAACCCGGAGATCGAGCCCCGGATTGGGATGCTCAAGGAGATTGTCTCTTCCATCAGCGTCGCCTGAAAACCGTTTGACGCTGACGCGGCAGCCCGTTAGCGCCGGCGGTAGCAGAGGTCGAAAATCAGCCGGCCCGCCTCGTGGGCCTTGGCCTCGAAGCTCGTGCGGATGCGGCCTTCGAACCGTGGAGCCCAGCCGCCGGTCTCGTCCACGCCCTCGTTGGGTCCGGTGTGCGCGGTACTGACCGGTGCCCTGCCTTCGCGGACGGGCGCCCCGCCTACCAGCGATTCGACGCCGGATTGCCACACCTGGGTCAGCGGGCTTTCCGGACCGTGGCGTTCGCCGGTGTGGAGGTTCTCGAAGTCCGGCGACTCTGCCAGGACATCGCGGACGTGGACGGCGTAGTTGGACCAGTCGGTGGCGATCCGCCAGAGCCCGCCTGGCTTGAGGGCGCGTGCCGCGAGCTGGGCGAACTCCGGCTGGATGAGCCGGCGTTTGTGGTGCCGCGACTTGTGCCATGGATCAGGGAAAAATACCCACAGCTCACTGACGGATCCGGCCGGGAGCATGGTGGCGAGGACTTCAGGGGCGTTGGCCTCCACAACCCTCACGTTGCCCAGTCCGCGGCTGTTGATCTTGATGATGGTGTTCGCCAGGCCCGGGGTGTAGACCTCCACGGCCAGGAAGTCCGTGTCCGGATTCTGTTCGGCGGCGTGGCAGATCGCGTCGCCCAGCCCCGACCCGATCTCCACGATCAGCGGCGCCTTGCGCCCGAACTCTTCCTCGGCGTCGAACGTGTAGTCCGGGTGGACCGACGTGTTGGCAACGTGCCGGGGCACATCAAGGGCCCACCGTTCCGAGTGCTCTTCCCACGCTGTTTGGCGCCGTCCCTGCAGACGGGTACCGCGGCGCACAAAGCTGACGGGCCTGCCGCCATAGGTGCCGAACGACGCCTGGGTTCCGGGCGTCACCGGCCGCGGGACATGCGGAGGCTGGGGGGATTCTGGGGATTCGCTCATCCCTTCCAGAATACCCGCGGGCCCGCCGGAGACGTCTTCCGATGGCGGCGGCCCTCTGCAGGCCAGCCTCTTACAAAGGCTAGAAAAGGATCATCGGATCTCCGTGGACCAGCACGAGACCCAGTCCCACTGCGGCCTCGGCCCCGGCCAGCGATAACCCGGCCATGCCTCTCCGCGAGCCCCTTGAGCGGGGCGGGCAGACCCGGAGGGCCACCACGCCGAGAGTTATGGCAGCAAGGCCAAAAAGCACCGGGCAGCTCCAAAGCACCAGCGGCGCCACCCAGTCCCGATCTCCTGGACCCTCATCCGGCCTGGTGAAAAGCGCCGCTATGAGACTGAGCGGCGCGGTCCAGTACATGCTCGCGGCTGCGAGAACGCTCAGCGTAAGGCTGGCTGTGCCTTCCGCGCTGCCGTGTGCTTTCCGCGCGGCCGGGGCGGGTTGTGGTGGATTGTGCAAAGGTGCGGCATTCATAGTTCTCCCGTTGTCGAATGCACTTGCGGCTGGTGGCGGTGTGCTGATCCCACGCTAGGTTCGTAGCCGGGCCGGCCAACAGCCTTTTCCCCGCGTATGTGGATAACCAGAATGATGCTGCCCCTGAAATGACGTCTGGCGGCCCCGCTGCAGGACCTCCCTAAGACTTCTGCGGAAGCCACGCAAGGCAACGGACTGACAGAATGGGTCCGTGACCCGCCCTGAGAATGACGCCCCTGAACTGCAGAAGGACGCCGTCAGCGGCGGATCCGCGGCGGCAGAGACAACTGTGCCGCCCCAGCCGAGCAGCCGGCGGGCGCTGGCCTACCTGGGCCTCTGCCTGGTGCTGATCGGACTGAACCTCCGGACGGTTTTCTCCAGTTTCGCCGCTGTCCTTCCCGAGGTCACCGCCGGCGCTAGCCTTCCCGGCTGGGCCGTGCTGGCGCTCACCACCGTTCCCGTGACGCTGCTGGGAGTGTTCGCGCCGCTGGCGCCGGGACTGGCCAACCGCTTCGGAGCAGAGCGCATACTGCTGGCGGCCATGGCTCTGCTTACCGCCGGCCTGCTGCTGCGGCCCACAGACCTTGGCTGGCTGCTGCCGGGGGCGGGGCACCTGCCGGCGCTGCTGGTGGGCACTGCCGCCTGCGGTGCCGCCGTGGCCCTGTGCAACGTGCTGCTTCCGGGATTGGTGAAGCGGGATTTCCCGCACCGGCTGGGGCTGATGGGCGGGCTGTACACCACGGCAATCTGCGCCTCCGCCGCGCTCGGAGCCGGGTTCACCTACCCGGTGTACACGGCTACGGGGGAGTGGGCGGCGGCGCTCTGGTTCTGGGCGCTGCCCGCCGTCGTCGTCCTTTTGCTGTTCCTCCCGGTGGCCCTCGCCCAGCACTCTGTGCGACGAAGGACCGACAAAGACGGCGTCAGCGTCTGGCGCTCCGCCGTTGCCTGGCAGGTCACCATCTTCATGATGCTGCAGGCCATGATGTCCTTCAGCGTGTTTGCCTGGCTCGCCCCGATCCTGCGGGAACGCGGCGTCGACGGAGGCACCGCGGGCGTGATGGTGTCCGTTTGCATCGTGCTGCAGATGCTCGGTTCCCTGTTCGCCCCGGCGCTGGCCGCGAAACTCTGGGACCAGAGGGCCATCAACACGGTGGTGGCGCTGATGACCGGCGGCGGATTCGCGCTGAGCATCTTCGGCCCGCTCGATTTCATCTGGGTGTGGACCGGGCTGCTGGGCCTGGGGCAGGGAAGCCTCACCGCAGTGGCGCTGACCATGATCATGCTGCGGACCCGCGACGGGCACACGGCCTCGCATTTGTCCGGCATGATGCAGGGCGTGGGCTACGGGGTGGGCTCCACGGGCACACTGCTGGTGGGTTTGCTGCACCAGGCCACGGGATCCTTCACGGCGGCAGGCGTGCTGTTCCTCTGCATCGGCGCTCTGGCTGCCGTGTTCGGTTACCGCGCGGGCCGCAGGAAGTTCGTGGGCGGCTGACCCGTCCCCGCCCTCCACAAGCAACGCGGGGTCACTTTTAGCCCTCTGAGGGCCGTTTATTGGGCGTCAAGTGACCCCGCGTTGCTTGGGTGGTGTTGGAGGGGGACAAATATCCGTTGCCGGAACGTTGCAATCGCGCGCCCGGAATCCGTTGACAGAGTGTGACCTGCGCCATAGATTTGCCGTAACCTGAATCGCCTTTCAGGTTTACTCCAGATTCTTACTTCAGATCCACCTGCTCAGATTCCGCGGATTTCAACGAAAGGCATCCCGTGAAGGATACAAAGAGGTTCCTGCTGGCCGCCGTCATGGCCACGGGGCTGGCCCTCAGCGCCTGTGCGCCCACCACCGGCTCAGCCACCCCGGCCGGCTCCGGCAGCGCCGGTGCCACCGCCGCCGCGGAACCGGTGGACGTGGGCATCATCTACTCCAAGACCGGACCGCTTGCCGCCTACGGCGCCACCTACTACGAGGGCCTGCAGGCAGGCATTGATTACGCGACGGGCGGGACCGGCGCTGTCAACGGTGCCAAGATCAACCTGACGTACGCGGACGACGGCGGCGATCCGGACAAGGCCGTGACAGCAGCGAAGGACCTGATCGGCAAGGGCTACAAGATCATCGGCGGCACCGTGGTCTCCGGCATCGCACTGAAGCTTGCCGAACAGGCGGCCCAGAACAAGGTCCTGTACATCTCCGGCCCCGCCGCCACCGACGCCATCCAGGGCATCAACAAGTACACGTTCCGCTCCGGCCGCCAGAGCCTGCAGGACGTTGCCACGGCGGGCTCCTTCATCGACACCAAGGGCAAGAAGGTGGTGGTGTTCGCGCAGGACAACGCCTTCGGCCAGGGCAACGTCGCCGCGGTCAAGGCCGTCCTCGGCGCCAAGGGTGCCACCGTGGAGGCCGTGCTCGTCCCGGACGGACAGGAACTCACTCCGTTCGCCCGCCAGCTCATCGACGCCAAGCCGGACATGACCTTCGTGGCCTGGGCCGGGGCAACCTCCGGCACCATGTGGCAGACCCTGAGCCAGCAGGGGGTTTTCGACGCCGCTCCGGTAGTCACCGGGCTCGGCGACGCCGCCACCTTCGGCGCGTACGGAGAGGCCACGGGCAAGATCAGCTTCCTGAACCACTACTTCCCGGGCGCCTCAGGCACCGACGTGGAGAAGAAGATGATCGCCGCCGTCGAAAAGGCCGGCGCCAAGGCTGACCTCTTCACCCCGGACGGCTTCGTTGCCGGCCAGATGATTGTCCAGGCCATCAAGGAAGGCGGCTCCGACGCCGACGCCATGGTCAAGGCACTTGAAGGCTTCAGCTTCGACGGCCCCAAGGGCAAGGAAACTGTCCGGGCCTCGGATCACGCCCTGATCCAGGACATGTACCAGGTCAAACTCGTCCAGAAGGGCGCAGCCTGGAGCCCGGAACTCGTCAAGGTGGTTGCCGGCGATCAGGTCGCACCGCCCGAAAAGAAGTAGAAGAGGCCAGCGAATGGTTGCTCCAGCCCTGCCCGCCCTCGCGGTGGACGGCCTCGGCCTGCAGATCGGCGGGGCCCGCATCCTCCAGGATGTGAGCTTCGCCGTGGCCGCCGGCGAAATGATCGGCGTCATCGGCCCCAACGGCGCCGGCAAGACCACCCTGTTCAACCTGATCTCGGGCGTGATGCGGCCCACCGAAGGCAGCATCACCCTGAACGGCAGCGAGATCACGGCCGCGCCGATCCACCGCAGGGCCAAGGCGGGACTGGGGCGGACCTTCCAGACCTCCAACCTGTTTCCCCGGCTCAGTGTGCTGGAGAACGTCCGGCTTGCCGCGCAGGCGAAAATCGGCGGCAGCTTCAGCATCCTGCGCTTTCCCTCAGCCTCCGACGACGCCACCCGGATTGCCCTGGGCACCATCAAGGAGGTGGGGCTCACCGGCCAGCTGACGACGGCGGCGGGGGACCTCTCGCACGGCGAGAAACGCAAGGTGGAGATCGCCGTGCTCCTGGCGACGGATCCCGCCGTCGTCCTCCTCGACGAACCGATGGCCGGCGTCGCGTCCGGGGACGTCCCGTCCCTGACCGCGATCATCCGCGGGATGCACCGCGACCGCGGCTGCACCGTGATGATGGTGGAGCACCACATGGACGTGGTCCTGGGGCTCGTGGACCGGGTGGCGGTCATGCACCACGGCAGCCTGCTCGCCCTGGACAGCCCGGGGGCCGTCATGGCTGATCCGACAGTACAAAGTGCCTACCTGGGAGAACCCGTATGAGCGCCGCCGCGGAAGCCCGCCCGATCCTCAGGGTCGAGGGATTGAACGCCCACATCGCCGGCCAACAGGTAGTGGAGAACGTTTCCTTCACGGTTCCGGCAACCGGAATCACCGCCCTGCTGGGCCGCAACGGCGTCGGCAAGACCAGCACCATCAAGGCCATCATCGGCCTGATCGACCGCACCGGCACCGTGGAACTCGACGGCGTCCGGGTGGAAAAGGAACCGACCTACAAGATCATCCGCAGCGGCGTGGGGTACGTGCCGGAGGACCGCGAGGTCTTCTCCAAGCTCACGGTCGCGGAGAACCTGCGCCTCGCGGAACGCGACGGCGCACCGCGCCGGCAGCTCGTTGAGGAACTTTTCCCTGACCTGCTGGCCCGTGCCGGCCAGATGGCGGGCACCCTCTCCGGCGGCCAGCAGCAGATGGTGTCGCTGGCCCGCGCCCTGCTGAACACCAACAAGATCCTCCTCGTGGACGAACCCACCAAGGGCCTGGCCCCGAAGATCGTCGCCGAGGTGGCCGAAACACTCGCCGAAGCAGCCAAAACAGTTCCCATCCTCCTGGTGGAGCAGAACCTCCACGTTGTCCGCCAGCTCGCGGCGGGGGCCGTTGTCCTGTCCGGTGGACGGGTGGTCCACACCGGCAGCGCCCTGGGGTTCCTTGACGACGCCGAGCTGACGCAGCGGCTGCTGGGCGTCTCGGCTGAGGGTGCCTCGCACGACGCGGCACCCCACGCCGCGTCCGCCCCGACAGAGAAAGGCGCGGCCCTGTGAGCACCGTCGTCCTCCTGCTCTTCACCGGCCTCGGCCTCGGCGCCCTGTACTTCCTTGTGGCCGCCGGACTGTCGCTGATCTACGGGCTGATGGGCGTCCTCAACTTTGCCCACGGCGCGTTCCTCACCCTCGGCGCCTTCACGGGTTGGGAAATCGCCCGCCGCACAGGCTCTGACAGCTGGTGGACGTTCCTGCTCTCCCTGCTGGTGGGAGCCGTAGCCGGGGCACTTTTCGCGGTCTTCACCGAGTTTGTCCTGATCCGCCGGCTCTACCAGCGGCACATCGAGCAGGTCCTCATCACGGTGGGCCTATCGCTCGCCGCCGTTGCCCTCTTCGACGGCATCTGGGGCACCGATCCGGTCTTCATCCAAGGCCCCGCGTGGTTCAAGGACACCACCGAAATCCTCGGCGCCCGCGTCCCGAACGACAGGTTTGTCTGCATCATCGCGGCTGTCCTGGTGCTCCTGGCGATGGTGTTCTTCCTCAAGAACACCCGCTACGGCATGATCATCCGGGCCGGCGTCGAAAACCGCTCCATGGTCACCGCCCTTGGCATCGACGTCCGCAAGGCCTTCACCCTCGTCTTCACCATCGGCGGCGCCGCGGCGGGACTGGGCGGAGTCCTGGCCTCCCACTACTTCGGCTACGTCTCGCCGATGCTGGGCGGGTCGCTGCTCATCTTCGCCTTCATCGTCACCGTGATCGGCGGGCTCGGTTCCCTGACCGGCGCGGCGATTGCCGCCGTCGCCGTCGCTGTCCTCCAGCAATTCGCCAACTTCTACCTCGGCGGCACCGGTGACTTCGTCGTGGTGCTGGCACTGGCGCTGGTGCTGCTGTTCCGTCCCTCCGGCCTGCTCGGGAGAACCTCATGACCACCGATACCGACGCCACGGACACCGAAGACAGCCGGACGACGGCGGCCGCGCCCGGAACCAGCCATGGCTCCACTGCCGTGGTTGGCCCAGCCCGTCCCCGCCTGACCCGCCGCCGGATGGTGGGCGCCGCAGCAGGCCTCGCGGGCATTGTCCTGCTGGTCCTGCTCCCGCTGCTCAACCTGTCCCTGCCCGGCGTGCTGCCCGGCCCCACCTACACTCCCGGGTCCCTGCAGCTGCTGGCGATGTGCATGCTGATGGCCGCTGCGGCTTTGACCTACCACCTGCTGCTCGGGGTGGCCGGCCTGCTTTCCTTCGGCCACGCTCTTTACTTCGGCGCAGGGGTCTACGGCCTGGCCATCATCCTGCAGAACCTGGACATCCCGCTGCTTCCGGCGATGGGACTGACCCTCCTGGTGGTGATAGTGCTGGCGCATGTGGTGGGCAGCATCAGCCTGCGCGTCAGCGGCATCCCTTTCGCCATGGTCACACTGGCCTTCGCCCAGGCCGGTTCGGTGATCGTTGGCCGCAATCCGGAAGGTGTCACCGGCGGAGATGAAGGCCTGACGCTGCGCACGGACAACCTGCCGGACTTCCTGGTGGGCGTCGTCAACACGCGCAACCTCTACTGGCTCGCGCTGGCAGTGCTGGTGGCCGTGTTCATCGTGGTCACCTGGGTGCAGTCCTCCCGCGCCGGGCACGTGGCCGCGGCTGTCCGCGAGAACGAATTGCGCGTCCGCGTTCTTGGCCTGCAGCCCTACCTCATCAAGCTGCTGATCTTCGTGGTCTCGGCTGTCCTGGTCTCCATCATCGGCATGGTGTTCCTGCTGCTGCAGAGCGGCGCCGTGCCCCGGGCCGTGTCCGCCGACCTCACCATCACCCTTTTGGTCATGGTGGTCCTAGGCGGCGTCGGCTCCCGCTGGGGCGCGGTCATCGGCGGGGTTTTCTACACCATTCTCGATCAGCGGCTCACAACGCTGGCGAATTCCGATGCCATTGATGCGCTGCCTGACATCCTGCGCGTACCGTTGTCGGAACCGCTTTTCATCCTGGGCACGCTGTTCATCCTCGTGGTGCTCTTCCTGCCCGGCGGCCTGACGGGCACCGCCCAACGGCTCGCCCAGCGCCGCAGCCGGCGCACCGAGAAGTCCCGCGAGATCCTGGAGGAGGCGGCATGACCACCGCTGACGGACTGCACACCCTGGGCCGCTGGACAACGGACCGCAGCCTCGCCAGCCCCAACAGGATCGCCATCGACGACCGCGGCTGCACACTCACTTACGGCGAACTGGAACGGCGCGCGGCCGGCCTGGCCGCGGGCCTGCACGCCGCCGGCTACGTCACCGGTGACCGGATAGCCACCCTCACCGGCAACAGCTCGGACCATGTGGTGGTGTTCTTCGCCTGCGCCAAGGCCGGGCTCGTGCTGGTACCGCTGTCCTGGCGCCTGTCGCCGCGTGAACTGTCTGCGCAGCTGGGGCTGGCGGACGCCCAGCTGCTGCTGGTGGAAGGCGATCTGGACGCCCTGGCCGCCGCGACATGCTCGCTCCTGCCCCAGCCGCCGCGCACAGCGGCGCTCGGCCCCGGCGGCGTCGAAAAGTCCGTGCCGGCGCCTTCCCGGGTGCTCCGTGCGGGGGCGTTCAAGCAGGAAGCGCACAGGACTGAAGTGCGCGACGACGACGCCCTCCTGATGATCTTCACGTCCGGCACCGAGGGGGCCAGCAAGGCTGCGGTACTGACCCATGCGAACTGTTTCTGGACCAATCTTTCGCTGTCGCGGACCCTGGACATCGTCAGTACCGACGTCGTTCTGGCCGTGCTGCCGCAGTTCCACGTGGGCGGGTGGAACATCCAGCCGCTCCTGGCGTGGTGGACCGGCGCCACAGTGGTCCTGGAGCGCGGCTTCGAACCGGGCCGCGTACTGCAGCTCATCTCGGAACGGCGGGTGACCATGCTGATGGGCGTCCCCACTCATTACCTGATGCTGGCGGAGCACCCGGATTTCCGCCAGGCCGAACTGGGAAGCCTGCGGCATGCCGTGGTGGGCGGGGCTCCGATGCCCGCGCCGCTGCTCCGGATATGGCACCGCCGGGGAGTGGCACTGAGCCAGGGTTACGGCTTGACGGAGGCTTCGCCAAACGTCCTGTGCCTGGCGAATGAGGATGCCGAGCGCATGGTGGGTTACTCCGGCAAGCCGTACCCGCACGTCGCGGTTGCGGTGGCTGACCCCGTCACCGGGGAAGTGTACGACGGCGCCGCCATGGGCGAGCTGCTGGTGGGCGGCCCGGGTGTTTTCGCTGGGTACTTCCGCGACCCCGCCGCCACAGCCGCCGTCCTTGCGGACGGCTGGCTGCGCACCGGGGACCTGGTGGAACGTGACGCCGACGGTTACATCCGGATAGTGGACCGGCTCAAGGACATCTACATTTCCGGCGGCGAAAACGTTGCGCCGGCCGAGGTTGAAGCGGTCCTGCTCTCCCACCCTGCGGTGGCCCAGGCAGCGGTGGTCGGAGTGGAAGACCACCGCTGGGGTGAAACCGGGCACGCCTTTGTGGTGGTCCGGCCCGGCATGGCCACCGACGAGCAGGAGTTGCTACAGCACTGTGCCTCCCAGTTGTCCCCGTTCAAGGTTCCCGCCACGATTGCGATGGTGGGATCGCTGCCCCGGACCGCACTGAACAAAGTGCTCCGGGCCAGGCTGCGGCAGGAACTCGCGGGAAGCCATCCTGGCGTGCGGGCACCGGCACCGCGGCAGCACGCGGAAGGCGGAACCAGATGAGTGCTGTGCCCCGCACCGCCAGGGGCACGCGCACCAGGGCCAAACTGCTTGAGGCGGCGGAGACTGTCTTCGCCTCGGTGGGCTACCACGAAGCCTCCATCGTGAAGATCACGGAGGAAGCCGGCGTCGGGCTTGGTACCTTCTACCTCTACTTCGACGGCAAGCAGACCATCTTCGACGAGGTGGTGGAGGACCTCAACAGGCGGGTCCGCCACGCCATGACCGACGCAGCCCGCAGCGCCGGCACCCGCCTGGAAGCTGAACGCGCAGGTTTCCGGGCCTTCTTCCGTTTCACGGCCCAGCACCCGGCGCTCTACCGCATCATCCGGCAGGCCGAGTTCGTCTCGCCGGGGGCCCTGCGGCTGCACTACACCCGGATCGTCAACGGCTACATCGAAGGGCTCAAAGCGGCGCAGCTCAGCGGGGAGGTCCGGGAGATGGACCCCACCGTCGCGGCGTGGGCCCTGATGGGCATCGGCGAACTGATCGGCATGCGCTGGGTGCTCTGGGATGAGGAAGGTACCGATCCCGTCCCCGGAGCGCGGCCCGACGTGCCGGAAGAGGTCTTCGAGGAAATGATGCAGTTCATCGAGCGGGCCCTGGCGCCCACGCCCGGCACCACCCCAAGCTCCACGCCCAGCGCCGCCCGGCCCGAGGAAGGGAAAACCCCATGACGCCAGAAGCCAGCAACGCCACATACCGCACGGCCGACGTCGAGGTCCGGGGCGGAAAACTGCACACCGCTCTCTGGGGCCCGGAGGACCCGGGTGCGCCCACCATCCTCGCTGTCCACGGGGTGACGGCCTCCCACAAGGCGTGGCACCATCTGGCAGAGGCTTTGCCTGGCGTGCGGATCATCGCCCCGGACCTGCGGGGACGGGGCCGCAGCAACGGACTCCCCGGGCCTTATGGCATGCCCACCCACGCCCAGGACCTGGCAGCCGTACTGGCGGTCTTCACGACTGGGCCGGTGGTGGTGGTCGGCCATTCCATGGGCGCCTTCGCGGCCTTGGTCCTGGCCAACCTGTTTCCGGAACGCGTCCGCGCCCTGGTCCTGGTGGATGGCGGGCTCCCGCTGCAGGTTCCGGCCGGAATTTCGGACGAGGACGTGGTGGCTGCCGTGTTGGGCCCTGCGGCCGAACGCCTGAACTCAACGTTCCCCAGCCGCGAGGTGTACCGGCAGTTCTGGCGCCAGCACCCCGCCTTCAGCAGCGACTGGGGCCCGTTCGTGGAGGAATACGTTGATTACGACCTGACCGGCGAGGAGCCCGAGCTGAAGCCGGCAACCCGCTACCAGGCCATGGCCGAGGACACCGCGGAGCTGCACCGGGGCGCCTCGCTGCTCAAAGCGCTGGACGAACTGGCGGTGGACGCCCAGGTGCTCCGGGCTCCGCGCGGACTCCTGAACGAACCCGCAGCCCTTTACACCCCCGGCTACCTGGATGCCTGGGCGTTGAAGCTTCCGGCCCTCCGGGTCCGTGAGGTGCCCGACGTGAACCACTACACGATCGTCATGGGAGAGGCCGGCGCCCGGGCTGTAGCCGAAAGCGTGCAGGAAGCGCTGGCCATCCGGTAGCAGTGCGTGATTCCATTCTTCCTGTGACAGACCCGGCCGCGGCCATCCTGAGGCGGCCCTACCGGTGGGTCACCATCGGCGCGTGCGCCCTGGTGTTCCTGGCCGCATTCGAATCCCTCGCGGTGACCACCATCATGCCTGTGGTCAGCCGCGAACTCGACGGCGCCGGCCTGTATGCGCTGGCGTTCGCCGGGCCCCTGGCCACCGGTGTGATCGGCATGGTGGCGGCCGGAAACTGGTCGGACCGGCGCGGGCCCGCGGCACCGCTGTACGCCTCAGTGGCCCTGTTTGTGCTGGGCCTGCTCATCGCGGGCACGGCAGCGTCCATGCCATGGCTGGTCACCGGACGCCTGGTGCAGGGGCTCGGCGGCGGCGCGCTGACGGTGGCGCTCTACGTGGTGGTGGCCCGCGTCTACCCGGCCGCCCTCCACCCCGGGATCTTTGCCGCCTTCTCGGCGGCCTGGGTGATCCCGTCCCTCGTGGGCCCCTTCGCGGCAGGCATCGTGGCACAGCTCCTGAGCTGGCACTGGGTCTTCCTGGGCGTGGTGGGGCTGGTGGTACCTGCAGTCGTGATGATTGTCCCGGTTCTCCGCGGCCTGGACGGGCAGGCCAGGGAGGCCGCCGTTCCGCCGTGGGCGGTGGGCCGGCTGGGGTGGGCTGCGCTCGCCGCGCTCGCCGTGCTGGGGCTGAACCTCTCCGCGGGTGTCACGCTCTTTCCCGCCGCCCCGGCGGTACTCGCCGCGGCCGCCGTCGTGGTTGCACTCGTTGCCGTCCGCCCACTTGTCCCAGACGGAACCCTGCTGGCCCGCCGCGGCCTCCCGAGCGTCATCCTCACCCGGGGCCTGGCCGGAGCGGCGTTCTTCGGCGCCGAGGTGTACTTGCCGTACCTGCTGATCGAGGAGTACGCGTTTCCGCCGACGTTCGCGGGGCTGACCCTCACCGGCGGGGCGCTGGCCTGGGCAGGTTCCGCCGCCATCCAGGGCCGCCTGGGCGCCAGGCTGACGCACCGGGCTGCAGTCAGGACCGGCTCAGTGCTGGTCCTGGGCGCCATCATCCTCGCCCTGGTGACAACGGCATTCCACTGGCCGGCCGCCGTCGCGATCGCCGGCTGGATCTTCGCCGGCGGCGGCATGGGGCTGCTTTACCCGCGGCTCAGCGTCATGACCCTGGCCCTGTCCACCAAGGAAAACGAGGGCTTCAACAGTTCGGCGATGTCCATATCTGATTCACTGGGCGGTGCACTGGCACTCGCCGCGACGGCGATCGTGTTCGCGGCATTCACGACGACGGCGGCAGCGTTCGCCGGGGTCTTCGCACTGATGGCGGTGGTGGGCGTCGCCGCGGTTGCCGTGGCGCCGCGGGTGTCCCGCTGACCCCGCCCGGAGGATCAGTAGTCCGGGCGGGGGAGGACATTGAAGTACAGGTGGGTGACGCCGTCGCCCTCTATCACCCGGGTCCGTTCGAGTTTCACCGGGGCGCTGCGCAGGTGGTCGAAGAACCGGATGCCGGAACCCAGCAACCACGGCGCCAGGTTCACGCGGATCTCGGCGAGCAGGCCTGCGTCGAGCGCCTGCCGGATGACATCCGGACCGGCGAGGCCAACGTCCTTGTCCCCGGCGAGCTTTTCTGCCTCCGCCACCGCTTCCTGGAAACCGCTCGTCACGAAGGTGTAAGGGACGCCGTCACGCGGCCAGCCGTCCGGGACGGAATGGCTGAGCACCACGATGGGGCAGCCGATGGGATGGTTGCCGTCCCAGCCGTGGGTGATGTCGAAGATGCGGCGGCCCACCAGGAGTGCGCCCGCTGACATGGTCCGGCGGAGGTGCTCCGCGCTTGCTTCGGTGACGTGCCAGGTCATGTCCGGCCGGGCTGTGGGGACTTCAACCGGGCCGTTCTCGTACCAGTCAAACAGTCCGCCGATGCTGTCATCCGGCAGGGCAATGAACCCGTCCAGAGACATCGTCATTTCCGCCACAAGCCTTGCCATGGTGGTCTCCTTCCGGGGGTTGAGGGTTCCCGCCGATGCCTTGGTCAGGAAAGCCGGGTGGCGCGGAGCACGGTGTCGCCGATGACCGCTTCCCGTCCGTCCGGATCGGACACGTGCCGATCGCGGGTGGTGAGGACCTCCACCTGCCACTCCGGAGCGGTGAGGTCCAGCTCCTGCACCAGCTGGGCCGGGGTGTAGAACATGTCCGGCGTGGTGTGCGTCTGGTTTCCCCAAGGCGGCAGCATGTCAGGGTGGTGGCCCACAATCAGCAGGGTGCCGCCGGGCTTCACGGCCGACGCCGCCATGCGCAAAGGTTCCTGCCACGCCATCGTCCGTGAGTGAAGGAACTGCGAGGACACCAGATCGTACTTCTCCTCCGGCTGCCATTCCGCCAGGTCACACTGCTGCCAGTGAATGCGGCTGGGGATGGCACCGGGACCCTCCGCGTGCACGCTCTCCCTGTCCAGCGCCGTCTTTTCGTGCGCGGCCGCGCGTTCCAGGGCGACGGCGGACACATCGACGGCGGTGACGGTCCAGCCCTGCTGGGCGAGCCAGATGGAGTCAGCACCCTCGCCGCACCCGACGTCGAGGGCTTTGCCCGGGTGAAGCCCGGAAGCTTCACGCACCAGCTGGGGGTTGGGTTTTCCGCTCCAGAGTTTCGGTGCGCTGCGGTACCGCTCGTCCCAGGCTTCGGCGGAACTTTGCTCCGCTTTATCCTCAAGCCCGGTGGCGCCGTCGTTCGTTGAGTGGTGGTGGTCCGCACCCTGTTGCGTCATGCCTCAAGGGTGCCCCTCCCGGGCCCGCGAAGGCAACGGCCGGTGCTTACTTGGCGGGGGTCCGGCCGCGTCGGGCGGCAGCAGTGGACGGCCGGACCGTCCGCTGCTGATAGACTGGTGGAACTTGATGTGCAGTGATGCCCACTTTTGTTCCGGTTCATCAACCGGTTCCCCTGCTGGATTCCTCGGATTCCGCGGCCAGGGAGTGGGATTTTTTCATGTGAGAGGCACATCCTGCGTCGATGAACGCGTTCTATTTGGTCCCGGCCGCCGTTTTGTACAAATGGCAGCTGGCCGGTTGATCACCTGACTTTTCTTCGGCGAAACCCCTGAGCCAACCGGCGTCGGGGGCCGATATCCGCATGGATACCGCCTGAAAGACCTTTACCTACATGACTACTTTCGCTGCCCTCGGCACGCCCAAAGAACTTGCCGATTCCCTCACCGCACAGGGGATCACCGAGCCGTTCCCCATCCAGGTCAAGACCCTCCCGGACACCCTGGCAGGACGCGACGTCCTGGGCCGCGGCCGCACCGGTTCCGGTAAGACCATTGCTTTCGCCATCCCGCTTGTAGCACGACTCGCTGAGCGGGAAGCCAAGCACTTCCGCAAGCCCGGCCGCCCCATGGGCCTGGTCCTCGCACCGACCCGTGAGCTGGCCACCCAGATCAACGCCACCATTGAGCCGCTGGCCAAGGCCATGGGCCTGACCACCACGGTGATCTACGGCGGCATCTCCCAGGCCCGCCAGGAAAAGGCCCTCCGCGCCGGCGTCGACATCGTCATCGCCTGCCCGGGACGCCTGGAGGACCTGATCCGCCAGCGCATCCTGACCCTTGAGGCCGTGGAGATCACTGTCCTGGACGAGGCCGACCATATGGCCGACCTCGGCTTCCTGCCGGTGGTCAAGAAGCTCATGGACATGACCCCCAGCCAGGGCCAGCGACTGCTCTTCTCCGCCACCCTGGACAACGGCGTGGACAAGATCGTCCAGCGCTACCTGTCCAACCCGCTGACCCACTCCGTGGACGACCCGCAGGCCGCGGTGACCACCATGGAACACCACGTGCTGGTGGTCAACGACCAGACCGTCAAAAAGCAGCTGATCGTCGAGCTCGCCTCGGGCGCCGGCCGCCGGATGCTCTTCATGCGCACCAAGCACCACGCCCGCAAGCTGGCCAAGACCCTGACCGACGCCGGCATCCCCGCCGTCGATCTGCACGGCAACCTCTCGCAGAACGCCCGTGACCGCAACCTGGCCGAGTTCTCCTCAGGTGACGTACGCGTCCTGGTTGCCACCGACGTCGCAGCCCGCGGCGTCCATGTGGACGACGTCGAACTGGTCATCCACGTTGACCCGCCCACCGAACACAAGGCCTACCTGCACCGCTCAGGCCGTACGGCCCGCGCCGGTTCGGACGGCACCGTTGTCACGCTGACCCTCCCGGAGCAGCAGAGCGACGTCAAGAAGCTCATGAAGGCCGCCGGCGTCGAGGTCAACTTCGAGCGCGTCACCGCCAACTCCCCGCTGGTTGCAGAACTCGTCGGCGAAATGGCCGACAAGATCGATCCCCGCACCCGCGCAGCACTGCTGGCCAAAAAGGCAGCACAGCAGGGCGGCGGCACCTCCACCGGTGCCAACGCCGAGCGCAAGCGCGCCCGCCGCACCACCCAGGCCGCACCCACCGCGGGTGGCCGTGGCGGACGTGGCGGACGCGGACGGGTTTCAGCCGAAGCCCCCCGCACCGACGTTCCGCGCGCCGAGCGCCGGGCAGCAGCCTTCGAAGGCCGCACCGAAGCCCGGGCAGCATTCGACCGCGTTGCAGAGCAGAACGAGGACCGCGCCATTGCAGCAGCCGCTGCACGACGCAACGCCCGCGGACGCGGCCCTGCAGCCGCAACGCACCGCAACGACGTCCCCGCGGCAGGTGGCCGTGCAGCGGCTGGCCGCGGTTCAGACGGACGTGCAGCGGATGGACGCACTGATTCCCGCGTAACCCGCAGCGACGCTCCCCGCGGCGGAACCGGTCGCCCGGCTACCTCCGGCGGACAGCGCGGCGGACGCCCGGCAACCGGCCAGCGTGCCGCAGCAGGTGCAGGTGCCAGGACCGGCGGTGCCCGCACGGGTGGCTCCGGTACGGGTGGCCAGCGCTCCGCAGGCGCCGGCGCAGCCGGTGGCAACAAAGCAGTCTGGTCCTCCAACACCGGCGGTACCTCGGGTGGTTCCTACGCAGGCAACGGCGGCGGTGGCCGTTCCAGCGAAGGCCGTCCGGCACGCAGCGCCGGCCCCCGCCGCGCGTCAGCTCCGGCATCGAACGAACGCCGCAGCCGCTAATCCCCAACCGCTCCCTAACCTCGCAAGCTCGGTCAGGGAACCCGGCGGTCGTGGCCCCAGCTTGACCACAGGTGGTTGAGGTGGGGTCTCGCCGGTTATTAGCCGGACGCTTTACCAGCCGCGGGCGCGCCACTCCTGAAGGTGCGGGCGTTCCGCGCCGAGGGTTGTCGGCTGGCCATGGCCCGGGTGCACCACGGTGTCATCCGGGTAGACGTCAAACAGCCGCTCGCTGACATCGGTGATCAGCCGGTCGAACCGCCCGGGATCCTTCTGGGTGTTGCCCACGCCGCCGGGGAAGAGTGAGTCCCCGGAGAAGATGTGGGCAGGCCCGTCCGGGTCCTGGTACACCAAAGCCACGGAGCCGGGGGTGTGGCCGCGCAGGTGCACGGCCGTCAGCCCGAAGCCGTCCAGGGTGACGGCGTCCCCGTGGTCCAGCAGAACATCCACCTTCACCGGCAGCTCCGGGGCGTCATCCGTCCCGGCCGCTGTCCGCACCCCTGTTGCCTCCACCAGGGCAGGCAGCGCGCGGACGTGGTCCCAGTGCTGGTGCGTGGTGGCAATCAGTTCCAGTTTGGGCGTTGCCGCGGTGTCCGCGGCGGCGTCCTGCAGCAGCGCCTGGATGGCCGGAAGGTCGTCCGCGGCATCGATCAGCAGCTGCGCGCCGGACTCCTTGGCGGTCAGCAGATAAACGTTGTTGTCCATCTCGCTGACCGAGATCCGGCGGATGGAGATGTCCTGTAAGTTGTGAATGAGCGTGTCCATGCGGACCAGTTTATTCACGGCCCTCCGACACCCAGTTCGGATCAGCAGAGCGGGAGCCGACGACGGCGTCCGCGGCCCGGTCCAGCGCGTTGAGTTGCGCCGGGGTCAGGTCCAGGGACAGTGCGCCCAGGTTTTCGTCGATCCGGTGCGTTTTGCGCGTGCCGGGGATGGGGACCACGGGCAGGCCCAGCCGCCTTCCCTGTGCCAACAGCCAGGCCAGTGCCACCTGCGCGGGAGTCGCGCCCAGCTCGGCCGCCACCGACGCGATGGCGGCCACCACACCCTGGTTGGCGTCAGCGGCGGCGTCGGCGAAACGGGGGATCCGGCGTCGGAAGTCATTGGCTCCGAGGCTGGAAGCGTCAACGGTGCCGGTGAGGAATCCCCGGCCCAGCGGCGAATACGGCACAAAACCCACGCCCAGTCCGGCCGCGGCAGGAACAACGTTACGTTCCACGTCGCGGCTCCAGATGGACCATTCGCTCTGGACTGCGGCGATCGGGTGCACGGCATGGGCTTCGGCCAGTTCCGCCGCTGTCACCTCGGACAGGCCAAGGTGTTTGACCTTGCCCTGCTGCACCAGCCCCGCTATGGCCTCCACGGTTTCCACAATCGGAACGCGGAGGTCACGGCGGTGCATGTAGTAAAGGTCGATCACGTCCGTGCCCAGCCGCGTCAGGCTGGCGTCCACGGCCTGCCGGACATAGGCCGCGTCCCCGCGGATGTCCGTGTAGCCTGCCGTCGGAGTGCCGACCAGGGAGAACTTGGTGGCCAGCTGGATCTCACCCCGGCGCTCCTTGAGCAGCTTCCCGATGAGTTCCTCGTTGCTGCCACCACCGTAGATGTCCGCGGTGTCGATAAAGCTGACGCCGGCATCCACGGCATGGTGCAGGGTTTTCAGGGCCTCGCCGGGGTCAACCTCGCCATACACAGGCGTCAGTGCCATCCCGCCGAAGCCGAGGGGGCTGACTTTCAGGCCGTCGCCGAGGTGTACCAGTGGTGCAGTCATGGGTGTGCTCCGTTCGTAGGGAATGTGTTTAGTGCCAAGGGATGACCCGGTCCGCACTCCGGCGCGTGGCTTCGATCAGCACGGCGTTGGCCTCGTCCGGACCCGTGGCCCAGGCCTCCGCCGCGGCGCGGTCCATGCCGAATTCCACATGCCGGTCCACCAAACGGGCAAGCCGCAGCGCAGGAGGCGTGTCAATGAACCAGACCTCGTCCAGCTGTGCCCGGACGTCCTTCCACTGCGGCGGCTCGGCCAGCAGGTAGTTGCCTTCGGTGATCACCAGCGGCACGGATGCCGGGATTGCAATGGACGCGGCCACGGGCTCGTCCAAGGTGCGCCGGAACTCGGGGGCGTAGACCACTGCCTCGTCCCGCCGCACCAGCCGCTGCAGCAGCGACAGGTACCCGCCGACGTCGAACGTGTCCATGGCACCTTTGCGCTGCCGCAGCGGTGTGCCGTCGATGATCGCGTTGCCCAGGTGGAAGCCGTCCATCGGCACAACCACCGCCTGCGCCGGCCCGAACTGCTGCTGGAGCCACGAGGCGAAGGTGGATTTCCCGGAGCCGGGCGATCCCGTGACGCCCAGCAGTGTCCGCTGGCCGCCGTCCAGTCTGAGGCGCAGGGCAGCGACGGCTTGGGAGATCTCGGGGGAGTCCATTGGAAAAGCCTAAACCGGCTGGTCCTCCCTCGCCTTCGCAGCGGCAGGCAGGGCTTTCAGACCCGCCGCGCAGCCCACGATCCCGGCGATGAACAGCACCTTCAGGACGCTGAAGGGTTCGACGCCGGTGGCCATCGCCCAGCCCACCGTCAGGGCCGCGCCGATCCCCACCCACACGGCGTACGCGGTGCCGAGGGGGATACTGCGGATGGCCAGGCCCAAGCCGATCATGCTAAGCGTGGCCGTCACGGCAAAGACGACGGTGGGCAGCGGGCGGGTGAAGCCGTCGGAAAGGCCGAGGGCGGTGGCCCACACGGCTTCCAGTACGGCGGAAGCCAGCAGCAACAGCCAGGCAACGGAACGTGGATTCATCACGCCACCACCTTCAGGCCCACCACGCACGCGGCGATGCCGGTGAGCAGGAGCAGGCGCGCCGTCGTCGGGCGTTCCGCTTTGGTGATGATCGCGTAGGCCGACGTCAACACGACGCCTACACCCACCCACACGGCGTAGGCGGTTCCGGTGGGGATGGACAGCATAGCCACGGCGAGGCCGGCCATGCTGGCGAGGACAGAGACGAGGAAGAGGAGCGCGGGCGCAATGCGGCGTGGGCCCTTGGCCTGGAAGGTCCGGTGCAGCGCAGCGGCCCAGACGGCTTCAAGCGCTCCGGAAAGAATGAGGATTAACCACGACATGACAGATCCTTTGGCCAGTCTTGTCGCGTGCCGGGTACTGAACCGTCGTCCGGAGGCCCCGTTGGGGAGCCTTGGATCCAAGCCTAGCAAGGCCATGCAACGCGGGGTCACTAAACGCCCGATATGAGGCCTCCGAAGGGCCAAAAGTGACCCCGCGTTGCACTTAGAGGGCGCCGCCTGCTGCCGCGGGGGCCGAGCTGTCGCGGCCGCCGTCGCCGATGGTTTCGCGGGCGATGAAGTTCTCGATGTCGAACAGGTTGTCGGCGCGTTCGGCGATGTTCAGCAGGGTTGTCATGGAGGCAACCTCCTCCACCTGCTCCTTGAGGAACCACAGGATGAACTGCTCGCCCAGGGCGTCGTCCTCGCCGCGGGCCGCACGGAAGAGGGACTCGATGTCGCGGGTGACATCCTTCTCCTGCTGCAGGGCAAGAGCGAGCGGTTCGGTGACCGTGGAGAAGTCGTTGCGGACGGTGGGGACGCCCGGGATGGTGAACGGAATGTCCCGGTCCAGCATGTACTGCACCATCATCATGGCGTGGTTCCGTTCCTCCACCGACTGCCGGTAGAAGTAGCGGGCCAGCTGCGGGAGGTCCTGGTTGGCGAACCAGGTGGCCACGGCAATGTACTGCTGCGAAGCCGCGAACTCGTTGCCGATCTGGGTGGACAGAAGCGCATTAAAGGAGGTGGTCATAGCCCGAGTTTAGGGTCGGCACGCGGCGGTGGCCAGTGTGGAAAGGCTCGGATAATGCAGGCGGGGCTACCCTGCCACGCGGTCGATCGACACCACGGCCAGGAAGCCGCGGCCCAGGATTTCGGGGGAACGGACATTGGAACCGACGACGGCGTCGTAGCGGCCCAGTGCCTCCGGTTCGGGTGCCGGGGCTGCTTCGGTTTCGGCGTCAGGTCCGGCTTCCATCCCGCCCTCGGCATCCTCCGCGGCACCTGGGCTGACGGTTGCCTGGCCCTGCAGCAGCACGGCCAGCTGGCCCTCGAACACGGGGTGCGCGCGCTTTTTGGAGAGCTCGATGATGGACGTGAAGCCCTTGTAGGAGTCGCTCCGGGTGACGACGTTCAGGTTGCGGACGTCCCCGGTGGGAAGTGCGCCGTGGCTTTCCGCTTCTCCGGAGAACCTGAAGGGACGGTACTTTTCGAGGGGGTGTTCTTCGCCGTCCACGGTCAGCAGGAGCAGTTCGCCGTCGATCACAGTCAGTACGCGCTCCATCCCCGGGAACACGGAGAAGTCCCCGGCCTTGGTGACGTCGGCGATGCTGACGCGCCAATCCCAGGCGCCGTCCTGCGCCGAGGCGGCCTTGGGGTGGCTTGCCAGCTCCCGGGTCACCCCGCCGCCGTTGCGCCACGGTTCGTTCTTGAGCTCTGCAAAGCGGATGATCTCCATCCGACCAGCCTAGTTTGTTGCCGGACCCCAAGGGGCTCGCAGCCGGGCGTGGCATGCTGGGTGGCCACCAAGACCCGCGCGTGGATGGACCGGGCCCACGGGCTGCTGACGGAGACGGACCTCAAGCGCCTCTCCCGCGAGTTGAATGGCCTGAATCCGGGCACAGTGCCGATGGTGGCCACGCACGGCGATTACCAGCCCAGGAACTGGCTGCAGGAGAACGGGCAGATCAAGGTGATCGACTTCGGCCGCGCCGAGAAACGCCCGTGGGTGCACGACCTCGTCCGCCTCACGCACCAGCAGTTCGTCCACCGGCCGGACCTGGCCGAGGCTTTCTACGCAAGTTTGGGCAGGACGGTGGGCCCGGCCGAAGCTGACCTTTGGGGCCTGGAGAACCTGAACCAGGCGGTCGGCACGGTGGTGTGGGCCCACCAGCTGGGCGACACAGCTTTCGAACAGTCCGGGCGGGAAATGGTGGACCGTACGCTGTCCGGCCGCTGACGGCACGGACCGCAGAGGCGCCGGGGCCGTGTGCCTGCTAATCTCCTCCGGGGGGACAACACAAAGTCAGCCTGAAGGAGCCGGGAATGTTCGTCAAAGTCTGTGGTCTCAGTACGCCCGAATCTGTCCGGGAGGCCGTCGACGCCGGTGCGGACGCCGTCGGTTTTGTCCTCACGGCCAGCCCGCGGGCGGTCTCGCCGTCGCAGGTGGCCCGGCTGCTGGCGGACGTCCCCGAAAGGGTGGCGGCCGTGGGAGTGTTCCGGCACGAACCCGTCGCCGACGCCCTGGCGATTGCCCGCGCCGCCGGCCTGGAGTGGATCCAGCTGCACGGGGACCTCACCCCGGAAGACGTCACAACAGTTCACGACGCCGGCATGAAGCTGGTCAGGGCAGTCACCATGGCAGCGACGGCGGACGCATTCGACGACTGGGGCGAGGAAATCCTCCTAATTGATGCCGCCGTGCCGGGATCCGGAGAAACCTGGGACTACGCCTCCATGGTGGACGTGACCGAGCTTCAGGACCGCAAGTGGCTGCTGGCCGGGGGACTGAATCCGGAAAACGTTGCCTCGGCCGCCGCAGCTGCCGGAGCGTGGGGAGTGGATGTCTCCTCCGGCGTCGAGGCTTCCCGGGGAGTCAAGGACCTGAACAAGGTCCGGGCTTTCGTCAAAGCCGCCAAGGGCTGACAGTTTCAGGGGCGAATCAGGGCACACCCCTACGTTTTTGTCAGACCCCGCAGGGCACAATGGACAGATGAAGACATTGCTCAACATCATCTGGCTGGTTTTCGGCGGTTTCTGGCTCGCGCTGGGCTATTTCATGGCCGGCATCATCTGCTGCCTCCTGATCGTCACGATTCCCTGGGGCATAGCATCGTTCCGGATCGCCGCCTACACGCTGTGGCCGTTCGGGCGCATGGTGGTGGACAAGCCGGGCGGGACAGGCGTGTTCTCGCTGCTCGGGAACGTCATCTGGCTGCTCGTCGCGGGCATCTGGATTGCCATCGGCCACGTGGTGACGGCGTTCGCCATGGCCATCACCATCATCGGGATCCCGCTGGCCATCGCCAACCTCAAGCTCATCCCGGTGAGCCTGATGCCGCTGGGCAAGCAGATCGTCCCCACCGACAGGCCGTTTATCGCCAGCTACCGCTAGCCGGCCGCCTGCCCGTCTGCCTGCGCCTGCTCGTCCGCCTGCAACGCCCGCAGGATGCAGAACTCGTTGCCGTCGGGGTCCGCCATCACCACCCACGTCACCTCCGGTCCCTGGCCGACGGAGATGCGGGAGGCGCCCAGTCTCTCCAGCCGCCGGACCTCCACCTCCTGGTCTTCCGGGCGGAGGTCCAGGTGCAGCCTGTTCTTGAGCTCTTTCCGCTCCGGCACCTTCAGGAACAGGAGGTCCGGGCTCACGCCCTCGGCCGGGCTGCCTGCCGGCGGTTCCAGCACGATTTCGTAGTCCGCCTCGTACGTCCGGCGCCAGCCAAGGGCCTTTTCCCAGAAGTCGGCGGGGATCTTGGGGTCGGTGGAGTCGATACAGAGGGATTGGATGCGCAGGCTCATCCGAGCAGTCTGGCACCGGCTGCCGCGGCCGTAAAGACTCCGCGAACGCTCGGCGGATACGTCAGGCCAGCTCGCCCCGGAGGTTCTGCCGCGCCGCGTCCGCCCAGAGCTCCCGCGCGCGTTCACTGTGGAACAGCGGGTCAAGATCGAGCAACTGACGGACGACGGCGGCGCGTCCCGCCGCGAAGTCGGCGTCGCCGATGTGCGCGTAGTCTTCGCGGACGGCGGCCACGTACCGGGCGTAGGGCTCAGGCTCCCCGCCCAGAACTGACAGGTCCGCGTCACTGAGGAGGGCGCCGTCGTCGTCCCCCGGATCCGGGCGGTGGTCCGACGTCAGGCGCACCAGCCTGGACACCTCCTCGACCTCCTCGGCCGGCAGTCCTGCGTGGGTGAGCCGCTCCTCGGCGAGCCGGGCGGACTCCTCCTCGTCCTGGCCGGCGACTCCGCGATACACCGCATCGTGGAACCAGGCCGCCAGCAGCACGGTCCGCGGCGGGTCGGCGGGATCGGTGAGCAGATCCAGGGCCTCGAGCACCGAAAGCAGGTGGGTGCAGCCGTGATAGCGCCGGTGCTCCTCGCTCCAGCGGTCCAGCAGGTCCAAGAAGAGGGCGTCGTGGCCGGGCATGATGGATTCCCAGCGGTTCAGCAGCGGCACCTTCAATGACTTGTTGCGCTGCCGGGCCGGGATGCGCAGCCCGCTGGCGATCAGTTTGCGGACCAGGATCCGGGCTTCAACCGGAATGGCACCTGCCGCCACCAGATCCGCGAAGCGGCGTTCCGGAACATCGTAATGGTCGCCGTCGAAGGCCCTGTCCGGGATGCCTGCTGCGGCGCAAAAGGCATGCAGCTCCTCCAACGAGGTGTCCGAAACCAGGTGCGAGAAGTGGGTGCCGTGGGCCGGCCACAGCGGCGGATCCAGGTAAATCGCCATGCAGGAAGTCTAGTGCTGCCTGGCTGCGGAGTGGTTCGGCGGTTGGCTAAGACGTCCGGTCAGGAGCCTGCGGGCAGGATGTTCTGGTTGCCGCGGAAAACGTTCTGCGGATCGAAGTCGCGCTTGACCCGGGCCAGCCGCGCGTAGTTGCCGTTCCCGAACGCAGCCTTGATCCGGTCCTGCCCTTCGTTGCCGATGAAGTTCAGCCACACCCCGCCCGTGGCGTAGGGGGCGATTTTTCCGCGGAAGTCCCTCACCCAGGCCTTGGCCCGCTCGCCTCCCTCAGGCGTGGGGGAGATTCCGTAGGGGTGGCTGACCCAGGCCGCGTTCCGGTTGATCAGCGGAGTGGCCGCAGCCGCGTTGCCTCCCACCGCGCCACCCCACCGTGCGAGGAGCTGCTGGGATGTGGCATCGGGGAGGTTCCGGGCCGATTCCACGAACAGCTCCAGGGCCTCGTCGGGAAGCTCGTCGTGGTAGTCCGCGCTCCAGTAGTTGTAATGGTCAGGCGGGTCGTCCAGGGAGCCGTTGAATTCGGCATAATGCGTGTCGCCCACCAGGTCCACTGCGGGGCCGAGTTCGCGGAATGGCCTGGCATGTTCGGAGCCTTCGTCGGTGTCGCCGGCGTACACGTAGGCCACGAGGACGGCCATCTTTCCCACCATGTTCTCCGGCACGAAAGGCTCGGGCGGTGCCGTCACGTACAGGAGCGCCAGGCCGACGCCGTCCGGAGCCGCCAGGGCCAAATCCCTGAAGGCGCGCGAGACGTCGGAGGCGGCATCCCCGGGCCACAGCCACATGCCGGCATGGACTACGGGACCTAGCCGGTGTCCCTGGAAAGTGAATGACGTGGCCACGCCGAAGTTGCCGCCCCCGCCGTGGAGCGCCCAGAAGAGCTCCGGATTCTCCCGTGCGCTCGCGGTGACGCGCTCGCCGTCGGCCGTTACCAGGTTGACGGAGACCAGGCTGTCGCACGCGAACCCGAAGGAGCGCTCCAGCCAGCCGGACCCGCCGCCCAGGGTGAAGCCGGCGATCCCGGTGGTGGATGCCCGCCCGCCGGTCACAGCGAAGGCATGTTCCTGGGTGGCGTGGTCGAATTCGCCCCAGGTGACGCCGGCTCCGGCGGTGATGATGCCGGATTCCGGGTCCACGTCGATGGATTTCATCGGCCGGACGTCAACCACCAGTCCGTCGTCGTTCGTGGACATTCCGGCCACCGAGTGTCCACCGGCGCGGACCGCGATAGCCAGGGAGTTCGCGCGTCCGTAACGGAGGGCTTCAGTCACCTCCGCGTCGGTAGAGCACTGGGCGATGACTGCCGGACGCCGGTCGATCATGGCATTGAAGACCTTGCGGGCGGGGTCGTAATCGGGGCTGTCAGGCCTGATCCACTTCATCACAAACGCTCCTCAGCGACTGCGGCCCTCCCCCTTCCCATAGCGTAGGACTCCGGCCGGGGAAGTTTCCATAGTCAGCCGCTGACCTGCGGTGACTACCGCAGCGAAGGATCCCGGGAGCGTTGAAATTCAGTCGGGGAAGGGAGATGATCAGCACCTATGGCCAAACTCTCGGTGCAGGGGAGGTTTCGATGGAGATGCCAGGCGGCGGCCGGCTGGAAGGTGAACCCGAATCCCTCTGGCTCGCCTCAGCCCCGGACACCGGCTATCCGACGCTGGACACAGACATCGAGGCCGACGTTGCCGTCATCGGAGCCGGTATCGCCGGGCTGACTGCCGCGCTGGCGCTCAAACGGGCCGGGCACACTGTTGCGGTCATCGAGGCGGCCCGTGTTGGAACAGGCGTCACCGGCCACACCACCGGCAAGGTCACCTCCCTCCACCGGCTTGCCTGCACCGAGCTTGTCCGCACCCACGGCACTGATACTGCGCGCATCTACGGGCAGGCCAACCAGGCCGCCATCGAACACATCCAGCGGGTCGTGGCCGAAGAGGGCATCGGATGCGACTTCCGCGTCGTCGCCAACTACACCTACGCCGGGACCGAGGAGGCACTGGAACTTGCCAGGGCCGAAGCCAGCCTCGCCGCCAGCCTTGGCCTTCCCGCGAGTTTCACTACCGACGTGCCGCTCCCGTTCGCGGTCAAGGGCGCGGTCCGGTTCGACGGGCAGGCACAATTCCATGCCGTGAAGTACCTCCAGGGCCTCGCGCGGGCGGTCCACGGGGATGGCAGCCTGGTGTTCGAGCAGACCCGGGCGCTGGCGGTCCGCGACGGCACCCCGGGCGTAGTGGACACGGAAGGCGGCACCGTCCGGGCCCGGGACATCATCGTCGCCACCAACGTGCCGTTCGGCGACCAGGGCCTTTTCGACTCCCGGTGCCGGCCGCACCGCTCCTACATCGTCGCCGGACGTCTGGACGGACCGACGCAGGATGGCACGTTCATCAGCGTCGACGAACCGATGCGCTCGATCCTGACCGCCAACATCAGCGGGGAGAACTACGTGCTGGTCGGCGGCGAGGGCCACAGCATTTCTGAGGCCGGGGACACCGCCGCGCGGTACGGCAGGCTTGCCGCCTTTGCCCGTGACAGTCTCGGGGTCCGCGAAATCGCCTACCGGTGGTCAACCCAGGACAACATGCCGGTGGACGGGCTGCCCTACGTGGGGCTCATGTCCCCTGACGCGCGGCACGTGTATGTGATCACCGGACTGCGCAAATGGGGCCTGACCAACGGAACAGCTGCCGCCCTCATCCTGACAGACACCATCAGCGGCCGGGAGCACCCCTGGGCTGCGGTCTTCGACAGCAACCGACCATCGCAGGCACCCAGTGATAGCGACGTGGCCGTCGAGGGAACCGCCGGCGCGGACACCACCGGCGAAGTATCCCCACTGCCAGGCAAGGTCACGCTCTCCCCCGGGGAAGGAACAGTCATCGACGTCGCCGGCGAGAGCACCGCCGTCTACAAGGACACTGACGGGCAGATCCACTCACTCTCCGCCGTCTGCACCCACCTGGGCTGCACCGTCGAGTTCAATCCTGCCGACACCACGTGGGACTGCCCCTGCCATGGTTCCCGGTTCGCTGCTGACGGAACGGTCCTCCACGGACCTGCCAACGCAAACCTGCCGCCCGGACCGGAAGACCTCCCGGAGAGCATAAACTAACGGCCGGACCCCACCGGACCGCAAATGCGGACTATTATGGGCAAATGCCCACGATTCGCGTTTCCGAAGCGGCCCGGTTCCTCGGTGTCAGTGACGACACCATCAGGCGCTGGACCGAGAACGGCAGCCTCACTCCGGTAAAGGACGACGCCGGCCGGCTGGCGGTGGACGGACTCGAGCTCGCCCGGCACGCCCGGAAGCTCGCCCAGCTTCCCGAGGATCCGCACCGCACCGGGAGTTCGGCGCGCAACCGGTTCGTCGGACTGGTCACGGGCATCACCGCGGACAAGGTCATGGCGCAGGTTGAACTACAGTGCGGTCCGTTCCGCGTGGTCTCTCTGATGAGCAGCGAAGCCGTCCGCGAGCTGGGACTTGAGCTCGGTTCTGTGGCCACAGCCGTAGTCAAAGCCACGACGGTCATCATCGAGACCCCGCAGGGCAAGGGCTCCGCGTGAAGCGCACGCTTGCGGCGTGGGCCGGGGCGGTGCTCCTCGTGCTGACCCTGACCGCCTGCGCTCCGGCGCGACAGGGTGGAACGAACGACGACGGCGGCGGCTCCGGCAGTGCAGGCACGCTCACCGTGTTTGCGGCCGCCTCCCTCAAGGGGGCCTTCACGGACCTGGCAGGGAAATTCGAAGCAGCCAATCCGGGAACACGCGTCACCCTCAGCTTCGCCGGCTCGGCCGACCTCGCGACCCAGATCAGCCAGGGCGCCCCGGCCGATGTCTTCGCCTCGGCCGACGCCCGGAACATGGCCAAGCTGAAGGACGAAGGCCTCATGGACGCCGAACCCCGGGACTTCGCCACCAACACCCTTGCCATCGTTGTCCCGCCGGGGAACCCCGCCGGCATCAAAGGCTTCGCCGACCTCGCCGGGCAGGGCGTCAAGTTAGTGGTGTGCGCCAGCCAGGTGCCCTGCGGTGCTGCCACGAAGACGATCGAGCAGGAGACCGGCACCGCCCTCAACCCGGTGAGCGAGGAATCCTCGGTCACCGGTGTCCTGGGCAAGGTCACCTCGGGGGAGGCCGACGCGGGCCTTGTCTACGTCACGGACGCCTTAGGCGCAGGCACCAGGGTGGAGCAGATCCCGTTCCCCGAGGCCGCCCAAGCCATCAACACCTATCCGATCGCCGCCGTCAAGGGCGCCGGCAACAAACCCGCGGCGGACGCCTTTGTGGAGTTTGTAGTCGGGGCCGAAGGCCAGGCAGCCCTGGCGGCGGCCGGCTTCGGCAAGCCGTGAACGCGCGCACCGTGACACCGCCAACGGCAAAGCCGCGCAGGCAGCCAGCCAACTACAGCGGCATCCCCGCCTGGATCTATGCCGTCGCCGCGGCGGGCGCCCTGCTGGTCCTCCTCCCGCTCGTGGCAATGGTGGCAAAGGTTAATTGGGCCCAGTTCATCCCGCTTGTCACCTCGGAATCGTCGCAGGCGGCGCTCGGCCTGAGCCTCCGAACCTCCGCTGCGAGCACCGTGCTGTGCATCGTTCTCGGGGTCCCGCTTGCGCTGGTCCTGGCCCGCGGCAGCTTCCGCGGCCAGCGGGTCCTGCGCTCGTTGGTCCTCCTGCCGTTGGTCCTTCCGCCGGTGGTGGGCGGCATAGCCCTGCTGTACACCTTCGGCCGGCAGGGCCTGTTGGGCAGGACGCTCGAAGTGGCCGGCATCCAGATCGCGTTCTCCACCACCGCCGTCGTCCTGGCCCAGACATTTGTTGCACTCCCGTTCCTGGTGGTCAGCCTCGAGGGGGCACTCCGCACCGCCGGGCCAAAATACGAGGCAGTGGCCGCCACCCTCGGCGCCAGCCCCAGCACAGTATTGCGCCGTGTCACCCTGCCGCTGGTCCTGCCCGGCCTGGCCTCGGGCGCCGTTCTGTCCTTTGCCCGCAGCCTGGGCGAGTTCGGCGCCACCCTCACGTTCGCGGGCAGCCTGCAGGGCGTGACCCGGACCTTGCCGCTGGAAATCTACCTGCAGCGCGAAACCGACGCCGACGCCGCCGTCGCGCTCTCGCTCGTGCTCGTCGCCGTTGCGGTGGCCGTGGTCGCCCTCGCATACCGCAGTTCCGGTATGCCCGGCCGGGTCAGTACGACGACGGCGCCCGCCCAGGGCGCTGATGCCCGGTGACGTTCACGGTTCAGGCTGCCGTGGCCGCCAGAGATTTCGACGTCTCCCTTACGGTGGCCCCTGGCGAAACGGTGGCCGTCATGGGACCGAACGGTGCAGGGAAGTCCACGCTGTTGAACGTCATCGCGGGGCTGCTGCAGCCGGATTCCGGCCGGTCCGGGCTGGACGGCAAAATGCTCTTTGATCTCACCGAAGGGCGGAACCAGTGGACGGCCCCGCACCGGCGCGGCACCGCGCTCCTGGCCCAGGAACCACTGCTTTTTCCGCACCTGAGCGTGCTGGAGAACGTGGCTTTCGGGCCCCGCAGCGCCGGTTCTGCGAAACGGTCCGCCACAGAGTCAGCCTTACACTGGCTGGCGGAAGTGGAGGCAACGGATCTCCGGTCCCGCCGCCCGGCGGAGCTGTCCGGCGGCCAGGCGCAGCGCGTGGCAGTGGCCCGGGCGCTCGCCGCCGAGCCCGGCCTTCTGCTGCTGGACGAGCCCATGGCCGCACTGGATATCCATGCAGCGCCGCTGCTCCGGAGGCTGCTCAAGCGCGTCCTCGCGGACCGGCGGGCCATCATCATCACGCACGATCCCCTCGACGCCCTGATGCTGGCAGACCGCCTGATCATCCTGGAGGACGGCAAAATCAGCGAGGAAGGCCCTACCCGGGCTGTCCTGCAGCGGCCGCGAAGCCGGTTTGCGGCGGGGCTGGCAGGGCTTAACTTCGTGACGGGACAGATCACCGAAAATGGCCTCCGCGCCGGGGCCCTGAACCTCTACGGACAGCACGACGACCTCCCCGGCCCGCTCCCCACCGGACAGCCGGGCGTGGCTGTCTTCCCGCCCTCGGCCGTTTCCATCTTCCTCAGCGAGGCGCACGGGAGCCCGCGGAACTCCTTCGCCGTCACCATCACGGACCTCGAGCCGCATGGCGACGGCATCAGGGTCCGCGCCGGGGAAGGCGGGCTGCTGAGCGCCGACATTACGACGGCGGCCGCAGCCGATCTCGGGATGGCGCCCGGCATGCAGGTGTACTTCGTGGTCAAGGCCGGCGCCGTCGCCATCTACCCCGGCTGAACGCTGACAGTGAGCCCGCGAAAGCAGCCCGGGCAGGCGCATAATAATTCGAAAGCGGAAGTTGGCGCACGGCCAACTCCATCCCTCGCGGAGGGCGCCATGAAGACCATGTACAACGCCTGGTACAAATTCGGGACTCCGCCGTGGGTGGGGAGCGCCCGCAATGAGCTCGTCCGCCTCGTGGAGGAAGGGCGGCTGACGCCCGGCCGTGCTGTGGACCTGGGCTGCGGAGAGGGCGACTACGCCATCTTCCTTGCCCAGCACGGGTTCGACGTCACCGGTGTCGACTTCGCGCCCGCCGCGATCGCCAAGGCGAAGGCCAAGGCCCGGCAGGCCGGCGCCGCCGTCGAATTCCTCGTTGACGACCTGACCAACCTGCGCCAGCAGCGCGGAAGGTTCGATGTCCTGGTGGACTATGGCACCTTCGACGACCTCACCGCGCAACATCGCAGCGCCTACCTCCGGAACGTGATCCCGCTGGCCAGACCGGGCGCGAAGTTCCGGATGACGCGCCGTCAATCATGGACCTAGGGCTACATCCCGGGCATATCCAGGGATTCGTAGACCCTGATGCTTCCGCCGGGCATCATCAGGTGCGGGTGCCCGTCGAGCAGCGCCTGGGCACCTTCCATATCGTCTGCCTGGATGATGCCGTACCCGCCAATGTGGTTGGTGCTGCTTATTTCTGAGACTCCTGTGGCAGAGACTTCCTTTCCGGCGATCAGAGGGTTGCCCATATCCACTACCCCGTCTCCGGCCCGGTCCGCCCACTGAAGCCAAGCTTTCATACCCTCCTGCGCCGCTTCAGGTGAGCTCTCCAGCATCTGTTCCTGGGCTGCCTTAGGTCCCATGTAGAGAACAACAAATTTCTTCATGGCAATCCTCCGCTTGACTCGCCGGGGCCCCTTGCCGCCGGACACAACGATCCTAGGATGATTCGGGCGGCGGGGATACAGTGCAAGGGAGATCAGCAGTCCGCCAGCGCAGCCGGAAGAACGGGTTCGCTGTCGGCAAACAAGAGCCAGCAAACACGCACGTCAGAGTTGAGCGTTGTACACTCAACTTAGCGATTGCGAAACCCGGAAGGAGCTCTCTTTGGACGTCAAATTCACCACCAAGAGCCAGGAGGCTCTGTCGGCTGCGGCCATGAACGCCTCGACGGCAGGGAATCCCCAGGTGGAACCCGCGCACATTCTTAAGGCCCTGATGGATCAGCGGGAGGGTGTCGCCGTCGCGCTCCTCCGGGCCACCGGGGCTGACCCGGACGCCGTGAGTGTCCAGGCAAGCACTGCCATCAAAGCACTGCCGGCCACGTCCGGCGGTTCCACCCAGCAGGCCCAGCTGTCGCGGCCTGCCCTGCAGGCCATCCAGAACGCCAAGAACGAGGCGGACAGGCTCGGTGACACGTTCGTCTCCACCGAGGTCCTGCTGCTGGGGCTCTCCGCGGGGAGTGACGCCGTCGGCCGCTTAATGCGCGACGCCGGCGCCTCCCATGAGGCGCTGCTCGCCGCCCTGCCCGGTGTCCGGGGCGACCGCAAGGTCACCAGCCCGGACCCGGAAAACACGTTCCAGTCGCTGGAGAAGTTCGGCACTGACCTGACCGCGATGGCGCGGTCCGGCAAGCTGGACCCGGTGATCGGCCGGGATAACGAAATCCGGCGCATCATCCAGGTGCTGAGCCGCCGCACCAAGAACAACCCCGTCATCATCGGCGAACCGGGAGTCGGTAAGACCGCCGTCGTCGAAGGCCTGGCCCAGCGCATCGTCCAGGGTGACGTGCCGGAGAGCCTCCGGGGCAAGACCCTGATCGCCCTGGACCTCGCTTCGATGGTGGCCGGTGCCAAGTACCGGGGCGAGTTTGAGGAGCGGCTGAAGGCGGTTCTTGAGGAGATCAAGAGCTCCGAAGGGCAGATCGTCACGTTCATCGACGAGATCCACCAGGTGGTGGGTGCCGGTGCCAGCGGCGAATCCTCCATGGATGCAGGCAACATGCTTAAGCCCATGCTGGCCCGGGGGGAGCTGCGCCTGATCGGCGCCACCACCCTGGACGAGTACCGCGAAAACATCGAGAAGGACGCGGCGCTGGAGCGCCGCTTCCAGCAGGTCTACGTTGGTGAGCCCAGCGTGGAGGACACCATCGGGATCCTCCGCGGCCTGAAGGAACGCTACGAGGCCCACCATAAAGTGACCATCGCGGACTCCGCCCTGGTGGCCGCCGCTACGCTGTCCAACCGCTACATCTCAGGCCGTCAACTGCCGGACAAAGCCATCGACCTGGTGGACGAGGCCGCTTCCCGGCTCCGCATGGAGATCGATTCCGCGCCGGAGGAGATTGACCAGCTCCGGCGCCAGGTGGACCGGTTGACCATGGAGGAGCTTGCCCTCGAAGGCGAAAGCGACGCAGCCTCCGTGGAACGCCTGGCCGCGCTCCGTGCGGACAAGGCGGACAAGACGGAAGAGCTTTCCGCGCTCAATGCCCGCTGGGAGGCCGAGAAGGCCGGCCTGAACCGGGTGGGTGACCTGAAGGCAAAGCTTGACGAGCTCCGGTCCGCCGCGGACAAGGCCCAGCGTGAGGGCGACCTGGAAACGGCCTCCCGCGTGCTCTACGGCGAGATCCCGGCACTGGAGCGCGAACTGAGTGCAGCCGCTGCCGCGGAGGAAGCCAACACGGACAAATCCGGCCAGATGGTCGCTGAACAGGTCACCGCGGACGATATTGCAGAGGTCATCTCCGCCTGGACGGGTATCCCGGCCGGCCGCATGTTGCAGGGCGAAAGCCAGAAGCTGCTCCACATGGAAGAGGAGCTCGGCAAGCGGCTTATCGGCCAGACGAAGGCCGTCACTGCCGTCGCCGACGCCGTGCGCCGCGCCCGGGCGGGCATCAGCGATCCCAACCGCCCCACCGGCTCGTTCCTGTTCCTCGGCCCCACCGGCGTGGGCAAAACCGAACTCGCCAAGTCGCTCGCGGACTTCCTGTTCGACGACGAACGCGCCATGGTGCGGATCGACATGTCCGAGTACGGCGAGAAGCACTCGGTGGCCCGGCTTGTGGGCGCCCCTCCGGGCTACGTCGGGTACGAGGAAGGCGGCCAGCTGACTGAAGCCGTCCGCCGCCGGCCGTACTCCGTGATCCTGCTGGACGAAGTGGAGAAGGCCCACCCGGAAGTCTTCGACATCCTCCTGCAGGTACTCGACGACGGCCGCCTTACCGACGGCCAGGGCCGCACCGTGGACTTCCGCAACGCCATCCTGGTGCTGACCTCCAACCTGGGCAGCCAGTATCTGGTGGACCAGACCATCTCGGAGGACGCCAAGCGCAACCTTGTCATGGCCACCGTGAATTCGTCCTTCAAGCCGGAGTTCCTGAACCGGCTGGACGAGGTGGTGCTGTTCGACGCACTGACCGTGGACGAACTGGCGCACATCGTGGAGCTGCAGGTGGCCGAGCTCGGGAGGAGGCTGACTGAGCGGCGCCTGACACTGGAGGTGACCGAGGGTGCGCGCGCATGGCTGGCCATGTCCGGCTTCGATCCCGCCTACGGCGCCCGGCCGCTGCGGCGGCTGGTGCAGCGGGAGATCGGCGACCGCCTGGCCAAGGCCATCCTGTCCGGGGACATCGCGGACGGTGACACCGTGCTCGTGGACACCGCAGCGGACGTCGACGAACTCACCATTGAAGGGCTGGAGGCAAAGACCGGGCCCGACGGCGGTGCTCCCGCCGGAACGGGACTGGTGGTGCGGCGGAAGGACTAGGGGTTTGGTATTGACGTGGAAGGTTGACCTGCGTTCCTCCGGCTAGATGCCGAGCTGCCGTTTGATTTCACCGACACGAGGGGAGTAGTGGCGTCGGTTGGCGATCCGGAGATCCTGAAGCCGGGGGAGCGTCAGTCAAGGACGCGGCCGGGCGGGTCTGCCGGCGTTGGCTTGATCTGCTCGAAGATGTCCAGCACCGCTTGGGTGGCGCGGCTCACTCCCCCGTCACGCCACACCACCACCACCGGCAAATAGGTCGGCGGACCGGCAAGCTCGCGGTACACAAGACCCGGCGGGTTCACATGCATCACCGATGACAGCGTCAACGTGACACCCACCCCGGCTGCCACGAGGCTCAGGATTGCGTAGGAATCCGGCGCCTCCTGCATAACCCGCGGCGAGAATCCCGCCTCCAGGGCAAGGCGGGTGGTGGCGTTACGGAGATTCGAACCGAGGGTTGCAGGGAACGCCACGAATGGTTCAGAAGCCAGATCGGCGAGCCGCACAACCTCCTCTGATGCCAAGGGGTGGTCTTCGGGCAAGGCCACCAGTATGCGCTCGTAGGCAAAAATGCGCGTCCGGACCTCCTTGTCCCGGACAGGGAGCCGTGAAAACCCGATGTCGATGGCGCCGGAAGCCACCTCGCCCGGGGCCAAGCCGCCGTAGACCAGCGACCTCAGCTTCAGTTCGATGCCGGGCTCAGCCGCCCGGACAGCCTTGGCCAGCGGCGGGATCACGTCCCTGCTACTGGCACCGGCGTAGCCCACCACCACCTGCCCCACCACGGCCGAGGAGCCGAGTAGGGCCGCCCGTTCAATGAGGCTGGCGCTCTCCAGAGTCTTCAGGATGGGTCCGTAGACCGCCTGCCCGGCATCAGTCAGGCGAACAGCCCGCGAGCTCCGGTCAAAAAGTACGACGCCGAGATCCTGTTCCAGCCGCCGGATCCACACGCTGAGCTGCGGTTGTGCCACGGCCAGGCGTTCGGCGGCGCGGCCGAAGTGCAGTTCCTCTGCGAGAACCGCGAACGCCCGAAGGTATTTCAGATGCATTGGGCCGGCCATTCATAAGCATTCCGTGATCGCTTCCTTAAGGAAAGTTTATTGGACACTTATCGTCCCGGTCTGCGATCTTGAGTGTGCGCCAGGTTACGCCCGGCTGCGATGCGGAGCATGGGCTCCGGTCCGCCGCACGCTCCCTTCGCCTCCCCAACGGCCGGCTTGCAGGCATTCCCTGAACCTGCGGCACGCCAACTTTTCGATTCAAAGAGGAAATCATGAGTAAAACTTTGGACAGGGCGGAATCGCCTGCCGTCAAGCGGCCCGGCGGCATGCAGAAGGTAACCGGCTTCTTCACAGAGTTGATGCGGCGCTACCTCCCGGACCCCTTTGTCTTCGCCATCATCCTGACCATCCTCACGGTGATCCTTGCCGTGGTGATCGAAGGCCAAAGCATTACGGACGTGACGGAGGCGTGGGGCAAGGGCTTCTGGTCCCTGCTCGCTTTCACCACCCAGATGGCCGTCATCCTGGCCATGGGCTACGTCCTGGCGAACGCCCCGGTGGTGGAGCGCATGCTCAACGCGATCGTCAGCCGGGTGGAAACACCGCGGACGGCCGTCATCGTGGCAACGCTGGTGGGTGCTGTGGGTTCCTACCTCAACTGGGGATTTGGACTGGTGATCGGTGGGATCATCGCCAAGAAGCTGTCCATGCACGTCAAGGGCGTCCACTACCCGCTGATCATCGCGGCTGCCTACAGCGGCTTCACGATGTATGGGCTGGGCCTGTCGGCCACCATTCCCATGGTGATCTCGACGCCGGGACACCCGATGGAGAAGCAGATGGGCCTCATCTCGCTGGCCGAAACCATCTTCTCGTTGCCCATGATGATCACCGCCGCGGTGGTCCTGGTGACCCTGCCCCTGCTCAATGCCGTGCTCCACCCCAAGCCCGGTCAGCCGGTCACGGAGATCGACCGGTCCCTGCATTCCAACGCGCCCCTCAAGGTCATGCTGGAGACGGACGCTGACACCTTCGCTTCCAAGCTTAACAACAGCTGGATTCTTGCCTGGGCAATCGGCATCCTGGGCATGGGCTACGTAGCGGTGCACTTCGTCCGCGGCGGCGGTGTGGACCTGAACCTGATCAACTTCTTCATCCTGTTCCTGGGAATCCTGCTGCTGGGCACCCCCAACGCCTACCTGCGCCAGCTCAATGAAGGAATCAAGACGATTTCCGGCATCATTCTGCAGTTCCCCTTTTACGCGGGAATCATGGCGATCATGGCCGCCTCCGGGCTGGTGGTGACGATATCGGGCGTCTTCACCAGCATCTCCACCCCGGAGACCCTGCCGTTCTGGGGATTGATCAGCTCGTTCCTGATCAACTTCTTCGCGCCGTCCGGTGGCGGTCACTGGATGATCCAGGGCCCGTTCATGATCGATGCGGCGAACGCCATTGGTGCCTCCACCGCGCAGACCTCCATGTCCGTCATGCTGGGCAACGCCTGGAACGACCTGGTCCAGCCCTTCTGGATCCTGCCCGCCCTGGCCCTGTCGAAGCTCAAGCTCAAGGACATTATGGGCTACACCGTGATCATGATGTTCTGGGTTGGCATTATCTACATTGCCGCCATCCTGCTCTGGGGATTCCTGGGCTAAGACCCGTCCTGCCAACCCGACCGCTAAGAAAAGAGAAGAAGATGCTGTTCCTGGTACGCATGGACGTAAATCTTCCCGTTGACATGCCCTCTGAAGAGGCGGCCGCCATCAAGGCTGTGGAAAAGTCCTACTCGCAGGATCTTCAGAAGCAGGGTAAGTGGCGCCACATCTGGCGCGTTGTCGGCGAGTACTCCAACTACTCAGTCTTTGACGCCGAAAGCAACGACGAACTCCACACCATGCTCTCCGGCCTGCCTCTGTTCCCGTACATGGACATCTCGGTCACACCCCTGGCGAAGCACCCGTCCGACGTCAACTGACTGGCGTGATGTCCTCAGGGAAGTGCGCTGGCGTTGATGACGTTGCCGCCGTCGGCCGTGACATAGCAGTCCACCCGCCGGTCGCCTGATGCCCAGCTCGTGCTGCTGGGATAGGAGCGCTGGAAGTTCAGGACGTAGTCGTTGGCTGCGGGGCCCAGTCTCGCCGCCTGGCAGGCCTCAAGCGCCTTGGCGGCAAGGGTTTCGCGGCCAGGGTATGGGCCCTTGGTGGGGTAGCGGAACACGGCTACTAGCTGGGCAGAGTGGCCGGTATCGCAGGCCACCACGGTTGACCGCAAGGACTCCGGGTCAAAATCCTTGAAGCAGTCGCCCAGCCGGAAGTCCGCAGGCGCTACACCCTCCCGGGGCAGCGCAAGCGGTGTCGGCAGGGGAGTGGGCGAGACTTCCACAACACCCGAGCCGCCGTCGTCGGCGGTGTTTGCCGAGTCCTTGCCCAGCCACATGGCGAGCCACACCAGGCCGGCAACGACGCCCAGCAAAACAAGCACGAAAACAGCTTTCAGGAGGTTGGATCCGGTCCGCCGCGGCTTCCGAGGCGGGGCGTCCGGGGAGTGCACGGCCGACGACGTCGCAGCCCCGGGGGCGGCCACCTGGGGCAGGCCCGCGGTAGGTGGCGCAGCGGGCTTGGGCGGGACGTTACGCAGTCCGCCCGGCGTACCCTGGGGGCCCTCAGCAGCCGGCCTGGCCGCGGCGTCCTGCTGGTTCATCCGGATACCCTCCTGGGTGTCGCCTCGTCTTGCCGCTGTTCCGCGAACCCCGGATCGGCAGCTGTTGAACAGACTCTATCCAACAAAAAAGCCGGGAACCCCGCGGTAGGCCGCGGAAATGGTACCTGACATGTCGTTTGCGGGCCCGCGCCGGGGCGCAGCGGGCGCCGAAAGCATGTAATCTAGGTGTACGACAAATTGACCAAACATTCCGGGGCCTCACCGATAGCCAAGGTGACCACCTCCGGTCCGAGTACAAAAGGGGGTCACGCCATGGGGCGCGGCCGTCAAAAGGCAAAAGCTACCAAGCAGGCTCGGGATATTAAGTACTATTCCCCGAACACTGACTATTCGGCACTTCAGCGCGAGCTCAAGGGCCCAGAAGGTCGTGCCACGAGCCATTTCGCGAATGAGCCGGTTGAACCGGACTATTCAGCTTATGTGGATAAGTACGCGGACGATTTGGAAGAAGACGACGACGAGGTAAAAACCCGTCGGATCGGCTAGTTGTCGCAAACCTGTCGCCGTAAGGCGGCAGGCCCTGTGACGCCGCAGTACCTTTCGGACGCGCGCAGCTTGGGCGTCGGTACAGCGCTTCTTTTCCAGTACACCGGATCCGGGCGGACCCGCAGTGCTGGCCTCAGTTATCAGGCCCGTCGCCTGTACCGGACTCCGGTGCAGGCGGCGGGCTTTTTGGTGTTGACTGAGGGGGTTGATGCTTTTGTGCCGCCGCGAAAGGACCTGCCATGCCAGGAAACACCACTTCACGCACCTACTCGCACGGTGAGCCGTGCTGGGCTGATGTACAAACCCGGGACGTGGACGCCGCCAAGGCCTTCTACACGGCAGTGTTCGGCTGGACCTTCAAGGACATGCCCACCCCCGACGGCCGCAGCTACGCCCAGGCCTTCATCGCCGAGGACCTGGTGGCTGTTGTGGCGCCGCAGAACCCGCACCAGGAACCGTTGGGCACCGACGCCCAGTGGAACATCTACTTCGCCGCTGAGGACGCCGGCGCCGTGGCCGAGGAGACACCCCACGCCGGCGGGCATGTCCAGTTCGGCCCGGAAATCGTGGGGGACACCGGCGTGATGGTCTTCGTGGATCCCCCCGGCGGCGGGACCACTGGCATTTGGCAGCCCGGGACGCACACCGGCACCGGACGGTACAACGAGCCCGGCGCCCTCTCTTGGACCGAACTGCTGACGCCCGAGCCGCAGGCCGCCGTCGGGTTCTTCCAGCAGCTGTTCGGCCACGAGGTGACCGAGTACCCCCAGGACGACGGCGGGACGTACTCAACACTGATGGTGAACGGCGCCGAGGTGGCCGGGGTTGTCGCGGCCGACGCGCCTGCCCGCTGGCAGATCTACTTCGGCGTGTCCGACGTTGCCGATACCGTGCGAAAGGCTGTGGCGGCCGGCGCCGAGGTGCTGATCGAACCCGGGGACGACGATCCGGAAACCCCAGGTGCCACTGCCACGCTGAGGGACCCGCAGGGCGGCGTCTTCAGCCTGCTGGAGGTTTAGGCGTAGGCGTTGACCAGGCGGACGGCGCCGCCGTCCACGCCCTTGGCGCCCTGCACGTAGTCCGGGCCGGTCTTGAGGATCGAATCCGAGTCGGTGGTGACGGTGCCCATGATCCAGGACGGCAGGCCGCGGTCGTTCAGGCGGGCCACGGCGGCGTCTGCGGCTTCGGCGGACACGATGGCCACCATGCCCACGCCCAGGTTCAGGGTGCGCTCGAGGTCGGCCAGGGGCACGTTGCCCAGTTCGCACACGAGCTTGAAGATGGCTGGCAGTTCCCAGGTGGCGCGGTCCACGGTGGCCACGAGGCCCTGCGGAAGCACGCGTGCAAGGTTGGCGGCGAGGCCGCCGCCGGTGACGTGGCTAAAGCCGTGGACGGCATTGGAGCTGTTCACCGGGAAGGCGCGGGCCAGGTCCAGGCAGTCGGCGGCGTACACGCGGGTGGGTTCCAGGAGTTCCTCGCCGAGGGTGCGGCCGAGTTCGGAGACCTGGCGGTCCAGTGCCCAGCCGGCGTGGTTGATGACGCGGCGGACCAGGGAGTAGCCGTTGGAGTGCAGGCCCGAGGAGGCCATGCCGATCACCACGTCGCCGGCGCGGACGCGGTCCGGGCCCAGCAGGTCGGCTGCCTCCACTACACCGGTGGCGGCACCGGCGACGTCGTATTCATGCTCGCCCAGCAGGCCCGGGTGCTCGGCTGTTTCGCCGCCCACCAGGGCGGTACCGGCGACGGAGCAGGCCGCGGCGATGCCGCGTACGATGTCCGCGATGCGCTCCGGGACAACCTTGCCGCAGGCGATGTAGTCGGTCATGTACAGCGGTTCGGCGCCCACCACCACGATGTCGTCCACCACCATGCCCACCAGGTCAAAGCCGATGGTGTCGTGGATGTCCATGGCCTGGGCGATGGCCACCTTGGTGCCCACACCGTCCGTGGACGTGGCCAGGAGCGGCCGCTTGTAGGTCAGGAGCCGGGAGACGTCGTACAGTCCGGCGAAGCCGCCCACACCGCCGATGACGGACGAGTTGTGGGTGGCCTTCACGGCACCCTTCATCAGCTCAACTGCGCGGTCGCCCGCTTCAACGTCAACGCCGGCGGAGGCATACGTGATGCCCGCGGCGTTCTGTGAGCTGTGGCCGGCGGCGGGAGTAGCGGAAGTCATACGGACTCTTTCTTATCGGCGCCGGTGGAGGTGGCTGCGTGGTGGATCTCGGGCACACGGTCTTCTTCGGTCAGCAGGTCCTCGAACTCGGCGTCCGGTCCCGGATCGCAGCCGTCGGAGCCTTCGTCGTCCGCCGGGTCCTCATTATTGTCGATGGTGGCGACGGCCAGTGCTGCGGTGGAACCCGGGAGGGCAGAGGGCGACGGCGCCAGGCCGCCGAGGTCGGTGCGTTCCAGGAGGTTTTTGCCCAGTTTGTCCGAGCCCGGGAGCGCGATGGGGTACTTGCCGGTGAAGCAGGCGGTGCAGAGGCGTTCGCGCGGCTGCTGGGTGGCGCCGATCATCCCGTCCTCGGAGATGTACGCGAGCGAATCCGCGCCGATCGCCTGGGAGATTTCCTCGATGGTGGCGCCGTTGGCGATCAGCTCCGCGCGGGAGGCGAAGTCGATGCCGTAGAAACAGGGCCACTTGACGGGAGGGGACGAGATCTTGATGTGGACGGCGGCGGCGCCGGCCTCGCGGAGCATCCGGACGATGGCCCGCTGGGTGTTGCCGCGGACGATCGAGTCATCAACCACCACCACGCGCTTGCCGCGGATCACGGACTCGAGGGCGTTCAGCTTCAGCCGGATGCCCAGCTGGCGCAGTGTCTGCGAAGGCTGGATGAAGGTGCGGCCCACGTAGGAGTTCTTGACGAAGCCGTGCGCGAACGGGATGCCGGATTCCTCGGCGTAGCCAACGGCTGCCGGGGTGCCCGATTCCGGGACCGGAATGACGATGTCCGCTTCCTGGGTGTTTTCACGGGCCAGCTGGCGGCCCATCTCCACGCGGGACTCGTACACGGAGCGGCCGGCGATGGCGGCGTCCGGGCGGGCGAGGTACACGTATTCGAAAACGCAACCTGCCGGCGTCGGCTCCGCGAAGCGCTTGGAACGCACGCCGTCCTCGTCGATGGCGATGAATTCGCCGGGTTCGATTTCCCGGATGAAGCTGGCACCCACGGTGGCCAGGGCGGACTGCTCGGAGGCGACAACCCAGCCGCGCTCCAGCCGGCCCAGGACCAGCGGGCGGATGCCGTAGGTGTCGCGTGCGGCGTAGAGGGTGCCTTCATCCATGAAGACGAAGCAGAAGCCGCCCTTGATCTTGGGCAGGAGTTCGGTGGCGGTCTCCTCGAGGGTCTTGCCCTCCTCGCCTTCCAGCAGGGCCGTGACCAGGGCGGTGTCAGAGGTGTTGCCCTGCTTCATTTCGCCGCTGAGCTGGCCGCCGTTGCGTTCCTGGATCATGGCGTTGAGCTCGGCCGTGTTGGTCAGGTTGCCGTTGTGCGCCAGGGCGACGGTACCCGTGCTGGTGGCGCCGAGGGTGGGCTGGGCGTTGGCCCAGTGGCTGGCTCCGGTGGTGGAGTAGCGGCAGTGTCCCACCGCCAGGTGCCCGGTCAGGGTGTTAAGCGTGGTCTCGTCGAAGACCTGGGAAACGAGGCCCATGTCCTTGTAGACGTTGATCCGCTTGCCGTCGCTGGTAGCTATGCCAGCCGACTCCTGACCGCGGTGCTGCAATGCATACAGCCCGTAATAGGTGAGTTTTGCAACCTCCTCACCTGGTGCCCAGACCCCGAAAACGCCACAAGCGTCCTGAGGGCCTTTTTCGCCAGGGAGAAGATCATGAGAAAGTTTTCCATCGCCGCGTGCCACTGGTCGATTATCTCACGACATGCGGTAAGACTTTTCCGCCGCTGGGTTTGTGACCGGCGGCTAGGGCTGCTCGCCGTCGTCGGGCTCGGAATCCGGAACCGCCTCAACGATGGCGCGTTGCTGGCGCTTGACGCTCAGCCAGTCCAGGAGCAGGGCCACCACGGCTCCCAGGATGGCGCCGCCTGCGCCAAACGTCACCAGGAAGAACCCGAACACCGCACCGCGGTCAAATTCCTCGTCCCCCGGGAGCGCATATGCAACCACGGCGGCCACCACCACTCCCACCAGGGCGCCGAGGATGAGGAACGGCACATACTTGGGGGCCCGGCGCACGGTGACCTCGCGGCGCTCAGCGGGAGTTTCTTCAAAAGCCATGGCATCCAGCCTACTCAACTGAAAGCTCCGGCCCGCCCCTACTCCTGCGAAGTCCGCGTGAGCACCCAGATGTTGGTTCCGTCCTGCCGTTCGAACGTCACCGTTGTGACCAGGGCCTGGATGAGCGCGAGCCCGCGCCCTGACTCTGCGTCGTCATCCGGGGTGCCCGGTATCATCGGCCCGAACGGGGGCTTCGCGTGAAAGGCGCTGACCCGTGCCTGCAGCAGCGTGGGCTGGACACTGATTTCCACGCCCAGCTCCACCGGCCGTTGCGCTTTGGCCGGCTGGGCGTGCTGGACGATGTTGGAAACAGATTCGATCACCGCTGTGGCGAACGTCATCTGGTCGACGTCCTGGACGAACGGGGCATCCTCCCAGAGGCCATCGAGCTCGTCATGGACAGCCTCGACGGCGTCCAGGTCCGCCCGGCCCCGGAAGCTCCGCTGCGCCAGGACGTCAGTCATTGCCGAACGCCTCGTCCGGGGAGGCATAGGACGTCAGGACGCGGTCCATGCTGGTCAGCTCGAGCACCATCTTCACCTGGGGCTGCACCGACGCAATTCGAAGGTCGCCGCCCGCCTGCCGGGCCGCCTTGAGGCAGCCGATCAGTGCGCCGAGTCCCGAGGAATCCATAAAGGCGGTCCTCTCGAGGTTCATCACGATCCGGCTGGAACCGCCCGCGATCACGTCCGTGACGTATTCGCGGAGCTTGGGCGCGGAGACCATGTTGAGCCGTCCGTTTGCCCTGACCTCCGCGTACGAATCCTTGACCTCGTGGCTAAACTCCATGGGGTTCCTTCTCTCCGGCTTCAACATCAACAGCGGGTTCGAAACCCTTGTACAAAACGGCCCGCACCAGGATGCTCATGACCACCAGGTCAAAAATAACCCAGGCAACGTTCACCAGCGTGCCAAGCGGCTCGGCCAGTCCGGTGGCCAGGCGGATGAGGCCGACGACGGCGGCGACCGCCAGCAGTGCGGCTACCACGATCTGGGGGCGGATCAGGCTCCAGCCGGGGCCGCCGCTCTGCCTGGCTTTGGGGGTGACCGCGAACCCGAGGGGACGGCCGAACCAGACGTTCTTGGCCGCCGTCGTACACGCCTTGATCCAGGTGGGAAACAGCGCCAGGCTGTACTGCTGGCCGCGCCAGGTGGGGATCCCGCGGCCGGCCACGGCGAACAGCAGCTGGTTGGCGATCATGAACGGGATGAACCGGATGAAGAAGTCCCAGCTGAGGCTGGTCACGGGAAGGATGCCCAGCAGCAGGTAGATGATGGGGGCCGCGAAGTAGATGACCGCCGCGTAGCCGCTGAGGTAGGTCCACATGGTGGCGAAGTACATCAGCCGCTGGCCGATCTTCAGGCCCTTCTGGACCAGCGGGTTTTCGCGCAGGAAGACCTGGATGGTCCCCTGCGCCCAGCGGAGGCGCTGGGTGAGCATGGTGGCGATGTCCTCGGGCGCGAGGCCGTACGCGAGGATCTCATGGTGGTAGACGCTCTCCCAGCCCATGCCATGCATGCGCATGGCGGTGGCCATGTCCTCGGTGACCGAGATGGTGGCCAGCGGCATAACAGGCTGCGCTTCGTCGTTCCGCTCCACATTCAGGGCATCAAGGACCGCCTGCACAGATTCCAGGGCACCGAGCGGGGACCAGTCCCGGGCGGACATGCGCTGGACGGCGTCATCGGCGACGACGGGGACACCGGCTTCGCCCACGTGGGCCACTTCCATGGCGGCGATCTCTTCGAGGTCCGCCTGCAGGGCCGAAACGTCGGCCTGGACCAGGGTCTGGACGGCCAGGTCAACCCTGCGCCGGACCCGGTAGGTGATCTCGCTCAGCGGTTCGCCGGCCGCCATTTGCTGCTGTGCCTGGAGGGTTGCCGCCTCCACCTCGTCGAGCACGTCAGCTACCAAAGGAGTGTCGACGTCGGCCGATGTGCGGGCCTGCCGGATGGCGGAGCGGGAGGCGGCGAGGGCGCGGCGGATGCTCTTTTCGGTTTCCTTGACGTAGCCCACCAGGCCCAGCTGCATCAGCGCTTCGCGGCGCAGGATGGCGTTGGAGCCGCAGAAGAAGGCAGCGTTCCAGCCGTCCTTGCCCTGCTGGATGGGGCCGTAGAACAGGGGCGCCTGGCTGCCCAGGGGATCGTCGGCGGGAACGTTGCTGAAGTACTGCGGGGTCTGGACCAGTGCCACGCGGCGGTTGTTGAAGTAGCCGAGGGTCTTTTCCAGGATGTCAGGCTCGGGGATCTGGTCCGCGTCCAGGATGAGCAGGAATTCGCCGTGCGTGACCATCAGGGCGTTGTTGAGGTTGCCGGCCTTGGCGTGGCGGGGAACGTTGGCGGTCCAGTCCCCGCTGCGGGTGACGTAGCCCAGCCCCTGCTCTTCGGCGAGGGCTTTGAGTTCGGGCCGGGCGCCGTCGTCCAGGATCCAGGTGCTGTGCGGGTGCCTGATCTTCTGCGCGGCCAGGGCGGTGGTCATCACCATGTCCAGGTCTTCGTTGTAGGTGGTGATGAAGACGTCCACGGTGGCGTCGTGGGGAGGCACCGGGGCTGCCTTGCGGATCTTCAGCTTCCATACGGTCATGCCGAACAGCATCACGTCGATCAGGCTGTAGGTTTCGGCGATAACCAGCGGCACCGCGATCCACCAGGCGTCCCAGTTCAGCGAGGCGGCCCAGCGCCAGGCCACGTAGTTCAGGCCGAAGATGACCATCAGGACCACCACCAGGCGGGTCCAGAAGCGGGTCACGCGGCAGCAGTTTCAGGCAGGCGGCGGACCACCACCACGGTGACGTCGTCCTCTGCGGTTTCGGCCGGTGCGAGGGCAAGGATGGCGTCGCTGGCGGCCTGGGCGGAGTCCTGCCCGTGGGCAGCGGCGAGCACCGCTCCGGTGAAGGCGTCGACGGAATCAAAGACGTCCAGGACGCCGTCACTGACCACCACGAGGGAATCCCCCGGGGCCAGGCCCAGCGAGGACTGCGGCCAGGTGGTCCCCGGCCACGCTCCCACCGGCGGCCCGCCGGACGGCAACCGGCGGACGCCGCCGTCGGCCCTAACGTGCAGCGCCAGCCCGTGACCGGCGTCGACGTAGCTGACGTTTCCCGACGCGGCGTCCAGCCGTGCGTGGAACAGGGTGACGAAGGAGTTGGAGGAGTCCAGATCGGTGGCGATGGCCTTGCTGGCGGAGGCGAAAGCGCCGTCCAGGTCCTGGCGGTGGCCCATGGATCTCATCACGGCCCGGACGGTGGCGGCGATGAGGGCAGCGCCCATGCCCTTGCCCATAGCATCGGCAAACGTCAGGTGCAGGCCGTCCGGGGTCCGGTACCAGTCGTAGAAGTCCCCGCCGACGTTGCGGGAAGGCCGGAAGGCACCGGCGAGGTCGTAGCCCTCCACCCGGACATCCTCGTTGGGCAGGAGGCTTTGTTGGACCTCCGTGGCGCGTTCGAGCTCGCTGCGCGCCGCCGTGTAGACGGAAGGGGACTGGCGCCGCCGGAACAGGGCGTTGATCCTTGACTGCAGTTCGCGGGGGCTGAACGGCTTGCTGATGTAGTCATCGGCGCCGTTGTCCAGGCCGGTGAGTTTGTCCAGCTCGTCGGCGCGGGCAGTGAGCATCACAATGAAGGCGTCGGAAAATTCGCGCAGGCGCTTGCAGACCTCCAGGCCGTCCAGGTCCGGAAGGTTCAGGTCCAGGGTGACCAGGTCAGGCCGCTCGCTGCGGACCAGTTCCATGCCCGGCAGGCCGGCGGCGGCCTCGGTGACCAGGAATCCCTGCTTGACCAGGACCCGCACCAGGAGGCCGCGGATGTCCGGATCGTCTTCAATCACAACGGCTCGACGTGTTTCGGGCGTGGGAGGCATAGCTCTACTTCTACCGTATTAAGGCCTTGGGGGCATTGTCACATGCACCACACCGCCTGGTTCCTGCCAGCACACTTGACCGTTCGGGACTTCAGCCGGGGTCTTGTCTGAAAGTTGGGACCGACTTGATGGGACCTTGAGCAACGTTGGCCACACTCGAAGGGAAGACCTGAAGTTTCGCCAGACTTGCCGGAGGACGGTGCACGGCTAATGGAAAAAACCGAATCCGCAGAAGCACTTCCGGGCATCGTCGCCCGCTCGCTGCTCCTGATCAGGGAGGGCCACTTCGGGCGGAGTACCCTTCACTACCTGAGCCACACATGGAAAGTCCGTACGCTGAACCGGTCATTGGCCCGGGCGCTGGGGGAATCCTGGGAGGCGTCCAGCTGGCCGGGCGACAGGCTCGCCGTCGGCGTCGAAATGTCCGAGAAGGTCGAACAGCTGACGCGCCTCCTCAACCGCGAAACCGAAGTGCACGGCCGCCTGGTGGCACTCCTGAAGTAGCCGTTCCCTGCTGACCCATTCCGTGCCACACTTGAGGACAATCGAGTGGCTGGGGGATACCAGGTCAGGAGATTGCGGTGCATTGGTTCACAGGTTGGGCTTACCTCCTAGCAGGACTCATCACCATGGACACGCTCCTGGTGGTCCTGTGGCTGATGGACAAAGACTGGCCCAGCCGCTGGCGGAAAAAGCCCTGACCAGCGGATGCTTCAGCGCAGGTCGCGGCGCATCAGCACCCGGGGAAACCCGTTGAGCACCGAATCCGTGTCCGCGGCCTTGACGAACCCGGCCTTCTCGAAAAGCCTGCGTGTGCCCACATACGCCATGGTGAGGTCCACCTTGCTGCCGCGGTTATCCACCGGATAGCCCTCGATGGCCGGCGCGCCGTAGCTTCGGGCAAAATCCACCGCACCTTCCAGCAGGTGATGGGAGATCCCCTTGCCCCGGTGGCCGGGCCGCACCCTGATGCACCAGACGGACCATACGTCCAGGCTGTCCACGTGCGGGATTTTCCGGTTGCGGGCGAAACTTGTGTCGGCGCGGGGATGGACACCCGCCCAGCCGACGACGTCGTCGCCGTCGTAGGCCAGGACACCGGGCGGGGGATCCTGCCCCACCAACTCCCTGACGAAGTCTCCGCGGGCCGTCCCCTGCAGCTCCAGGTTCTGCTTTGACGGGATGCGGTAGCTCAGACACCAGCACACGTTGGCATCGGGCCGCTTGGGGCCCACCACCGCTGCCACGTCCTCAAACACCGTCGCCGGACGGACCTCAATGCCCATGGTTGCGCTCCCGGAAGGGGGTAGCCGGAAAGGTCTGGCCGGAACCGCTAGACGCCCAGCGCTTCCTTCAGTGCGGCGACGTGGCCCTGGGCCTTGACCTGGTACTGGGCCAGTGCCACTTTGCCCTCAGGGTCCACCACCACGGTGGAGCGGACGATGCCTTCGGTGATCTCGCCGTTGACGAGCTTTTCGCCCCATGCGCCGTAGGAGAGGGCCACCTTGTGGTCTTCGTCGGAGAGCAGCGGAAAGGTCAGGTCAAAGTCGCCGGTGAAGCTGGCCAGCTTCCCGGGGGCGTCCGGGGAAACCCCAACCACTTCGTAGCCCGAACCCTGGAGGGAGGAAAGGCTGTCCCGGAAATCGCAGGCCTCGGTGGTGCAGCCCGGGGTGGCCGCGGCCGGGTAGAAGTAGACGATGACATTCCTGCCGCGGTACTGGGCAAGGGAGGTCGTTTTTCCGGAGGCATCCTGGAGGCTGAAATCCGGGGCCTGGGTGCCGGGCTGAAGTTTGACGGTCAGTTGGGGGCTCATGCATTCCTCCGGGAGGTGGGGCGGCTAAGGGCAAAACAAGTGAAGCGGCTTCCCGCCCTATGCACAACTTCGGCGTCACCTTCCGTATTCCGCGGCGCCTGGCGCCGGGCAACCTAGAGTTTACATTCGGTCCATTGACTTCAGACGGCGCAGGGATACCGTTAGAGATACACGATTTCGGTCTCCGCCACGTTTCCGCATGATCGGCCTCCACGCTCAGGCCGATGCTCCGCCCCTCAGCGCCCGCCGCAAAAAATTCCTAGGCTGTGTGTCCTTCATGACCGCAAATTTCATCAGAGCTTTGGCCGTTAAGTCCCTGGACATCCCGGACAGGAAGCGGTGTCCGGACAAGGCCGAGTTCGACCTCGTCACCGTTGATGACTACTCGGTGGCCCGTTTAATCCTGGCTCCGGGCTGGCGTTGGTCCGAGTTGGTCAAACCCACGGAACTGACGGAGTTCTGTGAACACAACCACCTCGGGTACTGCGTCTCCGGCAGCCTGGAGATTCAAACGTCCGACGGCGTGAGGTCCACCATCCAGGCCCACGACACCTATGCGCTTCCCCCCGGCCACGATGAGTGGGTGGTGGGGTCGGAGCCGTTCGTCGCCGTCGAGTTCCTGGGGGCGGCGTCCTACGGCCGCCCGCGAAGCCGGGGAATGCATGCGCTCATCTGAGCCGGCCACTGCCTAAATGCTGGTGAGGGTTTCGCCGTCGGTGATGCTCCGCAGCCGGGCCAAAAGTTCGGCGGCGGGAACGCCTGCGTCGATCACCGTGAACTGCGCGTATTCGGGCAGGGACCGGTAGCCGTCCCGGAAGGAAACCAGTTCCGCCAGCGTTTCGTTGTCCGTACCGCGGGCCACGATGCGCCCGTGTGCCACGGCGGGATCGGCGTCCAGATGGACGACGGCGTCCGGTGCGGGGAGTGCCGAAAGCAACATGGGCACGAACCTGCCACGGGGCAGACCCTTTGCAGTCCGCAAGGCCAGTTGGCAGTAGAGATGCCGGTCCATCATCACCAGTCCATCGAAGCGGCTTGCCCGGGCATGGGACAAGAGCACGTTGACCGTGCGCAGGGTGGTTTCCACGGCGTCGGCTAGTCTGCCTGGCCAACGGATGCCCAGGCGTTGCCCCAGTACTGACATGCTTCGCCGGCCTGCGTGGTTGCTTAGCAGCAAGGCACTTCCGCCTTCGGCCCGGACCGCGGACACCAGGGCGCGGGCAGCCGTGGATTTCCCCGAACCGTCGATTCCGGTTAAGACAATAAGCACGTGGCCTCCTTCCGCCAATGCTTTAACGGTAGGGACATGCGGATCGTCCCGGCATGCGGGGGAAGTCACATTAGCCATGACGACGGCGGCCAGCCGGCCGCCGTCGGGCACTCCGGCGGGAGGCTACTGGCAGAACGTCGACAACGCTGTGTTGGCTTCCTGGTTCTTGGCCTGCATCCCGGCGAGCTTGTCCTCGTCCGGGGTCTCCTTGGAGGCCTCGTCCGCGTATTCGATATAGGAGCCGAGCGCAGTCTTGAGTTCATCAGAGGCCACAGCCTCGATGGGCCGGATCTGGTTGGCGAGGCGGACCAGGCCGCTCTTGCCGACCTTGTTCGCCTGGTTCGATAAAACAACCTGAACGCGCTCGCAGGTCTCGACGGTGGAAAGTTTGGTCGGAGCAGTGCAGGCCGAAGCGGAGAACACGAGGCCGGCAGCGACCAGGACGGTGGCGAGTTTCTTCATGGGTCCCTCAGTAGGCGGTTGAGGTTTCGATTGTAAGCAGAGACCGCGGTCCGGTGCCGGGTCGGCGCTGTTGGCGGGCGTAGTGTGACCCGCGGACAAGCGGGATTCGGGCCCTGCAGAAGGGGGCATCAGCCTCTGGCGGACCTTCTGCGGAGGTGCTTAGACTGGCAGGACAACCGTGCGGGTTCCCGCATGTTTGGGCCCGTGCGGATCAGTCCTATCCAAGGAAGCATCATGGCCCGCACAACGCAGAATTCAGGAAAAGTACACCGCCGTACCGCCCTCTGGTTCATCGCCCTGATGGGTCTGCTGGCACCTGCCGTCCCGGCCGCGGCTGCTCCGCCGGAAGACTCGGAAATCGTGCTGCCTGGCGCCACGTCGGCCGAGGGGATAGCCGCCGGCAGGGGGACTACCTTCTATGCAGGAGATCTGGGTACCGGGGATATCTTCCGCGGTGATATCCGCACCGGCAAGGCAAAATTGTTCATCGACGCCCCCAACGATGGCAGGGCCGCCGTCGGCATGAAGGCCGACACCCGCAACAACCTGCTGTTTGTGGCGGGCGGTGCCACCGGCAAGGCCTTCATTTACGACACCGAATCCGGTGAGCCCGTCAAAACGGTCGAGCTGGCTCCAGGTTTCATCAACGACGTCACGCTGACCAGGGACGGGGCCTGGTTCACCAACTCTGCCGCCGCCGTCCTGTATTTCGTTCCGGTCAGCCGGAGCGGTGTGGTTGGGGAGGTCCAAGAGCCACCCCTGAAGCTGACAGGACCTGCTGCGGACGCTTCTGATCCCTTCAACCTCAACGGCATCGCTGCTGCCCAGGGCGGGAAAACGCTGATCGTTGCACACTCCGGCAACAGTGAGCTCTACACCGTCAATCCGGAAAACGGTACCAGCGCCAAGATAGAGGGAGTGAGCGTGCCCAACGTGGACGGCATCCTGGTCAGGGGACATCAGCTGTGGGCCGTGCAGAACTTCAAGAACCAGGTCAGCCACATCAGGCTGTCCGGTGACCTTTCTTCGGGAAGGGTCCTTGATGTCATCAAGAGCGAGGACTTCAACATTCCCACCACGGCCGCGCTGTTCGGGAACACCTTGGCCGTTGTGAATGCCCAGTTCATGGATAAGAAGGACAAGCAATTTGAGGTGGTGCTGGTCCGCGCACGGGACGACTAATCTCCAGCACCGAAACCTGCAGGCGCCGCCCGGCTGACAGACAGGATCCGGCACTCAGGAACGGCTCTGCTCACAGGAACGGCTCTGCCCCGCAAGAACTTTGCGGGGCAGAGCCGTCTGTGCGGGGCAGGCCCGTCCGAACTGGGTCAGGACAGGTCAGCCGGCCGGCAGGTCAGTGCTGGCCGAGGTTTCCGCCAAGCGGCGGGACGTTTCCGGTCACCGTGTCAGTTTCCTCACGGCGCTGGCCGGCACTGCGCGTTTCGCCCTCCGCGGTTTCGTCGGATTCACCGTCGAAGTCCACCAAACCGTTGGTCTGGTCGAACGGATGGCCGGGCGAGCGTTCGCCGCCGCCTACAGTGCTGGCCGCCGAGCCGGACGTCGTTGTAGTGCTGGTGACGGTATCCGAGGGAACGTGCTGGATCGGCGTCGGTTCGCCGGACCGGATCGGCTCGTCCGCAACTGGTGTCACTGGCGTCGCGGTCACGTCCCGGTCCTCGTCCTTCTTCCCGCTCATGGCTGCGGCTGCCCCGGCAACTGCGGCCACTCCGGCTGCTGCCGCCACCTTGCCGGAGATGCCGGCCTTGCCCGAATCGCCGCGTGATGCTGAGGCATCCTCCACACCCGGGGTGCCCACCGTGGCACCCTCGTTCACGGACCCGCGCCAGGCGCCGCTGGCGTAACCAGCGTCCTCGATGAAGTCCTTGAAGCGCTTCAGGTCTGCCTCGGCCTGGCGGTCAACCACGTTCAGCTTGTCGCCGACCTTCTCGACGATGCCTTCGGGATCGTATTCGAGGGTGAGCCGGATGGAGGTCTGGCCCCCGCCGACATCTTCGAACTCCACGGCACCGGCGTTGGTGGCGCCTTCGGTGGCGGCCCAGGCAACCTTACGGTCGGGGACCTGCTCCAGCACCCTGGCGGTCCACTGCCTGCGGACGCCGGCGATTTCCGCCACCCATTCCAGCTGGTCGTCGCTGGTCTGCTTGACGCTCTTCACCCCGCCCATGAAGTGGGGAAACTCTTCGAACTGGGTCCACTGGTTGTACGCCGTGCTCACCGGTACGTTCACCAGAATGCGTTTTTCCACCTTCGTGCTCATAGCGGTCTCCTTTGTGTAGAACCGGATCTGATGAGGGGATCAACAATTCATCAGCATGCTTAGCATCATATAGTCCGGTCCGAGCTTATGGCCAGCCTCAAGGGACCAATTTCCGGCATTTAGGTGGCTCTTGGGCTTCAGCCGGCGGTCTCCTGGAGGTCTTCCGGGTCGGCGCCTTCGGCCGGTTCCTGCGAGTGGACGCGGATGTCCGTGGGGTCCGCGGATTCGTCCCCCTCGGCCGGCGCCTCGGCGTGAATACGCTGCGCCATTTCTGATTTTTCCTTCATGACAGCTGCTCCCGTGACGTGGGTGGATGCTCCCCCGATCATCATTCAGCCCCCGTGCCGGCGGGGTGTCAAGATCCTTCGCGGGACCTCTGGCCGGGGGGACCGTTCTGTGCTGGACTGGGGAAGCACTGTGCCGCTTCACCAACAACAAGCTCTTTGGCCGGCCGGCTAAGCCGGCTGTTTGGGAAGGAACATTCATGGCAACGCACAAAATCGGATACTTCGTTGGGAGCCTGGCGAGCGGTTCCATCAACCGCACGCTCGCCACCGCCCTGATCAAGCTGGCTCCGGACACCCTCGAGTTCAACGAGATCCCCATCAGGGACCTGCCGCTTTACAGCTACGACTACGACGCCGATTTCCCGCCGGCAGGACGGGCCCTCAAGGAAGCCATCGAAGCTTCGGACGGCATCCTGTTTGTGTCCCCGGAATATAACCGCTCCATCCCCGGGGCCCTGAAGAACGCCATCGACTGGGGCTCCCGGCCGTGGGGGACAAACTCCTTCGCACGAAAGCCCACCGGCATCATCGGCGCTTCACCAGGCGGCATCGGCACAGCGGTGATGCAGTCCTCCATGCGCAGCGTGCTCAGCTTCCTGGACGCCCCCCAACTGAACGCCCCTGAAGTCTATATTCAGTTCAAGCCCGAGGTGTTCGGCGGAGACGGCGAGATCAAGGATGAATCCACCGCCAAGTTCCTGCGGCACTACATGGACGAGTACGGCGCGTTCGTCGAGCGGGTGCTGGCAGCCAACGCCCCGGGCCACATCGGTGACCTTGAGCCTGATCCGGACAAGCTTTCACGGTAGGTGCCTGCGGTTCAGCCGGGTCAGTCCAGCGGCAGGGTTACCGTTATGGTGGTGCCCTGCCCTGGCTCTGAACGGATGTCTACGGTGCCGCCGGCTTCGTGGACTGCCACGGACATCAGCCGAAGGCCGTAGCCGTGGTGCCGCCCGCTGACGGCGAGCCGGCTGTCAAAGCCTGAGCCGTCGTCGGACACCACCAGCCTTACGCCGTGGCCCACGGCCGCGAGCTGGAGGCTGAGTTCGGAAGCATCCGAGTACTTGTAGGCATTACTCAGGGCTTCGCGGGCCGACTGGTAGAGCAAAGACGCGCAGTCCGCCGGGATCTCGATGCCCCAGTGCGGAGTATCCCAGCGGACTGCTGTGCCTTGCTGCCGGAGGGGACCTGTGAGCCGGTCAATGCAGCCGGCGAGCCCCAGGCTATGGAAGTCGAGCGGATGGTGATCAGTGATCACGCCTCCCACTGCGACTACTTCCTCCAGAGCTGGTCGGTTTCCCATGACTCTTCCTGCTTCCCCGCCATCATTTGTGTTGATGAATCCAGCGTGAACCCCTAACTGCATGGGTTCGCAAGGGTTAGCTCAAGATCGAGTCAATTTTGTTCTCAGAAATGTTCGGCGGATTCGAGAGCCATCCGATTCGGGCGCTGATAGCGTTGTTGCCCACCAACGAAGGAGGGGCCATGACCATCAACTCACCTGAATCCCTGCCCGACGACGACGAGCCGCAGGGTGCCGCCGTGAAGGATACGGCGGGGAACGGCACCGCAGGGAAGGACGACGACGGCGTTCCCACTGCCAACGACGGCGTCGGGCTGGGTGCCACCCAGGAACCGAATACGTTCGAGCCCGAAGAGGACCCGGAAGCGGACTGAACAGGACCGGCGCGGGGTGATCCGGGGCCACTGGCCCCGTATGCTGCTTTGCGTTGATGTTGGCGCGCCCGTCTTGACAGAAGCTTGTTCCTTTAGTGCCGGAATTCTGCTGGTGCTTTGAGTTCTCCTTGGAAAACTCAAAGTCAATAGCTAGTTGAGAACTTCCGGCGGGGAATATGGGAAAAATTTGTGCTGCATCGCAGGGCCCTGGGAATAAAAGGGCCGGGGCGATTCGGTGATTACTGTCCTTATTCCCGCTCATAATGAAGCAGCCGGGATCGGTGAAACACTGAGATCACTCAAAAGCCAATCCCGTGTGCCCGACAGGATAATTGTCGTGGCGGACAATTGCGCCGACGCAACAGTGCAGATAGCCCTGGACGAGGGCGCAGAGGTGGTGCCCACGGCCGGAAATACCGACAAGAAGGCCGGGGCCCTCAATCAGGTGCTGGCCACCCTTCTTCCGGATGCCGAGCCCGAGGACCTCGTCCTTGTCCAGGACGCAGATTCCCAACTGTCCGCGGACTTCATCGAGCGGGCGGTAATCCACCTTCAGGGAGACCGACGCCTGGGTGCCGTCGGCGGGGTTTTCCGCGGCGCAGGCGGCGGGGGTTTTGTGGGCCACCTGCAACGGAACGAATATGCCCGCTACGCCCGGGACGTCCAGCGGCTTAACGGCAAATGCCTTGTGGTCACCGGCACGGCCGCGCTGTTCAGGGTCCGCACCCTCCGCGACGTTATTGCCGGACGGCTGGACGGGACGCTCCCCGCCGGCAACGGGCTCGGAGGCGTGTACGACACGTCGGTCCTGACCGAGGACAACGAGCTGTCCTTCGCCCTGCTGACGCTTCATTACCGGATCAAGTCGCCCGCGGACTGCACCCTGGTCACCGAGGTGATGCCCACGTGGCGCGAGCTTTGGGCGCAGCGCCTCAGGTGGAAGAGGGGCGCAGTGGAGAACTGTGTCCAGTACGGCTGGACGCGCGTTACCCGGCCGTACTGGGGCCGGCAGATGCTGTCCGTGCTGGGTTTGCTGGTGAGCCTGGCCTATTTGAGCACGATCGCGCTTGCACTGGGCACGGGGGCAGGGCTGCACATGCAGCCTTTCTGGCTTGCCGTGACCGGTGTCTTCGTGATCGAACGGGTGGTGACGGTGCGGCTTCGCGGATGGAAGTACATGCTTGCCGCCGCCACCATGTACGAGCTGGTGATCGACCTGTTCCTGCAGGTGGTCCACACGAAGGCCTACGCAGATGCAGCCTTCAACAACAAGAAAGCCTGGTAAACACATATGTATGACAACCCAGCAGCCCCGATGGCAGCCGGAATCGGTTCCGGCACCCTCGCCATGACGGGCGCCGGTGACCTCTTTTGGGTCGGACTCGCCGCGTTCGCCATGGTGGCACTCGGCATGGCCGTCAAGCGGATCGTTCCGGTCCGCGGCGGTAACTCCTAACCAGGAGCAACCCGGGCACCGTGCCCGGGACCGCAGCAAGCGCAGGGCAGCCTTCCGGCCGTCCTGCGTTTTTGCTGCCCTTCGGGTTGCCTGCTCCATGGCAGGCGTCAGGTGCTGACGCTCACCGCGCTTGAGCACCCGCCGGCATCGCAGACCTTGTAGGTGGTGGTACTGGCGCCCTTGAACGCGTTGACGTAGCTGCCGGTATTGGCAACAGTCTTTTGGGTCCCATTGATCCAGAGGGTTACGCTGCCCCCGGTGGCGCCCGCCCATTTGAGGGCGGTGCTGTTCATGCCTTTGACCTTGGAGTTGGACGCCGTCAGGGATATGGCTGATACGGGCGCAGTTGGCTGTGCAGAGGCGGCCGGAGTGAAGCTGAAGTCGCGGACCACCACCGTTTCCGGCCTCACGTGCGCAGGATCCCCGCCCCCTCCGCCGGTGACCCACAGGTTGAAGTGCAGCCGCTCGCCGGCGGGCACAGGAACCGTGGAGCCTTCCAGTACGGTGCGCTTGAGCAGCGTCCCCACAAAACCTTCGCCGGAGTAGGTCTCGAAAGTCAGCTTGCCCGGTTCCCAGACCATCCGGTGCGTGGTGACGGGGCTGGAGGTCACGTCAAAGGTCACGGTGTTGTTTCCCTGTCCCGGCGGTTTGCTGGCATCGAACCAATAGCCGTGGCCCTGACTGACGGGCCAGGATTCACCGTAGGCAGCACCGCCTCCCCACGCCGACGCCTCGCAAAGATCGATCTCGTTGAACCCCGGCTCAGCCAGTGGATCGTAGGTGAACAGGCAGCCCCACACCACTTCCTTCTGCAGCATGCTCAGGTTCTTCTCAACGGTGGTGCTGTAGGTTCCGTAGCCGAAGCCCTGGCGGGTGGACTGGAACTCGGCTCCTATCGGCGCCTCGCCGGTGGGGTTGGTCAGGCTGAGCGACACGTACCCGCTGGCGTCCGGGCTGCCGACATTGGCAGCATCAAAGGCCTTGTTGTACTGCGGGGCTCCGCCCCAGAAACGCTTCTCCCAGTTGAACCCTTTCCACGTGAAGCTTCCCGCGGGGCCAGGATTCTGGTCCACCGGAGTGGTGTCCGCGGTCTGGGCACTGGGCACGAACGCCAGCACGGCAACGGTGGTTGCCGCCAGGACAGCGAGCGGCCTGAAAAAGCGGGCACGATGTGAAACCGAAAAGTGAAAAGAAGCCATGTGGTGCCCCTTGCGTGTTGCTCCCAGCGAGCTAGCTGCGCCCCATTGGGCACAGCTTGATCATCAGCCACAACAGCCCCAGACGCAATAGCCCATAAATGTGAAAGTTCCTGAGGGATATTCTCAAGAAATACGCAATTCTTGTTAAAGCTCAAGAGTGACGCAATAAAATAATCAAATCCGGAATGCGGCTCTCAGTTTGTGTAGGCTCGATAATGAGGCAGTTCCGGCAAATAATGCCGATCACCCATCCAACTGCGCTTATGCCTACGAATTGACGGGGAAATCGCGTTTGCTTGCGTGCGGTGTCCGTCGACAGACGGTGCACCAATGCGTGCATGCAAACCCCGCTCCGTGGGTCCGCTGCATGCGTTTGGCACAAGGCGGGGCAATCAAGATTCAGATGAAAGGTTTTGGGGCACGGATGGTGGGGCGTGGAATTGCAGTGGTGGTGGAAGACGACGACGATATCAGGACGTGTTTGACCGATGTGTTCCTCCAGTCCGGCTTTGCCGTGCATGTGGCGGCCTCCGGCCAGGCAGGCGTTGATGCGGTCCGTGAGTACAACCCGGTCATCGTCACCCTGGATGTGGGGCTGCCTGACTTCGACGGGATCGAGGCTGCCCGCCGCATCAGAACCTTCAGTGACGCCTACCTCATCATGGTGACGGGCCGGATGGAGGAAGCCGACGCCCTCATGGGCTTCGAGGCCGGTGCCGACGACTACCTCACGAAACCTTTCCGCCCGCGGGAACTCCGTGCCCGCATCGCGGCGATGCTGAGGCGGCCGCGGATTCTCAACGTAGGCTCAGCGGAAAGTGCCCCCGGTCCGTGGTCTCCTGGCGGCCACCATCCCTTCGGGCCACTTTCGGCACAGCCCGGGCTTGAGGTTCTTGCGTCCGCACAGCAGGCCGGCATGATCGTGCGCTGCGACTTTGAGCACCGGGGCCTGACCCTTCACGAGGGCTCGCGGGCGGCCGCCATCCACGGTGAAGCGGTTGATCTCACGAGGACCCAGTTTGACCTGCTCCTGGTGCTGATGGAGAACGGGCGTGTGGTGCAGACCAAAGCTGACCTGGTTCGCAGGCTTCGCAATGAGCCCTACAGCACCGGTTCCTATGTCAGCACCGGCGAGGAACGCGCCGTCGAGGTCCACCTGGGAAACCTGCGGAAGCGCCTGGGGGACAGCACCCGCTCTCCGCGCTGGGTGGAGACCGTGCGTGGGGTGGGGTACCGGCTGACGCCCTAGGTGCAGCCAGCCAGGTCCTCTACTGAGCCTTTCGTTATCCGGCGCAACAGTTCGGCGCCAATGGGTTGCGTCCGGGCTCCTTCCGGAACTGGCTGCTCCACAATTTAAGGACTGAAAGTCAGGCCCAAAGGAGGGTGTGATGCGCAGTCGGTCCGCGCGAGGTTCGGCAATTCCCGCAGTGCTTCTTTCCGCTTTGCTGCTTGCCGGCTGCGGTCCAGAGGCATCGCCCCCGACGGCGACGGGCAGCCAGGGCGGTGCCGCAACATCCGCTGTGACCTCCACACCTGCGGTGACATCCAGCGCAACGGGCACCGCACCGGCGTCGGAATCCAGGAAGTCCTTCACCACGTCGGACGGCGAACTGACCTTTGACCATCCGGCAGCGTGGAGCGTGCGGGACCCCGCCGGGGACCTGCCCGAGGGCGGGGGTGCGTTCGCCGAGGTGACCAACGCGGCAGGCAGGCCGCTGGCCACGCTCAGGACCAACATGGCCACTGGCTCCACCTGCATGGAACGCTACCCGTACGAGGTGTTGGAGTCGCAGGAGTTGCCGGCCCTGGCCCAAGACGGAGCTGCACCCCGGTATGTTTTTGAAACCCGCGGTAATGATGCCGCGCCGGGGCCGGCGGAAACCCCCGCCGCGGCTTACGGCATCACCACCATGCAGCCTCCTACCGGCGACTCGACCTGCGCCATTTTCCACTTCTTCACCTGGCCGCCCACGGCCGTGATGTTCGGGGCTTTCTTCAGCCCGGAGAACAACGTGACGGCGGGAGCGGAGTCCTTGCCGTATCTGGAGCAGGCCAAGAAGTACGCGCAAACGCAGGAGTACCGGGACATCAAGAGGATGATCACGTCGCTGCGGCCGGCGGGGTGATCGGGGGCTCGCTGCCTGCCGGCGGGCTGCAGACGGCGTGGAGAAGCCCGGGAGTGCGGACCCCTCGGGAGTCCCTCTGGTGACCCTGCGGGGGTGTGGCCAGCGGAAAAACTTTGGTCAGCCAACCGAAAAGCTGCCACGGCATTTGGGTTTCTTTACATATTTTGGGGAAGCCTGCCTCGATAGCATGAGGTGACCGGACAGAGCTGTCCGGTCACCTCGATGCAGAAGGAAGCCCATGGCAACGGTTACGGTGGACGATATCCTCTCGGATCTCCCCCTGGGTTTCGCCAGCCTCATCCTCCGGCCTGCGGCGGCCGGCGCTGAGATCCACCGGTTCCTGATCGTGGACGCGGATGATGAATCGTCCGACGGCGGCGCGGCGTTTGTCCTGCTGATCGGCGTCCGCGGACGCTCGGCTTTGCCCGCTCTGCGCCGGCTCTTGAAGAACCCGCCCCCGGTGGTCGCCGTCAAGGGTAAACGTGAAGAGCTCGCCGAGGCTGAAGAGCTGCTCCGCGATGCCGGCACTGGCCTGCTCCTGGTGGATCCGGAGGCTGACTGGGACCGGCTGTTGTCCATCGCCAGGGACCGCATCCAGCCGCCCAGCTACCAGCGCGAGGTGCTGACTCTGCTGGAAGAGGACCTGTTTGCCATCGCCCAGACCACCGCCAGGCTCACATCCAGCCACGTGCTCATCGAAGATGCAGCCAACAAGGTGCTGGCCTACTCCACTGTTTCGAATGACATCGACGAGCTGCGAAAGGCCTCCATCCTCGCCCGGCGCGGTCCGCGTAAATACGAGCTGCTGCTCAAGGACCTGGGCGCCTACCGTGAACTGCACAGGACACGGCTGCCGGTGCGGGTGCCGGCCCGGCCACAGGACGGACTGCGGGAACGCGTGGCCATCACGCTGTTCGCCGGGGACCGGATCATGGGCTACATCTGGCTGCAGGAAACCGGGGCGGGTTTCGGCGCGGACGTCGACTACGTGCTCACCGGATCTGCTGCACGGGCCTCGGCCGAACTGATCCGTTACCGCAACCAGCAGTCAGTACATATGCGCGAAGACCGCATTGTGCGGATCCTGTCAGGTCCGGCGGAGGCCGCGGCCAGTGCACACAGCGGGAAAATCCCCGCGGAGCGCCCGGCCGCACTGATCCTGATTGGAATATCCGATGCCGAAGCCCAGGCCGACGACGCGGCCCTGAAGCACGGCGAACTCGCCAACCTCGCATCCATCCACGCCGCTGCGTACAAGGCGTCCGCCGTCGTGGGTCAGTTCAAGGGCGACACCGCGGTGATTGTCCCTGGCCTGCAGTCAACCGCCGCGGAGCCCGGGCTGCGCAGCCTGGCCGAGGCCATTGTTCGGGATGCCGGCAAGCACCTCGGCATCAGCCCCTTCGCCGCCGTCGGTCCGGTTGTCCCGGACTTGCTTTCGCTGCATTCAACCACCCGTATCACCGTCGCCCTGTTGGGTTGCGTGGGCACGTCTTCGGACATGTCGGTTGCCACCGTGGACGACTTCGAGGGCGAGATCCTTTTCCGCGAGGCGGTTCAGAACTTCACGTCCTCCACGTTCCGCCACCGCAGCCTTACAGCGCTGCTGCGGCAGGACTCCGAACTCGCCGACACCCTGCATGCGTACTTCCAAGCATCACTCGACGTCGCCGAGTGCGCCAGCAGGATGGGGCTGCACAAGAACACCGTCTATTACCGGATCAGTAAGGCTTCCCGGGCGACTGGCCTGAACTTCGGCAACCCCCGGGACTCGCTTGTGGCCCTGCTTCACATTCAGGAATGGGCCGGCACACGCAAAGAACAGCGGGGCAGGAAATGACCACAGCACTCAAGGCGCCGCCGCTCGACGCGATACTGGCGGACATCGTCCGCGGCCACAGGCCCCAGCGGGAAACCGGTTCTGTCCCGGCCAACATCCCCTTCCTCGCAGCGGTCCCCTTCAACAGGTTCGGCATTGCCGTCGCCACCGCTTCCGGCGAAGTGTTCAGCTCAGGTGATGCTGAGGTCCCCTTCTCCATCCAGAGCATCTCCAAGGTGTTCACCCTGGCCATGGCCCTGCGCGGCGACAGTGCGGGAACACTGTGGTCCCGTGTGCTGCGCGAGCCCTCCGGCACCTCGTTCAATTCCCTGGTCCAGCTGGAGGTGGAGCACGGCATCCCGCGGAACCCCTTCATCAATGCCGGCGCCCTGGTAGTCACAGACCACCTGATGAGGGACACCCCCGACGCCGCCACCCGGCTTTTGCTGTTCCTCACCGCCCAATCGGCCAGCACAGGGCCGTACATCGATGAGGAGGCTGCTGCCGGTGAGCTCGCCGGCAGCAGCCGGAACCTGGCATTGGCCCACTTCCTGAAGGACTTCGGCAATCTACAGCAGACAGCGGAGTCGGTGGTCGAAAACTACGTCCGGCAATGCTCCATCATGATGACCTGTGTGGAACTGGCCAAAGCAGGACTCTTCCTTGCCCGCGACGGCCAGGGAACGCACGGAACCGTGGTGTCAGCCAGCGAGGCGAAGCGGATCGGTTCGATCATGCTGACCTGCGGCATGTACGACGCCGCAGGTGAGTTCGCCTACCGCGTGGGTCTTCCCGGAAAAAGCGGTGTGGGCGGTGGGATCCTCGTCATCGTTCCGGGTGTCTGCGCCATTTGCGTTTGGTCCCCGCGGCTGGACGCCAAAGGAAATTCCCTTGCCGGCACCGCCGCTCTTGCCGATCTTTCCGACCGCACCGGCTGGTCCGTTTTCTAACCCCTGGCTGCACACCCCACAACTTCCTTCCCAACCCAGCAGGATCTTCTCCGTATCGAAAGGATCAACCATGCCCATCAACCCCAATGACGAGGTTGTACAGAAGCAGGTCGTCCCTGACCACCTGATTGATGGCGGTCACGCGCACGCCAGCGAGACCGCCCTCCACGCCGAGGACAAGGGCTACCACAAGAACCTCAAACCGCGGCAGATCCAGATGATCGCCATCGGCGGAGCGATCGGCACCGGCCTGTTCCTCGGCGCCGGCGGCCGCCTCAACGCCGCCGGACCGTCCCTGGTCATCGCCTACGCGGTCTGCGGTTTCTTCGCGTTCCTCATCCTCCGGGCACTGGGCGAACTGGT
>NZ_JBEPSC010000009.1:0-64303 GCF_040548695.1 Arthrobacter sp. 754
TCAACAAACTTGGCACACTATTGAGTTCTCAAACAACAGACACACCCGTCACCACCACAACACTTCTCAGCCGTGGATCGCTCCGGAGCAACTTTTCAAACTTACCCGAATCCCCGCCCCGATGCAAATCCATCTTCCAGGACCAACACCAGCAGAAACCCGACCCCCACACCACATCCAGGCGCTCAAAAGAACTACCAGAATCTGGTCTTGAATTAGGGGATTTGGCCGCCCGCGGTAACCAGCTCTTCACTGTTCCCCTCGCGGCGACTTAGAAAACAATACACCCACCCAACCCCCACCGCAAATCCCCCCACACAACGAGCCGAAACCCCGCCGTTCCGGGCCCAGAGGCGGCATTGGCTCCCAAAACCAGGCGCCGCCGTCGTACGCGGCTTCTGTGTGCTGCAGCACAACCATGCAGCAGGCTCCCGCCCGGCGGGACGGCGGCGCCTAAACAGACCGCAACGCTTAAAAGCAGAAGGGCCGGCAACCAAACGGTTGCCGGCCCTTCTCAAGCAGCTGGAATCAGCGGTGCTGGATTACCAGGAAGACTTGGTGATGCCCGGAAGCTCACCACGGTGAGCCATGTCGCGGAAGCGAACACGGGAGATACCGAACTTCTGGAAAGTACCGCGGGGACGGCCGTCGATGATGTCGCGGTTACGCAGACGGACGGGCGACGCGTTGCGGGGCAGCTTCTGCAGGCCGAGGCGTGCGGCTTCGCGTGCCTCATCGGTGGACGCAGGGTCAACCAGAGCCTTCTTCAGTTCGAGGCGCTTTGCAGCATAACGCTCAACGATGACTTTACGCTGTTCGTTCTTGGCGATCATTGACTTCTTAGCCATGTGCTTAGCGCTCCTCTCGGAATTCGACGTGCTTACGGATGCGGGGGTCGTACTTCTTCAGAACCATGCGGTCCGGGTCGTTACGACGGTTCTTGCGCGTCACGTAGGTGTAACCCGTGCCCGCGGTCGACTTGAGCTTGATGATCGGACGTACGTCCTTGTCCTTAGCCATTAGAGCTTCACTCCTCGTGCCAGGATGGCGGCTACGACTACGTCGATGCCACGCACGTCGATGGTCTTGATGCCACGGGCAGAAACCTGCAGCGTGACGTTACGGCGCAGGGACGGAACCCAGTAGCGCTTCTTCTGGATGTTCGGATCGAACCGACGCTTGTTGCGTCGGTGCGAGTGCGAAATGCTGTGCCCAAAGCCCGGCTCGGCTCCGGTCACTTGGCAGTGTGCTGCCATGACTTCTCCTCAAGAATTGAATGTAATGATCCGCATATCTGCTGCAGGATCATGCGTCTAGGTGCGACCCAAAGTGATCAGGGTGAACGGTTAGTCACGCAACTTGAGCCCCTAACTACCGGCTACCCTGGAGAAATTACCGGGCCACCGGAGCAATTGCGCACGCTCCGCGCACTTAGCGCTTACCAAGTCTACGAGTTGAGGCAATTAAAGACCAATCCGCCTCGGCGGGGTGTATAAGGTCCATGCATCGGCGGCAGTACTCCGGGCGGCCACATCGCCGCTGCACTCATAGCTGAGCGGCCGGTATTTTCACAGCTGAATGATAGCTTCGGGGTTCATGTTTGAAGCATGACAACACAGCTCCGGCCAGCCACTCCGGCCCAAGACCGCTCCGGCCACCGGAGCCCCCGTCCAGTAAAGGGCCGCGCTTCCGGCTCCGGAATGTTCCACCGGCAGCACGGCCGCCGGCTGCTCCGCAAGGATGCCCTGACCGTCACCGCCTGGGGCTCCGTCGCCGCAGCGGTGGCTTTGTGGCTGGCCGACGGCGGCGCAACAGTAGTCAATTCGGTCGCCTCCGCATTTACCGCGCTGGGCATCGTGGCGGGACTGGCAGGCATGGACCTGGTTCTGCTGATGCTGCTCCTGGCGGCCCGGATCCCGGTGATTGACCGCACGATCGGACATGACCGCGCGCTGGAATTCCACCGCAAGCTTGGTAAGCCGTCCCTGTACCTCCTGCTGGGCCACGGACTCCTGATAGCCATCGGCTACGGGATGGCGGAGGGGCTCGACCCCATCAGCGAATCGGTTGCCCTGTGGGTACTGGTACCCGATATGTGGCTGGCCTTCGTGTCCATGGCCCTGTTTATCGCCGTGGTGGTCACTTCGCTGGTGGCCGTGCGGCGCCGATTTCCCTATGAGTTTTGGTACGCCGTGCACCTGCTGACTTATGCCGCCGTCGGCACCTCCCTCCCCCATCAGTTCAGCGTGGGCGGGCTTTTCGCGGAGGGGACCTGGCAGCGCTGGTACTGGCTGGCCATCTGTGTGGCCACGGGCGCGGCCCTGCTGTACTTCCGGGTGCTGCAGCCGATCTTTGCCACGTCCCGGCATCAGCTCACAGTCAGCCGGGTGGCCAGCGTCGCCCCGGGCGTGGTGAACATCGAAATGACGGGGTACCAGCTGGACAGGCTCGCCGGACATGGCGGACGGTTCTTCATCTGGCGCTTCCTCGCCCCGGGCCTGTGGTGGCATCCGCACCCCTTCAGCCTGTCGGCAGAGCCCCTGGCTCCTGGCCCAGGGGGCGAGTCAAAGCTGCGCATTACCGTCCGGAACCTGGGCCGCGGTTCAGCCCAGCTCATGAGGCTCCGGCCCGGGACCAGGGTTGCCGTGGAAGGCCCGTACGGAATGTTCGGTACGGCCGCGCGCACCCGGGACAAAGTGGTGATGATCGGAGCCGGAATCGGCATCACTCCCCTGCGCGCCCTGCTGGAAAGCACCCCGTTCGCCCCCGGGGACGCCACAGTCCTGCTGCGGGGCCACAGCGAAGAAGAGCTCTACCTGGGATCCGAAATCCTGGAACTATGCGAGGACCGGGGTGCGCGGCTGTTCCATCTGACAGGTCCGCGGGTGCGGTGGGACGCCAACAGCTGGTTGCCCGAAGAAGCTGTCCGCGCCGGCTACAACCTCGCCTCGTACGTACCCGATATTGCAGATTCGGACGTTTACATCTGCGGCCCGGCAGCCTGGGCCCGCAACGTCATCTCCGCTGCCCACGCTGCCGGCGTCGGGGCGGACCAGATCCATCACGAAAGGTTTGACTGGTGAAAGCACGGGGAGCAGTATCAGCAGCGCTGGCCTCGGCCGGCATCCTCCTGGCGGGCTGGCAGGCCGGTGCACAGGTAGCGGAAATCCGCAGCTCCGTCGTGCCGGCGGCCACCGGAACCGGCACTGACGGGACCGGCTCGTCCGGGTCCACGGGGTCGTCAGGCGCGTCAGGCGCGTCCGGTTCGTCACGCGCGTCTGGCGCGTCCGGCTCGTCAGGCACATCCGGTTCGGCAGCCTCGGGTTCCGCCGGAGCGGCGGCGGCTGCCGCGGCCACGTACGACGGCGCCGTGGTAGCGACCCGGTTTGGCTCGGTACAGGTGCAGATCACCGTCAAGGCGGGAGCCATCACCGACGTCACGGCCCTCCAGCTCACCGACGACGACCGAAAATCCATCCAGATCAGCAACCGGGCCGCACCTTTGCTGCGGAGCGAGGTACTTGCGGCCCAGTCGGCCAAGGTGAAGAGCATCAGCGGCGCCACCGTGACAAGCAACGCCTATCTCACGTCCCTCCAGGCAGCCATCGATGCCGCAAACCTCTGAGCGCCACCGCGGCCTGGCTCCGCCGCCTGTCCTGAAAGCCAGGACATTCCAGAGCATGGGCACAGTCATGAGCCTGACCATGCCGGTACCGGCGGACCCACACACTGCCGGGGCAGGCAACGCGGGTCCGGAAGGAAACACACCCGACGGCGAATTGGCAGCGGCTGCCGCCGTCGTCGAACGCGTGTTCCGTGAACTGGAGCGGACGTTCAGCCTGTACCGGGCGGATTCCGAGGCGAGCAGGCTTGCGCGCGGCGAGCTCTCGCTCCGGACTGCGTCGCCTGCAATGCGCGTGGTTTATAAGGAGGCGATGCAGTGGCGGTTGAGCACCCAGGGCGCATTCACAGCGGAGAGGCCCGACGGCGTGCTGGACCTTTCCGGACTCGTCAAGGCATGTGCGATCCGTGAGTCGGGGACCTCGCTGCTGGCGCTTGGCCGTCCCGACTGGTGCCTGAACGCCGGCGGGGACATCCTGGTCTGCGGTTCGCCGGGGCCCGGGAGTGATAACCCGTGGGAGGTCGGCATCGTGGATCCCCTGGACCGCGGGGCGTTGCTGGCTGGGTATCCGCTGGGCCACGGACGCCGGCACGCTGCCTTGGCGACGTCGGGTTCGGCCGAGCGGGGTGACCACATCTGGGGGCGTCCTGCGGACCGGTCCGCGTTTGTCCAGGTGTCCGTTGCCGCTGCGGACATCACGACGGCGGATGTCCTGGCCACGGCGATCGTTGCCGGTGGCGAGCCGATGCTGGACCGGGCCACCGAGGGCTGGGATGTTGCCGTCCTGGCGGTCCGCGCCAACGGGGAACTGCTCGCGACGCCGGGCTTCCGCCGCGGGCCGTCCAATAGGTGAAACTCCGCTATAGGTGCGTGAGCTGCGGGTACTTGGGGGTCAGGCCGTCGCCGGAGGACCTGCCGGTAACCCGGCGGACCACCCACGGCCCGGCGAATTCGCGGACCCAGCGGGCGTTGGCGCGGAGGGCGTCGGCCCGGCTGAGTTCCGGGACCGGGGTCATGGGCGGTACCTCGATGGAGTGCTCGTGCTGCAGCACCGTCAGGACGCGTTTGGCCATGTTTGCGTGCCCGGCGGCGGACATATGCATCCGGTCCTGGGCCCACATGCCCCAGTCGTAGTACTCGTTGAAGCGCCAGTAGTCCACCAGCAGCGCCCCGTGGTCGCCGGCAATGCCGCGGACCAGTTCGTTATAGATGGCGGTGCGGCCGCGCATGGTGCTGAAGACCTTGGAGCCGCGGGCGTCGAATCCCGTGAACACCACCACGGTGGCACCGGTGGCAGCCAGCTTGCTGATGCCGGCGTCGTACTCGGTAAGCAAATCATCGATGTCGATCCTGGGCCGCAGGATGTCATTGGCGCCTGCGTAGATGCTCACCAGGGTGGGGTTAAGTTCGACGGCGGCATCCACCTGCTCTGCCATGATCTGGCGGAGCTTCCTGCCGCGGATGGCGAGGTTGGCGTAACCGAAGCCGGGATCAGCAGCACCCAGCTGCTCGGCGACACGGTCAGCCCAGCCGCGGACACCGTTGGGACGGGTCGCATCATCGTCGCCGACTCCTTCCGTGAAGGAGTCACCGAGGGCTACATACCGGGCCGAAAAATCCATAGCGCCAGTGTGTCATCTGTTGCTGCGAGCAACCAAGAATCAGCTTTCGCGGAGGATCCAATGGTCATCGTCGAGGCGGGCAACAATTTTTTCCCCGATGCGGGCCAAGTCGTTGACGTCGCGGTCCGTCAAGGCGTCCAGGAACTTGTTGCGGACGGCTTCCACGTGACCCGGCGCCAGCGCCACCAAAGTGGCCATCCCGTCGTCGGACAGGTGAGCGGTGGTGACGCGCGCATCGCCGGGGTGCGGGCGCCGCTCCAGCCATCCGCGCTTCTCCAGCTTGGACACCACGTGCGAGAGCCTGGACAGCGAGGAACTGGTGCGGGCGGCCAGTTCGCTCATCGGCAGAAAGCGGCCCTCCGCCTCGGACAGCATCGCCATGACGTTGTAGTCGAACAGCGACACTTTCCCAGCCGTGTGCAACTGGTTGTCCAGCGCGGCGGGAAGCATGGTGTTGATGCTCAGCATGGCCAGCCAAGCACGGCGTTCATCGGCGTTGAGCCAGCGCGGTTCGGTCATGCGTACATTCTATGCTTGACGGTTCAAGTTGCACGTCGGCGCCCCGGTAGCATGGCCCTATGTACGTTGTGTCGCTGACTTACAAGGTGCCCGAAGACATCGTGGAGTTCCACCTCGCCGCCCATGTTGAATGGTTGAAAAATGCCTTTGACGACGGCGTTTTTGTTGCCGCCGGGCGCAAGGTCCCACGCACCGGCGGGCTGCTGCTGTCCAGGGCCGACCGGCCGACCCTCGAAGGCAGCATTGCCAAGGACCCTTTTTACGTCAACGGCGTGGCTGATTTTGAAATCATGGAATTCGCGGCCAACAGGGTCGCCCCGGGCTTCGAGAACCTGCTTGATACCTAGGACTTACCGGCCTTGGCCCTGTTTTTTTCCGCCAACTTCTTGAGCCCGCCTTTACGCGGCACCTTGACCGGCTCCGGCCAGCGCGGTGTGAGGGTGTCGCCGAGCGTGATGCCCCTGATTTTGCGGCCGAAAAGGGGCAGCACCCACTCCCTCACCCAGCGCCGCTGACGTTGCTCCCACTCCCTCAGGCTGAGCCTTTCGGGCGGATCCCACTCCATGGGACGGATCTTGTGCGGCACCCCGAGCTGGTCCAGGACCTGCCCGGCGAGGTATTTGTGGCCGGCCTTTGACATGTGCAGCCGGTCCGAGTCCCACATCCGCCGGTCATGGAAGGCGTCCAGGGACCAATAGTCAACCAGGACGGCGCCGTACTTGGCCGCGATTGCCCGCACACGCTGGTTGTAGAGCGTGTTCCGCTTCTTCAGGAGCTCCAGTACCGCAGACACCTTGACGTCGAACCCGGTGAAGAGGACCACAGTGGCCCCGCTCCCGGCAAGCCGCGCCACGACGTTTTCGTACTCGTCCATCAAGGACGCCATGTCGGTGCCGATGTCCAGGATGTCGTTGCCGCCCGCGTACAGCGTAATCAGCGTCGGATCCATGGCGAGCGCAGGCTCCAACTGATCGCTGACGACATGCCGCAGACGCTTGCTCCGAATGGCCAGGTTGGCATACTCCCACCCGGGGTCGGCCTTGGCGAGCTTCTCCGCCACCCGGTCTGCCCAACCCCGCACCCCGTTGGGCAACCGCTCGTCCCGGTCCCCCACGCCCTCGGTAAAGGAGTCCCCCAGGGCAACGAACACACGCCGCCCACTCGAAGGAAGCAAAGAATCAGCACACACCCCAACACCGTACCCACCCAAGGAAACACGAGGGTTAACAACCAGCGACAGGTGGCGCCTGAGCGTTTGGAAAAGACCCACGGGAACTGCAAGAGCGTTTGGAAAAAGGCGACAGGAAGTGCCAGAGCGTTGGGATGCGACCCGTGGAGGCGAGATGAGGCACCGTCGGCGGCGTTTCTTTGCAGGGAGCGCATCGCCGACCAAAGCGGAGTAAGGCCGCCAGCGGCCGAATGAAGCGAAGGAAGGTGTCTAAGCGACGGCAAAGGAGCGCCGACGACGCACCCCAGCCAGCAACCGCTGGCTTGTGGCCAAACCAGCTAAAGGCTTAGAGCTCGGCCTTGCCGCGGCGCCAGTAGCCCATGAACGCAACCTGCTTCCGGTCGATCCCCACGTCCCGCACCAAGTAGCGCCGCATGTCCTTGATCACGGCTGCTTCACCGGCGATCCAGGCGTAGAACGGCATGCCGCCCGCCGGAACGCCGGGGTTCTTGCTGGCCTCGATCTCGGCGGTTTCCATCCGTGCCGGGGTCTCCCAGAGGATGTCCACGTCCACGTTGACGTCCTCCGGCTCGGGGCCTGCGCCGGCGTCGGACGCTTTGATCCCCACCCAGCCCGGAACGGGGACGGCCTTGCGTACCGCTTCCTGCAGCAGCTCGCCGTGCGGGCGGGACCGCCCGATGGCCGCGCCGCGGGCAAGCCAGGTGATCTGGACGTCGGCCGGTGACGTGAGGTCCAGGAAGTCGCCGGCCTCCGGGACCTCCAGGAAGGCGTGGCCGGACATGTAGGGCGGAAGGCTTTCGAGGATGGCGGCAATGGCGGGAACGGCGGTTTCGTCGCCGGCGAGGAGGACACGCTGGGCCATTCCTGGCCGCCACTCGATGCCGCCGTAGATCTCGGCGGTGTAGCACTGGGCGGCGCGGTTGTTGGGGCCGATGATGGTGATGGAATCGCCCGGCTTGGCGTTGAGGGCCCAGTTGGCGGCCGGACCGCCGTTGCCCTCCGCGTCAAAGTGCACGACGAAATCAACGTCGAGCTCCGGATAGACCGAGTCCAGCCGCGATCCGCGGACCGTGTAGGTGCGCATGGAGCCCCGGACGGCAGGGTCCATGGCCAGCCATTCCTGGTACCAGCCGGACTGCGCCATCTCGAAGGGCGGCAGGGGGATCTCCTTGCCTTCCTCCGCCAGGGAGGGGATCATCAGCTTGATCCGCAGGTCCAGGGTGTCGCCGTTCACGCCGAAGTCGCGCAGGCAGTACCCGCCAAAAGTTATTCTGCGGAAGTTGGGGCTCAGCTCCTGCACGGAGGAAACGGTGACCTCGAAGGCCAGGGTCATGGGCTCGGTGGCGGCTATTTCGCGGGTCTTCATGAAACGAGCTCCAATTCAGTGGCGGTGATGTGGTGGCGTCCGATGGGAATGATCAGTGGCGTGCCTGAGACCGGATCAGGGATCACCCGGGATTCGAGGCCGAAGACGCTGCGGACCAGCTCTTCGGTAACAACTGCAGAGGGATCGCCCAAGGCAACGACTTCGCCGTTCTTCATGGCGATGACATGGTCCGCGTAGCGTGCCGCGAGGTTCAGGTCGTGCAGGACGATGGCCACGGTGGTGCCGCGTTTGCGGTTCAGGTCCGTGACGAGGTCCAGGACTTCCACCTGGTGGGCCAGGTCCAGGTAGGTGGTGGGCTCGTCCAGCAGCAGGACCTCCGTTTCCTGGGCCAGTGCCATGGCAATCCAGACGCGCTGGCGCTGTCCGCCGGAAAGTTCATCGACGTTCCTCCCGGCGAGGTCCAGCGTTTCAGTCGCCTCGAGCGCGCGCTGCACGGCGAGATCATGGTGTGACGAGTCACCCGGGCTCCAGCTCCGGAAGAAGCCCTGGTGCGGGTACCGCCCACGCCCCACAAGGTCGCGGACGGCGATGCCGTCCGGCGCGGTGGGATGCTGCGGAAGGAGTCCCAGGGTGCGGGCCAGTTCGCGGGCTGGACGGGAATGGATATCCTTCCCGTCCAGCGTGACCGCCCCGCCCGCGGGTTTGAGCAGGCGGGACAGGCCGCGCAGGAGGGTGGACTTGCCGCAGGCATTTGCGCCCACGATCATGGTCACCTTGCCTTCGGGGATATCGGCCGTGAGGCCGTCCACCACGCAGCGCTGATCGTATTTCAGCGTAAGGTCCTTGGCGCTGAGAACAGCCATGTCAGGCATCCTTCCGGTTGGCCGTGACCAAAAGCCACAGCAGGAACGGGGCACCGAGCGCGCCGGTGATCACGCCGACGGGCAGCACGGTGCCGTCCAGCAGCAGGGGGGCAATGTTGGCGGCGAAGTAATCGGCCGCCAGGACAATGAGTGCGCCAACAAAGGCCGACGCCGGCAGGCTGGCTATGTTCGTGACGCGCCGGGCGATGGGACCGGAGAGGAAGGCGACGAATGCCACCGGGCCTGCTGCCGCCGTCGCCACCGCCGCCAGCGCGACTGCGGTGACCACCACGGCGAGTCGGGTGAACCCGACGCGGATGCCCAGCCCGGCCGCGGCGTCGTCGCCGAGTTCCAGGATGCGGAGCGGGCCGGCGAGGGCCATGACGGCCGGGACCAGGACCAGGAGTGCCAGGGACAGCATCGCGGCGCGGTCCCAGTTGGCGGAGTTAAGGGAGCCGTTGAGCCACACCAGCACGTCCGCGGCAGTGCGGATGTCGGCTCGGGTCATCAGGAAGTTGACCACTGCGTGCAGGGCGGCGGCGATGCCCACACCGGCCAGGATCAGCCGGTTTCCGGCAGCGTTTCCGCGGTTGCCGCCGCCGGAGCCGAGTGATCCGCCGCGGGAGATGGCGTAGATAACCGCTGCCACTCCCAGCGCTCCGGCCAGGGCAGCTCCGGAGACTGCCGCGCCGGATGCACCGAAGACCACGATGGCGGTGACTGCTGCCGCGCTGGCGCCGTAGCTGATGCCGATCACATCGGGGCTGGCCAGCGGGTTGCGGAGCATGGTCTGGAACAGTCCGCCGGCCAGGCCGAAGGCCACCCCGATCATGGTCCCGATCACGGCCCGCGGCAGCTTGTTTTCCATGACGACGAAGCTGGCGCCCGGGATCCGTTCGCCGCCCGTCAGGTGGGCGATAACGATCTTGAAGAAGTCCGGGATGGTCACGGTGTAGCTGCCGAGCAGGACGTAGACGGCAACCATGACCACCACGCCGGCTGCCAGCAACCCCGTCCGCCAGCCTTGCGCTATCACTTTTGGTCGCCAAAAGCCGGTTTTGACGACCGGAAGTGATAGGGCAACGGGGGGTTTGGGGACCGTTTCGGTGAGTTTCACAGTCCGGCCCCTTTCCCGCGGCGGATCAGCCACACGAAGACCGGTGCGCCGATGAGGGCCGTCATGATGCCGGCCGGGACCTCGCCGGGGAGCAGGATGACGCGGCCAACGATATCGGCGCCGAGGAGCAGCGCCGGGGCCAGGAGCAGGGAGAACGGCAGGATCCAGCGGTAGTCAGGACCCGTCAGGGACCTGACGGCGTGCGGAATGACCAGACCGACGAAACCGATGGGGCCTGCCAGCGCCGTGGCCGAACCGCAGAGCAGCACAATGCCCAGAGCTGTTATGGCCCGGGTCAGGCCGACGCGCTGGCCCAGGCCGCGGGCGATGTCATCTCCCAAGGCCAGGCTGTTGAGGATACGGCTGGTGGACAGGACGATGAGTGCCCCCACAGCGAGGAACGGCAGGCCGGGAAGCACCACTGACCAGTCCCGTCCGGCAATCCCGCCCACCTGCCAGAAGCGGAAGCGGTCCAGGGTGTCCTGGCTGGAAACCAGGATGACGTTCATCAGCGAGAACAGACCGGCGCTGAGGGCTGCCCCCGCGAGGGCGAGCTTGACCGGCGTCGCACCGTCCCTGCCCAGGGATGCGATGAGGTAAACCACGACGGCGGCAGCCGCTGCGCCGATGAAGGCGAACCAGATGTAGCCGGTCAGGGATGAGATGCCGAAGATGTAGATGCCGGTGACCACGGCCAGGGCGGCACCGGCGTTGACGCCCATGATGCCGGGATCGGCCAGCGGGTTGCGGGCCACGCCCTGCATGGCTGCGCCGGCCAGGCCCAGCGCACCCCCGGCGAGCAATCCCAGAACTGTGCGCGGGATGCGGGCATGGACAACGGCATGGTCCCCGTTACCGGGTTCGGACTGGACGAGGGCCTGCCACACGGTGGCCAGGGAAAGCCCGCGGGCACCGACCGCCAGCGACGCGGCAGTCAAGACAATAAGTACGACGACGGCGGCAAGCAGCCAGGCGGCTTGCTTGCCCAGGGGGCGCGCGCGGCCGCCGGCCGGACGCTGAGAGGTGAGGAATCGGCGCATTGGCGGCACCAAACCGCCGGGACCTCGCCGCTGGGTGGGCGCCGTCGTCGTACTGTCCGTCATGGAACGGTGCTTACTTCACTGCGGCGGCAATTTTATCCGCGGCGCTCGCCAGCTGCGGCAGGAACGTGTCCAGTGACCACGGCAGGCTCAGCGGGGAGGACGCGGAGATGGAGAGCGTCAGTGTGTTGTCCGAATCGGCAACCAGGGCGCCGTTCCGGATGGCCGGGATCTGGCCGAGCAGTGGGTCCGCCTTGATGGAATCGGCGGTGGCGGCGTCCGGGACCCAGGTCACGAAGATGTCGGAGTCCAGTTCGTTGGCCTTCTCGGCGGACCACTTGATGAAGAACTCCTTGGAGCCCTTCGAGTTCTCCTCCACAACGGAAGCGGGCTGCATGCCGATCCCGCTCAGGAAGCGCGGACGGTTGTCGTTGGCCGTGTAAACGTTGACGCCGTCGGCAGAGGCGGGCTCGAGGTTGCCGTAGATGAAGCTCTTGCCGGCGATCTGCGGGTACTTCGACACCTTGTCCTTGATGGTGGCCTCGGTATCGGAGACCAGCTTGGCGGCCTCCGCGTCCTTGCCCAGGGCCCTGCCGATGATGGCGGTGGAGTCCTGCCAGGAGGTTCCGTAGGCCACCTCGGGGTGGGCCACCACGGGGGCGATCTCGCTGAGCTTCTTGTAATCCTCTTCGGTCAGGCCCGAGTAGGCCGCCAGGATGACATCGGGGGTGAGCTTGGCGATCTCGGTGAAGTTGATGCCGTCGGCCTCCGAGTACTGGACCGGAGCCTTCTCCGAGCCGAAGCCGGCGCCGAGTTCAGTCAGTGCCGCGTCTTTCCAGGGGGTGGAGCCCTGCTCGTTGCCGCCCCATTCGTTCTTGGGAACGCCCATGGGAACAACTCCCAGGGCAATGGCGACGTCGTCGTTGACCCAGGAGACTGTTGCGACGCGGGTGGGCTGCTCCTTGATGGTGGTCTCGCCGAAGACGTGCTTGATGGTGACCGGGAACTGTGCGCTGCTGGTGGTGGAAGCGCCGTCGTCCGATGTGGAAGCTGCGGGTCCGGTGGCGCAGGCAGACAGCGTCAGAGCTGCCGCGGCCAGGACGGCAGTTGCCTTGCCGGCTGACTTGAACAGCGTGCGGCGGGTGGCAGTCGGGCCGGAAAAGTGGGGGGAAGTCACTGAACTCCTTAGGTGAATGAAGCAAACCTAAGTAAGGCTAGCCTAGCCTCTTGTGAAATACGCAAGGTTTACGTACCTTAATTGCCCGACGTGACAAAGGACACAGGAAAGCGCTCCCCCACTTCCGTGAAGGAGCGCCTGTGGTGCCTGCAGTGTCAGCGGTAGGACATGCTCATCAGCAGGGTCTTCAGTGCCTGCCCCTCGGTCCCGGAAAGCCAGGCCTTGGCGGCGTCGTCGCTCGCGAAGGGGTTATCAACGAAGGTCACTTCGGCAATCAGGACCCGCTCACCGATGCGGATGAGCCCCGGCAGCCCCATCTCAGCCCCGGCGATGGGCGCCCCCGCCGTCAGGTGCATCCGGTATTTGGCGATGTCGTTCACGTTGTCCACATAGAAGGAGTAGTGGGCGGCGGGTTCAGGCTGCCCTTGAAGACCGGGAACCGGAAGGGATTCAAACACGGTCCGGACCACGGGACTGCTCACGCCGTCGGCAATTACGCCGGTGAAAATCTCGGCCTGCCTCTGCCCGGTCGCGTCGTAAACGGTTGCTGTTCCCACGAACGGGGAGGAGGACGCCTCAAACAGCTCCACGCGCCAATCCGCGGGGTGCTTGAACGACAGCCGACCATCCGGGAACGTATACGTCGCCAGCCCGGCAGTCGCTGGAGCGGACGACGCCGGAGCGGACGACATCGGCTGCTCACCAGCCGTCGTCGGGCTCGCCATGCTGCTGGGGGCGGGGGTGGCGCTCGCCGGCGCAGAGGAGGTGACCCCTGCGGTGGGAGTACCGGCAGCGCCTGATGAGACGTTTGCCATGCAGCCCGTAAGGGTGAGGGCTGCGAGGGTCGCGAGAGCCGCCAGAGCGCGGGCGCGATTTGCTGGGTGCATTGGTGGTGCCTTTCAAGAAAAGGCCGTCAACCTCGGCAGGCGTTAGACGTGGGACCCAGCGTTCCGCGGCTACCCATCAGGGAGGATGAAGGCGACTGTTTGATGTCCACCAGAATGGCATCCGCCGCACAACTCCGACTAGGACTTCCGCAATATATCCATCGATTTGTTATAAAAACGTTCCAACGGTCACAGCTAGCGCAGGACGATGTCCACAGGGTTCGCTTCGGACCGCCAGGTGCCTTCTTCGCCGGGCCGCGGCCGTATCACCGGGGCGGTCAGGACACCGGACCGGTTGGTGCGCTTGTCCCGCAGGATCTCCGTGACGGAGCCGAGGTGCCTGGACAGGTCGATCACGTTCTCCGGGGCGGCGAGCAACAGCTGGAATCCGAACTCGTGCAGGGCCTTGATGCCCGCGCCGGCGAATTCCTCGGAGGCCAGGACGAAGGCCTCATCCATCATCACCGTGCCGTAGGTGGTGAACCCCTGTTCGGCGATGCCCAGCTGGTAGCTCAGGGCCGCAGCCATGATGAAGGCGGTAAAGCGCTGCCGTTCACCGCCTGACATCGAGCCGGTGTCCGCGTGCATGTAGACGTCGGTCCGCTTGCCGCCGCGGGGTCCGGCAACGTCGCGGTGCTCCTTGCACTGGATGAAAAGGTGCCCGCGGACGTCGAGCACTTCGGCACGCCAGCGGCGGTCCTCCGGGGTCTGGGAACCCAATCTCTTGACCAGCGTTTCGAGGGCTTTGTAGCGGGCGGTGAGCTCGGCGTCGTCGTCCCCTCCGGGTGCGGTGGTGTCCGCACCGCCGCGGGAGGGCCGGGTGTGCCGTGCCTTCAGCGCGTTGTGGATGGCGTCCTTGAACTGCCTGGCCGTGGCCGGCATGGTCTGCTTGATGTCCAGTTCCAGGAAGCTGCCTTCGTGGAAGTTGACCTCGGCCAGGATGCCGTTGAGGGGCAGGATCCGGCTGGAAATGGAGCGGCGTTCCTCATCCAGCAGGTGCAGCAGTGTGCTGAAGGATTCGTGGGTGCGCTGGTTGAAGAACTGGCGGAACTCCGATTCCTGGGCGGGCAGGCCGTCGCTGACGATGGCGTGGTAGCGGGCTTCGAACTCCCCCGCAGCGCCGATGGACGTGCCGTGGTCAGCGGAAATCGCCGATCCCCACTCACGCACAAAGCCTTCGAAGATCCGGGTCAGGCGCTCAGAGGTTGCCTGTCCCCGCGTCTCGGTTGCGTGCAGGTCCCCCAGCAGCGCCGTCCGGACACGGTTGGCCAGGTTGTCCAGCTCGTGCATCTCGCTGATGTCACCGAAGTCGGTGAAGTAGGGTTCCAGGGCGGTGACGGTGGCGTCCGACGGCGGTGCCTGCTCCAGGCGGGTCCGTGCGGCTTCCAGCAGGGAATCGGCGGCGCTGAGCTGCCGGTCCAGCGACTTGTACTCGCTTTGCAGGACGGCCGCTGCCTCGGTGCTGGCCTGGTGTTTCCGGCGCGCCGTTTCGATGTTGGCCCGCAGCGGTTCCAGGTCCGCCTGTGCAGCCAGGGCGTCCTTGAGCCGCTGTTCAATCCTGGTGAGTTCCTCGCCGGCGACGACGGCTGAAACCTGCTCCCACGTCCGGTGGTCCTCGGCAATGCGCCGCAGAGCATCAAGCTGCCGGCTCATGCCCTGGTGCGACTCTTCGCGGCTTTGCGCCAGCTCGGCTGCCTTGGCCAGTTCCTGCTGCAGGTCTTCCACCTGCGCGGCCACAAGCTCCAGCTTGGCGGCGTTGTCGAAACCGAGCACGTAGTCCTGGCGGCTGGTGAAACGGTCGTCCTTTTCCACGGTGTGCCGGTTTCGTTTGACCACACCGCCCAGGCTCAGGCCCTTGTCCAGCTGCGCCAGCTCGTCAGGATCCTCTACGCACGGGTACGCGAAATCGAGGGCGATCCGCTCGCGGATCCACGCCCCGGCGTCCGAAACAGCACCGCTGGCGAGGATATCCAGCTTGGTGAGCAGATCGCCGTCGCGCGCGTCCTCCACGGCCAGCGCACCGCCGGCGAGCGGCTTGGACACGTCCACGGCGCGGATGGCGCCGCGCACCTTGTGGTCGTTGAGGTAGCGGGTCACCGCGGCGAAGTGTTCGCCGGGGACCAACAGTGTGGTGGCCAGATTGCGGAGCGCGCGCTCCGCGGCCGGCCGCCACTGCTCCTCCCCGTCGGCAAGGTCCATCAGCTCGCCGCCGAACGGCATCCTGTCCTCGGGCACGCCCGTTGCGGCAGCGATCGCCGCACGGTTCTCAATGCTCGACGGCGGCAGCAGGGACTTGCGCGTCTTCAGCGACACGAGCTCCTGCTGGGCCGCGGCCAGCTCGCGTTTCTTGGTGGCGTGGCCGTCAAACGCTTCAAACCGGAGTTCCTGCAGTGCCTGGGAATCATCTTTCAGCTCCGCGGACCTGGCTGCTGCCTGCTCGTGCGCCTGCTCCCAGCCCTGAGCCGTCCACTCCAGCTGCAATCCGGCGTCGGACAGTGCCTTGCGCGCTGCTTCCTCCACCTGCTGCCGGAGCCTCAGCCCAACTTTGGCGTTCTCCAGCGACTGCTCGATCGCGGCGATCGCATTGCCGCCCTGGTTGTTGTAGTCGGCCTCCAGCTCACGCAGCTCCTTGGCCAGTCCGTCCCGGACAGAACGCTCAGCCCCGAGTTCCTTGGCCTTTGCCTGGGCCAGTTCCTTGATCCGGGCCAGCGTTTTCTGGTGCACCGTGACAGCGAGCTGCTGTTTGTAGGCCTCGAACTCCTCGCCGGCCAGCTCCCGGAGCCGGTTCGCGTCCAGCAAAGCCTGGGCGTATTCCCTGTTCAGCCCGGGAACGGGGGCAAGCTGGTCGCGCTGCTGCCGCACGTCCTCCAGCCGCTGCCGGATGGACATGAGGTTGCTGAATTCCTCCACCACATCGTCCGCTGCGGCGAGGGTGGCAGGGGCATCCAGGACCTGGTCGCGGAAGAAGGTGTTGACGCTGCCCCCGAGTCCTTTGCCGGCCTGGATGACACGGAGCAGGGGCAGGGCCTGGTCCGAGCTGATGCCCAGGAGCCGGCGGAAACGCTCCGCGAAGGCCTTGTGGACATCGAAAACCTGGGCCTCCGGGAAGATGGCCTCCAGCGCAGCCTTCGTGAAACGCTTCCCGGTGATGTCCTCGATGGCCGGCAGGTCAAGCGGCTTGTTGTCGATCAGGTAGAAGCGCCCGACGCTGGACTCCGTGCCGTTCTTGGGCACGTCGAACAGGGCGGACACCGTAACGCGCGTGCCCGCGGCGTTATCGAACGTCAGGCCCACGGCGGACCACGTGGCGCCCGGACGCTGGAAGGCACTGGCCGAGCCTTCGCCCACGGCCTTGTCGCCCACCTTGCCCCGCATGTACGTGAACGTGGTCCTCTTGTCCTCCACGGCACCGCCGGCGCGCTGGGCAGCCGCCTCGTTCGAGCGCGGCCTCGCGTCAAACACCCGCAGCATGGCATCAAAAAGCGTGGACTTGCCCACGCCCGAGTTGCCCGTCAGCAGCGTCCCGTTCCGGTCCACGTGCATCGTGTGCGCCCCATGGAATGTCCCCCAGTTGACCACCTGCACCAGCGCAAGCCGCATCTGGCCCGGGTTCGTGAGCTCGCCCATCGGCAGCATGGTTGCGATGCTCACTTGGAGTCCTCCGTTGTGGTGGTTGGGTTCGGCTCCGCAGCCGATGCCGCCTCCGCCCCTTCGCCGCGCAGCATTCGTCCTTCGGCGTGGTTGGGTGCGTCACCGGGGGCGTCGTCGTCTTCAGCCGCGGAGTCCGTGTCGAGCTCCAGCATTGCTTCTGTTCCTGTGGCATCTGTGGTGGCTGCCACCAGGGCTTCGATTTGGGCCGGGATGTCGCCGATGTTTTCGAAGGGCAGCGCGAGGGGGAGGGCGTTGGAGATGGTGTAGACGTCGTCCAGGGGTGTGGTGATGAGGAGTTGGCGGGCCAGGAGCTTGGTGATGGCGCGGGTGACGACGTCAGAGTCGCGCAGCGCGTCCTGCTGGCCGGCGGGCTGGTAGTGGGCCACGAGGTCTGCGATTTCCTCACGTGTAATGGTGGGGTCGGTCTGGGCCGTGACGTGGCGGTCCAGCAGGAGGCGCAGGCGGAGCAGGACGATGGTTTCCACCCGGCTCAGGGCACGCTGCTGGCGGAGGATGCTGGACCGAGTGCTGCCGCCGATCGCGTCGGGATCGACGGGGCGCAGAACGGCGATCTTCCGCTCGTGGTCCAGCTGAAGCGTGAGGAAGAGCTCAGAGAGGCGGCTGCGGAGGATCAGCTGGTTGTCCAGCAGCGTGGTCCACAGTTTTTCGTCCCGGCCACCGTCGACGTAGGGGCCCTTGAGGAGCTTCACCAGTGCTTGGCGCACCTTCATGGAGAGCACTCCGGTGTCGCCCGGAAACAGGGCCGCACCGTCCACAAAGGTGTCCCGGGGCGTGACGGCGAAGGGGCGCTCTGAGCCGGATGCCGCCCCCGGCTCAGCAAGGGGCGCATCCTCCTCAACGGGAGGTGCCGCCGTCGTGATCTCTTCGGTCATCGTCAATCCTTCTTGAGGGTAACCACCGGCAGGAACGCCTTGCGGGTGGTGCCGTCGATCTGTTCGAAGTCGAGGCCGTCCCAGGCTCCGCGGTCGAAGTTCGCTCCGGACTGCAGCGCATGCGAGAGCAGCGCCCGGATGGAGTTGATGTGCTGCTCTTCAGGCGGCAGCTGGGCCCAGGCTTCGGCAAGGGTGGCGGCGCCTGCAACGGCTGCCCGGATGGCCTCCGGCCGCGCCTTGCCCGTCCTGGGCGAGCGCGTCCGGTCGGAGTCGCTGAACGCGATGGGATCCGCGAGCTTTGGTGGCACGGCAAACTCGTCCGGATCGTAAAGCTTGACCATGGCCAGGGACTCGAAACCAGCGTTGAACAGCACCGGGCCACGGACCAGGCCGGGCCGTTCCCGTTCGTACGGGAGGGACCTGATGGCCTGCTCGGCCTCGCGCAGGACCTTCCGGAGGCGGACGGACTGGCGGAAGTCGTCGCTCTGAACGTAGGTGTTCAGGCTTTCGCTGAGCTTGCCGTAGATGCGCTGGATCTGGCTGTGCTGCTGGCGGAGCTCGGCCACCAGGTTCTTGAGGGTCTCGCGGTCCTCCGGCGAGAGGTCATCGGCGAACTGCCTGCTGAGGACTTCACCGATGGCCGACCGGAACCGCACCTGCTGCTGCGGGTCCTCCAGAAAGGCTGTGAACGACCGGAAAGTCCGGCCTTCGGGACTCTGCCGGAGCCGCTTGTCCGCCTCAAGCACCTGGGCCATGGTGGCGCCCTTGCTGAGCGATTCCTCGATGATCTGGTTGCGCAGGGCGCCCACCAGTTCCTCGATCCGGTCGCGCATCTTCTTGTAGTCCGCGGGCAGGCTGGCGGCGAGATCCAGGATGTTCCCTGCGGCCTCCACGGCTTCGTCGTCATCGAGCAGGCCGTCGAAGCCGCCGGAGCTGATGTCCTGGATCAGCTGCTGCCGCTCCCCGATTTCCTCGGCGAGGGATTCGAGCCGGGCGCTCTGGTCCGGGTTGGTCTCGTTGGCGAGCTTCTCCACATCGCCCAGGAGGGTGCCCAGCCGGGAACCGTTCAAAGTGGACCGTTCACTGGAGAGGCTGTCGAGGAAGGCCAGCACACGGGCCGCGGGTTCGGTGACCTCATAGACAATCTGCCCCGACTGGTTGCGGCGGGTCAGGAAGTTCTTGCGGGTCCACTCATCGGCGTATTTTTTTCCGGAGGCCGGGCCGTCGGCGGAGCCGCCCAGCCCCGGGTCCTGCCGCCTGAGCTGCTCAAGGAAGGAGTCGACGTCGGCGTGGAATTCTTCGAGCGGAAGCTGCGGACGGGTACGGGTAAAGGATGCCTGCAGAACGGCGATGACCCACGGGGCGGAGCGTGTCAGCGCCCAGGCAGGTCCTTTGGTGAGGAGTTCGAGGTCCCGGAGCCGGGCGCTGATCGCGTCAGCAGATGACCTGGCGGAGCGGGGCACACACTCTCCTTCGGCTGGCTTGTGATTCCGGGGGACGGGCAGTGGATTCGGAAAACTGCCAACTACAAGGTTAACGCAGGCCCGCAACCGATGAGGCGTTGAACCTTGCCGGCCGCGGGGGCACACTGTTTAGACCATCTGAGAGGAGTTTGTCGTGCGTGAAAAAGCTGTAGTGATCACGGGCCTGGTGGCGGCGGCTGTCATCCTGGGCGGCGCCGGCGTAGCGGTCGCCGCGAGCGCCCGGACCGGCGGAGATCAGCCCGCGGGCGGAACTGCTGTCAACGCCAACCTGTCCTCCCTCGTGTCCACCGGTACTACGGGGTCAGGAGACGACGACGACGCCAATCTCGCGCCCCTGAACACGCCGGATCGGGACCAGGCCGCGAACGCGGCGCTGGCCAAGGTGGGCCAAGGCAGTGTGATCGAGGTTGAACGGGAAAACGACGGAAACGTCGCCTACGAGGTTGAAGTCAGGCTGGACAACGGCTCCGAGGTTGAGGTGGCGCTCGGCGCCGACTTTGCCGTCCTGAACCAGTCTGCGCCGGAGTCCGACGACGACTGATGTTATCGCGGACCGTGACTTCCGCGACCGCTCCGTGACCTACGTCCCGGTAGCATTTCAATCCCATATCGACCCGCTCCACGGGTGCGCCGGGTCTGGCTCAGTCCGGCGGCGACCCCCTACGCTCATGCTACTGGTCTCAACCGAAGCAATGGCGCAGCAGGGGGAAGCATGCAGTTTGATCTAAGTGCAGTGGAAACAGCCACCATGGTGTTCGTCGGAACCCTGGTGTTCGGCCTGCTCCTGGTGGGCTTCGTCCTCACGGCAGGGTTCCTGGCCCTTGTCCTGGTGGGGGTGGGAAAGCTTGCCTGGTTCCTCGTGTCCAATACCCTGCTGGCTGTGGTCCACGGCATCAACCATGGCTGGGACCGGCTGGTGCACCACGCCTCCACAGTGGAAGTTCCGGGGGACTTTCAGGGCCAGCCATCCCCTAGCACGGGAAGCTACCCGCGGGTAATATAAGGGGACAGCTGAAGGGTTCTCCAACCCGGCGGATCCATGGCTTGAACCGGCCATCCCGGGCAGAGGAGATACCCCATGAGCTCCGCAACTGACAGTCCTGCCGCCAACACCGCTGTCCCCAACACCAGTGCCGCCACCAGCACCGCCGCCGATGCCCCGGCCGCAGACGTTCCTGTCGCTGCCGGCAACCTCGGCCCTGAAGTTACCGCGGCCGAAGCGCGCGCGGTCTCCGAGGCCGCCCGTGAAACGGGCTGGGACAGGCCGAGCTTCGCCAAGGGACTGTACCTGGGAGACTTCGACCTCAGCCTCATCCACCCCTGGCCAAAGGCTCAGGCTGAGGACGTGGAGCGCGGCGACGCCTTCATGGAGCGCCTCACGGAATACGCCCGCACCATGTCCGGCCGCGCGATCGAGCGTGACGCCAAAATCCCGGACGAATACATCAGGGGCCTGGCCGACCTTGGCGTGTTCGGCATGAAGATCCCGCAGGAGTACGGCGGCCTGGGACTGTCCATGGTCTACTACGGCCGTGCGCTGGCGCTGCTGGGCAGCGTCCACCCGAGCCTCGGCGCCCTGATCTCGGCGCACCAGTCAATCGGCGTCCCCGAACCTGTAAAGGTCTTCGGGACGCCGGAGCAGAAACGCGAATACCTGCCCCGCTGCGCAGCCGGTGCCATCACCGCCTTCCTGTTGACGGAACCGGATGTGGGCAGTGACCCTGCCCGGATGGGGAGCACCGCAGTTCCCACGGACGACGGCGGGTCCTACATCCTGGACGGCGTGAAACTCTGGACCACAAACGGTGTGATCGCCGAGCTGGTGGTGGTGATGGCCGTGGTGCCGGCGCGCACCGATGCGGACGGCACGCACCACAAGGGCGGCATCAGCGCTTTTGTGGTGGAGATGGACTCCCCCGGGATCACCGTTGAGAACCGCAACGCGTTCATGGGGCTGCGCGGCATTGAAAACGGCGTCACCCGCTTCCACCAGGTCCGGGTTCCGGCGGCCAACCGGCTCGGACGCGAAGGCCAGGGGCTGAAGATCGCCCTCACCACGCTGAACACCGGCCGGCTCTCGCTCCCGGCGCTGTGCGTAGCCTCCGGCCGCTGGAGCCTGAAGATCGCCCGGGAATGGTCGAACGCCCGCACCCAGTGGGGCCAGCCGGTGGGCAAGCATGAGGCGGTGGGCAAGAAAATCGCCTTCATTGCTGCCACGACTTTTGCCTTGGACGCCGTGTTCGAACTGTCGGCGGAACTGGCGGACGCCGGCCAGAAGGACATCCGGATCGAGGCGGCCCTGGCCAAGCTGTGGTCCACCGAGATCAGCTACCTGATCGCCGACGAGCTGGTCCAGATCCGCGGCGGCCGCGGCTTCGAGACGGCCGAGTCCCTTGAGGCCCGCGGCGAACGGGCGGTGCCGGCGGAGCAGCAGCTCCGGGACCTCCGCATCAACAGGGTCTTCGAGGGCTCCTCGGAAATCATGAAACTGTTCATCGCCCGCGAAGCCGTGGACGCCCACCTTGCCGCCGCCGGTGCCCTCGCGTCCATGGATGCGAGCCTGCAGGACAAGGCGAGGGCCGCCGTCGGGGCTTCGGGTTTTTACGCCAGGTGGCTGCCCAAGCTGGTGGCCGGCGCAGGCATGGACCCCCGGTCCTACAGCGAGTTCGGCCGGCTGGGCAAGCAACTGCGGTTCGTGGAGCGGTCCTCCCGGCGGCTGGCCCGGCAGACGTTCTATGGCATGGGCCGGTGGCAGGCGAAGCTTGAACTCAAGCAGGCGTTCCTGGGCCGGGTGGTGGACATCGGGGCAGAGCTGTTTGCGATGGCCGCCGCCTGCTCGCGGGCCGAGATGCTGCTTCACACTGCTCCGGAGAACGCAGCAACTGCTTACGAGCTTGCCGAGGCGTTTTGCGAGCAGGCCCGGGTGCGCGTTGACGGGTACTTCGACGAACTGTGGCGTAACACTGACGACGGCGACCGTACTCTTTCGCGCAAGGTGCTGGCCGGCGACTACACCTGGCTCGAAGCCGGCGTCCTGGACCAGTCGGAGGGCACGGGCCCGTGGATCGCGGACGCGACGCCGGGGGCCTCGACAAAGGAAAACCTGCACCGGAAGTACCGCTAGCGAGATAGTAAGCATTCTTGTTATCAGGGCGGACCAGTGGTTGAGTTGATCCATGAGCAACCAAACTAACCCAGAGGACAAACTTCCGCGGACCGCCCGGAATAAGAATCTACGGAGTGAAACTGCTCGGGACCAGGCCTTCGCCGGCGGAGAACCAACGCGCGTGTATGACCAGACACCCGCGCCTTCCGCTGAACGGGCCTACCGGCCGGATCCGGTCGCTGCCGAGCCGGGCGTTGATGCACCTGTCCTCGATCCGCGCCTGACCGACCCCAGCCTGACCGACCGGCAGACCGCCGTGGCCCGCGAGAAGGAACAGTTCGGCGGCATCAAGGTGGGCTCCGCTTTCTTTGGCTGGCTGGCGGCCACCGGCATGTCCGTCCTCCTCACCGCCTTCGTGGCGGCTCTGGGGACCGCGGTAGGCCTGGCGAACACCACGGATGTCAACGAGGCCCTGAACCAGGTGACCACCAACGGCACCGTGGGGCTGGTCGGGATCATCGTCCTGCTGGTGATCCTCTTCGTTTCCTACTACTCCGGCGGCTACGTGGCGGGCAGAATGGCCCGCTTCAACGGCGCCAAGCAGGGCTTCATGGTGTGGATCTGGGCCCTGATCGCCGCAGTGGTTGTGGCCCTGCTGGGCATCATCGCCGGCCAGCAGTTCAACATCCTGGCCAACCTGAACAGCTTCCCGCGGATCCCCATTAACGAGGGCCAGCTGAGCACCATGGGCATCATCGCCGCCGTCGTCGTGGCAGTTGTTGCCCTCGCCGGGGCCATCCTCGGTGGCCTGGCCGGGATGCACTTCCACCGCAAGGTGGACCGCGCCGGCTTCACCCCGGATGAGACGTACAGCGGGAGCTAGGCCGGCTGCACGGCGTCCACGTAATACCAGCGGCGGTTCTCCCGCACGAAGCGGCTGTTTTCGTGCTGGACTCCGCGTTCGCCGTCGTGCCTGAAGTGGGCGTTGAACTCCACGGTCCCTTCGGTGTCCAGCGGGCCGCCGCGGCTGGTGGACAGAATGTCCAGGCGCCGCCACTCCATGGTCGGATCAAGTTCCAGCTCCGCAGGTGCAGTGTCCGGGTGCCAGGTTTTGAGGAGGTATCCGGCGTTGAGCAGGGCGAACGCGCTGTAGCGGGAACGCATCAGCTGTTCCGCCGTGGCGGCCTCGGACTGGCCCGTGTGGAAGCGCCCGCAGCATTCGGCATAGGGCAGCCCGGACAGGCAAACGCAGTTGCTCGTCTCGAGTGGTTGTACAGGCATTTTGCTCCCGGCGGGTGGTGTTTGGGCCGCCGTGCTGCGGCCACGTTGGTCCCTTCCGACTATAGGCGCAGGGGCGGCTGCCCTATCCGGTAACAGCTTCGGAACAACATCCACCGGACCCCCTCCAGCGGCGGCGCCGCCCGCAAATAGTCCGTAAGGTGGAGGAGGGGGCCGGTTGCCCGCTGGCGGTGGTTTCCGGACCGGATTCCGCAGCCGCAGATAGGAGTAGTGCACGTGGGAGATTCAACGACGATCGCTCTCCACCTGACCTTTTTCGGCACACTCGGCCTGGCGTTCCTCATGTTCCTGGGACTTTTCCTGCTGGTGGTCCTCACCCTGGTGATCGCCGGCATCGGACGGCTGGCCGCCCTTTTCGTGATGGCCCTCTTCGGCAGGCTCCCCAGGAACGAGGCCCTCCCGCTTGTGCGCCTTTCCGGCGCATCGCGGCAGGGGCCCCACACAGCTTCGTCCTCCGAAACGCCACTGCACGACGACGGCGTTGCCCCCGCGCCCGGGAAGCGGCGTGACTGGCGCAGGGCTGTCAGCAAGGGCCGCAACCTCATTAAGCCGTCGGAGCTCAGGCCGCGGCTGCACGGGGAAGTGGAGCACCACCCGCTCCTGGCCGCCGCACGCCGTGAGCCTCCCGTGCTGGCAGAGGACTGGGCAGCCGCAGTTGCGGAGGCTGACGCCCGGGCCATGGCCAGGGCGCGGGCCGCCGCACCGGAAATCACGATTTCGGTCCGCGACCTGCCCGAGCCCGGCGTTCCGGCGGAAAAAATTGTGGCGGTGGCGCCGCTGGTGGAGTCTGCCCTGCACCAGGACCGGCCTGCGCGGGATGTGCCGCGTTCCTTCAAGAAACCCGCCTCCCCCGCACCGCTGTCCCCGCTGGACACGGGATCCCTGGTGTCCCTTTCCGCACACTCCACCCTCCTCAAAGGCAAGCTGCCCGCCGACAGGCCCTGAGCCGGCGTCTGCTCCTTCACAAACCGTCATCGGTCCGCTCTGCGTTACCCCGTGCTAAGAAAAGCTAAGGACTGTGGCACTTTCCTGCTGCGCAACCTCGAATTTGTGTAGCGTCGTGACGATCCACAGCAAACCGCGTGGGAATTCGATCGTCAGGAGCCGGGGATGAGCCTCAGCGAGCTTCGTGTGTTCGGCCGGTCGGGCACGCCCATCAGCCCGCTCACACTGGGCACCATGAACTTCGGTGAAGGTTTCGGCGCTGCACCCGGTGCCACCGGAACCGGCGCCCCCACCGGCGCGGACGACAGCATCCGCATCATCCAGTCTGCGCTCGATGCCGGCATCACCGCCGTGGACACAGCTGACGTGTACTCCCAGGGCGAGTCCGAACAGGTGGTGGGCCGCGCACTCCGCGGCCGGCGCGACGACGTTTTCCTGGCCACCAAATTCCACGGCCAGATGAGCGCCAACCCGGCCCACTCCGGGAACTCGCGACGCTGGATCATGCAGGCCGTGGAGGGCAGCCTCCGCAGGCTCCAGACTGACCGGATCGACCTGTACCAGGCGCACCGTCCTGACTACAACACTGACGTGCTGGAAACCATCACCGCCCTGAACGACCTCATCCGGCAGGGGAAGATCCTTTACTACGGCACCTCGGTCTTCACCCCGGCGCAGCTGGTGGAGGCCCAGTGGCTGGCCACCACCAACCACCTGATCCCGCCGGTGGGCAACCAGGTCCCCTATTCCATGCTGGTCCGCGGCAATGAACGCGACGTCCTTCCCATTTCCCAGCAGTACGGGCTGGGAGTTCTGGCGTATGGCCCCCTGGCGGGCGGCTGGCTGTCCGGCGACTTCGTCCTTGATGCCGGCAGGCCTCCGGCACGCGTGCATTCACTGCCGGGCCGGTATGACATCTCCGGCCCTGCCAGCGAGCGGAAGCTGCTGGCCGCGGACTCGCTGGCCCGGCTGGCCGACAAGCTGGAGATCTCCCTGGTGGAACTCGCCGTCGGGTTCGCCCTGAACCATCCGGCCATCAGCAGCGTGATCATCGGCCCGCGCACCGAAGAGCACCTGCACGCCTACCTCAAAGCCGCCGACAGCCTTTTGGGCGAGTCGGTGCTGGACGCAATCGATGAACTGGTGCCGCCCGGAACCAACTTCGTGGAGCGCGACGCCGGGGCCGTAGTCCCGTCATTGGAGTACGCGGAACTCCGGCGCCGCTGACCGCAGGCGTGATGCTGCCGCCGTCGTGATTTTGGAAAGCCCTTACCGTGAGCCGCCATCTCCGCTAGCGTGAAAACCATGGAATTCAGATACCTCGGAAACAGCGGCTTCAAAGTCTCAGAAATCACGTTCGGCAACTGGCTGACGCACGGCTCCCAAGTGGAGAACGACGTCGCCACGCAGTGTGTGCGGGCTGCGCTCGACGCCGGCATCAGCACCTTCGACACGGCGGACGTCTACGCCAACACCGCAGCGGAAACCGTCCTCGGCGAGGCCCTGAAGGGTGAGCGCCGCGAGTCACTGGAAATCTTCACCAAGGTTTTCGGCCCCACCGGGCCCAAGGGCAAGAACGATCTGGGCCTGTCCCGCAAGCACATCATGAAGTCGATCAACGGTTCGCTCCGCAGGCTGCAGACGGACTACGTGGACCTCTACCAGGCCCACCGCTACGACTTCGAGACGCCCCTGGAAGAGACTATGCAGGCGTTCGCGGACATTGTCCGGCAGGGCAAGGCACTGTACATCGGAGTCAGCGAATGGACGGCGGAGCAGCTTCGCGAAGGCCACGCGCTCTCCAAGGAACTGGGCTTCCAGCTGATCTCCAACCAGCCGCAGTACAGCATGCTGTGGCGGGTCATCGAGGCTGAAGTGGTGCCTGCGTCCGAAGAGCTGGGCATCTCCCAGATTGTCTGGTCCCCCATGGGCCAGGGCGTCCTGAGCGGCAAGTACCTGTCCGGGCAGCCGGCTCCCGAAGGCAGTCGCGCCACGGATGAGAAGGGCGGCGCCAAGATGATCGAGCGCTGGATGCGCGACGACGTGCTCGCCGCGGTCCAGGAACTCAAGCCCGTGGCAGCTGAGGCCGGGCTGTCCATGCCGCAACTCGCCGTGGCCTGGGTCCTGCAGAATCCCAACGTGGCCTCCGCGATCGTCGGCGCGTCCCGCCCTGAGCAGATCGCGGACAGCGTGGCCGCCGCAGGGATCGTCCTGGAGCCGGACGTGATGAAGAAAATCGATGACGCCGTGGGCTCCCTGGCTGAGCGGGATCCGGCCAAGACCAAGTCCCCTGCCACCCGCGAAGCCTAGGAGCTCAATGACCGCCCTTCCAGCCCTGCCAGAGCTTGCCGTCACCGGATCCACGGGTATTTTGGGCGGGATGGTGGCCCGGCAATTGGCCGACGCCGGGACCGCGCAGCGCCTGCTGGTCCGCGACGCCGGCCGGGCGCCGGAGCTGGAGGGTGCGGTCCCGCTGGTGTTCAGTTACGCCGATCCGGCTTTGGCACGGCAGGTGCTGGAGGGCGTCAAGATCCTGTTCATGGTGTCCGGACAGGAGGCTGAGGACAGGCTGAAGCAGCACTTCACCTTCATCGACGCCGCAGCGGAGGCGGGGGTGCGGCACGTTGTCTATACGTCCCTTTATGGTGCTGCCCCCGATGCGACGTTCACGCTGGCCAGGGACCACTACGCCACGGAGGAGCGGATCAAGGCCTCGGGGATGGCCTATACGTTCCTGCGGGACAACCTCTACCTCGACGTCCTGCCGCAGCTGGCAGGGGAATACGGCGTCATCCGCGGTCCTGCCGGGGACGGAGCGGTTTCCGCCGTTGCCCGCCAGGACATTGCCCGGTGCGCCGTGATGGTCCTGCGGGATCCTGCGCTCCATGTGGGGGCGACCTACAACCTCACCGGCCCGGAGGACTTCACCCTGGCCCGCGCGGCCGAAATCCTCACGCAGGGCACGGGGCGCAGCATCTCCTACCACCCTGAAACCGTGGAGGAGGCGTACCGCTCCCGGGAGTCCTACGGCGCGCCGCCTTGGCAGGTGGATGCCTGGGTGAGCACCTACACCGCCATCGCTGCCGGCGAGGCGGCCGGGCTGTCGCCCGACGTGCACGCCCTGACCGGCCGGGAGCCGATCAGCCTGGCTGAGTTCGTGAAGGCACCGCAGCTGTAGTCCGTCCGTCCTTGGGAGTAGCCGCAGGTCCCGGAAATGCGGATCTTGCGTTGACCACGCGGGGCGGCCGGGCGTAAACCTGTGAAGAGGGGACCAGCAGGGCACCATCGAGCAGAATCGCACCGCCGTGAAGCAGATCTATAAGCGCCGCCACTCCGCCCGCCACGCACCGCAGCCCGGAGAGCCCACCACAGGTCCGCTGACCGCGGAGGAACTGCAACTGGCTGCCCGCAACCATGCGATGCCGCTTGAGGCCATGCGCCGCGACGTTACACCGCCGGGGCTCCACTACGTACTCACGCACTTCGATATTCCGGAGGGCGACGCAGCATCGTGGCACCTGCAGATCAACGGTGCGGTGGAGCGCTCGTGGGAGTTGCGCCTGGCCGCGCTGAAGAAGGATCCGGCCATCACCATCCCGGTCACCCTTGAATGCGCCGGCAACGGGCGCTCGCTGCTCACACCCAGGCCGGTCAGCCAGCCGTGGGTCCTCGAAGGCGTGGGAACCGCGGAATGGACCGGTGTGCCGCTGGCCTACCTGCTCGCGAAGGCCGGAGTCCTGGACGAAGCCACGGACGTGGTTTTCACAGGCGCCGACGCCGGGATCCAGGGCGGGGTACGGCAGCAGTACGCGCGGAGCCTGCCGATCCACGAGGCGATGCGTCCCGACGTCGTTCTTGCCTACCGGATGAACGGCCGTGACCTGCCCCCGCAGCATGGCTATCCCCTCAGGCTGGTGGTTCCCGGCTGGTACGGGATGGCCAGCGTCAAGTGGCTGAGGTCCATCGAAGTGGTGACAGCACCCTTCAAAGGGTTCCAGCAGGCGGAGGCCTACCGTTACCAGGACAACGAGTACGACGCCGGCACGCCGGTGACGCGGATCAGGGTCCGTTCGCTGATGGTTCCGCCGGGAATCCCGGACTCTTTCACCCGCGCCCGGGTGCTGCAGGCGGGGCCGGTGATGCTGGAAGGCAGGGCATGGTCCGGCCGGGGTGCGGTGACCAAAGTGGAGGTCGGGATCGACGGCGAATGGGTAGCCGCCCATCTGGAGAAGCCCGCCGGGCCGTTCGCCTGGTGCAGATGGACGCTGCCGTGGGTTGCGGACCCCGGGCCGCACGAACTGGCCTGCAGGGCAACGGACAGCACCGGCGCCACCCAGCCCCTGGAGCAGAACTGGAACTACCAGGGTATGGGCAACAACGTGGTGCAGCGGGTGGCCGTCACCGTGGAATGACGGCGACGCCGAAATCGTTCAGCAGTGCTCAGGAACGCGCATCGGCCGGCTGGGCGGGAATCGCCTGGGTGGCACCCGAGGGCACTCCTGCGGGGATCCCAGCGGTGAGGATCGGGCCGATCACCGTGAAGATCATGGCCAGCGAGGTCGCTCCGGGGTCGGGGGTGCCCACGCTTTTCTCCGCGAGCGGGCGTGCCCGTCCCTTCAGCGGCCGCAGTGAGGCGGTGGCCTTGGCCGCCGCTTCAGCTTCCTGTGCCGCGGCAGCCCACGCCTGGCCAAGCTCAACGCCTTCGTGGACCAGGCGGCTCAGGGTTTCGGTGAAGGGCAGCAGCGCATCCACCATGGTCTTGTCGCCCGCCTCGGCCTTCCCCAGGCCGGTGATCCTGTCCGTGAAGGCGCTCATTCCTGCCGCCAGCGCACCGGCGTCGGGGGTCTCCTGGTTGCCCAGTGATTCACCCAGCGCCCGGAGGCCTGCGCCCCAAAGCACCCCTGAAGTGCCGCCTGCCTTGTCAGCCCAGGCGTCGCCGGCGACTGTCAGGACTGAACCGGCCCCGGCACCCCGGGCCGCAGCGGCGGCACCGGCTGCTGCCGCTGCGTCGATCCCCCGGACCATGCCGCGGCCGTGGTCACCGTCGCCGGCCACCGCGTCCAGGTCGCCGAGCCAGCCTTCGGCCTCATGCAGGGAGTGGCGGGTGGCCTCGAGTGCCGCCACGCATTGGACCGCGTAAGCGCGGGAGTCGCCGTCGGCCTCGAACGCTGATTCGGCTGCAACATCAACGGTCGCGTCGGCACTCCGGTCACCTGTCTGGGCTACCGCAACACCGCGCCGGTAGGCGGGCGTCTCGGCCGGCGCCGCCCAGAGCGGCTCCAGCTCGTCATCCAGCCACGTAACGGTCAGGGAAACACCGGACATGTCCAGGCTGGTGACCAGCTCCCCCACCTCGGGCAGGACCAGGGTGTAGCCGGCGTCGCGCAGGAGCGGGGCCACCGTCAGCCAGAGGACGAAGAGCTCCTCGTGCTTGGTGGAACCGAGTCCATTCAAGATCACGGCGAGGCGGTCCCCGGCCCCGGGCGGGGTCTCGGCCAGGACGCGGGACACAAATTCCTGGCCCAGCTCCTTGGCGGACGGCAGGTCGGTGTCGAACAGACCGGGTTCGCCGTGGATCCCCAACCCGAGCCCCATCTGCCCGTCATTGAGAGTGAACAGCGGGGCATCGGCGCCCGGGAACGTGCACCCATGGAACGCACTGCCGATGGTCCGGGTCAGGCTGTTGGCCTTCCGGCCCAACCGCACCACCTCGGCCAGGTCCGCGCCGGCCTCGGCGGCGGCACCCATGATCTTGAAGACGGTGAAGTCACCTGCGATCCCGCGGCGCTTTTCAGCTTCCGACGGCGGCGCGCTGGCGATGTCGTCAGTGACCAGGACGTTTTCAACCTGGATGCCCTCGGCGGCAAGCCGTTCGCTGGCCATGCCGAAGTTCAGCACGTCCCCGGCGTAGTTGCCGTAGGTGAACACAACGCCGGCGCCGGACTCCGCAGCCCTGGCCACGGCATAGGCCTGCTGCGCCGAGGGTGAGGTGAAGATGTTGCCCACCACGGCGCCGTCGGCCAGTCCGCTGCCGATCAGGCCGGCGAACGCCGGGTAATGCCCGGAACCGCCGCCGGCGAGGACCGCTACCTTGGGGGAGGCAGGACGGTGGCGCCGCACAGCGCCGCCGGGGACCTGGCGCACCAGCCCGGAATGGACATCGCAGAACCCGGCAAGGGCTTCTTCGGCGAATTCGGAGGGATCGTTGAAAATCTTGGTCATGGTGGGCTCTCTGACATGCGCTCGGTCTTCTGGGTGCCGCGAGGCTGCTAGTGGATGTGGCTTCCGCCGTTGATGTCCACGGTGGTGCCCGTGAGGTAGGCCGATTCCTCGGAGGAGAGGAAGGTGATGACGGCGGCGATTTCCTCGGTGGTGGCGTTGCGGCCCAGGGGGATGCCGGCGTTGATGGCGGCTTCCTGCTCCTCGGTGCTGCCCACGCGGATGTTGGTGTCCACGGCGCCGGGGGTGATGGCGTTGACGGTGACGCCGGTGGCGCCGATTTCGCGGGCCAGCGCCTTGGTGAAGCCGAGGATTGCCGCCTTGGCTGCGGAGTAGGGGACCTTGCCGAAGACGCCGCCGCCGCGCTGGGCGGAGACGGAGGACATGTTCACGATCCGGCCCCAGCCGTTTTCGATCATGTCCGGCAGGAATGCCTTGGTGACGAGGTAGGTGCCTGTGGCGTTCACGTCCATCACCTTGTGCCAGAGCTCAAGGGTGGTCTCCAGGAACGGCACGGGGGAGGTGATGCCGGCGATGTTGGCGAGGGCTCCCACCGGCGGAAGGTTGCCGGCGGTGACCTCGGCCTTGACCGCTGCGTACGCGGCGTTGACGGAGCCTTCGTTGGCGACGTCGATTTCATAACCGAACGCCGGGACATTGAACTCGTTGCCGATCTCGGCGGCGACCTTGGCGGACTTCTCGGCGTCGAGGTCCAGGATCACCACCGCCCAGCCCTGGTTGGCGTAGCGGCGGGCGGTGGTGATGCCGATGCCGCGGTCCGAGGTTGCTCCGGTGAGGACGGCGGTGCGCTGGGTGGTGGTCATGATGCTCCTTGGAATTGGTTGGTGGTGCTTTTGGAGTAGTACTGATGAAGCTGTTCAGATGAGGTCGGTGATGAAGCTGGCAGCTTTGGCGGCGGCGGCAGGGCGTTCGTCATGGGTGACGTCGCGGGTTTCCAGTTCGAGCGAGAAGTGGCCGGCATAGCCGCTCGCCGCGAGGGCACTCAGCCCCGCTGCAAAATCCGCGTTGCCGTTGCCGATGCTGAGGTTGATGTTCCCCGGCACGGCGTCCCGGAGGTGGATGTGGGAAATCCTTCCCGCGTGCCGCTCGAGGTACTCCAGCGGGTCCTCCCCCGCAGCCACGATGTGGCTGAAGTCCATGACAATCCCGACGCCGGATCCGGCCAACCGCTGCGCCAGCAGTCCGGCGCGTTCCAGGTTCCAGCAGAACCTCAGGAAGTGCAGTGATTCGGTCCAGAGTTCGACGCCGACTTCGGCGGCCCGCTGCCCCGCGTGGGTGAGCTGGGCCGCGATGAGGTCGAGGTCGGCTTCAACGCTCTGGACCGGTTCGTGGCCGAGGGCGCCGCACGGCAGGACAAGCGCCTTGGCGCCGGTCTTGGCCGTCAGGGTGAGCAGCGCTTCAAGGTGCCGTTCGCGGGCGGCCTGCTGGCCGGCGTCGAGAACGGCATTCAAGTCCCCGATGTCCCCATTCACCGAGCGGACCCGCAGCCCGGAAGCGGCAACCTCCGCAGCAACGGCATCCACAGCATCCTGCGTCAGGTCATACGGGACATGGTCACACACGCCCGGCAGCGCACCCAGGTCGATTTCTTCGAAGCCGAGTCCGGCGATGGTCCGCAGGGCGGTGGCCAGTTCCTGGTGGCGGAAGCTGATGGACGAGCAGCCAAGGCGGGAGTTGAACATCGTCGTTGATCCTCTGGTTCATGCGATTGCGGGTGGTGATGCAGACCACACTACCGTTGCTGACTGTCAACAGTCAACCATTGAAGTTGACTGTTGACATTACTGCATGATGCAGGTCACACTTGACCCATCAGTTGTTAACAGTCGACAGTGGTGGTGCGAAAGCATCACGCTTTTCGAAAGGGATAGACCATGAGCAAAGAAGCTCTCAGCATGAGGGGCCCGGTACACGGCACCAAGGACGCTAAAAGGGTCGCCATCGGCTCCGGCGTCGGGGCAGTGATCGAGACCTATGACTTCATCGGCTTCGGCACCGCCGCTGCACTGTACTTCGGAACCGCCTTCTTCCCCACAGGCGATCCGGTGACCGGCACCCTGGCAGCCTTCGCCACCCTCGGCGTTGGGTTCGCCGCCCGGCCCATTGGCGGCATCATCGGCGGCCACCTGGGCGACAAGCTCGGCCGCAAGCCGGTGCTCGTGGCCTCACTGATCCTCATGGGCGTTGCGACGTTCATGATCGGCCTGCTTCCCACCTACAGCCAGGTGGGCCTGCTCGCCCCCGCACTGCTGGTCTTCGTCCGCATCGTCCAGGGCCTGGCTTTTGGCGCTGAATGGGGCGGTGCCATCCTGATGAGCTACGAACACGCACCGTGGAAGTCCAAGGGCAAGTACACCGGCATCGTGCAGGCCGGCTTCCCCGTGGGCCTGCTGCTGGCCAACCTCGTCTTCCTGGTGAGTGTGAACCTCGGCGGCGAACTCGCCTGGCGTGTCCCCTTCCTGGCCAGCATCGTCCTGGTCGCCGTCGGCCTGATCATCCGCTCCAAGGTGCCCGAGTCCCCCGTCTTCGACGAGGTCAAGGACAGCGGCTCCATCGTGAAGTCCCCCATCATCGAGGTCATCAGGACCGACTGGCGCAGCATCGTCAAGGGCATCGGCCTGCGCGTGGCTGAGACCGCCGGCTACGCCGTCTCCATCACCTACATGATTTCCTACCTGCACACCCAGCAGCTGGCGGACAAGACCCAGACCCTCGTGGCCCTCTGCATCGCCTCCGCCATCGGCATTTTCGCCACCATGGCCTGGGCACGACTGACCGACAGGATCGGCCGCCGTCCGCTGTACATCTGGTCCTGTGCCTTCGCCGCCCTGTTCGGCATCCCCATGTTCCTCATGGTCAACACCGGCATGTTCATCTTCATCATCGCCACCATCGCCATCTCCTACGCTGTCTGCCAGAACTCTTTGGCAGGTGCCCAGGGCGCCTGGTTCCCGGAGCTCTTCCAGGCCAAGACCCGCGCTTCCGGCGCCTCGCTGGCCTACCAGATCTCGGCCATGGTCTCCGGTTTCACCCCGTTTGTCACCACGCTCCTCTTCGTCAGCCTGGGCTGGATGGGCCCGGCCATCCTCTTCAGCGTGTACGCCGCGATCGGCCTCTGGGCCGCCCTCGTCACCCGCGAAACCTGGGGCAAGCGCGAGCGCCAGCTCGCCGATGAAGCAACCAAAAGCACCCCCCAGTCGGTGAACGTCTGATGACCGCCACTCACGAACTGCACACCGCAGCACCTGCCGGGAACCGGCAAGCCGGCCAGGAAACCGCGGCAGAACGGCTCTCACGGGTATCCGCCGCCGCCTACCGGATCCGCCATCACGCCCTGAACATGGGCGAGGTGCAGGGCCAGGGCTACGTGGGCCAGGCCCTCGGCGCAGCGGACATGCTGGCCGTTGTCTACGCCGACCAGCTCCGCTTCCGGCCCGAGGACCCGCACTGGGAAGCCAGGGACAGGTTCCTGCTCTCCACCGGGCATTACGCTATCGGCCACTACGCAGCCCTCGCCGAGGCCGGCACCATCCCCGTTGCCGAGCTTGAGACCTACGGCTCGGACGATTCACGGCTGCCGATGTCCGGGATGTCCACCTACACCCCCGGCATGGAAATCTCCGGCGGCTCCCTGGGCCACGGCCTCCCCATCGCCATCGGCATGGCCCTGGGCCTGCGCTACCAGGGCTCGGAGGCGAGGGTCTACAACTTCCTCTCCGATGGCGAACTGGACGAGGGATCCACCTGGGAGGCCGCCATGGGCGGGCACCACCACCAGCTGGGCAACCTGACCGCCATGGTGGACATCAACGCCCTCCAGGCGGACGGCAAAACGGACACGGTGCTGCGCACCGAGCCCGTGGCGGAGAAGTGGGAAGCGTTCGGCTGGTACACCCAGCGGGTGGACGGGAACGACGTCGGTGCGCTGCTCACAGCGTTCGACAACGCAGCCGCCCAGGCCGCCGCCGTCGGAGCCCCCTCGGTGATCCTTTGCGACACGAAGGTGGGCCGCGGGGTGCCGCTGCTCGAGGAGCGCGAGAAAGCGCACTTCATGCGCATCGAGGAACACGAGTGGCAGACCTGCCGCGAACAGCTCACCGCGGGATACGAAGGAAAGGCATGCCGATGAGCACCGTTGCTGCACCCAAGCTGAAGACCTCGGCCATGATCGCGTCCTTCGCCGATCCCGGCCAGAAGACAGCCTCGGCACCGTTCGGGCATGCCCTCGTCAAGGCCGCGCAGGAAAACGACAAAATCGTTGGCCTCACCGCAGACCTGGGCAAGTACACCGACATGCACATCTTCGCCCAGGCCTTCCCGGAACGGTTCTTCCAGATGGGCATGGCCGAGCAGCTCCTGTTCGGCGCCGCCGCCGGCCTGGCCGAGACCGGCCTGGTGCCGTTCGCGTCCACCTACTCGGTGTTCGCCGCCCGGCGCGCCTACGACTTCCTCTGCCTCGATGCCGCCGAACCGAACCTCAACGTAAACATCGTGGGCGGGCTTCCCGGCCTGACCACCGGGTACGGCCCCAGCCACCAGGCCACCGAGGACATGGCGATCTTCCGCGGCATGCCCAACCTGACTATCGTGGACCCCTGCGACTCGATCGACATCGAGCAGGCAGTGCCGCAACTCGCGGCAAGCGAGGGACCCACCTACCTGCGGCTGCTGCGCGGCAACGTCCCCACAGTCCTGGACGAATACGATTACACCTTCGAACTGGGCAAGGCCAAGGTCCTGCGCGGCGGAAACGACGTCGTGTTCATCTCCTCCGGGCTGATGACCATGCGTGCCCTGCAGGCCGCGAAGGCACTGGCGGAACACAACGTGGACGTCGCCGTCGTCCACACCCCCACCATCAAACCGTTCGACGCCGCCACCGTCCTGGCCGAAATCAACACCGACCGGCTGGCAGTGACACTGGAAAACCACAGCGTGACCGGTGGCCTGTTCGAAACGGTGGCCTCCGCCGTCGTCACCGCAGGCCTCGGCAAACGCGTGGTCCCGGTAGCGCTGCCGGACCAGTTCCTCGACGCCGGCGCACTGCCGACGCTGCACGAGCGGTACGGACTCACGGTGCAGAAGATCGTGGCGAAGGTCCTGGCCGAGCTTAAATAGGCGGGATCCCGCAAAAGCTTCGACCCGAAGCGCGGAGCCAAAACACCCTGGCTCCGCGCTTCTGGCGTAGCATCAGCTGTTAACACGCCACTGTAAACAGTCAACTACTGACATTGAGGAAGTAACCACGATGGCCGGAGCAACAGCACCGCTGCTGGGACTGCAAAAGAAGAGCCTCCGCGAGCAGGCACTCAGTGCACTGCGTGCCGCCATCACCAGCGGCGAACTCGAACCTGGCCGGCACCTGGTGGAAACCGAGCTGTCGGAGATGCTCCAGATCAGCCGGGGGACGCTCCGCGAAGCCCTGCGCCAGCTCGAGCAGGAGGGCCTGCTCTCGGCCGGACCGCGCGGCCGCCTCTCGGTCAGGCATCTGGACGCCAAGGAAATCCGCGATATCTTCTCCGTCCGGGCAGCGCTGGAGTCCCTGGCTGCCCGAACGCTGTGCGAACTTCCGGACCGGCAGCTCGTCAGCAACAAGCTGCGGGCCGCCATAGATGCGATGACTGCGGCCGAGAACGGCAGCATGCAGGAACGCGTGGAATCGGACCTGGATTTCCACCGGACCCTCTGCCGGCTGACCGGCAACGAAACCCTGCTGCATTCCTGGGAGTCCCTCGAGGGGTCCATCCGGATGTCCATCATGTTCGCGGGCCAGGACAGGGGCATCAAGAACATGAGCGTGGACCGGCACAACGAGATCGTTGATGCTATCGAGACCGGCGACGCCTCACTGGCGCGGAACACGATCCGCGAGCACATGGACACTGCTGCTGCGAACCTCGTGGCCTAACGCCGGCGCTGCCTTCGGCTTTCCTGCACGGTCCTTTCGCGCGGGCAACCACGCCCGTATACTCGTTGCCAGCCATGAGCAGCCTTCCAACCTCCCCCGCCAGCGTCCGCATTGATGCGTGGTTGTGGGCCATCCGCGCTTACAAGACCCGCTCCCTGGCTACTGCCTCGTGCCGGGCCGGACACGTGCGCCTGAACGGCAGCCCCGCCAAGGCTTCGGCAACTCTGGTTACCGGCGATGCCGTCACCATCCGGATGTCCGGCTTTGAACGCACCCTTGAAGTCCGCCGCCTGATCGCCAAACGCGTGGGCGCCGAAGCGGCATCGCACTGTTTCACGGACCACACCCCGCCACGGCCTGTTGCCCCGGCCCTGGGCCTCCCCCAGCGCGACCGTGGCGCCGGGCGGCCCACCAAGAAGGACCGCCGCGAGATGGAACGGCTCAAGGGCCCGGCAATTTAGCCCTCGGGGGTGCGGGGTTCGAACTCCAGCACCACAGCGCCGTTGAGGAATTCAGCCCCCGGCGCATGGACCACTTTCAGCGTAAGCGTGCCCTGATCGAGCAGTGCTACGCTCTCGCCTTCGCGAAGCAGTTCGATGCGGGACTCCTGGTCATCCCGGAGGGCAAGCCTGGCAACACCAATGCCCTCAGGGCGCCCAACGCGCATGACCCCTACCCGCACACCCGAAATGGCCGGCTGTGATCCTTGGGGGGCAATAACAGTCTGAGTCATTTCATTACCGTTCCTTGGCTGGTCGTGGTGCGGGTACTGAGCTGATGTGGGAGAAGTTCTCACGGTATTCCTCCTCCGTAAGCCAGATATCGCCTACCTTGTCATGGCCATCGCTGGCCAGACCCCCATCGGGACCCCAGGGATTTATCAGGTGAACCCTGCCATCCACGATTTCTGTGACCACGTAGGCGTGGTTGGCAACGATCTGTTCGTTGTCCACATCACCATCATGGGTGGTGAAAGGGTTCCAATCACCCCCGGATTCGGTGGTTGCGACCACAGGCCCCGCGTCGAGCCGGTCCTGGATTTCGGCGAAGCTCAGCTCCCGCTCAGTCTGGGCTGCGTTGCCTGTGATGGCTTCCAAAGCCCGCTGGGGGTCGTCGCCGTCGATGTCGGAGTAATCCCCGCCAAAGAACTCCGCAGCAGCCTTCTCGTAGATGGTTGCAAAGTTGGGGTTCTCGTCCGGATCCGTTGCAGGGTTTTGAATGCTGGAGGCTTCCACCGTGATCTGCACAGGGTCCCCATCCTTGTAGAACGTAATCGTGTAGGTTCCATCCTCGTTCAGGACCAAATGTTCACGGATGAAGCCGGGGTCGCTCTGGGCGACAGAGCCGAGCCCGGCCAGCAACCAGCAATCACCTATTCCGCCCTGCTCGATCATGTCTGCCCGCAGGTCCGCATCAGACATGGGAATCGGCGTGCGGAAGTTTTCGTGTGGAGTACCGCCGGTGGGGTCCCCCTCACGGTCCTTCCCGGCGGCAGCCTGGACGCCGGGAACGCCGCGGACTGTCCCCGAATCCCCGGTACTGGCCCGTTCCTGCTCTTTCGCGTTGCGTTCAACCACGCGGGCACCCTCGAGTAACATCTGGCTGCACCGAGCCAGAGCCAATTGGTGCCCGTCCGTCCACGCGGCACGGAAGGCCTCACCGTCTCTGCCCTTCCATGCCGTGGTCTCCAGGTCTTGCCTGAATCTCTTTGCCAGCTCGTTGAGCCTCACTCCGCCGCCGTGAAGTGAAACAGCCAATGCCCGAAGCTGGACCGGGTCGGCGCCCCAAATTCCACTCATTTCTCCCCCAAAATGTCATGCAGTCTTGTTCAAACCTATAGCGGCGGCTCCATGCCAGCCATGGGGACTGCTGTCCATCGCGTTGATGTCAGGGCCGGCCGCTAGGTGTACTAACCCGGTTGGTTGGTGACGCGGTGGATCGGTGAGGCGCCTTTGAGCGCGGTGTGGGGCCTGCGGTGATTGTAGTACTCGATGAAGTCCGGGTAACAGGCTTGTCGTTCGGTTTCTGAGGTGTAGGCCTTGGCGTAGGCCCATTCCTCTTGGAGGATGCGGTTGAACCGCTCGACTTTGCCGTTGGTCTGGGGTCGGTAGGGCCTGGTGCGTTTGTGCCTGATCCCGGCCTCGGCCAGGACAGCGGCGAAGGCGCGGGAGCGGTAGCAGGAGCCGTTATCGGTCAGCACCCGCTGGATTTTGACGCCCCGGGCGGTGAAATCGGCGATGGCATTGCGCATGAACGCCGAGGCGGTCTCCTTGGTTTCGTCGGGCAGGATCTCGGAGTACACGAACCGGGAATGATCATCCACAGCGTGATGCAGGAAGCTGTAGCCCCTGACCTGGCCGCGGTATTTGGGCTGGCCTTCAGCGAGGTTCCTGGCCCGGGAGTTCGCTTCGCCCTGGACCCGGCCGTGAACGCGGTGTCCGCCGCCGTTGGGGATGCGCCCGAGCTTCTTGATGTCCACGTGGATCATTTCACCTGGCCACGCGTATTCGTATCGGTGGGTTCGGTCCCGGCCGCGGACCCTGATCCCCGTGGCCGGGTCGGTGAAACGCAAGGGTGGACACAGATAGCGGGCCAGGATGCGGTGAACGGTGGAGACGTTCAGATGCAGGTGATACGCGATCCTGGCCGGACCCCAACGCCGGTTCACCCGCAGTCCCAGCACGCGCCGCTCGGTGCGCACCCGGGTCCGGTGCGGGCAGGTTAGGGGCCGGCTCGGCCGGTCCTCCAGCCCGGCCTCACCCAACTCCCGGTAGCGGCCGGACCAGCGCGCGGCCGTCGGGACGGAAACGTTGAATCGCTCCGCGGCACGCCGCAAAGGCCAGCCATCAACCACGATGCAGCGGGCCAACTGCAGACGCCCCGAATGAGCCAAAAACGCGTTACGGTGGGACACGAGGACCTCCTGGTTTGTGTTCGCTCTCGACAAGCACCACACAACACCCGGAGGTCCTCTTATTGCGTCAAATCAATCCCCGTGTCATCAACCTGCCGGGACAGTACAGCTAGGCTGTTGGTGCGAGTCACAACGCCAAGCAGGGGGAACACATGAGCACGGCCGCGAGGGTCAAGCAGGGCCTCGGCCCTCCGGGCGTCCGGAAGGGTCAGCGCGGGCGGGTCATTTCAAAGCTCCTGGCGGGCACCCTGGTCCTGTTTCTTCCTGCACTGACGGCTTGCCAGCCCAAGGAAGCCGGGCCCCAACTGCCGGCTGTGACCCAGGAGCCCGGGGGTGTGCTGGAAAGCTCCCGCAAGTACTCACCGGTAATAGGCCAGATCCGCCAGGCGTTGGAGGGACAATTCCCTGGCATCGGCTGGGAAGCGGCGGGCCCTGCCTCCCTCAACCGGCAGGACAACGGTGAATGCACCCTCTTCCTCCCCGCCTTCCACAGCGATGGGAACCTGGTTAAGGTTTCGGAAAAGTTCCGGCACGTTATGGATGCACTCAATCCCGTGCTGGAGCCGAACGGCTTCAGCACCGTCGCAGTCCTGGACGAGGCCACTGACGGGTGGTGGTCCGTCACCTCGGGCAATGCCCAAGGTGCCAACGTGACTGTTTCCGGAAGGACCGACGTCGAGCTGTCGTTGAGAGTCCCGGTCGATTCGGAGTCCTGCTCCCCCAACGAGCTGACGGCATTGGAAGGATGACAGGCCTCGTCCTGGCAGCGGTCCGCCGCCCCGGCGATGACCGCCTCTGGGATCTACACATCAGCGATGGGGTGGTCAGCGGCCTGGTTCCCAGCGGCCAGCCCGCGAGCGCGTCGTTGGATACCGGCGTCGAAGTGGTGGATCTGGACGGGCGTTACGTCATTCCCGGACTCTGGGACGAGCACGTCCACATGACCCAGTGGGCGCTGCACGCCAACCGGCTCGACCTGTCGGGTGCCGCCTCCGCTGGCGAGGCAGCCGCCGTCGTGCGTCTACATGCATCTGCTGCGGACCCTTCACTCACCACCGTCGGCGTGGGCTTCCGCGACGCGCTCTGGCCGGATGTTCCCACCCTGGAAATGCTCGACGCCGCGACCGGCACCCAGCCGACAGTGCTGATCAGCCATGACCTCCACTGCGCCTGGCTGAACAGTGCCGCCGCCCGCCGCTACGCAGTGGAGCCGGATGCCAGCGGGCTGCTCCGCGAAGAACCGGCGTTCGCCCTGACCCGCGAGCTCGGAAAACTGCCGGACAGTGTTGTCGACGCGTGGGTCCTGGAATCAGCGCGGAACGCGGCATCCCGGGGCGTTGTGGGCGTGGTTGACTTCGAAATGACGTGGAACCGCGAGCCCTGGGTGCGCCGGATGGCTAACGGGTTCAGCGCGCTCAGGGTGGATGCCGGCGTCTATCCGGAAGACCTGGAGCGGGCGGTCAGTTTGGGGATGCGCACCGGCCAGGAGGCCGACGGCGGCCGGGGACTGTTGCGGGCCGGGCCCCTGAAAGTGCTCATTGACGGTGCACTGAACACCCGTACGGCTTTCTGCGTGGACCCCTACCCCCACGGCGGGCACGGCCTGCTTACCGTGAGTGAAGAGGAACTGTTCGAGCTGCTGGTCCGCGCGGGGGATTCCGGCTTCGTCCCGGCCGTCCATGCCATTGGGGATGCCGCCAACACGGTGGCCCTGGACGCGTTTGAACGTGCCGGCATGGGTGGCCGGATCGAGCATGCCCAGTTTGTTCGGAGGCAGGACTTCGTCCGTTTTGGCCGGCTTGGGGTCACAGCCAGCGTCCAGCCGGTTCATGCCCTGGACGACCGCGACGCCGCCGAGTCCAACTGGCGCGGCAGGACAGACCGGGCCTTCCCGCTGCGGTCCCTCCTGGACTCCGGCGCAACGCTGGCCTTGGGCTCGGACGCCCCCGTTGCCCCGCTGGATCCGTGGGCCGCCATCGCGGCCGCCACCACCCGTGCCCGCGGCGACGGTCGCCGGCCCTGGCACCCGGAGGAGACCATCACACGGCAACAGGCACTGACCGCCTCCGTGAGGGGACGAAGCGGCATCCGCGTGGGCGATCCGGCCGACGTTGTGGTTCTCGATGCCGATCCGCTCAGCGTCCCTGACGCCGGCTTGGCCGCCATGCCCGTGGCTGCGACGCTGCTGGCAGGCAGGTTCACGTTCGACGGCGGTTTGGCCTAGTTCGGGATGCCGGTTTCGGGACGCTGTTCCTTGGTGCGCGCCTGGACGAGGTTCGCGAACGGCAGCTTTCCATGGGCTTCGAGGAACTCTGCGTGATAGCGCGCTTCGGCGTTGTTCAGTTCTTCGGCAGGCAGCTCTTTCCACGCGACGATGAGCGCATCCGTGTGGGTCAGTTGCCAGATAAGCCGGCCGTCCCAGTGGCCCGGCGGTTTCCCTTTGCCGAAGTCGAGGAACTCCTGGATCTGCCGCCGGAGCCCACGGTTCCCTTTGCTGCCGGGCCCTGCCTTGCCGATATAGAGGATGTCCGCGCCGTCCACCCATTCGGCCAGGAGAGGCTCCGGGGGCAAGCTGGGGTCCTTCTTCTTGAAGATTCCGGCGGTGCTTTTCTTCAGGAAATGCGGCTCGTACTCGTTCGGCCGCAGCACGGCAAACAGTCCCGTCCCCTGCGGCACCCTCATGATCTCCAGGCTGCCTAAGGTCCGGAAGCCGGCAAACCCCTCAGCTTTGAGCGTTTTCCTGTCCATTCAGATGACGTTACCCCGCCCGGCGCCAACCGGGCGGAGCAAAATCGCCCTGCGCACCCCCACGCCCAAAAGCGTAGAGTGGAACCAGACGCCTGATTCTGGACGCCGTGCTGCTGAGGGAGAGATCGTGACGATTGACTGGGACGAAAAAAAGGCCCTGCTACAGGAACCAAACATCGCGGCGGTAACGCAGCTCTGCGATGAACTGATGGAAAAGAAGCCTGGGTCCGTCGTCCCGTACATCGACCCCGTGCATGACGAGGACGAATGCCGGATCGTCAGCCTCCATGTCAGCCCCGGCAAGGGAACAGAGTCCGGCTTCGTCTCCCATTTCAATGACGATGAAGCCGCACGCCGCGCCACGCAGATCTATGAACTTGCCGAGCTTGATCCGCGCTACGTGATGCCGTGGAACGCCTACCCGTGGGTTCGCGACGCAGATCTTCCCTCGGCCCTGAATGTCCAGGAAAAGACCGACGGCCTGCGGCCCTTCCGGCAGTTCCTCAAGATCAACCGGCGCGTATCTGCCGTCATTGCACACGGTACGGATGCGTCCACGTTCCTCACCCTCTTCGAGAAGACCTACCATTCTTCCCTGAAGAACAGCGGCATCAAGATCTACAAGGCCAGCGCGCTCGGCGGGCGGGCCTTTGCTGTTTCCGAGGCCAAGCAGGAGGACCTCCTGGCCAAGAGCGTGGATGTCTACAAGGACGCCATGCAGCGGGCAGGCATCCAGCACCTTTAGGCCCTATCCCATGGCCTCCAACGGCGTTATGTTGAGCCTACTGATGACCTAGGAATTCTCATCAGTTTCGGTTCCAGTCGAAGGAGACGCCGTGAGCACGAAAGTAACAAAACGGATTGTTGTCGACGTACCGGTGGGCACTGCCTATAACCAGTGGACCCAGTTCGAGGATTTTCCGCATTTCATGGCCGGAGTCGAGAGCGTCAAGCAACTCAGCGATGACCGGCTGAAATGGGTGGCGCACATTGCCGGGGTCCGCCGGCAGTGGGAGGCCAGGATCGTCGAGCAGATCCCCGACAGCAGGGTGGCATGGGCGTCCACTGAAGGGCCCACAAACTCGGGTGTCGTGGAGTTCCAGGATGTCGACGGGAACAAGACCCAGTTATCGCTCACTCTGGAATACCAGCCGGCGGGCATGGTGGAGAAGGTCGGCGACCTGCTCCATGTGGTGGCACGGCAGGCTGAACACGACCTGAAGAAGTTCAAGGAATTCATCGAACACGAGGGGCACGCCACCGGCGCCTGGCGGAAATCAGTCCCCGGTACTGCAACCGGAACAGCCTCAGGGACAGCTGCAGGAGCGACCCGGTTTGCCCATCTGTTCGACCAGACGAACGGCCTGGTGGACTTCGAGGGCGAGTCGGACGAGACTCCGGAAGGCGAGAACTACAGCGCGGCCGAACGTAAGGCCCGCCAGCGGAATGAGGGCTACATACTGCCACCGCCCGCCAGCGGATCGTTCTGACCCCTCCTTTCTGCGAGCACGACGGCGGTACTGGCCGGAGTGCGTCAGTCACCGCTGCCTGGTCAGGCTTCCAACAGCCGCCGTCGGTGCTTGAGCTCCTTGACCCACGCCCTGGTGACCATGTCCGGAAACGGCGAGCCGCCGTCGTCGTTCGTCCCGGCACCGTTCCTTCCGGAGCCGTTTCTTCCGGCGCCATCCACGCCGGCGAAAGCGGTGCCCGCCTCAAGATCCGCGATCAGCGGACCTGACGCCTTCAGGGCAACCTCCAGGACCTGGACTGCCGTGCGGTCGGTGAGGCCGAGGTCCTTCGCCCAGCCCAGGAAGTGGCGCCGCGAAATTCCGCTGCGCTTGCCGTTCAGCGTCAACGCCAGGGTTTTGTCCCCGTAGACCACTGTTGAGGGGATGTCGTACACCGGCGCGATGGTCCACTCACCGTGTGGCTGCTGGACCATGGAAACGTTCTTCGCGTGCAGGTCCCCGTTGCCGCTCAGCCACGCAAACGCCCCCTGGATGGCGAGGTTGCGGAGGGCCGGCAGCGGTGCAGCGCAGTAGTCAGCGAGCGCGTGGCACACCGTCCCGAAGCCCACGTTGTACTTGTCCGCCGGATACAGCTTCAGGACCTGGGCCCCGTCCTCCACCGCGAGACGCTGAATCTGGTCGGCATGTCCGCCCGGGACCGGGATACGGTCGAAGCGCTCCACCAGCAGGCCCGGCCGGCCCGCCACATCGCGGATCAGCTCAACCCTGCTCAGCGGGATCCGCAGTCTGGCCGCATAGCGGAACATCACCAGCTCGTTCTCCACAACGTGGGGGAATTCCGGGGCGTTGAGCTTGAGGATGAACCGCCTGCCGGCACTGGCTACGGGGAGCGAGATCATCCCGGCGGACAGCTTGTCCTGCACTCCGGCCAGGGCCACGGGATCGATCAGGTCCGGGTCGCCCAGCAGCTGATCGAAGTCCACCGGCAGCTTGGTGTCCAGCTGGACGGCGTGCTCATCGGGGTCCAGCGGCTCGCCGTGCCCCACGATCTGCACGTCGCCCACGGGGTTCCCGCCGGCGGCGATGAGCAGCGAGAGGTCGTCGTCGGCGCTGGTCTTGATGGACCGCCGGAGCGCATTGAGCCGCCGGCCCTCGGGCAGCAACCCGGTGAAATAGGGCGGCGCAGCCCCTGCCGCGGAGAAGACCGGCTCACTGGTCAGGGGAAGGGAACTGGCGACGGCGGGCCCGCCGGATGCGAGGTAGGCCGGCAGGTAGCTGAACTTCGTCCCGCCGTCGTGCCGTTCCAGCCGCGCGCCGAGCACACCCGCTTTGTAGATATCGGCGACGCGGTGCTTCATTGAGGCGTTTCCCCGGCACTGGTTGCGCGGCTGAGCGCCCGGGCAGCTTCGCTGGACCGGGTGGCGAGCCGGAGTTCGAGGCCCAGGGTTTCCAGCACGGCGGTCAGTGAATCAAGCTGGACACTCGGTTTGCCCTGCTCCACGAACCTGACAAAGCGCTCGGAGACCCCTGCCATGTCCGCGAGGTCCTGCTGAGTCAGGCCCAAGCCGGCGCGGCGGGCGCGGACCTCCGTTGCGATCAAGCGTGTGATCGGGTCATTCATGGCGCTCCAATAGGTACGATCGTGCCGATCCGCTGCATAATAACCAGACTACTCCGAGCCCCGACACCTGAACATGGGGATACCGGCACGATCGTGCCGGTAGAGATCATCCATGCATTGCTTCCACTATTTTAAAGTTCAACGATAACTTCGGTCATCTTGATCCAATGTTGAGGAAAAGTTGCGTTCCCACGTCGAGCATTAACGAAGAAGACTTTCAGGATTTTCCAAGGTGGCCGGAAGGCCGAATTTGGGCGTTCCGGATCCAAGTTCCAAAAGAGAGCGTGTGAATGAAACTCATCATTGCCGCCGTGGCCGCGGCCGCACTGGTCGCAGGCTCAGTAGTAGTCGCCGCAGCAGCCAATGAAGACAACGGAACAGTAGTCCGGGTCATCGACGGCGATACGTTGGTGGTGTCAATCAACAACGGGGATCATACGATTCGGCTGCTCAATATTGACACGCCTGAAACCAAGGACCCCAACCAGCCCGTGGAATGCCTCGGCCCCCAGGCAACCGAGTTCCTGGAGGATCTGCTGCCGAAGGGCACTCAGGTCAGACTCGAATTCGATGTTGAGCGTCACGACAAATACGGCCGGACACTTGCTGGCGTGTTTGCTCCGGACGGATCGCTGGTGAACGCGGAAATTGCCCGGGAGGGGCTGGGAATACCGATGCAAGTCGGCCAAAACCGTAAATTCCTGCCGCCCGTCCAAGCTGCCTATGAAGAAGCCGCCACTGCGAAGACCGGCCTCTATTCCGAGGCAATCGACTGCGCGCTGCCCGCGCAGCTGGCGCAGACCACCAAAGCGCTGGAAGACGCTGCTGGAGCCGCGTCGCCAACTACTTCGGTGGCCGCCGAAGCGGCTGCCGCGGTGCTGCTCACCAAGATCGCCGCAGCGAAATCTCTCCGAACAGTCTTTACTGCCACAAAGGACGCCAACAGGGCCCTCTACTGGGCCGGGCTTTCCGCCGCCGGCACTGCGGCGGCTCTCGCCATCTTGGATAGCAAGATCTCCAGCGGCGAGAAGAAGATGGATGAGTTCAAGTCGCACCAAGCAACGCTGGCGGCCGCTGAAAAAAAGGCGAAAGAAGACCGCCTGGCCGCTGAAGCGCAGGCTGCAGCGGAGAAGAAGGCCGCAGAGGAACGTGCCGCTGCAGTGAAGAAGGCAGCTGACGAAGCAGCCGCCGCAACGAAAGCAGCCGCAGACGAAGCGGCCAGGCTGGCTGCAATAGAGGCTGAGCGGCTACGCAACCTTCCGGCGCCTTATGTACCGCCCGCACCGGCACCATATGTTCCGCCTGCACCTGCTCCGTATGTACCGCCGGCACCATCCGGCTATACAGGTCCGCGTTGTTACGCACCGGGCGGGAAGACTTGGCGTCCCTGTTAAGTAAGGGTGGGTGACAGCGGGCCCCAGGCGCTCTTGGGGCCCGCTGCTGCGTTGAATCCAGAGCGGGCCTAGATCATTCGTCGGCAGCGGAGCTCTTTCGCCGTTCCTCGATACTCTGGGCCACGTGAAGAATCGAGTCCTCTACCCCTCCGGCGATGGCTTTTGGAGCGGCAGCCACCGTGCCGGCGGCGGAGCCAACAACCCCGGCCACTGTAGCTCCGGCGGCATGCCCGAGATCGAGCAATGACGTGTGCCATTCCTTGCGCTCGAACGCGGCAGTTTCCGGCATACCGTAACCATCAGAGAACACCGTGAGAAGCCGCTGGATTTCCGCTAAGGCATCGTACAGCTTGGGCATTTCGAACGGGTTCGTCACCCGGGTGAAGGTGTCCACCTTCGAAGCCTTGACTGCGGCGTCAGCGAGACGCTGGACTTTGGACCTTGTGAGCTCAAGCCGGCGCTCCGCGGAAAATGCTACATGCCGGGCATGGACTCCACCGATGTCGGAATCTGCTCCGCGGACTATCTCCAGGGAATCCATTCGCACCATGTTTGTCAGGGCAACGGCGGTGATGATCAGCCAGTGCTGGAGCTCACCCGAAGCTGCCCTCTGCGCACCGTCCAGTCGCTTTCCGAAGCTCTTGGCATTAAGTTCGTCGGTGAGAGTATCTATGTGGTTGAGAGCGACAGCGTGCATCTGCGACAACGCCGCGGCCTGACCGGCCACCTGGTCCCACAAAGTTGCGCTGAGATGGCCAGTCTCTTCGAAGTAGCCAAAGGCCTTCTCGAGAATGAAGGTAATTCCCTGGATATTTCCCAGCGCTTCATTCCGGTTATCGCGGAGCACGGTGTCCAGCTTGGCGTCTATGGACTCAAGCTGAACTTCGAGGCTATGGATAGCGGTGCGGATGGCCAATGCTGCGGCCAGCATGGCAGGGTGCCCCATGACGGCGGGATTCACGCCCGAGGTCTTCACCAGGTCCACCACGGTGTCGATGGTTCCATCGGACTGCCGAAGGACGCCACTGATGAGGCCGAACTTTTCCTTGGTTGAGCCAGCAAGTTCCAAGTACTTGGCGTACGACTCCGCCGTCATCTGGAACGAGTTGCCGCTGACGGCGCCATGCCCCAAAATCCCGACAAGGCCACCGGCAACAGCCAGCATGTCGGTGATAGCTGTTCCGAGCTTTAAGGTCCTTTCAGTCGGAACATCAAGCTTTTTGAAAAGCTCGGCGATCGCAGCGGGATTTCCTGCTACCAGGGCGGACTCACCATCGACGTAGAGAGCGAGGTCAGAATTGGGGGCTTCATCCATGGGGACATCTTCACACACCGTGCGGACAATAGGTGGCTATGGGAAGCGCCAGCCCATCTCTGTGGAGTCGCGGACGGGACACCCGCCGCGGGCACTAAACTCACTGGGGTGATCACAGGTGAAATCAAGTCCCAAGTAGACAAAGTCTGGAATACCTTCTGGAGCGGCGGTATCTCCAACCCGCTGGAAGTCATCGAACAGATCACGTACCTGCTGTTCCTGAAGCGTCTCGACGAGAACCACACCCGAGAGGAGAAGCGCGCCAACCTCCTCAACCAGCCGCTGCAGAACTCTGTGTTCCCGAGCGGCCTGGATCCGATGGGCCGCCCTTACGCCGACCTCCGCTGGTCCAGGTTCAAGGACTTCTCCCAGACCGAGATGTACACCGTCTTCTCGCAGAATGTCTTCCCGTTCCTTCGGAATGAGCTCCCCAAGCTGGCAAACGGAGAAGATTCCACCTACAGCACCCACATGAAGGATGCGCAATTCAAGATCCCCAACGCGGGCGTCTTGAAGCAGGTGGTGGACATCGTTGACAGCATCAACATGGACGGCAAGGACACCAAGGGCGACCTGTACGAGTACATGCTGTCCAAGCTCGCCTCGGCAGGCACCAACGGGCAGTTCCGCACGCCGCGCCACATCATCGACCTGATGGTGGCTATGACCGCGCCCAAACCGCTGGAAGCGATCTGCGATCCCGCCTCCGGCACCTGCGGCTTCCTCGTGCAGGCCGGAGAGTACCTGCGGAAGAACAACACACACCTGCTCACCAACGACGAGACCAGCAAGTTCTTCCATAATCACCAGTTCCACGGCTTCGACTTCGACTCCACCATGCTCCGGATCGGCTCCATGAACATGCTGCTGCACGGCGTGGAGAACCCGGACATCTCCTACCGCGATTCGTTGGCGAACCTGCACGAATCCGAGGAGGAGAAGTACAACGTCATCCTCGCCAACCCACCGTTCGCCGGGAGCCTGGACTACGACAACGTGGCCAAGGACCTCCTGAGCGTGGTCAAAACCAAGAAGACGGAGTTGCTCTTTCTGGCCCTTTTCATCAAGCTGCTGAAGCCGGGAGGCCGCGCCGCCGTGATCGTCCCGGACGGTGTGCTGTTCGGGTCCACGAACGCGCACAAGCAGCTACGCAGGATGCTCGTGGAGGACCACAAGCTCGACGCCGTTGTGAAGCTCCCCTCCGGCGTCTTCAAGCCGTATGCCGGGGTGTCCACCGCCGTCCTGTTCTTCACGAAGACCAACTCCGGCGGCACGGACAACGTCTGGTTCTACGACGTGAAATCCGACGGCTTCAGCCTCGACGACAAGCGCACACCCCTGGGCACCTCAGATCTCCCTGATGTCCTCGCCCGCTGGAATGAACGGACGACGGCGGAACTCACCCGAGCGCGGACGGAACAGTCGTTCTGCGTGCCGCTTTCGGAGATTGTCGAAAACGACTACGACTTGTCACTGAACAGGTACAAGGAAATTGAGCACGCGGACATCGAGCTTGCGGAGCCGGCGGAAATCCTTGCGGCGCTAGATGAGCTCGAAGACGAGATCTCCCGCGGCACTACAGAGCTAAAGGACCTCCTCGTTGGTTGAGCATGTCGGAACCCCGATGGTGCAGCTCGGTGACGTTGCGAACTTCATAAATGGTGCCGCATTCAAACCCGAAGACTGGGGATCCACCGGCTCCCGAATCATCCGTATCCAAAATTTGAATGATCCGTCAAAGCCTTTCAACCGAACGGAAAGGGTCGTCGATAAGAAACTGCATGTACAACCTGGCGATCTGTTGGTTTCATGGTCGGCATCCCTGGGCGTTTTTGTTTGGGATCAACCGGACGTGGCTGTCCTGAATCAGCACATCTTCAGGGTCGTCCCCAACGACAACCCAGTCGACAAGGACTATCTGCGTCACATGCTGAGCGATGCCCTGGAAAGCATGAAAAGGCACCTACACGGCGCCACAATGATGCATGTGAACCGCAAAGAGTTCCTATCTACGCGTATTCCACTGCCACTCCTCGACGAGCAGCGGCGGATTGCGGCGATTCTCGACAAGGCCGACGAGCTCCGAACCAAGCGCAGCGAAGCCCTCGGCCACCTCGACGCCCTCACCCAATCGATCTTCCACTCCCTGTTTGGCTCTGGGGTTCCGGCCCACAGCGAGCACCCAGCAGTACGAATGGGCGACGTGCTGCAATCAGCCACCTATGGATCCAGTGAAAAAGCTTCTCTTTCGGGGGACATGCCGATATTGCGCATGGGCAATCTCACCTATGGGGGTGAACTCGACCTGAGGGACCTTAAGTACGTCAGAGCAGACCAGCCGGATAAGTACCTGCTTCGCCGCGGTGACGTGGTTTTCAACCGAACAAACAGTGCCGAATTGGTTGGAAAAACTGCAATGTACAAAGGAACGGAGCCACTTGCCTACGCTGGGTATCTTGTTCGACTGAGAAGTTCACAGGAGCTATCGCCGGAGTACTTAACCGCATTCATGAATCTGTCCAGCACAAAAGGACTGCTTCGGAACATGGCAAAGTCCATCGTGGGAATGGCAAACATCAATGCTAAGGAAGTGCAATCCATCCGGCTCCCCCTTCCGCCCCTGGAACTCCAGCAGACCTTCGCAAGCCGCGTTGCCGCCGTCGAAGAGTTGAAAGAAAAGCACCGCAAGCACCTGGCCGAACTGGACTCACTATTCGCATCACTCCAGGACCGGGCCTTCAAAGGAGAACTGTGATGACTACCGTTGTCGAGCAGGATGGCATTCCGAAATGGCATGGCTTCATGTCGGCTCTCCTGCAGGCACTGTCCGATGGGCATTCGCGGACCCGCAGCGAGCTGGTCAAGCAGGCGATGGACATCGTCGGTCTGACTGAGGAGCAGCGTGCGGTCCAACTCGACTCCGGAAGCCTCAAAGCCAAAGGCCGCGTGGGCTGGGCAATCTCGCACTTGATCGCCGCCACCGCGTTGGCCCGGCCGGACAATGCTCTTTATGTCATCACAGACGTCGGGCGCCAACTCCTACTTCGCTACCCAGAGGGTCTTGCCCAAGCCCAGCTGCGCGAAATCGAGGCCTACCGGCAGCACAGGGCCGAGGTCCGGGCCGCCCGCCGGGAGATTTCCACAACCCCCGAGGCAGACGTACTCGACGAAGACGCAGACCCAATCGATGCCATAGAGGCCGCCATTGAACGGATAAAGGCTGAAGCCGGAACAGAGCTGGTCCAGCGGCTCAGGGAAAGCGACCCGGCATTCTTTGAGCAGGCCGTCGTGGATCTGCTCCTGAGGATGGGCTACGGGGGTGCCGAGCAGCGCGGCCGACGCATCGGCGGCTCGGGCGACGGTGGCGTAGACGGCGTCATCGACCAGGATGCACTCGGACTCGACCGGATCTACGTGCAGGCCAAGCGGTACGCGGACGGCAACACGGTGGGGCGTGAAACCATCCAGGCCTTTGTGGGCGCACTCCATGGCGTCGGAGCCTCCCGCGGCGTCTTTATCACCACCAGCACCTTCACGTCAGGAGCCAGACAGTACGCGGAGAATGTCCCGTCACGCATCATCTTGATCGACTCGGCCCGCCTGGTCGCGCTGATGATCAAGTACCGCGTCGGCGTCCAGGTGAAGCAGAGCTATGACGTGGTGGAGCTGGACGAGGACTTCTTCGAGTAACTGCGATGTCAGCCCGGACGTATAGATTGGCGGCATGCACTGGATGACCTGCGGCCGATCAGCGTGAGTGGCGGATGGCATGCTTCCTGCCCTGGCGCGGCCGCCGCATGGATGTACAATGTAACCAGATCGGTTACATGAATGGACGTCGGCTATTCCAGCAGCAAGCTCGAAAAGGTGCTTACAACAGAGCGTGAGCTAAAGAAAAACTACAAGGCCCAATGGGTGCCGAAAATCAAAATGCGCATCAAAGAACTTGAGATCGCAGACAATCTTGAAGAACTGCTCGATGGACCGGGCCATTGGCATCCCCTGACGGGCAATCTGGCCCCGATGTGGGCAGGAGAGGTCTCGGGTAACTTCAGGATGCTCATCACGCCAGGCTCAGACGGCGCAGCCGCTGAAGTCACCGCCGTCATCGTTGAAAAGATCGGCGACTACCACTAGGAAGAGAGAGGAAACCATGGCCGCCAAAACCGACTATGCAGTCCACCCTGGCACCTTCCTCCGGGATTGGCTGGACGAGAACGGCAAGACCCAGCAGGAGCTCGGCGATGCTGCCGGGCTGAGTCGCAAGCACATCAGCGAACTGCTCAGCGGCACTGCGACCCTCTCCCCCGAGGTCGCCGCCAAACTGTCGCTTGTCACCGGATACTCCATAAAGTTCTGGCTCAATGCAGAAGCCATCTTCCGTGCGGACGTTGCCAGGCTGGAACTTGAAAAGCAACTCGCGCGGCATGCCAAGGAACTGCCTGGGACCGTGACCACGTTTCTGCGCAAGGAGGGCTACATCAAAAGCACCTTGCGGGACCCCGGACGGCTGGTCTGGGAAGTTCTTGCGTTCTTTGAGGTTGGCAGTTGGAAGGCGCTGGAATCGAGAATTGCTGCACCTGCAGCAGCCTTCAGGCAACAGCTGACGCACGATGTGAGCTGGCCGGCAGTGGCCACGTGGCTGCGGCTGGGGGAGATCGAATCCCGCCGGGCAAACGAGGCCCTGCCGCCATATGACGCACGGAAGCTGAGGAGCATCGCGCCGGAACTGCCAAAGCTCAGCAGCCTGGACCCCGGCCAATACCGCAAGCGGGTGGGCGAAAAACTCACCGGCGCCGGCGTCGAGCTCCTGTACGTCCCGGAGGTCCCAGGGTGCCGGGCGCACGGAGCCACCCGTTGGGTGAATGGGCGGCCGCGCATCCAATTGTCGCTTCGGGGCCGCAACGACTCGCAGTATTGGTTCAGCCTCATGCACGAGATCCACCACGTCCTGAACGACAGCCACGACGATCTCCTGCTTCAGGGCCCGGCCGAGTCGAAAGAGGATCCCCGGGAGGTTGCCGCGGACGCTTTCGCCAGGAACTGCATCATTCCCGAGAGCAACGCAGCACGTCTTGGCTCGCTTAGGACACTCTCCGATGCCACAGTATTTGCACGAGAACTCGGCATCGCCCCAGGCCTTGTAGTCGGTCGGCTCCACTTCGATGGGCGCTGGAAGTATCAACAGGGCCATCAGCTGTTCCGTGACGTGAGTGCCGCGCCAACCTCTTCCACATGATTGACTAGTGCTCATACGCGGCGTGGCAGTGACGGGGGTCAAGTAGTGGGGGCAGGCAACAGCAATTTCGGGTTCATGCTGGGCGACTGGCCGGACCTGGCGCAGCACGCGCGGCGGGCCGAGCAGTTCGCACGGCTCGATCCACGCGCCTCCATGTTCTACGCACGGTACACCGCGGAGCGCCTGGTCGATTGGCTGTACAAGGTAGAGGCTGCCCTAAATCTCCCGTACAAAGAGGATCTCAACGCCCTCCTTAGTGAGCCGGCATTCAAAAACCTCGTCGGCGGCGCCATCGGCAGCAAGCTCACCATCATCCGCAAAGCCGGAAACAACGCCGTCCACAACCCGGTAAACCCCACCACTCAAGGGGCGGAAATCGTCCTGCGGGAGCTCCACCACGTCTGCTACTGGCTGGCACGGAACTACGCAAAGAACGGCAGCCAGCTGCCGCCGTCGTTCGCGTTCGACGCCGGCCACCTCGCCCCGGCGACCAAGGCAGCGGTCCAGCAGCTGTCACCGGAGCAGCTCCAGAAGCTCGAAGATGAACTCAAGGCCAAGAATGCAGCCCTCGCGAAGTCCGCGGCAACGAACGAGGATCTCACAGCCCAGCTTCGGCAGCTCCAGGCGGAAATAGCCGAAGCCAAGAAGCAGAACCAGTCCATTCCGGACCACCACGACTACGACGAAGCGCTGACGCGCAAGCACCTCATCGACTGGGACCTCAAGGAAGCTGGCTGGCCGCTCGCCAATACTGAGGACCGTGAATTCAAGGTGGACACGATGCCCACTACCAGCGGCACGCTGAGCGGCATCGGCTACGTGGACTACGTCCTCTGGGGCGCGGACGGGCTGCCGCTCGCCGTTGTGGAAGCCAAGCGGACCACGAAGGACCCGCACGTGGGAAAGCAGCAGGCCAAGCTTTACGCCGACTGCCTGGAGCTCCGGTACAACAGGCGGCCCATCATTTACTACACCTCGGGCTACGAGACATGGATCTGGGATGACACCATGTATCCCGAACGGGCAGTCCAAGGCTTCCACACGCGCGATCAGCTCCAGCTGTTCGTCAACCGCCGGCAGTCCCGCAAACCCCTGGCGCAACAGCAGATCGACAACTCCATTGTTGAACGCCCATACCAGCACAACGCCATCCGCAAAGTTACCGAAGCCTACGAGACGGACTGCGAACGCAAGGCTTTGGTGGTCATGGCAACGGGGACCGGAAAGACGCGAACCGTCGTCGCGCTCACCAAACTGCTGCAGGAAGCCAACTGGGCCAAACGCGTCCTGTTCCTGGCCGACAGGGTGGCCCTGGTCAAGCAGGCGGCGAACGCGTTCAAGACCCACCTCCCGGGATCCGGGCCCGTTATCTTGGGCTCCGGCGAGGAAGCAGACAGCCGTATCCACGTGGCCACCTACCCCACCATGATGAACCTCATCAACCACACCCAGGGATCACTGGGCCAGCGCAGGTTCGGCATCGGCCACTACGATCTCATTATTGTTGACGAAGCCCACCGCTCGATTTACCAGAAGTACAAAGCGATCTTTGAGTACTTCGACTCGCTCCTGATCGGCCTTACCGCCACCCCGCAATCAGAGGTGGACCGCAACACCTACAACCTCTTCGGTATCGAGGACAACGTACCCACATTCGCGTACGAACTGAACGAAGCCATCGAAGCCGGCTACCTCGTCCCGCCCAGAGTGGTCCCGGTTCCGCTCAAATTCCCTTACGAAGGCATCGCTTACGACGACCTTCCAGAGCATGAAAAAGAGCATTGGGACGAACTCGACTGGAACGAGGACGGCGAAATCCCCGAGACCGTGGATTCCGCCGTCGTGAACTCCTGGCTCTTCAACACCGACACGGTGGACAAGGCGTTGGAAGTCCTGATGACCCATGGCCACAAGGTGGCCGGCGGGGACCGGCTCGGTAAGACGATCATCTTCGCCAAGAACAACCGGCACGCCGAATTCATCGAACGGCGTTTCGACAAGAATTATCCGCACCTCAAAGGCCATTTCGCCCGGGTGGTGACCTACCAGGTGAATTACGCACAGACCCTCATCGACGAGTTCTCGCGCCGCGACGGAGACCCGCATATCGCGATTTCAGTGGACATGCTCGATACGGGCATCGACGTCCCAGAAGCCGTCAACCTGGTCTTTTTCAAGATGGTGCGCTCCAAGACCAAGTTCTGGCAGATGGTGGGCCGCGGGACGCGCCTCTGCCCGGACCTCTTCGGACCCGGTGAAGACAAGAAGGACTTCTTCATCTTCGACCTCTGCCGCAATGCCGACTACTTCAACGCCGGCATGCCGGGCAACGAAGGGTCCCTGGGTAAGTCGCTTGCGGAAAGCACCTTCGCCACCAGGGTCCAGTTGCTGCGTACGACGGCGGACCTCGCCTGGGATTCCGATGTACCGTTTGTTGTGGGGTTGCGGGAGTCTTTGCATCACACCGTAGGCAGGCTGCCGTTGGACAACTTCCTGGTCAAGCCGGCCCGCAAATGGGTGGACAAATTTACCGAGCCTTCCGGCTGGAACTCCCTGGGCGGCGAAGACTTCGACGCTCTGGAGACGGACATCGCACGGCTGGCATCGATCGGCGCCCTGCCGGATACAGAGGAAGCCAAGCGCTTTGATTACCTCATCCTGCAGACCGAACTTGCAGCACTGCAGGGCAAGCCACTTGGCCCTCTGCGGAAGAAGATACAGGCCGTAGCCGCCGCCCTGCAGGACCAGCCCAACATTCCCGCCATTGCAGCGCAACTGCCGTTGATCGGGGCAATCCTTGACGACGCCGAGTGGGAGTCCGTCTCAGCTGAATGGCTGGAAGAGATCCGGCTCAGGCTGCGCGAACTTGTCCACCTCATTGAGAAGCGCAAGCGCAACGTCGTGTACACGAATTTCCAGGACCAACTCGGCGAACTAGAGGAGATCGACCTCGTCGGCGCATCCAATGGCCACATCGATCTGGTCCGGTACCGCGAGAAGATCCGCCTCTACCTCGCCGGCCTTCAGGACCACGCAACCATCCAGCGCCTGCGCAGGAACAAGCAACTGACTGCCTTGGACCTCTCTGAACTGGAGCGCATCCTGCTGAAAAGTGGCCTCGGCTCCCGGGAAGACCTGGACAGGGCGGCCACGGAGGGGCTGGGCCTCTATGTGCGTTCGCTGATCGGCCTGGATCGGGACGCTGTCGAGGAAGCCCTCGCCGAATTCGTGGCAGGAACAACGCTGACAGCCCAGCAGCTCGACTTCCTGCAGGTCCTGACCTCACATCTGGTGGAGAACGGGAAGGTGGCCCCGGCCGCACTTTTCGATTCCCCCTACAACGAGTTGGCGCCCTCGGGCCCGGACATTCTCTTCGGCGACGATGGAGTTATGAAACTGTTGGGCATCCTGCGCAGTATCGAGAACCGCGCCCGCGTGGGCTGAGCCGCGCCTACCGCGCCCCACTGCCCAGCCCCGGCTACAGCAGGCTGTCCAGCGTCGCGAAGCTGTACCCGGCGGCGCGGACGCGCTCGATGATCTGCGGGAGGGCGTCCGCATCCAGGGTGGAGCCGTCGTCGGGGTTGGACCCGATGTGCATCAGGACGATCTCGCCGGGACGCAGCGCAGCCAGCACCCTGTCAGCCACCTGCTGCACGCTGATGCCGCCACTGGTTCCCTTCCAGCCGAGGGTGTCCACGGTCCACCGCACCGGCACATAGCCAAGGTTGTTCACCGCGGCTATGGCGCGTGCATCACGCTCCCCGAACGGGAAACGGAAGAGCGGCGCGGGGTCGGCACCGGCGGCGAGGATGGCCTGCTCCGCGCCCTGGACTTCGGCCGCGATGCCGGCATCCGTGAGTCCGGTTAAACCAGGGTGCGTCATCGAATGGTTGCCCACGCGGTGCCCGGATGACACAATCGCGGAAACTCCGGATGGGTTCGCGGCCGCCCAACTGCCGGTGAGGAAGAACGATGCCGGAACCCCTGCTTGGGAGAGAGTCCGCAGGATCTTGGGCAGCCCGGCAGAGTTGGCCCCGGCGTCGAACGTCAACGCCACTACCTGCCCTGCACCGGGTATCACCTCGACGTCCTGGCCCAGCAACGCCAGCGGGAACGGCGCAGCGGGGGGCGGCTCGGGCGGCGGCGGGGGCTGGGGCGTCACGGGCGGCTCGGGGCTGACCACCGGCGGTGCCGCCGTGGGCGCGGGGGAAGGCGGCCGCTCGGAGGGACTGGGCGACGCCGTCGTGGGAGACGCCGTCGTCGTCGGACCCGTCGTCGCTGGAGCCGTCGTCGCTGGAGCGGGAACCGCGGAGGTTGCACCGGGGGACGGGGTGACTCCCGCTGCCGGACCGCCCGCAGGAGGGGCAGTGAACAGAATTACCGCCCATACAACGGCGCCGATGACCAGCACGCCGGCCAGGATCGCCGCAACCACGCGGCGGTTCCGGGCGGAGGTCGGCCTCATGCTTCAGAGTGCCGCGAGGGGGCACCCGCAGGGAAGGGCAGAAAGGCCCCAATCCGGGAAGGCCGGCAAGTGGAAAACACGGTGAATCGGCGGGACAATAGAGGAGTACAGGAAACACACGGAGGAGCCAGCAGACATGCATGCTCCGGCATATCCGCGCCCGGTGGAGCGACCCGAGGGGTACCTGCCCATCGAGGACCACGGCCTCATCGGCGACGGTTCCACCTGTGCTTTGGTGGGCCGCGATGGCGGCATCTCGTGGCTTTGCCTGCCCGAATTCGACAGCCCGCCGTTCCTGGCCGGTATTCTGGACAGCGAGTCCGGCGGCCTGTTCGAAATCACTCCCCTGCCGCTGCTCTCCTCCACCCAGCGGTACACGGAGGATTCCGGCGTTGTGGTCACTTCGCTGTACTCAGACCGCGGGATGCTCCAGGTAACCGACTGCCTCACGCTGCGCTCGGGGGCGGATCTCGCGGAACCCGTCCCGGCCGGCCGGTCGGAGCTGCTCCGGCACGCGCAGGCGGTAGGCGGCGACGTCCGGGTCCGCGTCAGCGTGGCACCGAAGGTTGGAACTACCTTTGACCAGCTCGCGGCAGGATGGCGGTTCGACTGGCAGGTGAACGGCACCCAGGAGGTATACCTATGGTCATCGGTGGAGCTTCGCCCCGAAGGACGCGGCCTTGGTGCCGAACTGACCCTGCGCGCCGGCGAAACCCTCACCGTGGCGCTGCACTGGTCCGGGCGGTTCCGGCTGCGTCAGCGTCCGGACGCGAAGAAGCTCATCGACCAGACGGTGCGGGCATGGCGCGAATGGGCATCGGCCCTGACGTGCGAGGGCTCCCAGGCCGAGCTGATGAAGCGCTCCGCCATCACCCTGAAACTGCTGGATCACGCTGAAACGGGCGCCATCATGGCGGCGGCCACGTCCTCCCTCCCCGAGTGGCCGGGCTCGCCGCGCAACTGGGATTACCGCTACACCTGGGTGCGGGACGCCTCCTTCTCCAACTATGTGCTGAGGAGGATCGGCGATCCCAGCGATGCCGACGTGTTCCTCGCCTGGGTACTGACCAATGTGGAGCGCGACGGCGTCCCTCACGTCATGTACGCCCTGGACGGGTCGCAGCCGCCGGACGAGGTGGTGGATCCGGTGCTTCGGGGTTACCGCGGGTCCTCCCCCGTCCGCTGGGGAAACGGCGCTGTCAACCAGCTCCAGCACGACGTTTACGGCGAAATCGTTGATATCGCATACCAGTGGTCCAACAGCGGCCAGCCGGTGGACCACCAGCTGTGGTCCACCCTGACGCCCATTGTGGAAGCTGCCATCCGGAGCTGGAAGACGCCGGACAGCGGGCCCTGGGAAGTCCGCAGCGACGGCCGCCCCTTCACGTACTCTGCCGCCATGTGCCATGTGGCCCTGGACCGCGCCATCCAGATCGCGCGGAAGCACCGGCTCCCCTATCCGAACCGGCGCTGGGAGGCGGCAGCCCGGGAGATCCACGATGCGGCCCTCAGCCTGTCCTGGAACCCGGAACGGCACACCTTCACCGAACAGCTGGGCGGCGCAGGCGGACTGGATGCTGCCCTGCTGACACTCCCCATACGGAACGTCATTTCGTTCAACGACCCCCGGATGGTGTCCACCACGAGGGCAATCGAGGCAAACCTCGACGCCGGCAACGGACTCCTGTTCCGCTACCTGCCCGCGGAATCACCCGACGGCCTGCCCGGCACGGAGGGCGCCTTCCTGCTCTGCAGCTTCTGGCTGGTGGACAACCTGGCCGGGCAAGGACGGCTGGACGAGGCCCATGAACTCTACGAATCCCTGTGCCGGCGCGCGAACCCCCTGGGTCTGTTCCCGGAGCAGATCCACCCCGACACCGGTGAGTTCCTCGGCAACTTCCCGCAGGCTTTCAGCCACGTCGGCGTGCTGGCCAGTGGACTCCGGCTGCTGACGGCGCAGCGGCGCAACGCCGCGAAGTCCTGAAGGCTGCAGCCCGCTGTGACACGCGTGGAACTGTTAGAACAGCGGTGCGGTGTTCTTCTCCACCAAAGCAGGATTCCCCACTGATTCCCGCTTCTTCTTGAGGAACCCCGCCCGCTGGTACCGCTGGGCCATGATGAAACCGGCCGGGGTGCCCTGCTCGTACGACTCAACGAAAACGGCCTCCTGCCGCCCCTCCGACGAGGTGATGAACCCGTCCCAGGCAACAGCCACGCGGTCAGGAAGCGGCTCCTCCCGAAGGGATTGCCTTGCTGCAGCCACGCCGGCCTCGAGCTGGTCCCCCACCAGATACCGTTGCAGGTTCCGCTGGCCGCCTTGCTCCCGAATGACAAAGGGCACGAGGTCGGAGCCTGACGAAACCACTGAATCAATCGCGTGGTCCAGGGCCATGAAAGCGAGGTTGACGAGTTCCTCCGAATATTCATCCATGGCAGGAGACTAACCGGCGGCCCGGGGAAACATGGGGGTCATGGCGCCAGACACACCGAAGTCATATAACTGCCCCGATGAGGTAACGATTGACACCCAGTGTGACCCGTGCCATATTTGAAGCGTGAACCTGTCAGACAGCCGGACAGCAGGACAGCCTGCCAGCCCCTCCCGCGACCAATCCCCCGGCGCCCAGCCGCTTGCCCGGCTCAGCGCCGCCGAAGCGGTGTTCAACGCAATCCGCGGTGACATCGAATCCGGGGAAGTGGCAGTGGGCGGGAAGCTCAGCTCCGAAGCGATGCTCGCCCAGCAGTATGGGGTCAGCCGCTCCGTCATCCGGGAAGCTCTCCGCTCCTGCACCGCCCTTGGCCTGACGGTCACCAAGACCGGCAAGGGCACCTTTGTGGTCGCCGACAAAGTGGCCAACGACCTCACCCTCGGGCAGTACTCGGCACGGGACCTTACCGAGGCCCGTCCCCATATCGAAGTTCCGGCAGCGGGACTCGCCGCACAGCGCAGGACCGCTGAAGAGCTGGAAACGCTCCGCCACATCGTCGCAGCCATGACCACGGAAACGGATCCCGAATCCTGGGTTGCGCTGGACTCCAGCTTCCATGCTGCCATCGCCCGGGCCAGCGGCAACAAGGTGTTTGCCAGCGTGGTGGCCGATATCCGGGGAGCCTTGGCTTTCCAGTCCGAGACCCTGAACATGGTGGCCGACCGCCAGCACGCGTCGGACAGCGAGCATCAGCACATCCTCGCCGCCATCGAAGCCGGCTCCGCCGAGGAAGCCAGCAAAGCCATGGCCGCGCACCTGCGCGCCGTCGGCGTTGCCCTCGATTCCATCCTCAACAAGTAACCAGCCAGCAAGCCACCCTAGGACGTCATGCCAGCCCCTGCCTTCCCTGCTGCCCAGTCGGCAGCTGCCGCTACCGCCCCAGTAGAGCCTGGTGAGCTCCCGCGGCACGCACCCCTGGTGGTTGCCACCCGCGATGGCCTGGTGGAAAGCGTCCACTACGGTTCCGTCATCGCCACCGCCCCGGACGGCTCAGTCCTGGCCGCGGCCGGGGACCCCTTGGCTCCGTTCTACCCCCGTTCCTCCCTCAAGCCACTGCAGGCCGTTGCCATGGTCCGTGCCGGCCTGAAGCTCCCCGCCGACCTGCTCGCCCTGGCCGCCGCCAGCCATTCCGGCGGCGCCAGGCACCGCGGCGGCACCCAGCGCATCCTTGCCATGCACGGGCTCACTGCCGGCGACCTGGAGAACAGCACCGACCTCCCGTACGGCACCAGCGAGCGCGAGGACTGGCTGCGGTCCGGACTCCGCGCCACGCAGCTGACGCAGAACTGCTCAGGCAAACATGCGGCCATGGCTGCCACCTGCGTCATCAACGGCTGGCCGGTCAAGGGCTACCTTGACCCGTCACACCCGCTGCAGGAACTGGTCGCCACCACCGTCGCCGAACTCACCGGAGAACAGCCGCTGGGCCGCAGCACCGACGGCTGCGGCACCCCGCTGTTCGCCCTCACCCTGCGCGGAATGGCCCGCGCCTTCGGAACCATCGCCGCCGCCGCAGCCACCGCCGGGGCCGGGGCCGGGGCGACCGGCGCGGAGGCAGGCGTCAGGACCTCCGACGACGGCGGGACCGCCCAACTGCTAGCGGAAGCCGCCGTCGGGCTCGCCATGCGCGAGCACCCCGACATGGTGGCCGGCGAGCGCCGGGACGTCACGGAGCTGATGCGGCTCCTCCCGGGCACCGTGGCGAAAGACGGCTTTGAGGGTGTGCAGCTGGTGGGCCTGCCCGACGGCCGCGCTGTTGCCGTGAAAATTTCCGACGGCGGCGACCGCGCCAGAATGCCCGCCACCGTCCACGTCCTGAATGCCCTGGGCGTGGACACGGCGCCCCTCGCCGGGATCGGCTCTGCTCCCGTTCTGGGCGGCGGCCACCAGCTCGGACTGCTTCAGCCCCTCGATTTCCTGACTGCCTCAACGTTGTCCACGCCCGCCACCGTAGCCCCGTAAGGACCCCATGCCTGACCTGACCATTTTTGAAGCCGCAACTCATAATGCAGCGCCCACTCATGAAGCGTGCACCGATGGAGCGCAGGACACCCGCTCCGAGCACGACCTCCTGGGTGACCGCGACGTCCCCCGCCACGCATACTGGGGAGTCCACACCCTTCGCGCTGTGGAAAACTTCCCTATCACCGGGCAGCCGCTGTCCTCCAACATGCACCTGGTCCGCGGCCTGGCCGCCGTGAAGCTCGCCGCCGCCCGGACCAACCGCGAGCTCGGGCTCCTGGACGCCGAGCGTGCCAGCGCCATCGAACAGGCGTGCCAGGACGTCATGGCAGGAAAACTCAGCGACCAGTTCGTGGTGGACGTGATCCAGGGTGGTGCCGGGACGTCGTCGAACATGAACGCGAACGAGGTCATCGCCAACCGCGCCCTCGAAATCCTCGGCCACCCCAAGGGTGACTACGCCCGGTTGCACCCCAACGACCACGTCAACCTCAGCCAGTCCACCAACGACGTGTACCCCACGGCCGTGAAGCTGGGCACCATCTTCGCCACCCGGCAACTGCTGGACGCTCTCTCCGGACTCGAAGAAGCCTGTGCTGCCAAGGCTCTGGAATTCCGCACCGTGGTGAAGATGGGCCGCACCCAGCTGCAGGACGCCGTCCCCATGACGCTCGGCCAGGAGTTCGGCAGCTACGCCGTGACCATCGGCGAGGACCGGCTGCGGCTGGCAGAAGCAGACCTGCTGATCCACGAAATCAACCTCGGCGCCACAGCCATCGGCACCGGCCTGAACGCGCACCCCGGCTACGCCGAGGCAGCCTGCCGGCACCTGGCCGAGATCACCGGCCTGCCGCTGGTCACCGCCGTCGACCTCATCGAGGCCACCCAGGACGTCGGCGCCTTCGTACACCTGTCCGGTGTGCTCAAGCGCGTGGCCGTGAAGCTCTCCAAAATCTGCAACGACCTCCGACTGCTCTCCTCCGGCCCGCGCGCCGGCTTCGGCGAAATCAACCTGCCGGCAGTCCAGTCCGGTTCCTCAATCATGCCCGGCAAGATCAACCCGGTCATCCCCGAAGTGGTCAGCCAGGTGGCCTACGAGGTCATCGGCAACGACGTCACCATCACCATGGCCGCCGAGGCCGGGCAGCTCCAGCTCAACGCCTTCGAACCCATCATCGTCCACAGCCTCCACAAGAGCATCTCCCACCTGGAAGCAGCCTGCCGCACCCTCACGGCACGCTGCATCCAGGGCATCACCGCCAACACCGACCACCTGCGCCGCACCGTGGAGCAGTCAATCGGGCTGGTCACGGCACTCAATCCCCACCTTGGCTACGCCACCGCCACCGCCATCGCCCAGGAGGCGTTGGCCACCGGAAAGGGCGTGGCCGAGCTCGTGCTCGAGCATGGCCTGCTGACCGCAGTCCAGCTTGAGGAACTCCTGAGCCCCGAACGGCTCGCCAACCTCAGCAAGTAGTCCACCCGACAAGCAGTCCACCGACGCCCCAACGGATCATCCCAAGGACACACCTATGACCACTCCCCCCATCCCTGACCACCTGATCGATGGCGGCCACGCGCACGCCAGCGAGACCGCCCTCCACGCCGAGGACAAGGGCTACCACAAGAACCTCAAGCCCCGGCAGATCCAGATGATCGCCATCGGCGGAGCGATCGGCACCGGCCTGTTCCTCGGCGCCGGAGGCCGCCTCAACGCCGCCGGACCGTCCCTGGTCATCGCCTACGCGGTCTGCGGTTTCTTCGCGTTCCTCATCCTCCGGGCACTGGGCGAACTGGT
>NZ_JBEPSC010000010.1:0-57614 GCF_040548695.1 Arthrobacter sp. 754
GATGAATCCCAGCAGCCAGGGCAGCAGGAAGGTGTAGCCGGCGCGGGCGTCCGCCCCGCTCCGCTTTGACTTGCGCGGAGCGGGAGCGGACGGCGACGCCGAACGCCTGCTCAGGGTTGGGCTTTGAGTCACGAGTTCATTCCGTCAGTTGTGAAGGCCTGGCAGATAATCTGCTGATCAGGCGTTCTGCTTGATGAGGTCTTCAGCTTCCTTGAACCACGCGTCCGCAGCGCCGTCCACGGTGACCTTGCCGTAGTTCAGCTCAGAGCTGATGCGCTTGAAGGAGGCTTCAAGCGTGCCGAAACCGACGATGGGCGGCTCGGGAGCGTCCTTGAGATACTTCTCGATGGACTTCTCGTAGTCAACAACCAGTTTGTCGGTGCCCTCGAAGGTGGTGCCGTCACGCTGGGTCTTGGAGGCCGGAACACCGCGGGAGGTCTTGAAGATCTGGCCCACCTCGGGATCGTTCACCATGAAGTCGATAAAGCGGGCAGCCGCATCCTTGTTCTTGGTCTTGGCGCTGGCCACCATGAGCATGGACGGCTTGAGGAACAGGCCCAGATTGTCCTTGTCATCCGAGGGTACGGGAACGAGCTTGAGTTCCTTCGCGCCGCTGTCGGCAAGGTATCCGGCCATGAAGTTATCCCAGGTGACCTCCGTGGCGGTCACGTTGGAGCCGAACGGCGACTTCGGGGCGAGCTGGGTGGCGCGCTCCTCGGAGATTAGGGCCGGGGTGCCGCGCAGGCTTGCCGTGGTGTTCCACCACTTCTTCAGATCGTCCTTGCTGAAGCCGAGCTTGCCGTCCTCGGTGAAGGCTGCGATGTTGTTCTGGCGCAGCCAGACGTTGAACATCCACCACACGCCGGTGTAGTCGGTACCGCCGAAGAGTGCGCCGTTACCCTTGGCTCCAACCTCGGTCAGGAAGGTGTTGAACTCCTTGTAGTCCCAGCTGCCGTCCGGTTCAGCGATGCCCAGCGACTTAAGTTTGGCGGGGTCGTAGTAAACCGCGAAGGCGTTGGTGCTGGTGGGGATGCCGAAAGTCTTGCCCCTGATCTGGCCGGAGGGCAGCAGGGACTTATCGAAGGCGTCCGTGTTGATCTTGACGGTGCTGAGGTCCAGGAGCTGGTTCCGCTGGCCGTAATCGCGGAGGTAGGAGAGGTCCCACTGCATGACGTCGGGAAGGCCGCCGCCGGCTGCCTCGGTGGCACGCTTCTGCCAGTACCCGGCGAAGTCGGTGAAGTTGCCGTTGACTTTGATGTCTTTGTTCTTGGCTTCGAAGAGTTCAATGGCTTTGCGGGTGCGGGTGGCGCGGTCATCGTTGCCCCACCAGGTGTAGTTGATAGTGACCGGGTTCTCAGCCGAGCCCGTCGCTCCGCCGCTGGTGGTGCTGGCCCCTGTTCCACAGGCCGCCAGCGCTGCGGCGGACGCGGTGCCGATAGCCACCGTGGTGAGGAAATTCCTTCTGTTGATCATGAGAGCCTCCTTGCTCGTTTGTGCAAGCCGCATCGTTCCGATATTCACAACGTGTGCTGTGAGCTGGCTTACACATCTTCTGAATCGATACAATATCGGCAATTCCTGATTTGGGCAAGCGTTTTCCCAAACGCCTGTTTCCTGTAGGTTGGGTCCGTCCCCAAGACCCTCGACACGTTCTTCTGCACAGCCCATGCCACAACCACGCCACGACCGCGCCACGACAAAGGAGTCCCATGACCTTGCAGCAAAATTCCGGCCCCTCCAGCATCTGGAGCGAGGTGGAAGGGATCGCCTATGGCGGGGATTACAACCCGGAGCAGTGGCCGGTCAGTGTGCGGTTGGAAGACCTCGAGCTGATGAAGGAAGCGGGTGTCAGCTTCCTCAGCGTCGGGATCTTCTCCTGGGCTTTGCTGGAACCCGCCGAGGGCGAATATGATTTCGGCTGGCTGGACGAGGTCATGGACAACCTTTCCGGCGCGGGCATCAAGGTGGCCCTGGCCACTGCTACTGCTGCTCCCCCGGCGTGGCTGGTCCGCAAGCATCCGGAGATCCTCCCGGTGACGGCTGACGGAACCGTGCTGGGGCCGGGCTCACGACGGCACTACACGCCGTCGTCGGCCGTTTACCGCCGCTACGCCACGGGGATTACGCGCGTTATCGCGGAGAGATACAAAGACCACCCGGCGTTGGCCCTCTGGCATGTGGACAACGAGTTGGGCTGCCACGTCTCCGAGTTCTACGGCGAGGAGGATACCGCGGCGTTCCGCGCGTGGCTGGAGCGCCGGTACGGGAGCATCGAAGCCCTCAATGCCGCCTGGGGCACCGCTTTCTGGTCCCAGAACTACGGCTCATTCAGGGAAATCCTGCCGCCCGCCGTCGCACCTTCCACCCTGAACCCGGGGCAGCAGCTGGACTTCCAGCGGTTCAACTCGTGGGCACTGATGGACTACTACAAATCACTCGTTGCCGTCCTCCGGGAAGTCACGCCCTCGATTCCCTGCACCACCAATCTGATGGCCTCAAGCGCCACCAAATCCATGGACTACTTCGACTGGGCCAAGGACCTGGATGTCATCGCGAACGACCACTACCTCGTGGCCGCAGATCCGGAGCGGCACATCGAGCTGGCGTTCAGCGCGGACCTCACCCGTGGAATTGCGGGCGGCGACCCGTGGATCCTAATGGAACATTCGACGTCGGCCGTCAACTGGCAGCCGCGCAACCAGCCCAAGATGCCCGGCGAAATGCTGCGCAATTCGTTGTCGCACGTGGCCCGCGGCGCGGACGCTGTGATGTTCTTCCAGTGGCGGCAGAGCTTTGCCGGGTCCGAGAAGTTCCACTCGGCGATGGTGCCCCACGGCGGCCGCGACACGCGGGTGTGGCGCGAGGTGGTGGAGCTGGGGTCGGCACTGAAACAGCTCGCGCCGGTGCGTGGCTCGCGAGTGGAATCCAGGGCCGCCATCGTGTTCGATTACGAGGCATGGTGGGCCAGCGAGATCGACTCCAAACCGAGCCAGGATGCGAAGTACCTGGACGTCCTGCGTGCGTTCCACCGTTCCCTGTTCCTGCGCGGGATCTCCGTGGACATCGTGCACCCGTCGGCTTCGCTGGAGGGCTACGACTTGGTGCTGGTGTGCACTTTGTACTCTGTTTCCGATGACGCCGCCGCCAATATTTCCGCGGCCGCCCACGCCGGGGCGACTGTGCTGGTCACGTATTTCAGCGGGATCGTGGACGAACAGGACCACATCCGGCTTGGCGGCTACCCCGGCGCTTTCCGCGATCTGCTGGGGATCCGGGTGGAGGAATTCCACCCGCTGCTGGCCGGTGCCCGGCTGAAACTGAGCGACGGCGGCGTGTCCACCGTGTGGAGCGAGGATCTTCGCCTCGCCGGCGCTGAAGCGGTGCAGACCTTCACGGAATACCCGCTTGAGGGTGTGCCCTCGCTGACCCGCCACGCCGTTGGCTCCGGCGCAGCGTGGTACCTGGCGACGTTCCCAGACCCAGACGGCATCGAAACGGTGGTGGAGCGGCTGCTGGCGGAATCCGGAATCACTCCGGTGGCCCAGGCTGACGCTGGAGTGGAACTTACCCGCCGCCGCACCTCCGACGGCAGGTCCTACCTCTTCGCCATTAACCACTCGCGCTCGTCGGCGTCGGTGCAGGCCTCCGGGACGGACCTGCTGAGCGGAGAACCCTTTGCTGGAACGGTGGCCGCGGGCAGCGTTGCGGTGATCGCCGAGGCGTAAGGCTCTTCGGGTGGCCCCGGGCTTCTTATCCGGTCCGGGGCCATTCTCCTTTATCGTCGTACCCCCTTGGCAGGGTGTTTCCGTGGAAGCTTTGGGGTCAGCTCGCGATGTTTAGCGGTTCTGCCGCCGTGCTGAGGCGCGCGGTTCCGCGTGTTGGGAATCCGCCTGTTGTAGATCCGCCTGTTGGGTCGCTTCCGGTCGCAGGACCTCCGACGCCGACGATAATGTCAGACCCTCCGGGAAGACTGTTCCCATGGAAGCTTTTGGGGATCAGCTCGCCGCGTCCGGCGGTTCTACCGCCGTGCTGACGCGCCCGGCCCCGCCTGCTGCCCACGCCCCTGTTGGGGATCCGCCTGTTGGGGGCGCTTCCAGTCGCGGGGCGGTCGACGCCGGCAATATTGTCGTACCCTCCGGGAAGACTGTTTCCATGGAAGCTTTTGGGGATCAGCTCGCGAGGTTCGGCGGTTCTACCGCCGTGCTCAATCGCGCCGTCCCGTCTTGTACCCAAGCCCCTGGTGGCGCTGCTTCCAGTCGCGGGACGGCCGACGCCGGCAATAATGTCAGACCCTCCGGGAAGACTGTTCCCATGGAAGCTTTTGGGGATCAGCTCGCGAGGTTCGGCGGTTCTACCGCCGTGCTGACGCGCCCGGCCCCGCCTGTTGGGGGCGCTTCCAGCGGCGGTACCGCCGACGCCGGCAATAATGTCGTACCCTCCGGGAAGACTGTTCCCATGGAAGCTTTTGGGGATCAGCTTACGGAGCACGGCGGTAGCACGGCCGTGCTGACGCGCCCGGCCCCGCCTGCTGCCCATCCCCCTGTTGATGCTGCTTTCACCGATGGGACGGCCCCCGGCGCGCGGCTCGCCGCGTTGCTGGCCGCGGCGAACGCCGTCGCCGCCGCAGCGCCCGACCGGCTCTCGATGGCCTCCTACGCAGAAGCCGCCGATTTCGCCGGCACCGTGGAGGACATCTCCCGGACCGTGGAGTACCTCCAGATCCTCGCCGCCGGGACCGTGGACAGGACCCGCAACCAGGCCATCACCGCCGCCGCAACAGCACGCACCCACTCAGGCCGGGGATGGATCACCGGCTGGGACAACGGCACCGAAACCCTCAACGAAACCGACACCACCTGGCCCGCCGGACCCACAACGCCGCCTGTTCTATCCTCGCCGGCGGACGACGGGTGCGCGAACACCGCCGAGTTCCTCCGCGTCCGGCTCCGGATCGGCAAGAGCGAAGCCCACCGCCGGCTCCACCTCGCCCACGCCACGCTGCCCGCCACCACCCTCACCGGCGACACCACCCCACCACCACGCGAACACCTCGCAGCAGGACTCACCCCCACCACCGGCCCCGACACCGACGACGCCGCAGACGGCGCCTCGGGGCCCGCGCTGGCCTGCCCTGCCGTGTCCTCCCGGGCCGGGACCATCATCAGCCTCACCCTGGACCGGCTCCAACACCGCACCACCCCCGAAACCCTCACCCTGATCGAGACCGACCTCACCCGCACCGCCGCCACCACCGACCCGGACTTCCTCGCCCGCGTCGCCCGCCGCTGGTCCGACACCCTCGACGCCGACGGCACCGAACCCAGCGAAGAAGCACTCCGCCACACCCAGGGCGCGTTCATCCGCAAACCACGCCACGGCCTGCACCACCTCGAAATCTTCGCCACCACCGACCAATACGAACCACTCCTCGCCGCCATGAACGCCGCCACCAACCCCCGCACCACCACCCCCACCACCGGCGGCAGCAGCACAGACAGCGGCACGGATGACAGCACCGGCGGCCGCACCGCTGGCAGCACCGGCCAGGACGGCTGGGCGGACCCGGGCCCCGACATGGACCTGGACCGGCGCACCCGCTCCCAAAAACAACTCGACGGCATCATCGGCGCCATCAAAGCAGCACTCACCACCAACACCCTGCCCACCACCGGCGGAAACCGCCCCCAAATCCTCGCCACCATCCACTACCAGGACCTCCTCCCCCAACACCACAGCCCCGGCACCGCAGAACCCGCCAACGGAACCGGCACCGGAGAACCAACCAACGGAACAGGGAACTACGCCTTCACCGGCCCCGTCACCGCCGCCACCCTGCGCAAACTCGCCTGCGACGCCGACATCATCCCCGCACTCCTCGGCACCCACAGCGAAATCCTGGACCTCGGCCGCAAAACCCGCCTCTTCACACCCGCCCAACGCCTCGCCCTCACCGCCCGCGACCAAGGCTGCACCTTCCCCAACTGCACCATCCCCGCCCCCTGGTGCGAAGCCCACCACATCACCTACTGGTCACACAACGGCCCCACCAACACCAACAACGGCACACTCCTCTGCTCACACCACCACCACCTCATCCACAAAGAACAATGGACCATCACCACCCACAACGGCACCCCATGGTTCACACCACCACCCCACATCGACCCCACCCAAAAACCCCAACAAAACCACTACTTCAAACCACCACCCCCACCACAAGGGGACGTCGATGAAGCTCGGCCGCTGAGGTTATCGCCTTAGTAGTTCAGTGTCTTCCGATCGACAGTTCAGCCGCCGGCTACGGAATCAACAAACACGGCTACTGCGACGACATGCACTTCCGCGAGGCCAACGTCCGGTGTCGGCTTCTCCAGCAACACCGGCCGCGTGTAGCCGTGCGCCCACTCCCGGGCGTCTGCCCCGAGCACGTCATCGATCCAGACGACGGAGTCCCAGTCGGCTTCGCCGAGGGCATCCATCCTGGCCAGCCATCTGGTCACGGACCGCAGCTTGGGGGTCGGCTGGTCATCGTCGTCCGGTCGCAGGACAATCACGGCGCGCAGGGGTTCCACCTCAAGGTGCAGCTGCGACTCCAGCCCCGCCACCAAGTCCGCCGGCCAGGTCGACACCCAAGCGATCCTGCCCAGGGCTGCGAGCTTTCGGACCAAGGCGCTCTTTTCCGGATCGAGGGTCAACTTCGGACGGTCCCCGCCGTCGTCGGCCGGGCTGGCGACCGGGTTGAGGACCCCGTCGATGTCGAGCAGGATGATCGGCTTCATCTAGCCTCAGCCCACACCACGGTCAGAAGGTCACTGTGTGAGACGTTCCCGTGCCGCGTGCTCTACGAGGACGGGAACGAAGTCCCTGACTTTCCCGGCATCCAGCGCACGGTGCTGTTGCTGGACAACCTCCTCGATGATGTCCCTGCGCACTTCCGGAAACTTTTCGGCGAGCCGGTCAACCACGACTGTCAGCGCCCGCAACTCTTCACAAACTCCCATCGGGAGAGTGTCAGCCACTGGATCAATAAGATCAAGGCTTGACTAAGTAAGGCTGAGGCGCAGGAACTGCCGCCGGAATTCCTTAGGTCTTAAACAGCTCCGTCCCGCCGGGAACCCAAGGTTCCTGCCGGGACGGAGCTGCCACCCGCCGTCGGACGCTTCTGCGGAAGAGGTTTCCGCGGAAGGATCCGGAGCCGCGTGGGCGGTGCGGGGACGCGCTGTTGTGAGGACTACTTGCTGATAGCCGACTTCATTTCGTCGTGGGCCTTCTTGCCGGCCTCTTCAGTTGAGAGCCTGTTGAAAAGGACCTCGGAGGTGTAGCGCTTCACGATCTCCTGGATTGCACCGGCGCCCTTCGGCGGCGGAGCCGGAGCCTCGCCGAGTTCGCCCTTGATCTGATCGATGAACTTGACCACCTTGATGTCAGCGGGGGTCAGCTTGGGCTCAATGGCCGCCCGGACAGCAGAGTTGGGGTACACGCCGCGGTCTGCCAACAGCGCCGCTCCGGCCTTTTCATTGTTGGCCAGGAAGTCGATGAACTTCGCAGTCTCCTCAGGGTGCTTGGTGCGTGAGGATGCCGACCAGAACTGTGAAGCCTTGTACCAAAGCTGCGAGTCTGCCGCCTGTCCGGTCTTGGACGGGAAGCGCAGGATCTGCAGGTCGGCACCGGCTGCCTTCTCAAGCGCCGGCAACTGGTTGGACCACCAGAAGGCCAGGCCGTTCTTGCCGGTGGCGAGGCCGCTCTGGTCGAGCGGTGCAGCTTCGGCTTCCACCACTTCCGATGCCGACGGCACAGCCTTCTTCTCGCTGAGCTGCTTGAGGAATGCCCACCACTCGGCGATGTCCTTCGGTTCGAAACCAAGCTTGCCATCGGAGGTGTAGAGGGACTTGCCATTCTGCCTGAGCCAGACACCGAGCGAGGCTTCGTCCGTGCCGTAGGCGGCAGCGCCGTAGGTCCCCTTCGGGGACTTCTCGGTAACATCAGCGGCAATGCGCCCAAAGTCCTCCCATGTCCAGGTCTTGTCGTCCGGCAGCGCCACACCCGCCGCTTTGAACACTGCCGGGTTCGCGACGATCGTGGCAGCGTTGATACCCGCGGCGATACCGGTGAGGCCGTCCTCACTCCTGCCCGCGTTGAGCGCGGCCTCGTCCAGTTTGGACGTGTCAATCTTGTACTTGGAGAGATCCAGCAGGGCACCGCGGCTGGAGTACTCGGTGATGTACTTCTCGTCCATCTGAATGATGTCCGGCGCATCGTTGGCGGCAACCTGGGTGGCTAGCTTGTCCCAGTAACCGCTCCAGTCACCGTACTCGGGCTTGATCTTGATCTTGGGGTTCTCGGCCTCGAACGCTGCAATGGCTGCCTGGGTCAGCTGGGCGCGCTTGTCGCTGCCCCACCAGGAGAACCGCAGCTCGACGGTGCCATCCGCGCTCTGCGTCGAGGCACCCCCGCCGCAGGCACTCAGGGCTAGAACCGCGGCGGCTGCAGCTGCAACAACGCCCGTCGAGCGGAAGCGCCGTCGGGCGCTGCGGGAAGTTGTCTCCGACGGTTGACTGGCAGCAGACTCAGAGCGGGGGAAAAACGGCACTGGGTACTCCGATCTTCTTTGATCTTGTTATTTGGGTAGAAGCGAGAAAGCGCTTTCTTGATTCTGATACTACAAGTATGAAACTTGTAATACAAGAGGATATCGCGGTCGAAATTGACGTGGTAGCTGACGACCCGCGCGGGGCGCCAGGCCGACGTCGTTCGTCGACGCCCGAGTAGCTCGAGGCGCCCGATGCCGGGCACCGGGCCGCCGTCCTTCTGGCGCCCGACCCCAGGTGTCACGCCCGACGACGGTCGAGGCGCCGACGCCGGTTTTGTCGCCGCGCCGCCCCGCGCCGGCATAAATCCGAGGCCCGGGGTTTGGAACGGCCAACGGCCCGTCCTGCGGGACGGGCCGTTGGCGGGAGCAGTGAGCGCGGGACGAAACTGCGGGCCGGACCTATTTGATGCCGGTGGTGGCGATGCCCTTGATGAGGAACCGTTGGCCGAAGAGGAAGACCAGGAACACCGGAAGCAGGGACACGATCGACATCGCAAACAGCGATCCCCAACTGGTGGCGGACTGCGAGTCCACGAAGGCGCGCAGCGCCACAGGAACGGTGAACATGTCCGGGTCCGTCAGGTAGATCAGAGCGCCGAAGAAGTCGTTCCAGGTCCAGATGAAGGTGAAGATGGTGGTGGTGGCCAGGGCCGGGACCATCAGCGGCAGGATGACGCGCAGGAAGATCCGGGGGTGGCCGGCGCCGTCGATCCGGGCTGCCTCGTCGAGGTCCTTGGGGATGCCGCGGATGAACTGGACCATGAGGAAGACGAAGAACGCGTCCGTGGCCAGAAGCTTGGGCACCAGCAACGGCCAGAAGGTGTTCACCCAGCCGATCTGGGAGAACAGGATGTACTGCGGCACGATCACCACATGGAAGGGGAGCATGATGGTCAGCAGCATGATGCCGAAGAACAGCTTCTTGCCGGTGAACTGCAGCCGGGCGAAGGCATAGGCGGCCATGGAGCAGGAGATCAGGTTGCCCAGGATCGAGCCGATGACCACGATCGCGGAATTGAGCATGTAGTGCCCGAACGGGTGGGTCAGTGCCGACCAGCCGTCGGTGTAGTTGCTCATTTCCAGGCTGTTGAGCCAGAGTCCGGGATCGCGGAAGATCAGCTCGTTGGGCCGGAGCGAGGAGACCACCATCCACAGGAGCGGGTAGATCATCAGGGCTCCGGCGAGGATCAGGATGCCGTGCTTGGCCAGGGCTTTGGTCCGCTGTTTGCGGCTGAAGGCCAGGGTCCCGCGGGACTCGCGGGGCTTCCCGGGCCTGCGGCGGTTCGTTGGCTTGCCGGCGCCGGACGTGTTCTTGTCCGGGGCGGGCAGCGTCTGAAGCTTAGTCGTCATAGAACACCCAATACTTTGCAGCGATGAAGTTGATTGCGGTGAAGACGCCGATGATGACCAGCAGGAACCATGCCATGGCCGAGGCGTAGCCCATGTCGAACTGGCCGAAGCCCTTCTGGTAGAGGTACAGCGTGAAGAACATCGTCGAGTCCGACGGGCCGCCGTTGCCGCCCGAGACGATGAAAGCCTGGGTGAAGGACTGGAACGACCCGATGATCTGCAGCACCAGGTTGAAGAAGATGATCGGGCTCAACATGGGAAGCGTGATCCGCCAGAACTGCTGGAGGGTGCTGGCGCCGTCGACCTTGGCGGCCTCGTAGTACATGACCGGGATCTGCCGCAGACCGGCCAGGAAGATGATCATCGGGGCGCCGAACGTCCAGACATGGAGCAGGATGATCGAGCCCAGCGCGGTGCTGGGATCGGAAATCCAGCCCGGACCCTGGACACCAAAGATCGCCAGGACCTGGTTCACCAAACCCGTGGTGCCGAAGATCTGCTTCCAGAGGATGGCAACAGCAACGGAGCCGCCGAGCAGAGAGGGAAGGTAGAACACCGAACGGTAGAACGGCAGCCCGCGCAGGCCCTTGTCCAGGACCAGCGCGATCAGCAGGGCCACCCCCAACTGGAGCGGAACACCCACCAGGACGTAGGTGAACGTGACGCCCAGGGAGTTATGCAGGCGGGCGTCGCTGAACATCCTGGTGAAGTTGTCCAGGCCGGTCCATTCCGGCGGCTGGAGCAGGTTGTAGTCCGTGAAGGACAGGTACAGCGACATCAGCATCGGCCCGATGGTGATCGCTACCAACCCCACCAGCCAAGGCAAGAGGAAGATATACGCGGCCTTGTTGTCGCGGCCGTTGGCCTTCTTTTCCTCAGCGGTCATCGGCCCCTTGCGGCGCTTGAGCGTACTGAGTTCACTAATGGCGCTCATTGTGGCGACTCCGTTTCACGCATCAGGCCCGCCGGCGCCGGCAAGCATGCCGGGCTGGGCGTCCTGGGGATTGGTTTAGCGGCCATGTGGTCTCCTTTGGTCATCGTGGCCATCCACGTCTGGGTGATCGCCGGGGCGATCGGTGCAACGTGCCGCCAAGGTCGCAAGATCCTCCTGCCGGCTGCAGCGGGTTATCGTTGCGGCAGCGATACGGATATGCCACCGTCCAGCGGGACGTTGAAAAAGCGGCTCCGTACCAAAGTAAACGGTTTCTTGACTCGTGTACAGCCCTTTGTTAGTTTTTGAGAAAGCGTTTTCTAGATCATCCCCCCGAACTTCAGGCAGGCCCGTGAGCACAGCAGACCAGCCGGCCCGGCCCAGCGCCATTGCCGGTTATGAGGACTGGCCCCGCTATGTACAGGGCCAGCAGCGCTACGTCTCGGCCACCGCCGCCGCGCAGGAATTGTCGGAAGCCTTGGGTGTTCCGGCCGCAGGCCCCCCACCGGACGCCACCATCGACTGGACGGAAACGCACGACGGCGTCACCACCTCCCAGCTCAGCTGGCAGTTGGGGTTCGGCCCCCGCACCACGGGTTGGCTGGTGCGTCCGGCCGGCGTTTACGGGCCGCTTCCGGGCCTGCTCGCCCTGCACTGCCACGGCGGAAACAAGTTCGGCGGGGCCGACCGCCTGGTGGAGCTTCGCGAGGCGCACCCGTCGGCTGCCGAGGCCAGAGCTGGCCATTATGACGGCCGGGCCCTCGCCACGGAGGTGGCCAGGGCAGGCTTCGCCGTCCTGGCCCACGACACGTTTGCGTGGGGCAGCCGGCGGTTTGACCTCTCCCAGCCGCCATGGCGGACTGCCTCGGCACTTGAGGCGAGGAAGTCGCAGTGGCGGGAGGACGGCGTCGTACCAACCGATGCGGAACTGTACAACGCAGCGGCGGGCTTCCACGAGGACACCGTGGCCAAAACGGCCGGACTGCTGGGCACCAGCTTGGCCGGGATGGTGGCCCATGACGATCTCGCGGCACTGGAGATACTTGCCTCGCTGCCCGAAGTCGACGCGGCGCGACTGGGCTGCCTGGGCTTCTCCGGCGGAGGCGGCAGGGCACTCACCCTCGCGGCGCTGAGTCCGAGGATCCGGAACTACGTGGTGACCTGCATGATGACCACCTTTGACTCCCTCCTGCCGGCCTACCTGGATGCGCATTCCTGGCTGCTGCAGACTCCGGGGCTGTGGAAACTGGGCGACTGGCCGGAGCTCACAGCGAGATCCGGGGCGGACGGGTTCCTGGTGCAGTATGCCCTCGCTGACCAGCTCTTCCCGGAGGCTGGCATGCGCGATGCCCACAGGACCCTGGAGGCACTCCACCCGGACGGCTACATGGGGAGTTTCTGGCCGGGCGGACACGTCTTCACTGCCGGGATGCAGAATGAAGCCATCACCTACTTAGCCGCAAACCTGGGCGCCGGCAGCCCGGGCGCGCGGATCCAGTCAACCGTTCCAACAGCATAGGTACCCAAGGACCATTGATGACCCAGCAATCAGCCTTCACAACGGATGGCACCACAGCAGGCAGCACAGAACCGCGGTCGAACGTCGGGGCCGGTCCGGGCGAGCCTCCGGCTGCCCGTCCGCGGATCGCCCTGGTGGGTGTCCACGGCTTCGGCGAGCGGCACCTCGCCAACCTTGCCCGGCTGGAGGCCTCCGGCACCGTCGAACTCGTGGCCGTGGCCGATCCGCATCCGCCGCAGGACGGCAGCCTGGGCAGTTGCGTGGCGGTCTTCACTGCCCTGGACGAACTGCTAGCCTCGGGAACCGCTCCTGACGTGGTCATTCTGGCCACCCCCATCCAGACGCACGCGCCCCTGGCATTGGCTGCGCTTGCGGCGGGCTGTGACGTCTATGTGGAAAAGCCCCCCGTGGCCTCGCTGGCACAGTTCCAGGAGGTGGCGGCTGCGGCCGAAGCATCGGGGAGGCTGGTCCAGGTGGGTTTCCAAAGCCTGGGATCGCTGGCCCTGCCTGCCATAAACAAGTCCATTGCGGCCGGCGAAATCGGGGATGTCCTGGGCCTGAGCGCCCAAGGCCTGTGGCTGCGGTCCAAGGGGTACTTCAAACGGTCCCGCTGGGCCGGCAAGCGCAACCTGGACGGTACCGACGTCGTGGACGGGGTGGCCACCAATGCCCTCGCGCACGCCGTGGCAACCGGGCTGCACCTGGCGGGCGCCCACACAACTGCCGACGTCGCATCTGTGAAGACCGACCTCTACCGCGCCCACAACACCCAGAGCGACGACACCTCCGTGATCCGCGTCCGCACCGCCGCCGGGCAGACCCTGCTGTGCGGCCTGACACTCTGCGCGCCGGAGCAGCAGGATCCCTCGGTGACGGTCCACGGTACGCAAGGGGACATCACGTTCTTCTACACCGAGGACGAGGTGGTCACCACAACCGCCGCCGGCGAGCGCCGCGAGACCTTCGGGCGGACTGACCTGCTGGAGAACCTGCTCGCGGCCCGGGCCACCGGCGCTCCCCTGCTGTGTGGTCTGGCCGATACCGGCGCTTTCACGTCCGTGCTGGAAGCCATCCGAACTGCCCCGGACCCACAGGAAATCGGCGCCGAACACCTCAGCTGGGCGGGCGACGGCGACGACGCCCACCCCGTCGTCAAAGGCATCCCGGAACTGATCGAGCGGGCGGCCAAGGCTCAGGCCACGTTTGCCGAACTCGGGGTTCCCTGGGCCCGCGAGCTGCCGCCGGAACGGACTTTCGACATCGCTGGGCAGGCCGTGGCTGAGTACCAGGACGGCAGCCATATCCGCGCCGTGTCCTCGCCCCGCCCCTACCTCCACCCCGTCCGCACACTCGCCGGGACTGTCGTCACGGACCACCAGCCGCTGGACCACGTCTGGCATCTGGGGGTGGGAGTGGCCCTGCAAGACGTTGACGGGATCAACTTCTGGGGCGGCCGGACGTACACCAGGGCCGCCGGCGGATACATCTGGCGGCCGGACCACGGCAGTATTGTCCGCACTGGTGAGCAGCCGGGGCACGGCGGCGAACTGACCGAGACCCTCACCTGGAACGGCCCCGACGGCGCTCCCGTCCTGACCGAGGAACGCACCTGGACCTGGGCGCCGGCCGGTTCCGCTGTCTGGCGCCTGACGCTCGACTTCGCGCTTTCCCCCGCCGGCGATCACCCGGTAAGCCTGGGCAGCCCGGGTTCGAACGGCCGCGACCAGGGCGGCTACGGCGGATTCTTCTGGCGCCTCCCGGAATGTCCGGGCGCCACAGTATGGGCGCCTGGCTCCGGCGGTGTGGCTCTTAGCGGTGAGGCCGCTGTGCACGGAAGTGTCACCCCGTGGCTCGCGTGGTCGGGCAACTTTGGAGCTGGTTCGCGCGACCGGTCAGGAACGTCCAACCATTCAGGAACGCCCGACGGCGGCACTGACGTGGGCGCTGATGCCGGCGGCGCCGCGACGCTTGTGTTCGTCGCCGCGGAAGGCTCCAGGGACCCGTGGTTCGTCAGGGCGGAGGGCTATCCGGGTGTCGGCCAGTCGCTGGCGTGGGATGCGCCGGTGGTTGCTGAACCGGGGAGCCCGGTGCGCCGCAGCATCGCGGTATTCATTGCCGACGGAATCCTGGGCACGCAAGCCATAGAGACATTGATCAAGACACAGGGGGACCAGTCATGAGCCAGACCACCACCACCGCGGCCTCGCCGCTCCCATTGGGAACAGCGCTGGAGGCAACCCTCAGTGGGCGGACAGCACCGGCCTCCGCAGCCGACCGCGAGATCAAGCGCCGCCGCGTCCTGGACATCCTCGACGCCAGGGAACAGGATTCGCTGCTCCTGACCACCCACACAGCCCTGACCTGGTATCTGGACGGCAGCCGGGTCCACATCAGCCTGGCAGGCGATCCCATCGCCGCCGTGCTGGTGGACCGCGACGGCGATCACCTGGTGACCTTTAACAACGAGGCGGGCCGCCTGGCAGCCGAGGAGCTTCCACCCGGCGTCACCCTGCATTCGGTGCCGTGGTACGGGAACCTGCACGAGGCCGCTGCCGCCGTCGGACGTTCCACTGCCTCCGCAGGCACTCCCCTGGCGGAGGCCGCGGTGACAAACGAGCTCAGGGCGGCGCGGCAACAGCTGCTCCCGGCCGAGAGCGCCCGCTACACCCATCTCAGCGCGGAACTGGCAGGAATCATGACCGACGTGCTGTCCACAGCGGGGCCTGAGACCACGGAGTTCGAGCTGGCGTCGGCCTTGGCCGGCCGGGTGGTTGCCGCGGGCGCGGAGCCCCTGGTGCTCCTGTGCAACGGCAGCTCCCGGAGCGGGTTCCGCCACCCGCTGGCCACCCATGCGCCGCTCGGCCGCCGCGCCATGGCCGTGGTATGCGCCCGCCGGGACGGCCTGGTCGCCAACATCACCCGCTGGGTAAGGTTCGACGCCGGCACTCCCGAAGAGCTCGACGCCGAGGCCCGCATCGCAGCCGTTGAGGCGGACATCTTCGACGCGACAGTACCGGGCGCCCGGCTGGACAGCATCTTCGGGGAGATCAAGGCGGCCTATGTGCGGCATGGTTTTGGCGCGGAGCAGTGGGAGCAGCACCATCAGGGCGGTCCCGCAGGCTATGCCGGCCGCGACCCGCGGGTCACGGCAACGGCAACCGATACCGTGGTGATGAACCAGCCATTCACGTGGAACCCCTCGGGTCCGGGAGTGAAGGTCGAGGACACCGTTCAGGTCACCGAATCCGGGCTCACGGTCCTGACGGTCGACGAGCGCTGGCCCACCACCACTGTCAACGGCCTCCAGCGCCCGGTCACCCTCCAGCTTTAGGAACCCTCTGGCAGGTCCTGCGCCCTCTTTCCCAACCCTCTGGCAGGTCCTGACCCGAAACGCCAAACGCTCTTGCAGTTGTTACCTTACTGCCGGCATCAACTGCAAGAGCGTTTCGGTTTAAGCGACATCAAGTGCCAGAGCGTCTAGGGGAGGCGGAGCTCACCGTCCACGCGGCGCGGGATGCCCAGCGGGTTGCTTTCCCGCAGGGCCGGGTGCAGGACGGATTCCGGCGCATCCTGGTAGGCTACCGGGCGCTGGAAGCGGCGTACCGCCGTCGCGCCCACAGATGTGAACAGGGACGTGGTGGCCGGGTACGGGCCGCCGTGCTGCTGCGCCCAGTTCACAGCGACGCCGGTGGGCCAGCCGTCGAAGAGGACCCGGCCTGCGAGGCCGGACAGCTGCTCCACAAGGGCCGCGATGTCCTCCCCCGGCTGGGCGTGCACGGTGGCGGTCAGGCTGCCGGGAACCTCGGCCAGTACGGCGGAGAGCTCCTCCTGGTCCGAGTATTCGATCAGCAGCGTGGTGGGGCCGAAGCACTCCTCCAGCAGCTCGTCCGGGCGAGCCAGGACGTTGGCGGCGGAGGTGGAGAACACCACGGGCGCGGCGCCGTCGCGGGTGGCGTCCTGGTCCGCGGAGCCGCTGACGATGGTCACGTCGGGCAGTGAAGCGACGCTGCGCAGGCCAGCGGGGTACGCGTCGGAGATCCGGGTGGTGAGCATGGGCGCCGTCGGCTTGTCCTTGCTGGCCTCAGCCACTTCAGCGGCGAAACCGGTGCCCGAGGGGATGAACACCAGCCCGGGCTTGGTGCAGAACTGGCCTGCACCCATGGTGAACGAAGCGGCCAGTCCCGCCGCCAACTGGCCGGAGCGCTCTGTCAGCGCGGCCGCGGTGATGACCACCGGATTCAGGCTGCCGAGCTCGCCATAGAACGGGATGGGATCGGGCCGGGAGACTGCGAGATCGAACAGCGCCCGGCCGCCGGGGATGGATCCGGTGAACCCCACGGCCTTGATGGCGGGATCCTGCACCAGCGCGGTACCCACCTCGCGGCCGCTCACCAAGGCAAACAATCCGTCCGGGGCTCCGGCTGAACGAAGGGCTTCCGTGACCACCTCGGCCGTCCGTTCGGACAGTTTCAGGTGGCCAGAGTGTGCCTTAACGATCACCGAGGAGCCCACAGCCAGGGCGGAGGCGGTATCGCCGCCGGCCACGGAAAACGCGAAAGGGAAGTTGGAGGCGGAGAAGACAGCAACCGGGCCGATGGGACGCAGGATGCGGCGCAGGTCAGGTTTGGGTGGCGTGGCGGACGGGTCCGCGTGGTCGATGACGGCCTCGAGGTAAGAGCCTTCGGTGATCACGCGGGCGAAAAGCCGGAGCTGACCGGACGTCCGGGCCACTTCGCCTGTCAGGCGGGCAGTGCCGAGGCTGGTTTCGGAGTCCGCGATCTCCACCAATTCGGCCACGTTGGCGTCCAGGGCGTCGGCGACGGCGGTGAGCCAGGCTGCGCGGTCGGCGTCCGACGCGTTGGCCGAGATGGCGGCGGCCTGCGTTGCGGCAGCCGTGAGTTCTGAAAGTGAAAGGGTTGCAGTTGTCACTGAAAGTTCCTGTTCGTCGTCTACGGGTGGTCCGTGAAGCGGAAGCCCAGTCCCGGCTGGTCCGTGAGCGTCAGGCGGCTGTTGCTGACGCGCACCGGCGAGGGGCCGGCCAGGATGCCCAGCTGTTCGAAGGACGCGTCCTCCACGTCTTCTACCAGCGTGGGCTCCGCCAGGGTGAGGGCGAGCTGGCCCGAAAGTTCCGGCAGCAGGTGCGGCATCACGCGGATGCTGTTGGTCCGGGCGAGCTCCACGATCCGGCGGAAGGGCGTGATGCCGCCGACGCGGATGATGTTGGGCTGGATGATGTCCACCGCCTCCGCCTCAATGAAATCGCGGAATCGGTAGATGGTGTGCAGGTTTTCGCCGAGGGCGATGGGCACCGATGAATGCTTGCGCAGCCGGCGGTAAGCCCAGAGGTCGTCCGCGCGGATGGGCTCCTCCAGCCACTCCAGTCCAAACTCCGCGAGCACGTCCAGGGCTTTGAAGGTTGTGGGCAGGTCCCACCGCTGGTTGGCGTCGATCATCAGCTTGCGGTCCGGGCCCAGCACGGACCGGACTGCCGCCACACGCTCGGCGTCCTCGCGGATGTCCGGCTTGCCCACCTTGATCTTCACCGCCCGGTGCCCGGCGGCGACCCAGCGTTCGGTCTGGGCCACCAGTTCCTCGAGGCTGTAGTGCAGGTTCACGCCGGAGCCATACACTTCGGCGGACTCCTGCCGCTGCCCCAACAGCCCGGTGACCGAGGTATGCGCGCGGCGTGCCTGGAGGTCCCACAGGGCGAGGTCGACGCCGGCCATGGCGATGGTGGTCAGTCCCCCGCCGCCGGCCTCGTGCAGCCGCTTCCACAGCGCGTCCCATACCGCCTCGGGGTTGGCGGGAAGCCCGGTGATGAAGGGCGCGATGTCGTAGTCGAGGAGGGCTTGGACGGCCTGCGGGCCGATGGTGGGTGTCCACGAGAAACCGTGCCCCGCGCCGCCGTCGTCCGTCTGGATCTCCGTAACAATCACATGGTTTTCCGGCGCCTCCACTCCCCAGCTGCGCAGCAGCGGGACGGTCAGGAGCCGCGTGGTCAGGCCGGTGATCAGCGGTGCGGTCCTGACGGAATCGAGCGCGGGCGCACTCATCAGCGGCCGGCCAGCTCGTAGCCTTTGGCCAGAATGGTCTTCAGCTGGACGAGCTGCTCCTCGGTAGGGTCCATCAGCGGCGGACGGACCGAGCCGACAGCCATCCCGCCCAGACGCAGGCCGGCCTTGATCAGCGAGACGCCGAAGCCGGGGGTCTGGTCACGGAGGCGCACCAGCGGAGCGTAGAACCCTTCGAGCAGGGCGTTGCGGCGGTCCTCGTCACCGGAGACGTAAGCGTCGTAGTAGGCCTTGGCGATCTCCGGTGCCATAGCGAACGCGGCCGAGGAGTAGAGCGGAATGCCCAGTCCACGGTAGGCGCCCTGGGTGAGTTCAGCGGTCAGCAGGCCGTTGAAGAAGGCGAAGTCCTGGCGTCCCGTGGCGCGGACGGCGGAGACGATTTCCTGGGCCAGGCCCACATCGCCCAGGCCGTCCTTGAAGCCGATCACTTTTGGGTTGGCGGCGAGGCGGGTCATGGAGGCGGCGGTGAATTTGGCGTTGCCGCGGTGGTAGACGATGACCGGCAGGCTGCTGGCGTCGGCCACTGCCTCGATGTACGCAACGAGCCCGTCGGTGGGTCCGGTGACCAGGTACGGCGGCAGGACCAGCAGGGCATCGGCGCCTGCTTCCTCGGCGATCCGGGCGCACGCGATGGCGTGGCCCAGCGGCCCGCCGGCTCCGGCGACCACGGGAACCTTTCCGGCCACGACCTCGACGGCGGCAGTCACCACGGTGCGCACCTCTTCGATGCTCAGCGCGTGGAATTCGCCGGTGCCGCAGGCGGGAAAAACGCCGCCGGGACCGAACGGGAGCCGTGAACCGATGTGCTCCTTGAGGAGCTCCACATCAACAGCGCCTTCCGGCGTGAACGGGGTGACGGGGAAGAACAGTACGCCGTCGAATTTCATGATGTCTCCTTGGATCCGGCACCTGCTGTGACCAGGGTGGCGGAGGTCTCGTCGTTGAGGGTGGTGGTCGTTTTCAGTTCGGTCCGCCAGCTGCGTTTGGGCTCCCAGCCCAGCAGTTCGCGGGCTTTGGCGATGGAGAAGGCGGGGCTGGTGCCGGTCAGGCCGGCGGCCAGGGTTTCGCTTCCGGGCAGGAAGCGGGGCATCAGTTCGGCCAACGGTGCGGTGGCCAGTGCGTCTGCCGCCCCGACGAAGAAGGTTTCCCCGTTGGGGATGGAGTCCATCTTCTGCAGGAGCACGTCGAGGAAGTCGGCAACATCCCGGGCGTCCACGTAGTTGAACAGTGCTGGAGCGGACAGTGCGGGGTCCGCCAGGCGCTCGGCCAGGGTGTGGCCCTGCTGCGTGGGCGCGCCCTCCCACTCCTCCGGGGAGATGACGTAGCAGGGCCGGAAGGCTGCGTACCGGATCTTCCCACCCTGCGCCGCGGCGAACATCTGAACGGTCTGCTCGGCGATCAGCTTGGACAGCGCATAGGCGTTCCAGGGCTTCGGCGTGGTCCGTTCGTCCAGCGGGAAGCTGTCCGGCAGCCAGCCCGCCGGTGAACCGTAGCCCAGGACTGTGGGGCTGCTGGCTGTGACAATTTTGCCGATGCCCAGTTCGGTAGCCGCGCTGATCACTGCATACGCGAGCCGGGTGTTCGTGGCGAAAATGACGTCTTCCGGCGCGCTGAAAGGGACGGCGATCGCGGCAAGATGGATCACCGCGTCGGGCGAGGTTTGCTTCAGAAGGCGCAGGGCCTCACCCGGGGCCAGCAGGTCACCGGTTTCCTGCACGACGCCGGCTGGCAACTGGTCCGCCGGAAGCGCGTCACGGTCCACCGAGATGACTTCGTGGCCTGCTTCGGCGAGGCCCGCCACAACGCTGCGTCCCAGCCGGCCTGAGCCGCCGGTGACAAAAATCCTACTCATGGTGTTTCCTTCAGGTCTGGGGTCCGTGGACTGTCCGGGACGGACTCAGGCGCCGCGGCGGAGGTCGGCGCCGAGCTCCAGGTCTTCGATGCGGACGGGGAGGGAGGTCTCCAGTGAGCGGTTGCCGGCGATGCCCACCGAGACTGAGCGGAGGCCGTCGAGGTAGCCGGACGGTCGGCCCAGCGGGTCCTCGCCGGGGCCGTTGAAGAGGTCCGAGAGGAGGAGTTCGTCGCCGCCGCCGTGGCCGCCTTCGCCGTTGACGATGGGCACCTCGTAGGCTGCTTCCCAGTGGCGCTGGACCACCAGGCGTTCGCCGTTGCGGCGGACGGCGTCCTCTTCCTCGACGGGGGTCGCACTCGGGTCAACGACGGTCTTTTTGTCCGTGCTGTGCAGGACGGCGGCGCGCTCCACGACTTCGAGTTCGGCCCGGCCTTCGGTGCCGTTGACAGCGACCCGGTAGCCTTCCCACGGGCTGTGGGCGTTCAGGGAATAGCTCAGCCGCGGGCCGCCCTGGTACTCCACCACGAGCGCCAGGTTGTCCTCGATGGTGATCCCGCCGGTGAAGACGTCCTGGTCGCGGCGGTAACCGTCGTAGTGCTCGTTGTCGAGGAAGAGCGCCTTAAGCCGCTCATCCTCACGGAGGTCCAGCGCGAACGGGTCCTTTTCGGCGGCGGCGGGGGCGCCGGCGTCGGGCGTTCCACGCTCGGGACGGGGACCCAGGCCGCGTTCGGCGGCGTTCTTATCGCCATAAAACTTGAGCCCGCCGGACGCGAACACGCGCTCCGGGACGTCGTTGATCCACCAGTTGACCAGGTCGAAGTGGTGGGATGCCTTGTGGATCAGCAGGCCGCCGGAGTTCTTCTTTTCGCGGTGCCAGCGGCGGAAGTAGTCGGCGCCGTGGACGGTGTCCAGGACCCAGCTGAAATCGATCGAGGTGACCTTGCCGATCACGCCGCTCTGGATGATTTCCTTCAGCGCGCTGTTCCGCGGGGAGTACCGGTAGTTGAAGGTGACCACCACGTTGCGGCCCGTCTCCTCGACGGCTTTGGTGATGCGGCGGCAGCCCTCGGCGTCGATGGTCAGAGGCTTTTCGACGACGACGTCGGCGCCCGCCTCCAGTGCCTCCACGATGTAGTCCGCGTGGGTGTAGTCCGGCGTGGTCACCACGACGCGGTCGATGCTGTTGGCCCGGATGAATGCGGTGAGATCTGCGGGGTCAAAGGAAGCGACCGGGCCCGGCGCACCGAGTTCCTGGATGAGCTTTTGGTAGAACTCCACCCGGCCGGGGTTGACGTCGGAGAAGGCCACGAGTTCCGCGGTGTCCGAGTGCTTGCCGAGGATGGCACGGATGTACATCTCGGAGCGCCCGCCGGTACCGATGAGGGCGATGCGCGCCTTGCCTCCGCCTCCTGCCTGCAGCGGGCTGGACGCGCGGGCAGCGGTAGCAGAACTCGATTCGGCTGTATTGACCATGAGGGGTCCCTTTCGAAAAGCTCAAAACTCGGCCGGATGGCGGCCGTTCGTGGTGGTGCGCTGGGTCAGTTTCCGGAACTGTTGCGAGAAAGCGTTTTCTCGGTTCGTTATATGATTTGTACCAAGAGCACCACACCCGCGTCAACCCTTGCCCTCTCTACGAGTAAGCGCTTTCCGGGCCCGCGCCCCTGCCTTGTGCGGCGAACGCCACCGGCAACGCTCGGGGATTGTCCTCCCAAAGATAGAAATCGGTTTCCGATAGCGTTATATGCTTTTCCCACGACACCGCCATCTGCCGTGAACATTGCCAGCCCCCTGGCTGCAGACTGGCCCGGGGGACCTACGAAAGGCAGGCCATGGTCAGGAGATCGGCAACCGGCAGGATCGGCATCGCAGATGTAGCGGTCAAGGCCGGCGTTTCGCACGCCACGGTTTCCCGGGTGATGAATGGCAACTTCACGGTGGATCCGGAGATTGCAGCCCGGGTCAGGGCAGCCGCGGCGGAACTGAAGTACCAGCCCAACCCGGTGGGCCGCAGCCTGGCACTGGGAAAGACCGACACCATAGGCATCGTGGTTCCGGACCTGGCCAACCCCACCTTCCAGGCCATCCTCCGCGGCTTGAGCCGGGCGGCCGCGCAGGACGGCTACCGTGTGCTGATCGCCGATTCTTTTGAGGTGTCGAGCGAGGAGGCCATCCTTGCGGGTGAGGCGCGCCGCCGGTGTGACGGCCTGGTTCTGTGCGCCCCGCGCATGAGCGACGCCGAACTTGAGGAAATCGTCCCGTCCCTGCATCCGCTGGTTTTGATCAACAGGACCACCACTGCCGCAGGCGTCCCGAGCCTGGTGGTGGATTACGGGCAGGGCGTCCAGGACCTCGCCGGCCACCTCGTGGAACTGGGCCATACCCGCCTGGCTTTCCTGGCCGGACCGCCCCGGAGCGCCTCCAACGGGCTCAGGCTTGAGGGGCTGGAGGCCTTCAAGGCAGCCAACCCGCAGGTGGAGGTCCTGATGCTTGAGGGCGGCTCGGACTTCGACACCGGCCATGACGCAGTGGACGCCGTGCTGGACAGCGGCGCCACCGGCATCCTTGCGTTCAACGACCTGGTGGCCATGGGCCTGATGAGCGGGCTCCACGAGCGCGGGTTGGACGTTCCAGGAGACATTTCCGTCACGGGCTTCGACGACATCCCGTTCGCCCGCTACACCACGCCGACGCTCACCACCGCCGCCGTGCCCATCACGGAGCTGGGCCAGCAGGCATGGCACCAGCTGCGTGCGCTGATCCGCAAGGAAGAGAACGACGCCCCCGGAAGCAGGTACCAGCCGCGCCTGGAGATCCGGGCCAGCAGCGGTCCGGCCAAGGCGCCCCGCACGGCCACGCACGGCTAGAGCCCGCGCTCCATCCCGGGGTCCGGTCAGGCCTCCGCGGTCCGCCCGACGCCGGCCTCCCGGTAGTACCCCTCGATGTGGGCAGCCACCAGCTTGGCCGCCCGTTCGCCGTCGCCGTTCCGGATGGCTGCCAGGATTTCCCGGTGCTCAGCCCCCAGGCGGGCCGCCGTTGCGTCCCAGTCGGGGAGATGGCCGGTCAGCCGGGCCGCGTAGCCCTGGATGGACTCGCGCAGCGAGCCCATCATGGCGCTGACCACGGCGTTGCCTGCGGCATCGGCCAGGGCAAGGTGGAACCGGACGTCCAGGGCCAGGAAATCGTCTGCGGTTTTGTGCGCACGTCCGACGGCGTCCATCTCGTCCAGGAGCGCGGCTGCCTGTTCCAGCTCGGGAGCGTCAGCCTTTGCCCGGGCCGCCGCCCAGGACTCCAGAAGGACGCGCGTCTCCACGATGTCCGACACCGGCAGGTGCTGCGTGGCAACGTGGAGCCGCAGAGCCGAGCCAAGCGCCGCCGTCGGATCCGAAATGACCACCGTTCCGGCCTCGGGCCCGGATCCGACGCCGGCACGGGCGACCCCCATCGCCTCCAGGATGCGGATCGCCTCGCGCACCGAGGTCCGGGAAACCTTCAGCTGCTCGGCGAGGGTCCGTTCAGCGGGAAGCCGACCTCCGACCGCCAGTTTGCCCTCGGAGAGCTGGCCCTCGATCCAGTGCAGGACAAGCTGGTGGGTACGCATACGGCAATGCTACTTGATGTGGTTGGACCACATGGCTTACAGTGTGGTTAGACCACAGCAGCGGTTGCTCAGTGCGCCGGCCAGCCAACGGAGGAAGCCATGACCCACACGATCCAGCCGAACAACCCCGAGATCACCCCGGCTCCGGACGCCGCGGATCTCCCCGCCGCAGCGCCGGCACCGCGCCCGGCAGCCCCGGCAGTGCCCGCAGCCCTCAAGCGCCGTATCCCCAAGTACGCTGACCTTGCCCCGCTGATGCAGTTCAAGAAGCCGGAGTTCAGCAAGGAAGCAAGGCTCAAGCGCGCCAGCACCATCTGGGAACTGCGCGACATGGCCAAGCGCCGCACCCCGCAGGCACCCTTCGACTACACCGACGGCGCCGCGGAAGAGGAGATCACCCTGCGCCGCGCCCGCGAAGCCTTCCTGGACATCGAGTTCCGGCCCGGCATCCTCCGCAACGTCTCCAGCATCGACCTGACCACCGACATTTTGGGTAAGTCCTCGTGCCTGCCTGTGGGCATCGCCCCTACCGGCTTCACCCGGATGATGCAGTCCGAAGGCGAATACGCCGGCTCGCAGGCCGCCGAAGCCGCCGGGATCCCCTACACGCTCTCCACCATGGGAACCGCCTCCATCGAGGACGTGGCTGCCGCCGCCCCGAACGGCCGCAACTGGTTCCAGCTCTACCTGTGGACGGACCGCGACCGCTCGCTTGAACTGATCGAGCGCGCTGCCAAGGCCGGTAACGACACCCTGATGGTCACCGTGGACACCGCCGTGGCCGGGGCACGGCTCCGCGATGTTCGCAACGGCATGACCATCCCGCCGGCGCTGACCGTCAAGACCGTGCTGGACGCGTCCTACCGCCCGGCCTGGTGGTTCAACTTCCTCACCCACGAGCCGCTGACCTTCGCGTCCCTCTCCCGCTACACCGGCACGGTGGCGGACCTGATCAACTCCATGTTCGACCCCACCCTGACGTTCGAGGACCTGGACTGGCTGCGTGAAACCTGGAAGGGCAAGCTCGTGGTCAAGGGGATCCAGACCGTTGAGGACGCCCGCAAGGTGGTGGACCACGGCGCCGACGGCATCGTACTTTCCAACCACGGCGGCCGCCAGCTGGACCGTGCGCCCATCCCGTTCCACCTGCTCCCCGATGTCAAGGAAGCCTTAACCAAGGACAACTCGGACGCCGCCATCATCCTGGACACCGGCATCATGAGCGGCGCGGACATAGTGGCCGCCCTGGCTTTGGGCGCCGACTTCACCCTGATCGGCCGCGCCTACCTCTATGGCCTGATGGCCGGTGGCCGGGCCGGTGTGGACCGCGCGCTGCAGATCCTCGAGAAGGACATGGCCCGCACCATGGCGCTCCTGGGTGTCAGCAGCATCGCCGAACTGACGCCGGAGCACGTCCGCCTGCTCAACAAGTAGCGGCGGCTACTTCTTCCGGCCGAACTTGGGCAGGTTGGCCAGCAGATCGGCGGCCTTGGTGGCGGCGCGGCCCACGGTGCGGCCGATCTGCTGCGGCACCGTGTCGTCACTGAGCGGCGCCGCGGTACCGCCCGGAATAACGACGGCGGGGCTCAGTTCCGCGCCTTCGCGCTCCAGCACTGCGGCCAGGGCATCGTCGGCCGGGACGGGCGTGGCCACCGCATGCCCTTTGCCGGCCTCAGGCGACGCGGCGGGTGACGGGGCGGCGGCGGTGCCCGGGCCGACGTCGAACGTTTCCAGCCAGCTGGCGATACCTTCCAGGGGTTTGCGGTTCAGGGCGTAGTAGCGCTTCTGGCCCTGGGCCCGCATGCTCACAAGCTGTGCTTCGCGCAGGACTTTCAGGTGCTTGGAGATGGTGGGCTGGCTTGCCGCCAGTTCCTCCACCAGTTCCCCTACCGCCTTGTCCCCTGCGCGAAGGGATACCAAAATATCGCGCCGGGTTGCTTCCGCAATGACGGCAAATACGTCGTCTGTCACCATGTCTCCCACCCTAGCGACATATACGCCGCAAGGCATCAACTATTTCCTCTGCTGACCCGAAACCGGGACCCCGCAAGACCGGACTTCAGTCGAACCAGGGATCCAGTCCGTGCAGCGGGAAGACGGCTTTTCGCGTGGCCATGACGGACCGGTCCACGGCATCGTTGGGATCGAATCCGACTTCCCAGGAACGCCACCAGAGTTCAACGTCGTCGCCCATCAGCCGCGGCGCGTCCCTGCCGAATTTCGCGAGCACATAGGCGCGCCAGTCCTCCGGTACTTCGGTCCTCAGCGGAACGGGCCGCCCTGAGGCGATGGCGATCAGGTGGCTCCACGAGCGCGGGACGACGTCGGTGACGCTGTATCCGCCGCCGCCGGTGGCGATCCAGCGGCCCTCGCAGTGCCGGCCGGCAAGGTTGCCGATCGCCGTGGCCGCCTCGCGCTGGCCGTCCACGCTGATCCGCAGGTGGGCCAGGGGGTCGTGGCGGTGCGAGTCGCAGCCGTGCTGGCTCACGATCACCGCCGGATTGAATGCTCCAATGAGCTGCGGGACCACCGCGTGGAAGGCGCGAAGCCAGCCGGCGTCCCCTGTCCCGGACGGCAGTGCCACGTTCACGGCCGTGCCCTCGGCCTGCGGACCGCCGATCTCGTTGGCGAATCCGGTACCCGGGAAAAGCGTGAGCCCGGATTCGTGGATGGAGATGGTCAGGACCCGCGGGTCGTCCCAGAAGATGCTTTGCGTCCCGTCCCCGTGGTGGGCGTCGATGTCGATGTACGCGACGTTGGGGACGCCGCCGTCGAGCAGCCTCTGTATGGCAAGGGCGGAGTCGTTGTAGATGCAGAACCCGCTGGCGCGCTCCCGGGCGGCATGATGGAGGCCGCCGCCGAAGTTCACCGCATGGAGCGCGGTGCCGTCCAGGATGGCTGAGGCGGCAAGCAGGGATCCCCCGGCCAGTCTCGCGGCGGCTTCGTGCATGCCGGCGAACGCGGGATCGTCGTCGGTTCCCAGTCCGCGGGCTTCATCGGGCGTCGTCGGATCCTCGCTGACCCGGCGGACGGCTGCGACGAACTCGGGAGAGTGAACGGTTTCCAGTTCGGCATCCGAAGCCACCTCGGGAGCGGCAACGGTTACGTGTTCAAGGTCGAACAGGCCCAGGCTGCCGGCCAGCCGCGCGGTGAGGTCCATCCGCTCGGGCGCCATGGGGTGGCCGGGACCAAAGTTATAGGCGGTCATGGCAGAATTCCACACCACCGTCGTCGGAGGTGCGGGCTGGCTGAGACCGGGCAGATATGTCATCAATCACAGGCTACCCGAGCCTGCCGCCGCGCAACCCCGGCCATTACGCGGGCATTAGTGGTTTACTACTGGAGGAACATGTTTCAACCGAGGAAAAGCCACCTATGACGCAACGCCAGTCGGGGCCCCGGACGCCGGCCAGCTGGCACCCCGCCGCACCGGAGCACGAAGGCCTGTGGATGCTCGCACGGCTGCGCGACTTCATTGACGACATTGCCAACACGTCGCCGGCCCGGCTTGCCCTGACAGTCTTCGCGGCGGTCTGCCTGGTGTTCACGTTCATCCTTTCGCTGCCCGCCTCCTCGGCCACCGGCACGGCCACCCCGCTGCACCAGGCAATGTTCACGGCGGTATCAGCCGTGTGCGTAACAGGCCTGACAGTGGTTTCGACGGCGGCGCACTGGTCCTTCTTCGGCCAACTGATCATCCTCATCGGCATCTTCGTCGGCGGTTTGGGCACTCTGACGCTCGCCTCTCTGCTGGCCCTGATGGTGAGCAAGCGACTCGGCGTCCGCGGCAAGCTCATCGCGCAGGAAGCCATGAACAATGCGGGACGCCTGGGTGAAGTTGGTACGCTGCTGCGGATCGTCATCACCACGTCGGTGGTGATCGAAGGCGCCCTGGCATTGGTGCTCATCCCCCGCTTCATGACATTGGGCGAGCCGTTCTGGCAGTCGGTGTGGCACGGCATCTTCTACTCCATCTCCTCCTTTAACAACGCCGGCTTTACCCCGCATTCGGACGGCATCGTGCCGTACGAGACGGACCTTTGGATCCTGGTTCCGCTGATGCTTGGCGTGTTCCTGGGAAGCCTGGGTTTCCCGGTGGTTATGGTCCTGCAGCAGAACGGGCTGAACTGGAAGAAATGGAACCTGCACACCAAGCTGACCATCCAGGTGTCCTTCATTCTCCTGTTCGCGGGCACGTTCCTGTGGGGGCTCATGGAGTGGGACAACGTCCGGACCATAGCCCACATGGACCTTGGCGACAAGGTCACGCACTCGCTGTTTGCCTCCGTCATGACCAGGTCCGGCGGCTTCAACCTGGTGGACCAGAACCACATGGAGTCCACCACCATGCTGCTGACGGACGCGCTGATGTTCGCAGGCGGCGGCTCGGCCTCCACCGCCGGCGGCATCAAGGTCACCACCATCGCGGTGATGTTCCTTGCCATCGTTGCCGAGGCCCGCGGCGACGCGGACGTGAAGGTCTACGGCAGGACAATTCCCCAGGGAGCCATGCGGGTGGCAATTTCCGTGATCGTGGCCGGTGCAACACTGGTCTCCGTCTCGGCGTTCCTGCTCCTGCAGATCAGCGGCGCCTCACTGGACCGGGTGCTCTTCGAAACGATTTCCGCCTTTGCCACCGTCGGGCTGAGCACCAACCTCGCCGCCGAGCTGCCGCCGTCGGGCGTTTACGTCCTTACCGCCCTGATGTTCGCGGGCCGCGTCGGCACCGTCACCCTTGCTGCCGGCCTGGCCCTGCGCCAGCGAAGCCAGCTGTACCACTACCCGGAAGAGAGGCCCATCATTGGCTAATTCCCCAGGCGTCCCCAACCGTCCCGCCCACAACGCGCCGGTGCTGGTGATCGGGCTGGGCCGCTTCGGCTCGTCCACGGCCGAGCAGCTCGTGAAGCAGGGCCGCGAAGTCCTGGCGATCGAACGCGACCGGACGCTGGTGCAGAAGTGGGCGCCGCTCCTGACGCATGTGGTGGAGGCTGACGCCACCAACATCGACGCCCTGCGCCAGCTTGGCGCGCAGGAGTTCAGCTCGGCCGTGGTGGGAGTGGGAACCTCAATCGAGTCCTCGGTGCTGATCACGGTGAACCTGGTGGACCTGGGCATCGAGCACCTGTGGGTCAAGGCCATCACGCCGTCGCACGGCAAGATCCTCACCCGGATCGGCGCAAACCACGTGATCTACCCCGAGGCCGACGCCGGCGTCCGGGCAGCGCACCTGGTCTCCGGCCGCATGCTGGACTTCATCGAGTTCGACGACGACTTCGCCATCGTCAAAATGTACCCGCCGCGCGAAACCGTGGGATTCACCCTTGATGAGTCCCAGGTTCGTTCCAAGTACGGCGTCACCATTGTGGGCGTGAAGTCCCCCGGCGAGGACTTCACATACGCCCGCCCGGAGACCAAAGTGTCCGCGCGCGACATGCTGATCGTGTCCGGCCACGTGGACCTGCTGGAACGGTTCGCCGCCCGCCCGTAAGAGTGTGCGGTTGGGCCGGCCGCTGGATTACCCGAGCTGCCTGGTGATCTCGGCGGCCCGGGCCGTTGCCGCGCGCGCACCGGCAGTGATGATGGCAGGAAGGCCCTGCTCGTCGAAGGTTGCAATGGCGGCTTCGGTGGTGCCTTTAGGGCTGGTTACGGCTTTGCGAAGGGCTGCGGGGTCGGCGCCGGGCTCTGCCAGCATCAGTCCCGCGCCGGCCACTGTCTCGCGGGCCAGAAGGATCGACAACTCCGGATCCAGGCCCAGCTCAACGCCGGCAGCCGCCATGGCTTCGGCGAGGTAGAACGCGTAGGCCGGGCCTGAGCCGCTGATGGCCGAGACCGCGTCAACCTGTTCCTCGGGGACCTCCACCACAGTTCCGGCGCCGCGGAAGACGTCCTTGGCCTGCTTAAGCTGCTCGGGGGTGCAGTTGCTCCCCGCCGAGACCGAGATGACTCCCCGCCCGAGTTTGGCGGGGGTGTTGGGCATGCTCCGGATCACGGGCTGCCCGGCGGGCAGGGCGGCTTCCAGCTGGGCCAGGGAGACGGCGGCGGCAACACTGACGACGATGGTTGTTGGGGACAGTGAACTGCTGATTTCCCGGGCAAGATCCTGGATGCCTACCGGTTTGACGCCAAGAATTACGACGGCGGAGCCCTTGGCCGCCTGCTTGTTGTTGTCCGGCTCCTCCTCCCCCGCGATCGCGGTGATGCCGTGATGCCGTACAGCCAGTTCCGCAGCGCGCTCCGCACGCCTGACCGTGGCCACGATGTCCGCGGGGTCGGTTCCGGCATTCACCAGTCCGGAAAGGATGGCTTCATTCATGGATCCACAGCCGAGGAAGGCGATTCGGTTTCTCATGGGTCCATCATGGCAGTTCGGTTCGGACTGCCGAAACCGCATCCATACATCGGGAACCGGCAGCGGGAACTCGCAAAAAGGCATTCACAGCGGACTCCCATGTTCGCCGCAGGCTACACACAACTTGGCGGCCTAACGTAGTTATTACCTCATTGAGGGTGCGAGTGATGCGGCAAGCATGGGGATGTTTGCCCGAGGCGCCGGTGGTTGGCAGCAGGTTTCCCCCCATTTTCCTGCTGCCGACGCCGGCGCTTTCGCGTTAAACTGCCGGCCGCCGGTCACGCCGGGGTCAGGCTCGATCAGGCCGTTGCAGCCTCGATGGCCTGCCGAGGCGGGGCCACGTGAGCACTCCGGTTGAGCGGACCGGCGAAGACCAGCTGGTCGAGCCGGCGCAGGATCAGCCCTTCCCGCAGCGCCCACGGACAGATCTTGATCTTCTTGAATTTGAACATCTCCAGGGCAGCTTCTGCCACCAGGGCCCCGGCGAGCACCTGCTGCGCGCGGGCTTCGGACACCCCCGGCAAATACAGCCGGTCCTCGGACTTCATGGCTGAGATGCGCTGGGCCCAGACACCCAGATCCGTGCGGTTCAGCTCACGCTTAACGTAGGGCCCCGAGGCGCTGGGGGCCGCCCCGGCGATTCTGGCGAGAGAGCGGAAAGTCTTGGACGTGCCGGCAACCAGGTTCGCCCTTCCCAGGCCGTCGAACTGCTTCACTGCGGGGCTGAGGGTGGCCCGGATGTAGCGCCGGAGTTCCTTGACGCTCTTGGCCGTCGGCGGGTCCTCGGCCAGCCAGTCCCGGGTCAGTCGGCTGGCCCCAAGCGGCACCGACGTGGCGACCTCGGGCAGCTCGTCCTGGCCGAACGCCATTTCGAAGGAGCCGCCCCCGATGTCAAGGTTCAGGATGGGGCCCGCGCCCCAGCCGTACCAGCGGCGGACAGCAAAGAAGGTCATGGACGCCTCTTCGCTGCCGGTCAGTTCCTGGAGGGTGACCGTGGTCTCGTGCTTGACGTGGGCCAGCACCGCCGGACCGTTGGTGGCTTCGCGGATGGCGGAGGTGCAGAAGGCCAGCAGATCATCGGCTTTGTGCTTGGCAGCGAACTCCCACGCTTCCAGGACGAACTCGGTCAGCTCGTGCTGCCCCTGGTCAGTGATGCTGCCATCGGCGTCGAGGTACTGGACCAGGGACAGCGGCCTTTTATGCGAAGCAAAAGGTACAGGGCGCGCGCCAGGGTGGGCGTCCACCAGGAGGAGGTGGACAGTATTGGACCCGATATCGAGGACGCCTAGCCGCATCCTGCCATTATTCCCCGCAGCGGCCCGTCAAACCCAAACCGCACGGCAGATGTCAGTTGGCGGAGGGGTCTTCGGGGGCGCCCTCGGGCGTTTCATCGGCACGCTTGAAATCGCGCTTGATGTTGGCGACGCCCTCCGGGTTGATCTCGAAACCGTACGCTGCGCCGGGGTTGATCACCATGCCCAGCTCCTCGCCGACGTTGGCGATAATGGCCGCCCCTTGGGTCCCCAGGATGTTCGGGGCCGCCTCGAGGTACTGCTCATCCACCCGGCTGGGGTGCGAGAACACGGCAAGGACCGGATCGCCGTCGGCGTTCGCCAGGACCAGGGGCTCCACCTGGGATTCCTCGCCCTCGATCCCGTCCGTGCTGATGACGTAGACCTCGCTGTTAAGGAAGGACAGGATGACGTCTACCGGGCTGGCATCGGGCTGTCCGCCCGTCGCCAGCTTCTCTTCGAGGTCATTGAGCGGCGTGGTGTCGGCTGTTCCGGGCTGTTCAGTCATACCTCTACTCGACCACGTTGTGCCCGGCACCGCAATTCCACGCCTCGGGCTAGCTCTTGGCGGGGGCCTTTTTCTTTGCCGGAGCCTTGCGGGGTGTCGCGGTGCGCTTGACGGGGCCCTTGGCGCGCTTCTCGGCAAGGAGCTCAACGGCCTGTTCCCGCGTCAGTTCCTCCAGTGAGGTGGCACGTGGCACGGTGATGTTGGTGATGCCGTCGGTGATATACGGACCGAAGCGGCCCTCCTTCACCACAATGTTCTTCTCGGACACGGGATCCGGACCGAACTCTGCCAGCGGCGGGACGGCGGCGCGGGCGCCGCGCTGCTTGGGCTGGGAGTAGATCTCCAGGGCCTGTTCCAGCGTGATCGTGAAGATTTCCTCTTCGGAGCCGATGGACCGGGAGTCGGTCCCCTTCTTCAGGTACGGACCGAACCGGCCGTTCTGCACGGTAATGAGGTTGCCTTCGGCGTCCTCGCCGAGCGCACGGGGCAGGCTCATCAGCTGGAGTGCTTCGTCCAGCGTGACCGAGTCGACGGTCATCGATGCGAACAGCGATCCGGTGCGGGGCTTGGCCTTGACGGGCTTCTTCGGCGGCTTGGGCTTGCCGTTCTTGTAGTACTCAACGGGCTGGTTGGCGATCTGTTCCTCGGTCATTTCGGGGATGACCTCGGTGACGTAGGCGCCGTAGCGGCCGTTCTTTGCGACGACGGTGTGGCCGGTGTGCGGATCGGTGCCCAGGACGCGCTCTTCCGGAGCCGCGGTCTCCATCAGTTCGATGGCCTTGGCCGCCGTCAGTTCGTCAGGAGCAAGGTCCTCGGGAACATTGGCGCGCGAGTTCTCCACGATTTCGCCGGTCTTCGGATCAACCACGGCGGCAGAGCTTTCCAGGTACGGGCCGAACTTGCCCACCCGCAGCGTGATTTCATCCGTGATGGGAATCGAGTTGATTTCCCGGGCATCGATATCGCCCAGGTTGTTGACGATGCTCAAAAGCCCCGGATCGGAGTCTTCACCGAAGTAGAAGTGCTTGAGCCAGGCGGAACCCACAGCCTGGCCGTTGGCGATCTTGTCCAGGTCGCCTTCCATGTCGGCGGTGAACTCATAGTCAACGTAGTCGTGGAAGTGCTGCTCAAGCAGGCGGATCACGGAGAACGCGATCCAGCTCGGCACCAGCGCGGAACCCTGCTTCCGGACGTAGCCGCGGTCCTGGATGGTGGAGATGGTGGAGGCGTAGGTGGACGGGCGGCCGATGCCCTTCTTCTCCAGCTCAGCGGTGAGCGAGGCTTCCGTGAAGCGCGGCGGCGGGGACGTCTCGTGGCCCACGGCAATGATGTCCGACGCCGTCAGGGCATCATCCTTGGCCACGTTCGGCAGCCGTCGGGCTTCCTCGGAGTCGTCGTCGCCGCGGCTCTCGTCCTTGCCTTCTTCATAGGCGGCGAGGAAGCCGGGGAAAGTGATGACGGTGCCGGAGGCCGAGAACTCGGCGTCCCGGCCGTCAGTTGCCACGGCACCCAGGCGGATGGTGGCAGTGGAGCCCTTGGCATCACCCATCTGGGATGCGACGGTGCGCTTCCAGATCAGCTCGTACAGGCGGAACTCGTCGCCGGAGAGCTGCTTGGCAACCTGGGCGGGGGTACGGAAGGAGTCACCGGCGGGGCGGATGGCCTCGTGGGCTTCCTGCGCGTTGGCGGCCTTGCTGGAGTACACGCGGGGGGATGCCGGGATGTACTCGGGGCCGTACAGCTCGGAGGCCTGCCGGCGGGCGGCCGTCACAGCTTCGTCACTCAGCGCCGAGGAGTCGGTACGCATGTACGTGATGTAGCCGTTTTCGTACAGCCGCTGGGCAACCTGCATGGTGCTCTTGGAGCTGAAGCGGAGCTTGCGCCCGGCCTCCTGCTGGAGCGTGGAGGTGGTGAACGGGGCCGCAGGCCGGCGGGTGTAGGGCTTGGTGTCCACGGACCGGACGCGGAAGTCCGCATCCTGGAGGCCGGCGGCCAGGGAGGTGGCTAGTTCCTCATTCAGGTGGACGGCGTTGCGGGCCGTGAGCACGCCGTCGTCGTTGAAGTCCCTGCCGCTGGCGACCTTGGCGCCGTCAACGGCAGCGAGCTTCGCTTTGAAGGAACCGGATCCGGCGCCGAACTGGCCCGTCAGGTCCCAGTACGAGGCAGCCTTGAAGGCCATCCGCTCGCGTTCCCGGTCCACCACCATGCGGGTAACCACGGACTGGACGCGGCCGGCGGACAGGCCCCGCGCTACTTTGCGCCACAGGACCGGGGAGATTTCGTAGCCGTAAAGGCGGTCCAGCACGCGACGGGTTTCCTGGGCGTCCACCAGGGCCGAATCGACATCGCGCAGGTTGCCCATGGCGCGCTGGATGGCTTCCTTGGTGATTTCGCCGAACGTCATCCGGTAGACCGGCACCTTGGGCTTGAGTACTTCAAGCAGGTGCCACGCGATGGCCTCGCCCTCGCGGTCCCCATCGGTTGCGAGATAAAGTTCGTCGGCGTCTTTGAGCGCGGCCTTGAGCTCGGTGACCTTTTTGCGTTTGTCCGCGGAAACCACGTAGTACGGCTTGAAGTCGTTTTCGATGTCGACGGCGAACTTGCCCACCGACGTTTTCTTCAGTTCGGCAGGCAGCTCGGACGGCTGCGGCAAGTCGCGGATGTGACCGATGGAGGCCTCGACGATGAAGCCCTCGCCCAGGTACTTGGCGATGGTCTTGCTCTTGGCCGGAGACTCCACAATCACGAGTTTCTTGCCGGTTTTGGCCTTGCTTGGCACGGTGCTCCTACAGAAAAAGGTTGCTCGGGCAGATGAGCCCATACTCGCCTAGTTCACCATATTTTGGGCCATAGTGCGCATTCATGTGGAAAACGGGCGGCATTTCAGGGCAGCCCCGGCGCCGGGATTAAGGCCCCTGCGCAGCCGCCGAACCCCTACTCCGAAGGCTCCGCCGGCACCAGGAAACCGTCCCGCACCAGGTTGCCCACTTCGGTGAGCAGACCGCTCCGAAACGCGGCGCCGTCGAACCCGTCTTCCCCGCCAAGCAGCGCTTCCAGGGCTCCGATAATCTGCCCCACGGAGAGGTCGCCGTCGCACGCGGAAACAAAGCCGGCCAGCTCAGTGCTCAACAGGTTGGTGCGGCGCAGGCCCGCTCCCTGGCGCAGCAGGATCACGCCGGGGTGCTCGGCGCCGGGGCGCTGGTGGCGTTCCTCCGTGACGTCGTCGGCCACGAGCAGGTGCGCATCCGCCAGGCTGTTGGCTGCCAGCCAGTCGGAGCGTTCGACGGCGGCACCCAGGTGGGGACCGATGGGCTGCTCGATGGGATAGGTGATTTCCTCGAACCGGCTGATGCGGGCCGTTTCGGGCCCTGGAACGGCGGGCCGGCGGAGCCAGATCATCCCGAATCCGATTCCCGCCACGTTCCGGGACGCAAAGTCCGCAAGGTAGGCGGCGTAGGCGTCCTTGTAGTGCTGGCGGTCGCGGGCTTCGGAGGCGTCCTGCAGCCAGGTTTCGGCGTACTGCTCCGGGCCCACCTGCTCGCGCTGGATAAACCAGGCGTCCATGTCCGGACCAGCCCAGCTTTGCGGCCTTTCGGGCCAGGCCGCACCCGCTGGGATCTCCCAGTTGCCTAATAACTGGGCTGTTCCGCCGGGGGCCAGGACCGACGGAAGGTCCCGGACCAGCGAGGACACAATCTCATCACCGGGCAGGCCGCCGTCCCTGTAGGTGAACTGCCCGGACGCCTCCTCCCCCAGGGTCCGCGGCGTGATCACGAACGGCGGGTTGGACACCACCAGCTCAAACTCCTCGCCTGCCACGGGGTCCAGCAGCGACCCCAGCCGCAGGCTCACCCGGTCCTCAAGCCGCGCCGGGTCCAGGTGCAGGGCCTCGGCGTTCAGGAGCAGGTTGAAGCGTGTGAAGGCCAGTGCGCGTTCGGAGATGTCGGTGGCAGTGACGTGCTCGGCGTGGTGCAGGAGGTGGAAGGACTGGATCCCGCAGCCCGTGCCGAGGTCAAGCGCCTTGGCCACGTGCCGGCGGACGGTGGTCTGAACCAGGGTGGTGGACGCCTGCCCGATGCCCAGCACGTGATCGTGCCGCAGCACCCCGGCCTGCTGGTGCGCCGCGAGATCGCTCGCTACCCAGAGTTCGGCGCCGCCGCTGCCGTCCTCATTCGCGTCCCAGCCGTACGGCCGAAGATCCGCCTTGGCCTGCAGAAAACCGGACTCCCCGGTGCCGCCCCCCACAACGCCGGGTACGGGCTCAACCAGCCCCAGCTCCGCCAGTCCGTCGGCACGGATCCCCGGCAGGGCGGCGTCGAGCGTTGCCCGCGTCTGCGGTTCGGCCAGCAGCCAGAGACGGACGACGGCGGCGAGCGCCGCGGCGGCAGGGTCACCGGCGGCGGGCTCACCGGCGGCGGGCTTAGTTCCAAGAGCCCGCTCGGTCGCCAGCAGCGCCGGGATGAGCTGGTCCCGGTTCAGGGCGCGGTAGGCCGATTCCCCCAGGAGCCCGGCCACGCCGTCGAGCGTGTATTCCACGTTCCGCAGGTCCGCCGCGAGCGCGGCAAGCAGATCCGGGAGGTCGCTCCGGGGAGCATCTGGGGTGTTGCCGGCCGAAAAAAGCGTGGAGTCAGTCACCGGCCAAGTCTATTGGCCGGTGCCCCAACACCGTTTGCTATAGGTTCGCCTCCGCGTAGGCCTTCAGCGCGTCCCGGACAAAGGCCGCCCCTTCGGCGCCGCCGTAATTCCTGGCGAAGCGGGGGTCCGCCACGTACATTTCGCCGAGGCCGGTGACGTATTCCTTGACGTGGGCCTTGCTGCCGGAAGGGCTGCCGGAGGCACCGGCCGCATCCGCCGTCGGGGTCCCCGGGATGCCGGTAAGCCACTCGACGTGCCGCTTCGCGATCGCCTGCGCCTCCGCGCTGTCCGGGGCAATCCCCCCGGTGGCTGCGGCGATCCAGTCTTCGCCCAGCTTCTGCGAGCGCTGCTTCCAGGCGGCCTTCTCGTCCGCGCTCATGCCGCGCCACCACGAGTCGCCGCGGGCGTAGGCGTCCTTGCCCCAGCGCTCCTCCACTTCGTCCTTGTACTGCGTGTGGTCGAAACCGTTGAACATGTCCTCTGCCATGATTTCGCCACCTCCTTTCACTGCTTCGATGGTTTGCGTGACCGACGCGACCTGGCGGGCCAGCCTGTCCTGTTCCTGCTTGAGCCAGTCCAGATGGCCGGTGAGAGCCTTGGCGGCGTCCGTTTGGTCCTCGAGCACCTGGCTGATTACCGGCAGGCCCAGCCCGAGTCCGCGCAGGAGGAGGATGCGCTGGAGCTGCACCAGCGCGGCCTGGTTGTAGTACCGGTAGCCGTTGTGCCCGGTACGGCTCGGCTTGAGCAGGCCGATGTCGTCATAGTGCCGCAGCGTCCTGCTGGTGGTGCCGGCGATCCGGGCTATCTCCTGGATGGACCAGTCCATGCACTCCTCCTTCCTGCTTGCGCCGGCTTTTCCCGGGGCACGTACTTTGACGATAGATCTTGACGTAGCGTCAATGTCAAGAGACCAGCCGACGGCTCACGTACGCCCGGCTCTGCCCGGCGTATTATGGACGCATGCAACGTCAGCAGCGATTTATCAGCCCTCGGCCGCTTTCCGGCCGCACGGGCTTCCCATCGCGCGCCTGACTGGAGCTGCCGGGGTCCGTCCGGCTCAGCGGTTGAGGGTGAACTTCCCCTCCCCTATCTGATGCATCAAAGGACCCCTGACATGAAGACTTATCTTTCCCTCATCCAACTCAACGCCGCGCTCTCGCTCAGAGACCTGTCCGATCCCGGCGCCGGCCCGCACGCCATGCAGCTGCTCCTGGCCGATGTGGTGGCCGGGCTGGAACGGCTCTGGGGCGTGCCGTCCCGGACGCACCGGCTCAACCCGCTCGTGGCCACCGCTGACAACTACGACCGGCTGGGATACTCGCCCGACGACGTCACCCGGGATTCGCGCTATTCCCGCCACGTGAGCCCCACTGTCATGCTCCGCAGCCACACGTCCGCCGGCATTCCGGCGCTGCTGGACTCGCTCCGCGGGGAGCTGGGCCGCTACGACGAACTGCATGTGCTGCCAGGCCTGGTGTACCGCCGCGATGCGATCGACCGCACCCATGTGGGCGCACCGCACCAGGTGGATCTGTGGCGGCTGAAGGCCCGCGGACTGCTGGGCCCGCCGGATCTCGACGCGATGATGGCGGCGGTCGTGGAGGCGGTCCTCCCCTCAGCCGTGCATCCGGACCTGGAATGGCGCTCAACCCCGGCCCGGCACAGTTACACAGCCGCCGGCAGGCAACTGGACGTCCTGGTGACGCAGCCGGACGGACGACGCGAGTGGCTGGAACTGGCCGAGTGCGGACTGGTGGCCGCCACGGTCCTGCGCGGGTCCGGCATGGATCCAAGACGCTGGGCCGGCCTGGCACTGGGGATGGGCCTGGACCGGGCGCTGATGCTGCGCAAGGGCATCACCGACATCCGCCTCCTCCGGTCGCGGAATCCGGACGTCCAGTCCCAGATGCTGGACCTGGAACCGTACCGTCCTGTCTCCGCCATGCCGGAAATCCGTCGTGACCTCTCCCTGGTGCTGGACTCCGAAACCGATGCCGACGTCGAGCTCCTCGGCGACCTGGCCCGCACCGCCCTGGGGGCAGACGCGGACGTCCTGGCGGCGCTGGAGGTCAAAGCCGTGACGCCGACGGCGGAGCTGCCGCCGTCCGCCGTCGAACGCCTGCGGATACGTGCCGGGCAGGTGAACGTGCTGCTGCGGCTGGTGCTGCAGCCGCTGGACCGGACGCTGACCGACCGCGAGGCCAACGTGTTGCGGGACAGGGTGTACGTGGCGCTGCACCGTGGGGAGGTGCTGGAGCTCATCGCCGGCTGAACACGGGGTTGTCCGGCGGGTAGGTTGGAGGCATGGCTTTCCATCCTCTTTCCCTCCCGCGCGCCCTCTCCGGGGTGGCTGCCGCCGCCGCCCTGCTGGCCATGTCCGCGTGCAGCGCCCAGGTATCCGTTGAGAACGCGGATGTGCCGTCCTGGAAAGCAACAGCGTTGCCCTCAGCCAGCGGCATCGTGGCCGAGGACGCCGGCAAGATCCTGAACGCCAAGGCGGTGGAGCGGACGGCGAACGTGCCTGCAGGCTCCTACACCCTGACCTTGGTCTGCGAGGGAGGCGGCAAGGCGTTCCTCGCAGTGCGGTCGGCAGGGAAGGAACTGGCCGACCTCGGTGCGGCCTGCAACGGCACGAAGGAGTCCGTGAAGCTCACCCTCCGGGAGGCCGCACCGCTGGAGTTCAGCGCCTCCAGCCTGGACGCGCCCCTGATTTACGCCTACCGGCTGGCGACGGCGGAATAGCTCCGGACGCCTGCCCTCGGGTAGGGGGCATGCAACTCTGGCCTGACGCCCCGAACGGGCCTACAGTCGGAAGATGGCCGCACTGCAGGGGGCGTTTATGCTCCCACATGCAGTATCTCTTCCGGGCCACCGCCCGCCCCGGAAGCTGCCTCCGCGCACCCGGGCGAGGGCCGCCGTCGCACTTTGGACAACCGGCGCCCTGGTGGCCGGCGGTGCGCTGGCCGGGTGTGAATACATGTACGACGACGGCTGGCGGCCGGGCCAGGACGCCACCGCGGCGCCCCCGGCCACCCAGGCGGCACCGTCCCCGGAGTGGTGGCGGGACGATCCCGTTGACGAGGCCCACCTGGAGGACTGGCTTCAAGAGTCCCAGATGGGCGGGGGGCCGGAGGTGGTGCACCGGGGCTTCGGACTGTTGCAGGCACTGGAAATCCATAACGGGGCAACAGCGGTCCTGCCCGAGGGAACCTACGTCCTGGCGTTGGCCTGCCGGAGTCAGCGGCGGGTGAACTTTACCGTCCGCAACGCTGAGGCCACCCTGGTGAACCTCAGCCTGCGCTGTGGATCAAGGCGCGAAAACGTGATCTACCTGGCGGATGAGTCCGCCCTGACCTTCCGGGTGGAGGCATCGTCCGCCGCCAACTTCGCCTACCGGATCATCCGTTCCTGATACCCGCTGAGGGGGCTTGTTATCTGGACCCCTTAGGCGGCGCAGCCTTCGGGGCAGCGCAGCGTCTCGGGGCTGGCCGCGCACTCGGCACAGTACAGCGTCAGTGTCCGGCAGCTGGGGTTTGAGCAGTTCTCGAACTTGCTGGTGGGTGCGGCGCAGCGGACACACTCGCCGATGGTCTTGGCGTCCTCGCTGAATTCCAGGTGCATGCGCTTGTCGAAGACGTAGAGCGAGCCCTCCCAGAGACCGTGGTCCTTGAAGGTCTCGCCGTAGCGGACGATGCCGCCGTCGAGCTGGTAAACCTGCTTGAAGCCGCGGTTGACCATCAGGCTGGACAGCACCTCGCAGCGGATTCCGCCGGTGCAGTAGGTGACCACCGGCTTGTCCTTGAGGGAGTCGTACTTGCCGGAGTCGAGTTCCTTGATGAAGTCGTGGGTTGTGGCCACATCCGGGACGATCGCGTCCTTGAACTTGCCGATCTGGGCCTCAAAGGCGTTGCGGCCGTCGAAAAACACCACGTCTTCGCCCGCCTGTTTACGGGCGTCCACGAGTTCATGGAGCTCTTCGGGCTTGAGGTGGGTGCCGCCGCCCACCACACCGTTCCCGTCGACCTTGAGTTCACCGGGGGCGCCGAAGGAGACGATCTCGTCCCGGACCTTGACGCTGAGCCGGGGGAAGTCCTCTGCGCCGCCGGCGGACCACTTCACGTCGATGCCGTGGAAGCCCTTATATTCGCGGGTGGTTTTGACGTACTGCTTGACCGCCCCGATCTCTCCGCCCACAGTGGCGTTGATGCCGTCCTTGGAGATCAGGATGCGCCCGGTCAGCCCGAGTTTTTCGCAGAGGGCACGCTGCCAGAGCCGCACCGCGTCCGGGTCAGCAATGGGGGTAAAGCCGTAAAAAAGCACAATTCGGTTCAAAGCCACGTATTTAAGGGTACTGGCTTTGCCGGCACCGGAACTGTTCGTGGTGCCTGGCACTGCTGGGCGGCCGGGCCGGGCCGGCTGTGGGGAGTGGCGCCGGGGACCCGTCCGTCCGCTCCCACCGCACTCATCACAATTGCATAAGCAACTCAGATCCGGGTACGTAACCCCTGTTACTTGTGACGGGGCTGGAATACCCTCATCACATGAGTCCGGACGCCTTGGTTGGAAACATCACGAACCTTCTTGAAGTCTGGGTAGCCGGTTGGGCCGGTTGCCGCGGCTACCAGACCTCAGTTGAAGGCCGCTTCCCCGCAGCACTGCGGGCCGACACCACCGGGGACTGGGAATACTTCGCCCACGACCCGTCCGACGCCGAGTTCGCAGCACTGGCCGCGAAGACCGCTGAAGCCCCCACCAGGGTGCTGACCATCCTGACCAACGACGTCCTCCGGTACAGGCAGCTGGCCGAAAAGCACGCCCTGAACGTCACGTCCGCTTCGCAGGCCATGATGATCGTGGACATGGAAACCCAGGACACCGAAGATCCCTGGCTCTCAGACGATGAGCTTCAACTGGTTACCTCAGAACTCGACGGCGTCCACCATGCCGTGGTCCGTTCCGGGGACACCGTGGCAGCCAGCGGAAGGGTCTTCGTCGTGGACGGAACGGCTGTGTTCGACAAGATCGTCACCGAGCCCCAGTTCCAGCGCCGTGGCCTGGGCAGCTTTATCATGAAGGCGCTGGCGGCCCAGGCCATCGGCCCGGATGTGGAGAACGGCCTGTTGCTGGCTTCCCTTGACGGCCAGAAACTGTACTCCCACCTCGGCTGGTCCACGGTCTGCCGGGTCCTGATGCTCTCCACCTCCAATGAGGGCACCGACCTCTCCGTGGGCTGATTCGCGGCCGGTTCCGCTGGCCGATTTTTCCGTGGGTGAAAGAATGTTGGGGTGAACCCCCATGACTCCCTGATTCCCTTGCTGGGCCGCGGCCCGGACCCGGAGCAGCTGCGTCATGTCCGCACGATTCCCGCGCGCAAGGCGGTCCACGAGCCCTGGCCGGAGTGGGCCCACCCGGATCTGGTGTCCGCCTACGGCTCGCTGGGCATTCATGAGCCCTACCGGCACCAGATCCAGGCCGCGAACCTCGCCCACGGCGGCGAGCATGTGGTGATTGCCACCGGCACTGCCTCGGGAAAATCCCTCGCCTACCAGCTGCCGGCAATTGACGCCATCCACCGCTCCGAACTCCGTGTCCTGGCCGAACCGGGCAAGATCCACGACGACGGCGCAGTGACCCTCTATCTTTCGCCGACCAAAGCCCTCGCCGCGGACCAGCTCGCCGCGATCCGGTCTTTGAAGCTGCCCACCGTCCGTGCCGAGACCTACGACGGCGACACGGATCCCGCGTCGCGCCGCTGGATCCGAGACCACGCCAATTTCATCCTCGCCAATCCGGACATGCTCCATTTCGGCATTCTTCCCAACCATGCGTGGTGGGCAGGCTTCTTCAGGCGGCTGCGGTACGTAATTGTGGATGAAGCCCACAGCTACCGCGGAGTGTTCGGCTCCCATGTTGCCAACCTCATGCGCAGGCTGCGCCGGATCTGTTCGTACTACGGTGCCGGAACCTCCCATCCCGGGCCGGTGTTTATCGCCGCCTCCGCAACCGCTTCAGAGCCGGGCACGTCCTTCGGACGGCTGATCGGCGCACCTGTCCGGGCTGTCGCCGAGGACTGCTCGCCGCACGGATCCACGACGGTGGCTTTCTGGGAGCCGGCGCTCATGGACCTTAAGGGCGAGAACGGGGCGCCACAACGCCGCACCGCCGTCGCGGAAACGGCCGATCTGCTGGCCAACCTGGTCTCGTCCAGGATCCGGACAATCGCCTTCATCAAATCCAGGCGCGGTGCGGAGACGATCTCGTCCATCACCAAACGCCTCCTGGACGAGGTGGATCCGAGCCTTCCCCAGCGTGTGGCCGCCTACCGCTCCGGCTACCTCCCGGAGGAGCGGCGGGCGCTGGAGAAATCGCTGAGATCCGGCGAACTGCTCGGGGTCTCGAGCACCTCAGCCCTGGAGCTGGGGATCGACATTTCCGGACTGGACGCCGTCCTCGTCGCCGGTTGGCCGGGCACCAGGGCGTCGCTCTTTCAGCAGATCGGCAGGGCGGGTCGCGCAGGACAGGACGCCATTGCGGCTTTTGTGGCCAGCGATGATCCGCTGGACACCTACCTGGTGAATCATCCTGAGGCAATCTTCGACGTCTCGGTCGAGGCGACGGTATTTGATCCGTCCAATCCGTACGTGCTCGGTCCACATCTCTGTGCGGCCGCAGCGGAACTGCCGTTGGGACCGGCGGAGCTTGGCCTTTTCGGCGGCACCGCCGAGAAGCTGCTGGGGCAGTTGGTTGAACAGGGCTACCTGCGGCGCCGGCCGGCGGGCTGGTTCTGGACACACTCCCAGAGCGCTGCGGCCATGGTGAACCTGAGGGCCGACGGCGGCGGACCGGTGAGCATCGTCGACGCGGATACAGGCTCCCTGCTCGGAACCATGGACTCGCCCCAGACGCACTACCAGGCACACACCGGGGCGGTCTACGTCCATCAGGGTGACAGTTACGTAGTGGAGGACCTGAACGAGGATGACCACTGCGTGGTGGTCCGGCGGGCCAATCCCGACTACTACACCACGGCACGGGACGTGACCCAGATCGAGGTCCTCGAAACGGAGCGGGCAGCGCAGTGGGGCGACGTTGCGGTGCACTTCGGTGACGTAAAAGTGACAACACAGGTGGTTTCCTTTCAGCGCAAGGCCCTGATTTCGAACGAAATCCTCGGAGAGGAGCCGCTGGAACTGGGCGCCCGCGACCTTTTCACCAAGGCTGTCTGGTTCGTGGTGGAGAACCGTTCGCTGACCGGTGCCGGACTCATCGAGGCGGAGTTTCCCGGCGCTCTCCATGCAGCTGAGCACGCAGCGATCGGCCTGCTGCCGCTGGTGGCTTCCAGCGACCGCTGGGACATCGGCGGAGTGTCCACTGCCATCCATGCAGACACGGGTGTGCCCACCATCTTCGTCTATGACGGGCACCCCGGCGGTGCGGGATTCGCCGAACGCGGATTCGACAAGGCCAAGGTGTGGCTGACCGCCACGAGGGACGCCATCAAAGCCTGTGAGTGCGAATCCGGCTGCCCGTCCTGCGTCCAGTCCCCCAAATGCGGGAACAAGAACAATCCGCTGGACAAGGCTGCGGCCATCACGCTCATCAATGTCCTCCTCAAGGATGCGAGCGAACTGCCCCCTCCCGGCACAAACCCTTTCCATGGCGCAAAATCCTTCCAGGGCACTGAACCCTGGCAGGGCACGGAACTCCTCCACCCCACAGGACTCACTCAGGGCGGCGGTCCGGCCCGGGCCTGACCGCTGGCGGTACCGAGCAAGGTCCGGGCGGTCAGCTCAGTGCGCACCTCCATGGTCTGGCCTGCCCCCTCGCTGCAGCTCACGAGCGCAGCATCGTGGCGTGCCGCCACCGCAGCCGCAACCGCGCAGGGCTCCCCCGAGGTGAGGCCCCGCAGGGCATCGGCCGCGGCAAGGGCGGCGAGGTCCGCCGCTGCAGCTGCCCTGCTGGCCATCACCGCGGACTGTGCCAGAAGCAGCATCAGGACCATGGCCATGATGACAACCAGCGCCAGTCCGGCAGCCAGAACGGTTCCCGAGCCTCGGTCCGGATGGTCCGCGAACCTGCTGTTCACATCCCTGCTGTTCATGTCCCTGCCTCCACCAACGATGGGGCCGGAGGTGAGCCCGTTGCCGGCTTTTCGCTGCGCGTGGTGGCCTTGGCCGTCAGCGTCCAGGGAACGGTGGCCCCCAGCGGGCCACCCACCCTGTCAGCAACAGTGACACTGAGCCACTCGCCGTCGGCCGCAACGGACGCGGTGGAGGATGCCCCGGCCAGGGTCCTGACGATCCCGTCCACTGCAGCAGGGTCCTCACCACGTGCCAGGGCCCTGGCACCGGCACGGGCGGCTTCCTCCAGCCTGAGCTGGGTAACACCGCCGGCGGCTCCGGCCAATAGCAGTGCCAGGAGCAGAAGGACCGCCGGCAGTGCCACCGCCAACTCGGCCGTCACTGCGCCGCGGGCATTCCCCGGTCCACGGCTGCCCCTGCCGGACCGGTCAACCGAAGTTGAGCCGCGCCGGGCTTGACGGCGACGATCCGCAGGCGGCGCTGCCGGCGCCCAACTCATGGCAGGGCCAGCGCCGTGCGGATCAGGGTCAGCAGGAACCCGCGTACTTCATCGCTGCGGAGGATGAAGACCAGCAGGCCGGCAAAGCCCACAGCGGCGAGCGTTGCGATGGCATACTCTGCCGTGGCCATGCCGGCCTCTGACGCCGGGAGCCAATGGCTGCGCTTCCCGGCCCTGTCCGCAACGGCGTGAATCTCCACCACGTTGCTGCCTTCTCCGCCGGTCGGCTGCGCCATCTGACCAGGCTCGGTGCTGGTTGACCGGATGCTGGTTGACCGGGTGCTGGTTGATGGGACGCTGGTTGGATCCGCAGGTGATGCGCCCGGGCCCGATAATCCCGCGCTCATTCCTGCGAGCGTTAGCTGCGACTGGGAGTGGCATGTGCAAATTCGGTTGACGATGGTCATGGTGTTCCCCTCTGTGTTCCGGCTGAGTTGCCGGCTGATCCGACTCTTCCCGGCCCGGCCACCGCCTGTAAGGGCCCGCATTCGATAAGTGGAAAACCGGGCAAATCGTCCGGATGTGGAGGAAAGGACGAAGAGAAACCCCGGCCACGCATCACCGCTGATTCAGTGCAGTGGAACTACGCTTTGACCGCCGGGGCCGAGAGGCGTATCCGTCAGGCCATTCAGCGCAAGTACGGAATCAACGCCCCGGCGCTCGATACGACGCCTCCCTGGGAGGAAGACAGACAACGGGCGAAGTGACCTCGCTTGCCAGGCATCGCGACCCCTTAGGACCCGGAGGGCACCAGGGCCAGGAGGACCGGGACTACCCCCAGGCAGATGAAGGCCGGCAGGGAGCACAGCCCCAGCGGAATGACGAGCTTCACTCCGAGTGACGCCGCCCGCTTTTCAGCAGCCCGGAATCTTTCCCTGCGGAGCCTGGCGGCCTGTGCATAGAGGATCGCCGAAGATGGCGCACCTGTCAGGGCTGCAAACCCCAACGCGTCCCGCAACTCCAGGATTTCTGGAAACCGCACCTCGGAACTTCGCCATGCCGTCTCCCAGTCGGCTCCAATTGCGAGCGCCGAGACCACTGGCCGCAACGCCTTGCCGTAGTCGGGGGAGGCCGAAGCGGCAACGAGTTCAAGGGAGCGGCCGATCCCTGAACCTGCATCCAGCATTGCGGCTACGAGTTCCAGCATCATGGCTGGGTCATGCAATCCGAAATGTTGGCTGCCGTGCGCTGCCGGTGCGCCTGCACTCCGTCGGCGGCCGTCCGCTCCCCTGCCGTCGAGACCGGCGCCGGGATACCCGTCCGGCCCGCGCACGTGGCCTTGCTGCCCGCGAAGGCGGAGCAACCGCAGCCTCACCCGGCCGGGTGCCGAAAAGGCCAACCATGCGGTGGCAGCCAAAACCACGATGAGTGCGAGCCCGGGCCACCATGTCCCGGTCATGCAGGTCCCTCCCCGGCGGCTGTCCGGACCAGACGGGCAGACCAGATCCTTCCGGCGACTGTCAGCGCTACTCCGGCGCCTAATGCCGCGACGCCCAGCGGCGTCCCCACCAGGATGGCCAGCGGATCCACCCCCAGGGCCATTCCCAGGCCCAGACCCATCAGCGGAAGCCAGGTCAGGAGGCTGACGGTCGCTTTTGGTCCGGCAAGGGCCGTCTGCCGCGCAGCCTCGGCGTCGTCCTCCACCTCGAGTTGCGCAGCGAACCGCGCCAGCACATCGGCGAGGGGACAGCCGCTCGCTTCGGCAATGTCAAAGCATGCGGCAAGCTCACACCAGATGCGCGGTTCCCTGCCGTCGTAACGCGGGAAAGCAGCCTGGACGGAATTCCTGATCGCCGCGGCCACCGGCGACCCCCGGAACGCGGCTGCCCTGACGGCAGCGAGCATCGCCAGCGACCCCGGACCCAGGCTGGCGCCGGCTCGCCAGGACCCTGACCGGCCGGCGGACTTGGCCGCGCATTCCCGCACCCGGGCGGCAGGCCCCGGTCCGTCGGAGCCGGATTCAGGGCGGCCAGCGTGGACCAGCCAAAGTTCGTCCCAGAGCCGCGCCGGAGTACGCCCGCCCTTCAGCAAGGCGGCCAGCTGCTGAACCAACAAGGTTAACGAGAGGCCGGCCTGCTCCTGACCGGTGCGGCGCGCTGAACGGGCGCTCCGGCTGACCCGTCCCACAGCGACGCCACCCGGAGTGCCGCTGCCCCTGCCCGACAGCCCATGCCTGAGACGGCCCGCAGTGGCGCGGCCCGGTTCTGTTATTCCCACTGCTCTCCGGAAACGGCCCGCCGCCCCGCCCGGCGGCCGGAAGAGCAGGACTGCCGCGAGCACGAGAAGGGCGGCCAGCAGAACGCTCACACGCCACCGTCCCGCCCGACAGCGTCGCAACCAGCGGAGTCCACACCAGCAGCGTGCAAACCAGCAGCACCCAAACCAGCGGAGTCCAAACGAGCAGCGCCCAATTCGGGGGACATCCCCAGCCGCCTGCACAGCGCCTTCCAGCCGGGCCCGGCGCTGAGCCCGCCCCGTACGCTTTCCAAGGCCGGCACGACAGAAAGCCCGCCGGGACAGTCCTGCACCAGGCCCACGCAGGCGACGCGTCGCCCCACCCGGGACCGCTCCACATGGATCACCAGATCGAGGGCGCTGGCCGCCTGAAGCCGGACGGCGTCCGAACCCAGGCCAGCCAAAGCACCCAGGGCAGTCAGCCGGGCAGGGACGGAGGTGGCCGCGTTCGCGTGGATGGTTCCCCCGCCGCCGGTGTGGCCTGTATTCATCGCCGTCAGGAGTTCCCGGACCTCGGCGCCGCGGCATTCCCCCACCACCAGCCTGTCCGGCCGCATGCGAAGCGCCTGCCGGACGAGCTCGCCCAGATCCACTTCGCCGCCGCCTTCCAGGTTCCCGTGGCGGGACTCCAGGGACACAATGTGCGGATGGACGGGGTTCAGTTCCGAAGCATCTTCTATGAGGACGAGCCGTTCGGCCTGGGAGCACAGCCCCAGCAGGGTGGACAGCAACGTGGTTTTGCCCGAGCCGGTTGCTCCGCTGATGAGGAAGCTCAGCCGACGCTCGACTACTCGTTCCAGGACGTCCTGCAGGACGGTCCCGAACATGCCACTTTCACGGAGCTCATCCATGGAGAACACCTGCTCCCGCCGGATCCGGACGCTCAGCAAGGTGCCGGCGGTGGAAATGGGCGGCAGCACCGCGTGCACACGGTAACCGCCCTCGAGCCTGACATCAACGCACGGGGACCCGTCATCCAGCCGCCGGCCGCCGGCTGCTACGAGCCGGGATGCCAAGGCGCGCACCTGCGCCTCACCGGAAAACGAGATCCCGGCCGGTTCGATTCCCCTCCCCCGGTCGATCCAGATTGAGTCAGGGCCGTTGACGAAGATGTCGGTGACCTGGACGTCCCGTGTCAGTTCCTGGAGAGGCCCGAGCCCGTTCAGCTCCGCGCTGATCCGTTCCACCGCGGCGAGCGACCCAGCTGTCCCCAGCAGCCGTCCTGTGGCCTGGACTGCCGCAGCCACGCGGGAGGCGGTGACGGGCCCCGCGTCCGCCATGACTGATTCCCGGACCGTCTCCAGCAGGGCAGAGTCCAGGACGCGGGGATCCAGGACCCGGGCCTGGCGGCGGCGCTGACCTGCAAGATGGCCGGCGGACGGTGCCGGAAGAGGCTGCCGCGCGCTCATGCCAGGACCCCGACAGGTATCTCTTCGTCGAACAGGTCGAGCACCGCAGCAGCAAAATGCCTGACACTGCGCCGTTTGCCCAGCTCAAGGAGCCGCCCGTTCTCCCCGGCGGCAACAACCCCGCGCAGCTCCGGAACACGCCCCTGCACCGGCAGCCCGACGGCGTCGGCGATCAGCCCGCTGTCCAGCGCTGCGCCGGCCTTCCCCCTGACCAGGAGGGCCGCCTCAATCGGCGGAAGTTCCTGCAGCAGCCGTGCCGTTGCCACAGCGGCTTTCAGCTGCGCCGGGACGACCACCAGGATGCGGTCGCAGTCCCACGCAAAAGTATGTACCGGCTCCGCCCCGCGGCCTATGTCCACCACCACCAGCTCATACCCCCGCCGTGCGGCGTCAAGCACGCCGCCGGTGGTGGCGGCGTCAACCGACGCCGGACGTTCGCGGCTGCCAGGCCAGGAAAGGAACGAGAACCCGCCGGCGACCGGGAGGGAATCGGAGAGCTGACCGGGATCGATGCTGCCGCTCGCGTCCGCAAGGTCCGGCCAGCGCAGCCCCGGAGTCTCCTCAGCGGCAAGCGCCAGTTCCAGGCCGCCACCCCAGGGATCCCCGTCCACGAGCAGGACACGCACACCCAGCCCGGCCGCTGCCTGGGCGATCCAGATGGCGGCGGTGGTGGCACCGGCTCCGCCGCAGCCGCCGGTGATTCCGAGCACCAGCCCGCCGGCCTCGGGCGAACGCGATCTGCTAAGGTACTCTGCCAGCCAGGCCGCGGCGTCCGGAAGCACGGCCACGCGCTCGGCGCCGAGGGCCGCGGCAAGATGCCAGAGACTGTCCCCTTCGCCATTCAGTCCCACCAGCACAGCCGGTGCCCGGCGGCGCGGGGGCAGCTCGCGGATATCGCTCCCCACCAGGACGGCTGCAGCGGAGTCCCAGTATTTGGCGGCCTCAGCCGCATCCTCCACGACGCGCAGCTGGCCCCCGGCGGCGGCGACAATCTGTTCCACTTCGCCCTGGAGAAAGGCGTAGCCGGTCACCAGCAGCACCTCCGCGGACCTTTGCTGCTCAGGCAGCCAGGCACCGGGAGCCTGCCCGGACATGGGGACACTGCCCACCCGTAACGGTGGGCGGGCCAGCCCGGACGGCGGCAGCTCGGACGGGGATGGCGGTTGCTGGTGCCTGCTCATGGAGCAACTCTCCACCGGGCCGCAGCAGGAGAAACAGGGGGCAGCTGCCCTATGTGGACAAACCGCCGCACTGGACTGTCGCTGCCACAGGGCAGAATTGGACCTATGTATCTGCTGCTCGCCGCCCACTCCAACGGCGCAGCCCTCCAGCAGCTTACGCAGGCCGGCGCTCCGCACCCTGACCGGCCGGAGCCGCGGCTCATCAGCGGCGGCGAGCTGCCCGGCGTCGTGCGTCACCTGGAAAGCCGGCCGCGCGAGGCGTCGCCGCGGTGGATCTGGCACCGGACCCAAGACTGGTACCCCGCGCTGCTGGCGGCAGGAGTGGAGCTGGAACGCTGCTATGACCTGAGCCTGAGCAGCAACATCCTGGCCTATTCACAATTCACGGCCCACACCGAGTACGCCCGGAACGCCGAAAAGGTCACCCTGGACGATCCCCAGCAGCCGCCCCGTTCCCTCCAGCCGCCGCCCCCGCCGGCAGACCAGGGCGCGCTCTTTGACGCCCCCGCCCGGGGGTCTGCGCCGCGCCTCACCCTGGCCGATCTGCGTAGCGAATATGCCGCCCAGCAGGCGGCCCTCGCCTCGGTAGACGCGGAGGAGAACAAACGGAAGCGGCTCCAGCTTCTGCTTGCCGCCGAATCCGCGGGCGCGATGATTGCCGCGGAGATGCAGCACGCCGGCGTCCCCTGGCGTGAGGACCTGCATGAGCAGATCCTGACCGAACACCTGGGCCCGCGCCCGCCGTCGGGGCACCGCCCCGCGAAGCTGGAGGCGCTGAACACGGAACTGAAGGGCCTGCTGAATTCGCCCGGGCTGAACCCCGATTCGCCGCAGGAAGTGATGCGCGCCCTGCACCGCAACGGCATCGAGGTCAAAAGCACACGGCAGTGGGAGCTGAAGGAATCCAGCCACCCCGCCATTGCACCGCTCCTCGCCTATAAGAAACTGTCCCGGCTGCACACGGCAAACGGCTGGGCCTGGCTGGATGCCTGGGTGAGCAACGGACGCTTCCAGCCCGAGTACGTGGTGGGCGGCGTGGTGTCCGGACGGTGGGCCTCCCGGGGCGGCGGCGCGCTGCAGATCCCGCGCCAGATCCGCGGCGCCGTGCACGCGGCCCCCGGCCACAAGCTCATCGTCGCGGACGCCTCCCAGCTGGAACCCCGCGTACTGGTGGCGCTGGCGCAGGACTCAAAAATGGCGGAGGCCGCCCGGGACAAGGACCTTTACGCCGGCATCGCCGCACAGGGCTTCGGCGGCGACCGCGCCAAGGCAAAGGTGGCCCTGCTGGGCGCCATCTACGGTGCCACCACTGGTGAATCCGGCCGCCTCATGCCCCAGCTGGCGAGGACCTACCCGCGTGCCGTCGGATTTGTGGAACAGGCCGCGCGCGACGGCGAGGCCGGCGGCACCGTGACCACCAGGCTGGGACGCAGCAGCCCGCCGCCGTCGGAAAACTGGTTCCGGAGCCAGCAGTCGTCGTCGGCCGAAGAACAGCGCCGGGCCGAATCGATTGCCCGCTCCCGCGGCCGCTTTACCCGCAACTTCGTGGTGCAGGGCTCGGCGGCGGACTGGGCTGCCTGCTGGCTGGCGGACTTACGACGGCGGTTGCGCGCCCTGCGTGCCGAGGGCTCCGTCAACGCGGAGCTGGTCTTCTTCCTCCACGATGAGGTGATGGTGCATGCACCTGAGGCCTGCGTCGCGGCCTGCATCCGGGCCATCGAAGACGCCGCCAGCGCGGCCAAGGAACTCCTGTTCGGCCCCATCCCTGTGGAGTTCCCGGTCAGTGTCGCCGTTGTGGACTCCTACGACAACGCAAAGTAACAGTTACTCAGTTAGTGCGAAGTAACCTACCCGGGAGTAGCTGGCCGAGCCGTTGCGGGCGAGGTTACAGTCAATGGAGCGACTGATGCAGACGGCGCAGCTACAAGTGCAAAGACGCACAAGCAGGGGAGGTCCGGCACATGGCGGGCAAATTCGAAATTCATCGTGTAAGCAACGGCTGCTACCGGCTGAGGCTTACAGACTCTCAAGGGAACACCGTGGCGGTGTCACCCGATTACAAACACCTCAACGCACTCAAAGACGGGATCAAGGCTTTGCGCGAAAACGCGGCCACCGGCATTGTTGTCGATCTTCGCCAGCAGCCACAGCCCCACCGGCCTTAAAAAACCACCCGGTGCACACGGGACCGGTCCCACGGTACGGACCAGCCCAACTGCTCGAAGAGGCCGTCCAGGATTATCCCCGTGAAGCCCCAGACGAGCACGCCGCTAACCGCGAAGCCGGGGCTGCTGTATGTTTTGCCGTCCCGGCTCACCGTAGCCGTCACCCGGTTGGCCGGGTCCAGCAGGTCACGGACCGGGATCCGGAAGACCTGCGCGGATTCGCCGTAGTCGACCACGCGCACGGGCGACGGCGACGCCCACCACCCCAGCACCGGTGTCACCAGGAAGTTGCTGCGGGCGAGCCCAAGCTCCTGGAGGGTGCCCAGAACCTCCACCCCGGCTGAGTCCAGGCCCGTTTCCTCCTCCGCTTCCCGCAGGGCGGCGGCAACCGGTGTCTCGTCTGCGTCGATGGTCCCGCCAGGAAAAGCGACCTGGCCGGGGTGCGAGCCCAGGGTGTGGGCGCGTTCCAGCAGCAGGACGTCAAGATCGGCTGCGGCGAGCGGTTCGCCGGAGGTGGCCGGAATATCATCCAGGACCCCGAAAAGCATGAGGACGGCGGCCTTGCGGGCGATGGTCTCGTCCACGGTCAGCGCCGCCCAGTTGGTGTTGGGGGCGGTGACGCCACCGCTTTCCGATCGTTGGACCAGCTTGATCAGGTCCTGGCGTGCGCTCATGGCAGCCGCCTTTGTGATTCCATCCGGATTTCCGCGGCCCGGTGCGTTTCGGCGAGCAAACGCCCCAGGAGGGGTTCGCTGCCTGGGGCCAGCTCATATTTCAGCAGCTTCGCCGCTTTGACCGGATCAGTTTCCCCGATCCCGTAGCTGGGGCACCAGTTGGCCACCGGGCACGCCCCGCACGCGGGCTTCCGGGAATGGCACACCCGCCGGCCGTGGAACACCACCCGGTGGGACAGCATGGTCCAGTCCTTGGGTTCGAACAGCTCGGCGACGTCGAATTCGATCTGCACCGGGTCTTCGGATTCGGTCCAGCCGAAGCGCCGCGCCAAGCGGCCAAAATGGGTGTCCACGGTAATCCCCGGGACGCCGAAAGCGTTGCCCAGGACCACGTTCGCCGTCTTCCGCCCCACCCCCGGCAGGGTCACCAGATCCTCAAGCCGGCCGGGGACTACGCCGTCGTACTCGTCCACCAGTCGCGTGGCGAGCGCCAGCAGGTTCCGGGTCTTGGCCCGGAAAAACCCGGTGGGCTTGATGATGGCCTCCAGCTCGGCGGGGTCTGCCTCCGCTATGTGCCGGGCATCCGGGAAGCGCGAAAACAGCAGCGGCGTGATCGAGTTCACCGTGACATCTGTGGTCTGTGCGGAAAGGACCGTGGCAACCAGGAGCTCGAAAGGGTTCCGGAAATCAAGCTCCGCGTGGGCGTAGGGGTACTTCTCCGCCAAAACCCTGTTGATCCGCCGCGCCCGGCGCTTCAAGGCCAGCAGGGACTCGGCTGTGGCCATGCGGGAGGCTAGCCGCGCTCGATGTTGCTGAGGTCGCGGAGCACGCCCACCCGGCCGTCCGTGTGCTGGACCAGGAATTCGTGACCCCGGTCCTCCAGTGCCAACACCCAGCCGCCCGGCTCGATCACAAAGGCAGGCGCCCCCGTCCGGGGATCCACGGCTGTGCGGTGCTGGGCCACAGCGAACCAGAAGGCTTCGTGCGCAGGCTGCTCGTCGGTTTCCTCCGGCCGGCTGGCCGGATCGACCGTGGCGCCGATGGGCTCCGCACTCCGCACCTGAGCGGGTGTCACCTGCTGGTGCACCGCCGTCGCGGCGGGCTCGGACGCAGACTGGCGCGCGGAGGCCGCGGCCACCGGAACGTCGCCGGCCATCGTCTCCTGGGCGGAGTCAGGCTCCGGGGCCGCCGGGGCCTGGGCCGTTGCTGGGTGGGCCGCCGCTGAGCGGGCCGTTGGTGAGGGAGCCGTCGCAGATGCGCCAAGTGCCGGTGAAGGTGAGGGGACGACGTCGGACGCCTGCGTTGCCAGGCTGGGTTCGCCGGCGGCGGTCCAGTCGTTGACCTCCGGGGCGGAGGAGACGGCGGCGGGGGCGGCTGTCGCTGCGGTTGCCCCCGCAGAGGACGCAGCGGCAGAGGACCCAGCGGAAGCGGAGGCGGCAGGCGCAGTGGACCGCGATTCGGCGGAAGCGCCCGGCCGGGATGCCGCAGCGCCCTCGGCAGGCTTGGCTTCCTTGGGCGTGTGGGGCCTCGGCAGCGGAGCTTCGGCATCACGCGCCACGATGTGGGACGGGGTTTCGTCGCGGCCCAGGAAATCCCCTGCGAAGTATGGAATGAACCGGCCCAGCACTGTCGCAGCGAACAGGACAACAGAGCCGATCAGGCCAACCAGAAGGCTGGGGACATATGCCGCGGCCGCGGAGACAAAGAAGAACGCCAGCGCGAAGGACGCCACCACGGAGGCGAACTGGTCAACAGAGAGCGATCCGATGCGGACCTTCGTGGCGGGGGCGAGGCGGCGTGCAACGAACAGGGCCGTCACTATAAGGGGCAGCAGGATGCCGAGGCCCAGGAAGAACAGGCTGCCTGCGTTCCAGAGGTTGAACCGGCCAAAGAAGACCGGCAGCAACGAGGCCACCAAAAGAATCAGGGTGGCGGCGAACACCGTCAGGTCCCGCACCGTGAAGTGGCCCAGAACGGCCTGGTTGGTGGTTCCGGGCTTGCTGCGCGCCGGCCGCTGCGCTCCTGCTGTTGCCCCGTCTCCGGAGGTGGCGCCGGACCTGCTCCTTGCTGCGTTGCCAAGTTTCTGGCCGAAGCTTTGCTGGTTCATTCTGTTCTCCTTAGCGTGGCTCCGTGGAAGTCACGATTCCAACTCAGCCTAGCCAACAGCATGGCCGATCACTAGCTGATCGGCGGCGGGAGGGACCTGCGGAGCGGCCCCTGGTAACCATTCACCGCTAATTAAATGCCGTTCAGGGCACATGTGTGACACCGCACACACACGGGCACCCTCGAAGTATTAGGGTTGATTCCGGAACAGCTCTTCGCGGAATATCCGTGACGGGCTGTGCCTGCCGCGTACGTGGCAGGCACGGTCCCGTAACGGCAGAGCCGCCGTAAAGATCGATGAATGATGAGGTTCAGCATGTCCCAGAACAGCTCCGCCGCCACGGCATCCAACGACGCTTTTGAAAACCTGCTTCAGGAAAACCGCGCGTTTGCCCCTACCCCCGAGTTCGCTGCCGACGCCGTTGTCACCGCAGCCGATTACGCGGAGGCCGACGCCGACCGCCCCGCCTTCTGGGCCAGGCAGGCCCGTGAACTCCTCACCTGGAGCAAGGATTTCGACCAGACCCTGGACTGGTCCAACCCGCCGTTCGCCAAGTGGTTCGTCGGCGGCGAGGTCAACGCCGCGTACAACGCTTTGGACCGGCATGTCGAGAACGGCCTGGGCGACCGGGTGGCGATCTATTTCGAAGGCGAACCCGGGGACACCCGCACCTACACCTACGCCCAGCTCACTGAAGAGGTGAAGAAGGCCGCGAACGCCTTCGAATCCCTCGGCGTCGCCAAGGGTGACCGCGTCGCGGTGTACCTGCCCATGATCCCGGAAGCGGTCATCACGCTCCTGGCATGCGCCCGGATCGGCGCTGTGCACTCCGTGGTGTTCGGCGGTTTCTCCGCCGAGGCCCTCCGCTCCCGGATCGACGACGCCGAAGCCAAGCTCGTGGTCACCGCCGACGGCACCTACCGCCGCGGCAAGCCCAGCGCCCTGAAAACCGCCGTGGACGACGCCCTCTCGCATGTGGGAGACGGCAGCGGCCACACGGTGCAGAACGTCGTGGTGGTCAAGCGCAACGGCCAGCACGTGGACTGGCATGACGGCCGGGACCACTGGTGGGACGATACCGTCGGGGCGGCGTCCGCCGAGCACACCGCCGTCGGTCATGACTCCGAGCACCCACTGTTCATCCTCTACACCTCCGGCACCACCGGCAAGCCCAAGGGCATCCTGCACACCACCGGCGGATACCTCACCCAGGGCGCCTACACACACAAGGCCGTGTTCGATTTGCACCCGGAGACGGACGTGTACTGGTGCACGGCCGACGTCGGCTGGGTCACCGGCCACTCGTACGTCGCCTACGCACCGCTGATCAACGGCGCCACCCAGGTCATGTACGAAGGCACCCCGGATTCCCCGCACCAGGGCCGCTGGTGGGAGATCATCGAAAAGTACAAGGTCTCCATCCTCTACACCGCCCCCACCGCCATCCGCACGTTCATGAAGTGGGGCCGGGACATCCCGGACAAGTACGACCTCTCCTCGATCCGGGTCCTCGGCTCCGTGGGTGAATCCATCAACCCCGAAGCGTGGATGTGGTACCGGAACGTCATCGGCGCCAACGCGGGCAAGAACGGCGAGAAGAAGGAACACCCCGCCCCGATCGTGGACACCTGGTGGCAGACCGAAACCGGCGCGCAGATGATCGCCCCGCTGCCCGGCGTCACCGCCACCAAGCCCGGCTCCGCCCAGACCCCGCTGCCCGGCATCGCCGTGGACGTCGTGGACGAAATGGGCGAGTCCGTGCCCAACGGCCACGGCGGCTTCCTGGTGATCCGCGAACCCTGGCCCGCCATGCTCCGCGGCATCTGGGGCGACCCGGAACGGTTCAAGGAAACCTACTGGTCCCGCTTTGAAACCATGTACTTCGCCGGCGACGGCGCCAAGAAGGACGAGGACGGCGACATCTGGCTCCTGGGCCGGGTGGACGACGTCATGAACGTCTCCGGCCACCGGCTCTCCACCACGGAGATCGAATCCGCCCTGGTCTCCCACCCCACCGTCGCCGAAGCAGCAGTGGTCGGCGCCGCGGACGAGACCACCGGCCAGGCCGTCGTCGCATTCGTCATACTGCGCGGGGACGCCGTGGACACCGGTGACGCCATCATCGCCGAACTCCGCAACCACGTGGCCAAGGAAATCGGCCCGATTGCCAAGCCGAAGACCATCCTCGTGGTCCCGGAACTCCCGAAGACCCGCTCCGGGAAGATCATGCGGCGCCTCCTCAAGGACGTAGCAGAAGGACGCGAAGTAGGGGACGCCACCACCCTGGCCGACAACACCGTCATGGCCCAGATCGCGGCGTCACTGCGGAAGTAGTCGCTTCAAAATTAGTCGCTCCTCCGACAGGGGAGGGCGGTCATCCTCCGCGTGCTGCTCGTACCTCGCTTTGACGCACGCTTCCGGATAACCGCCCTCCCCTGTCTGTTGCCACATCTCCCGTTGAGTGCGCCCTAGATGTACTGTCCCGGCAGGTTGATGACACGGGGATTGATTTGACGCAATAAGAGGACCTCCGGGTGTTGTGTGGTGCTTGTCGAGAGCGAACACAAA
>NZ_JBEPSC010000011.1:0-44235 GCF_040548695.1 Arthrobacter sp. 754
AGCAACCAAAAAACAACGGGGGGAGAGGGGAAGCTGGCCGGTCACCTGAGCCGCCCCACCCACCGGAATCCTCTGCACAAGGAGCAACACCATGAACACCACACCCACCCTCGAAATGCTCGACCCGGCCACCCTGACCGTAGACATCAACGTCCGCAAAGACGCCGCCCTGACACCCGATTTCATCGCCAGCATCAAAGAGCACGGCGTGATGGAACCCGTCATCGCCCACCGCAAGGACGACGGCGTGGTGCACGTCCTGATGGGACAGCGCCGCACCCGCGCCGCCGTGGAAGCCGGACGTGCCCGCATCCCGGTAATGATCATCGAGTCCCCCGAGGAAGCCGAACGCATCGTGACGCAGGTCGTGGAGAACATCCAGCGCGCCGAACTGACCGAAGCGGACGAAGCCGACGCCTACCACCAGCTGTCCCTGATCGGCGTGTCAGTCGCCGCGATCGCGAAGAAGACCGGGCGGACCAAGACCACGGTTGAGGGCGCGCTGAAGGCCAAGTCCTCGAACGCCGGATCCGCCGCCCTGGGCAAGGGATACACCATTGATGAAGCGCTCATCATGGCCGAATTTGAAGGGAACGAGGACGCCACGGAGGAGCTGGAGTCCGTGATTGCGGACGAACCCGATCAGCTCCTGCACGTCGCGCAGATGCTCCGGGACCGCCGCGACCGCGCCGCCGCCCTCGTCGCCCTCATCGCCGAGCTCGAGGCCCAGGGCAAGAGGATCGTGGAGGATGCCGGGCACTACGCCGACGAAGAGAACCTGTACGTCTCGGCCGCGAAGCGGGCCGACGGGGAACCGGCCACCGACGAGGACGCCAACGCCTACCTGATCAGCACCGACTACCGGGGCCAGCACAACGCCAACCCGGTCATCACCGGCTGGAAGGACCTGGGCTTCACCCCGAAGTACGAACGCTACGACGGCGGCACGCAGGCCCAGAAAGGCCGGATGACCGAGGAACAGAAAGCCGAACGGAAGACCCTGATCGCCAATAACCGCGAGATGGAAAGCGCCACGAAGGTCAGGCGCGAATTCGTGAAGACCCTGCTCTCGCGCAAGACCGCGCCGAAGGGCTGGCAGTACTTCACCGTCCACGCCATCACCCACGACCCCGAAACGGCCAGCGGCTACGACGGCAAGGTCGCCACCGAGATGATCGGGGCCAAGACCGGGGAGGATACCGACCGGTGGGGCTGGAACCCGTTGCGGGACCACACCGCCAAGACCACCGCACGGCCCGAGTTCTCCCTCATCGCCCTGATCTGCGCCGGGTATGAAAAGACCATCCAGAAAGACTCATGGCGGTCCGCCGAGAAGCGGCACTTCCACTACCTGAACCAGCTCACCGCATGGGGTTACACCGCCTGCGCCGTCGAGAAAATCATCATCGACAAGCACACCACCGACACCGAGTAACGTAGAAGTGGACCGGGCGGCTGATCCCCCAACGCAGCCGCCCGGCCCACTCACCCAGCAAGGGCCAGGAACCTTCCAGAAGTGGGGCGGTCCGCCGCCCAGGGCGAACCACAGCAGCCACTCACCAGCGACGGACCGCCATTAACCGCGACCACGCGACCGGCCAGCACCACCCGCGGGACCAGGAACAACGAGGTACCAGCCCGCGGCAGCACCACAAACCCTTCAGCTAAGCTGAACCACATATTTCCTTTGCAGAGGGAAACCCCGACAGGGCCGGCACGCGCCGGCCCTGTCGCTTTAATATCTGGTACGTGCGTCAGCAGGCCATGTCGACGTACAACTTGAATAGCGCGGCGAGGCGGTCTTCCTCAGTGACCAGCTTGCGGCGGCCGGCCAGGGCCGCATCCATAATCCGGTCCAACGCCTCGTGTGCCTTGAGCAGGGGAAGCGCCATGGCATTCGGTTCGTACATGGCGGCCAGAGACCGGTTCGGGGTTAGCTCGCGGGCGTCCAAGATGGCTTTCCCGGCTGCAATCAGCTCCTCCCGCCGGCTTTCGGTGAGGGCCGGCAACGGGAATGTGTTCCACACGCCTAGTTTGGAGAAGCGCAAGCGGCTTTCCAAGCGGCCTCCCACCGCTCGCTGCCACGTTATGAACGCAGCTGACGAAATGACTGCGAACAGCAGCCCGTCTGGGTCATCGGCAAGGAAATTTGCGTCTCCCGTTATGACTTCGGCTTTGAATCGTTTAGCTGTGAAGTAAAGGCGATTCTCGGAGACATGGCGGGGGATTCCGAGGTACTCCGTGTCAGGCTGTGCGATCTGGCGAAACAGCCGAGCCGTCTTGGCGGATTCCCGGGTTGATGCCGCTTTGCTAGCGAGGCGAAAAGCCTTTACGCCTTCGATGCGTTCCCTAATCAGCGGGCTGGCTTTGTAGTCCGCCGGATCCAAATCAACGAGCCACAAGCACCACCGCGGTTCGTCGTGGAGTAGTTCGCGGGCTCCCACGAAGGGACGCACATACTTGGCTGCGGCCGAATCCGCCATGATGGAGGCGTAGTCAGCTGGTTCGATGAGGAGATATCCGCCGTCGGTCGGCTTGTTTCCATAGCGTACCTCCGTGATGGATGGGCTCAGAGGGTTGCTTTGGGGCCGAACCACGACAGACGGCCCCTCAACCAGATAAGGCGAAATATTCTTCACCAGCGTCAGCTCGGGGACCCCCTTGATATCTGGGTAGTGGAATAGCTGTTTCTCGCGTCCTTCACGCTTTGAAAAACCGATAATCACTACGTGAACTGCCGCCCTGCCGGTTGCCTCGGAGGTCCAGGCGAACGTCCGGTGTGCAAAATCGATTGTGAATCCATGGTCGAGCAGTGGAGCCCACAACGGTGCTACCTGCTCGCCCTGACAAACGGAGGAAGTCGATACAAAAGCAATTCTGCTCTCGTGCTTGCCCACGAAGTCGGTGGCCTTCTTGTACCAACCGGTCACGAAGTCCAAGGAGCCGTGATACCCCGCACCCCACACCGCTTGCAGGTCTGCGGTTTGTTGCTCCGTGCGGAGACTGATGCCAATAAACGGCGGGTTTCCCACGATCACCAAGTCGTCGGATGCGGCGACCACCCAACTCCAGTCGATGGTCAGCGCATTGTCTCTAACAATCTTGGCCGAGGTCTTCAGAGGCAGGCGCTCTGGTGCGGTGCCGACGGTTTCCATCATTCGCCGGTTGGCCTGATGGTCGGTGATGAACAGGGCCACCTCAGCAATCCGCGCCGGCCATTCTTCGATCTCGATCCCGTGAAACTGGCTCAGGGAGACCTTTAGGCCGAGACCCTCATCGACCAAGCCGGTCTGAGCATCGCCGGTGAGTTCCTGGAGCCGTTCCATGATCTGGAGCTCCAATTCACGGAGCTCACGGTACGTGACGACGAGGAAGTTGCCGCAGCCGCAGGCAGGGTCCAGGAATTTCAGTTGGCCCAATTTTTCCCACAGCAGTCTCAGCTTCTGCACGCTGAATTGTGCGGCACTGAACTCGGTATGAAGTTCATCCAGGAACAACGGGCCCAAGGTCTTGAGGATGTCGCGTTCAGTTGTGTAGTGCTCGCCAAGTTCCCGTCGTGCCTGCTTGGTCTTAACGGATTGGAACATGGAGCCAAAGATGGCAGGGGAGATTTGTCCCCATTCGAAGTCTGTTGCTGCAATGAGAGCATCGCGCATGGTTCGATCGAAATGTGTGAGGGGGATGATCTCGCTGAACACAGTGCCGTTGACGTACGGAAACCGCAACAGCATTTCGTCTGTTCGCGGGCTACGTTCCTTCGGATCAGTATCTAGGACCTGGAAGAGGTCCGCGAGCAATCCCCCGAGGTCGGAGCCATCCGCTGCGGATCTGTCTCGGATGGTCTGCGCGAACAAACCTCGCTCAATCAAGCCGGTGTCCTCACCGAAGAGCAGAAACAGAATTCGAGTCAGAAAAACGGAGGTGAAATGGTCGCTCAGGGTCTCCTGGGCTAGGGCATCGTAGAGATCGGCCATCTTCTTGACGGCCTTGCGGTTCGCTTCGTGCTCACCTGTCAGAACTGACGGACGGCGGGTATATCCAGCCATCCAGGTGAACAGAGCGATGCGTTGTGGAAGTTGGTTTAGCTTGAACTTGGTGACTCGAATGGGGGACGAGGAGAGGTCATGTACTTCGAAATTCTCGAAATCCGAAACTACGACTGTGTGAGGCAGTTCCCGATCGGGGAGGCCGTCTAGATAATCGAAGGCCTGACTGGTTGCCTTGTTCAAATCCTTACCGAGAGATTTCTGTTCGACTAAGAACTCGCCCGGCCAGAACACATCGATGCGTCCGGACCCACCGGTGCTGAGGCGTTCGGCATGACGCTCGAACAACACAACCCTCTTGGCATCGACGCCAAAGATCTGGAAGAACTCGGCCCAGAAAAGTTGCGTGTTTGCGTTCTCTTGCGTGGTGCCCTTCCAACGGTGGGCAAAAGCACCGGCCTCCCGCCGGAGGTACTGAAGTGAGCGTGCGGACTCGGACATGAAGATGTTCCCCCTACGGACCGGAGCCGGATCTCGTGCCCCGCATGAGCCTATCCTCATCCGAAGTCATGCGGCCCCGCTTCAGGGCTCTGGCGTTTTCGTTTGAAACAACTACGGGCACGCTTCATCATGGAGGCTATGGCTTAGCTTTGGCTTTGGATGATGTCCTTGGGAGAAGCTGTGATTCCTTCGTCGCTGAGTCCCGTGGCGTGATTTTGGGCGCCGGCACGCGTTTGCTTTGGATGACACCGAGGCAGGCTCCCACAATCATGTCTTTCATGGTGCCCAGGTCAGGAAACTCATTCAGAGATCTGGGGACTATACGGTCCAAAAGATTGATGACGATAGCACCCTTGCTCGCCGCATCGACGTCCCCGCCCATTTGAGCGATTAGAGCGACAACGTAATTCCGGTAGAGCCTCCGGAATTCGCCAAGGGCCAGTCGAGCTTCTTCGGTCAAGTGGCTGATAGCCCGTTCGGCATCCAGCGTCAGTTCCCAAAGGCTTGCCAGGCCGTAGGACAGCTGAAAATCAATGTGAGCCGAAGCGACGTGCTCGAACTGATCTCTGGCCGAAGCCTTGCCGTCAGTGTTGGCAATGACAAGGGCCAAGAAATCAATGTAGGACGACAGGATCGTCTCGGAAACAAGCTCGTCCTTGCCCCCTCGAAAGTGCGAATAGATACTCGCTGGCTGCAGGTCCGCCTCTTTGGCGATTGCTCGCATGGACAAACCCGCGTCACCATTCCTGACCAAGATCGCGAGCACGCTCTGCATGAGCCGTCGCTTGCCCCGCGTTAGGGGCAGGGGACTACACGCCCCCAGAGCGTGCGCAATTTCGTCACGAGCGTCGGACGGCTGTGAAGTCATGACGGCTGTCTCCAAATGGAAGAGTTGGCGCGCAGCGCTTCAGCTGCTGTCGCCGTGTCAGCATCCTAACGTTCGTTAGCCTGATCCCCGCGGGTTAAGTTGATGACGGCAGTTGTTTCGCCGCGCTGGCGGGGCGCTCCTACTCGGTAGGGAGCAGCTTGTTGAGCCGAGCGAACAGATTCGCGAAGCGCGCGATGTCTTCGTCCGGCAGTTTGTCCACCAAAGTGGGATTGCGGCTGAGGAAACTAGCAGGGTGATAGTGATCGAATTTCCGGCCCAATAAGCGTTCAACCTGGGCCATGATCCGGCCTTGGTTGAGACTGTCGGGTGATATCGAGCCAACACCAGATTCGTCCAGAAGCGCCAAATACCAAGTCCGGTCAAAGAGGTCTTCGATGTCAGCTTCTCGGGTTCCTGTGAACTCCGTAAGTCGAACGATGGCGGCGTGTTCTATGAGTCCCTTGCTGATGATGTCGTCAATGCGTTGATTACCTTTTGCCGCGACATCGATCATGGCGGCGATGTTGAGATTGCTGCCGGTGAAGAGGCTGATAAATGCTGGCATTTTTTCGATGCCACCGGCCGGGACGACACTCCACCGTGGATCGAGGCCGGCTTCGAGGTCATCAGTTCTGGTCTGCACAGCCTCGGACATGACTGCGAGATACAGGAGATCACTGGGGCCTTCCACAAGCAGCTGGTGTGGACCTATGAGAAGTGTCTGCGCCAGATCGACGCCAATTGCTGCGAGTAAAGGGAACATCGTTTCTTGTCCGGCCCGCAGAACGTCGGCCGTTATCTTGGTTCCCTCTTCTCGCCTATCCTCGACGGTGCGGCACCGTTCAATGTGAGCAGCGTCGATCATGAATGGGGAATGAGTGGTGTAGATGACTTGATGGTGCGGGGCCAGCTCATCCTCGATGTAGCGCAGCAGATCGGCTTGAGCGGTGGCGTGAAGGCTTAGCCCCGGTTCATCCAGCAGGATGATTTTCGGCGACTTATCGCGCGCATATTCGCTGAAGGCGGCCAAGAAGGAGAAGAACCAGAGAAATCCGCGGGAGCGTTGGCCGATGTCGAGGGTGACCTGGTGGCGATTGTTGAAGACTCCTATCTTCAGGTACGGATCGAAGTCATATTGGGCCACCTCTCGCCCCTGGTTGGTCAGTATCGGCTCTACCTCGACCTTGCGCATGTCCACGTCGAGAGTGATCCGGAGATCCCGGTTTTGGCTCCAGTACTTAAAAAGTTTGCGAGTGAGGCTGTTGGCGGCACCCTCCATGGAGGCCTTGCGCATCGTGTAGTTTTCCTCTGTGAAACGGCCTGCATCGGCCTTGGCTACCCTCAGGAGGGACAGTGCCGTGCGTTCAGAAGGAGACAGATCTGCTTCATCTTCGAGGAGCCGGTTTACTGGGATGTCGTCGCCGATGGTGCCCCATTCATCAAAGTAGACAAACTTGGGGATCCTGGGAAGAAGAAAATTATGGACCTCCCGGTGGCAGTCCATGGCAGCAAGTCTTTCACCAAGCTCGATCACTGCTGCCGCTTCAGACTCTGCTTGGAGCCGTGCCAGGATGGCGGCTACCGAAGTACCGGCCGCATACTTTTTTTCATCGATTCCCGCCAGCGAGACCAAATGCCTGACCATGGCCAACTCGTCGATCTCGAAGGTCATGTAAACAGAGTCGTCATCGAAACGGCGGCTAACTATGAGGGATTCGCCCTTTAGTGTCTTTGGTCCGAACCGATCGGCGATGGCTTCCTTGTCGGCGTCATCCAGGGAGAAGGTCGCGAAAACGGGGGACAAATCCGCGATGACTCCGTCCGCTTCGTCTTCGTTATAGTCGCCGCGCGGATAATCCCGCAATGCATCAAAAGTGCGTGCATAGCCAGATTCGACGGGGTTAACTCGATAGAGAGCCTGCAGAGCGGCCGTCTTCCCGGACTCGTTTTTTCCCACGAGGGCTGTCACGTCAGGTTGGATATCAAAGCTTCCTGAATCATCCACGCTTTTGAATCGCTGGATCTGGACAGATGCAAGCCTCATGGTTCCCCCGCTGTAGTTGAGTTATCAGAGCAAGTCTTGCATGCAGCACCGACAGCAATCTCCGGGCTTCGCAAAGGCGTAGCTAGCGTGAGGGACTTCTGGCCCAAGCTGGGACCGCCACCTCTGAGGAATAGGACAACCAACCTGTTCAGGCCAAATACACCGTCTCAAATACGACCCTTATCGAATATCACATGGTCGAAAACCTGACGTTGATGAGTTTTGACCTGTTTTGCTCGAAATCGGTGCGCTCATGGCTGTGGAATTGATCGCTTCATGGCGGTGTTCTGTGGTCGCTTTGTGTCGCACCTGCGCCCTAAGGCCGATCGTCCTTCGCACGTTCAGGTGCGTACTTCCGCTCCCGACTGGTCGTCGCCAATCTGTGCTGCGCGCTAATCGGCCAGGGACACCGGGCTCATCTTGCCCAAAGGGGCGAATCGTCCCAGTCAGATGGCAGGCCTACGTGGGATTTGGGCACGAGTTTCACGGACGGGTAGCTGGCGAGGACCGCGGAAAGCATCCGTGACATCCCGGTTCCTTGGGCGTCCCGCATGTGCTGGATCAGGGTCAGCTGACCAAATGTGCGTGTCATGAACGGCCCGGCCTTGTCGAGAGCAGGGTATTTGCCCACAGTGGGGAGCTTTGGAGCTTTTGTGTAGACGCGGTTGTATAGGCGACCGTGGTGAGCGCAGGCGTTGCGGACTATTTCAAGGGCGCGCATCCAGGACTCCAGCTGCGGAGCTCGAAGACCAAAGTGATCCGCTACCTTGTCCTGTACTGGCCGGGGTGCGAATCCGAAGAGGTATCTGAGAGAGCCCAGGTCCAGGATTTCTACTGCCGCCCACACCGGCAATCGTCCGTTGTAGTTGTCCTGGTGATGGGACACGAAGTCTTCGTGGGAGTGCTCGAGTCCTTGGGTGTACTTCTTATACCAGCGTCCGTAGTCCTCGGTGCTTGCTCGGACGCTCAGGACCGTCGGATTCAGGTGAGCGCATTCATCGAGCTCCCCCAACTCGTGTCCGAGTCGCGCCCGAATGCTCAACTCGACTGGCGCGAGGGCATCGAAGGTTGCCGTTCTGAGCCTGGCGTCAAAGTTATACAGGCTCAGGACATCGGCGAGCCGTGTCCCTGGGAAGAAGTCGTCTTCCCGTGAGCCATTCGTTGCCAGTTTACGGAAGGGGTACCAGTAGCCGCTGAGGCGGTAGTAGTTGACATCCTGCAGCTGCGCGATCGCGGTGTCTTGGTCTTCGATGACCAGACCGCGGGAAAGGAGTAAATCAACCTGTTCCTCGTAGGTCCTAAACTCTTTCACAGCTGTAGACAATTGGCCCCCCGACAAAAGTGAAGACCGGCCCTGGACCTACCGAAGTAGGCGGAACCGGTCATGTTGGTTTGAGAATATCGTGGCGCAACAGGTTGTGCAAATCCGTTGCCGCTTTTGATAGAAATCGTGCCAGCGCGGCCCATGCCTTAGTGCATGAGCTCGACACCCCGGGAGCAACGGTCAAAAACGACCCTTTATGCCTGTGTCGACATGGAAGTCCGGGACCCCTCCCAAAAATCGGTTTTGCCAGTGTTAGGCTGTGTCAGAACTCGACTACGAAATCTACGGGACGGCTGTTGGTCAAAACTCCGTGGATGACGGTTTTTGAATGACGGAAGGGGAGTGCCTTGGCTACGTTGATGGGTTACGCCCGAGTGAGCACTACTGAGCAGTCGGTGGACTTGCAGCTGGACGCGTTGAACGCGGCCGGGTGCTTCCGGATCTGGACAGATTTCGCGTCCGGTGCGACGGCGGAACGGCCGCAGTGGCAGGACTGCCTGGACCACCTCCAGCCGGGGAACATCTTGGTGGTCAACGACTTATCCAGGCTCGGCAGAAACACGGCTGACCTGGCCGGCATCGTGAAGACACTGGCCGACCGGCACATTGGCCTCCGGTCACTGACGGAGACCTGGCTGGACACCACTACGTCCCAGGGCGTGCTGATGTTCCACTTCTTCTCCGCCATCGCCGAGTACGAGCGGAACCGGCTGCGGGAACGGACCATGGCCGGCCTTGCAGCGGCGAAAGCCCGCGGCCGCGTCGGCGGCCGGCCGACCAAAATGACGCCGGACAAGGCAGCCACCGCGCACCGGATGCGTGGTGAGAAGCGGACGATCAGCGCCATCGCCAAGACCATCGAGGTCAGTGAAGCCACCGTGGTGCGTGAGCTCGCACGGCAGCGGAAGAGCCTGCAGGTACCCCAAGAGTAGGTGCGGCTGTTAATCCTCCGATGCCTTCGCTAGCGTGGAGGCAAACGGAGGGGGACGGCGCACATGGCACCGAGGAAATCTAAGAACCACATTGAGGGCCAGATGAGTCTGGAGTCCTTGTGGGCCGAACCGGAAGAGGTAGTCAATGAACGAGCACGGCAGACACGCCATGGAAACCATGAAGAAGCACGACCCGGAGAGCTTCGCGCAGATAGCGGACCCCGAGACACACTTTTCGACTTTGGGGGAGGAGATCCAGCAGGCGATCTGGGACCTCAGCGAACAGCTGACACCAACCAGGGGAGCGGAACCGCCGCTGGAGTACATCGGGCTGGCGAACATGGCCAAGCTCCGGGCACGCGAGATGGTGTACCAGGAGATGATCTACGCCAGCCTTCCCGCGGAGCCGGAGGAGATGGAGCCGACCTACGGGGCCCAGGAGGACGAGGAGAACTAGAGGCCGAACCTCAGCCGGAGCCGGCAGCGGTTGCGGCGGCCGGACGGTTCCGCCCAGCATCCCAGACTGACCTTGCACCCTCGGGACAGAAAGCCCGCTTCGCAGCAAACGTTGAAGCAATCCGCATCGTCCGGGAGCTGGCGGACCAGCAGCGCCCGGCCACCGAGGCAGAACAGCGTTCCCTGGCGCGGTGGTCCAGCTGGGGAGCGGTGCCTCAGCTGTTCGACAAGGCCGAATGGGCGGCCGAGCGCGCCCAGCTGCAGGAAGTCCTGAGCGAGCGCGAGTATGCCGCCGCGTCGCGGACCACGACGAACGCGTATTACACCGACGCTGCCCTGGTAAAGGAAATCTGGTCCGCCGTTGACCGGCTCGGCTTCACCGGGGGAGAGGTGTTGGAACCCGGATCCGGCGCGGGAACGTTCATTGGGTTCGCCCCGGAAGGCGCCCGGATGACCGGCGTAGAGCTTGATCCCCTGACAGCCTCAATTTCCCGTGGCCTGTACCCCGACGCGACGATCCGCAGCGAGTCCTTCGCGGACACCCCGATCAAGACCAATTCCTTTGACCTCGCCGTCGGCAACGTCCCGTTCAGCAAGAACACGCTTTACGACAAGACCCACAACGCCGACTCCCGGCACTCCATGCACAACCACTTCATCCTCAAGAGCCTGGCCGCGGTGAAACCCGGCGGATACGTCGCCGTGCTGACCTCCAGCTTCACCATGGACGCAACAAACCCCACCTCGAGGCGGGAAATGAGCGCCATGGCGGATCTGGTGGGCGCCGTGCGCCTGCCCACCGGCGCCCACCGCCGCGCAGCGGGCACTGAAGCACTCACCGACCTGCTGCTGCTGCGCAAGCGCGAGCCGGGCCGCGAGCCTGCCAACACGGACTGGGAAACTGTCGGGCCAGTCATCATCGACGGCCGCAACGTGAAGATCAACAACTACTTTGACCTGAACCCGCAAAACGTCCTCGGGCAGATCACCGTCGGGAACGGCATGTACGGCGAGGAAACCGTCAGCGTCAAAGCCGACGACCTCGCCGACGTCCCGCAGCTACTCGCCCAGCGGCTCGACGCCGTGGTGCAGGAAGCACTGGACCGCGGCCTGAACCACGCCCCTGCCGAGCCGGCCCCGGGGAAAACCCCGGCCGCGCTGCTGCCGGCCACCGGGCAGCAATGGGACGGCACCATCACCGCCCAACAAGACGGAACCTTCACCGTGGCCCGTGCAGGGGAACAGGTCCCGTTCCCCGTACCCAAAGCACACGCAGCGGAGCTAAGCGACCTGTTGGGAATGCGCGACGGAGCGCGCGCCCTGTTGGAGATGGAAGCTTCCGATAGCGAAGACACCCCGGCGATGTCGGCTCAACGAACCGCCCTGGCTGACCAGTACACGGCATATGCCGCTAAATACGGGCCGCTGAACCGCTTCACGGAATCTGTCCGCACGGATAAAGAAACGGGCGAGAACATCATCACTCGCCGTGCAGCACCCGCCGTGCGGATCCTGCGCCAGACGGACCCTTTCGGCACTCTGCCACCGGCCCTGGAGAGGTTCAACGAGGAGACGCAGACCGCGACCCCTGCGGCTCTGCTTCAGCATCGGCAGGTGGTGGCCCGCAAACCGCTCATGGGCGCGGACACCGTTGACGAAGCCCTCGCCATCGCCCTGGACACCTACGGCGCCCCCGAGCTGGAACAGATCGCGGACCTGCTGGGCGTCACGGAAGAGGAAGCCCGCGATCAGCTGGGCACACTCGTGTTCGATGACCCGGAAACCGGCAAACTCGTCACAGCACCGGAATACCTGTCCGGGAACGTCCGGACCAAGCTCGACGCCGCCCGCGCTGCGGCGGCCGAGGACGAACGCCTGAGCGTGAACGTAACCGCCCTGGAGGAAGTCCAGCCGCCGCGGGTCGGCATGGAAGACGTCGAGGCGCGAATCGGCGCGGTCTGGATCTCCCCCGAGGAACACCAACGCTTCGTCCAGGACATCCTGGCCGATCCCAACGCCAGCGTGACCAGCGTCGGCAGCGGCATCTGGCGCGTCAAAGCCAACCGGGGAACGGTCCGTTCCACGAACGAGTGGGGGACGAGCCGCCGGCCCGCCCCGGATCTGCTGCAAAGCATCCTGGAACAAAAGAGCATCCAGGTCGAGGACAAGAACGAGGATGGCAAACCCGTCGCCAACCTCGAAGAAACCGAAGCGGCCCAGGAAAAGGCCGAGGCCCTGCAGGAACGCTTCGCCGAGTGGGTTTGGGAAGACCCCGAACGCGCCAGCCGGCTCATTGACGAATATAACCGCCGCTTCAACTCCCTGGCCCTGCGCGACTACACCAAAGAAGGCGGCCGCCTGACCCTTCCGGGGCTGGCCAAGACCTTCACCCCGCACCCCCACCAGCGCACTGCCGTGGCACGCATCATCTCCGAACCGGCCGTGGGGCTCTTCCACGAAGTCGGGGCCGGCAAGACCGCCGAAATGGTGATGGGCGCAATGGAACTCAAACGCCTAGGCATGGCCTCCAAGCCCATGGTTGTTGTCCCCAACCACATGCTGGAGCAGTTCACCCGTGAGTGGCTGGAACTGTACCCGCGGGCCCGCCTGCTCTCGGCCGGCAGTGATGACATCAAGACCAACAGCGGAGACCTGACCGCGCGTCGGCAGTTCGTCGCCCGCGCCGCGGCGAACGACTGGGACGGCATCATCATGACCCAGCAAGCCTTCAAGAGCATCGGCGTGAAAGCCGAAACCATTGAGGCCTACCAGGAGTCGATCATCGCCGACGTCCGGCAGACCATCGTCAACGCCCAGGCCGAAGGCGAAGACCGGACCACGGTGAAGAAGCTTGAAACCAAGCTCCAGGCCGAAGAAGAGCGCATGAAGAAGCTCATGGACACCGCACCGGACCTTGGACTGACATTCGAGGACACCGGGGTGGACTACCTGTTCGTGGACGAAGCGCACGACTACAAGAACCTCCGCACGGTCACCAATATCAAGGGCGCAGAAATTGCCGGGTCCATCCGGGCCACCGACATGCACCTGAAGCTCGAATACCTGCGCAGCACCCACGGGGAACGCGTCGTCACGATGGCCACCGGCACACCGATTGCCAACTCCATCACCGAAGCCCACGTCATGCAGCGCTACCTGCGCCCGGACCTGCTGCAGGCTGCAGGCGTGGAAAACTTCGACGTTTGGGGGGCGACGTTCGGGGAAACCGTCACCGCCATCGAGATGGACGCCGGAGGCCGGCTGAAGAACAAGCCGCGCTTCGCGAAGTTCAAGAACGTCCCAGAGATGCTGCGGTCCTTCCACGTCTTCGCGGACGTGAAGCTCTCCGAAGACCTGAATCTGAAAACCCCGGACCTCGCCCGCCGGCCTGGCGACGGGGAACGGCAGCCGGAACTGGTACTGATCCCGCAGCCGCCCGAACTGGCCGAATACATGAAGGGCCTCGCGGACCGGCTGGACTCCCTCTCCGGCTGGGCTGAGAAGGGCGCGGACAACGCCCTCAGTGTCTACAACGACGGACGCAAAGCCGCGCTGGACCTGCGCATGGTCGGCATCGAACCCGAATCCGCGACCAAACTGGACCAGGTTGTCGCCAAGACCCTGAAAGTCTGGGAAGAGAACCGGGAGAACGAGTACGAAACCAGCTTCGAATCCGGCACCCTGTCGGCCAACAAGGGCGCCCTGCAGATCATCTTCTGTGACCTAAGCACGCCTTCGAAGAACACCGGACCCGACGGCAAGCCGGTCTGGACGGCCTACCAGCAGATCAAGGACCAGCTCGTCGCCGGCGGCATCCAGGCGGAGCAGATCCGGTTCATCCAGGACTCACCCAAGCCCGAGCAGAAAGCCCAGCTATTCGCCCAATGCCGCACCGGGGAAGTAGCCGTGCTGATCGGCTCCACCGCCATGATGGGAACCGGCACCAACGTCCAGCTCCGCGCCAAAGCGATCCACCATGTCACGTGCCCCTGGCGGCCGGCTGACCTCACCCAGCGCGACGGACGCATCATCCGCCAAGGCAACGCCAACGCGGAGGTCCACAACTTCCAGTACGCCACCGTCGGCAGCTACGACAGTGCCGCCTGGGACGGGATCCAGCGCAAGGCCACCATGATCCAGCAGGTTCTCCGCGGACGCCTCGACATCCGCGAGATCGAGGACGTTGGAGACCTTGCCCTCAACGCCGCACAGATCAAAGCAGCTACCAGCGGCAACCCACTGGTGATGGACAAGATCGAGGCCGACGCCGCCCGGACCAAACTCGAACGACTCAAACGCGCCCACGAGAAAGGACAGAGCACCCTCTCCTGGACCAGAGCCGCGGCCGAAACCAGCATCACCAAAGCCGAAAGCAAGCTGCCCGCATTGCAGGCGGCACTCCCGCGCATCACACCGACCGCAGGGGAGGCCTTCAGCGCCACCATCGACGGCAAGAGCTACACCAAACGCCCGGAAGCCGTCGCGGCCATCTCTGAATGGGTCCGTACCCACACACCGGAATACGGAAACTACTACCGCCAAAAACAGGACCACGGCATGATGGCTACCCTCGGCGGCCACGAGCTGCAGGTCCGCAACGCGGCCGACGACTCCCGACTCGGCTCCTACCAGGACCTCGCCATCACCATCAAAGACGTGCCCGCACCACCGCTCGTCTTTACCCGACTGGAGCTGCTGGAAGGAAGCGCCGGCATCATCACCCGGCTGGAGAACAAAGTGGCAGGCCTTCCTGACTACGAGGCCCAGCTGCGCCAAACCATCACGGAAAAACAGGCGGTGCTTTCCGACGTCGAGAGCCAGGCCGGAAAACCTTTCAAGTACGAGGACAAACTCGCCACCGCACGTGCGAAGTGCACGGAACTGGACGAAAAACTAAAGGCATCCATCGAGCCGCCCAAGCCAGCACCGGAAACCGCGGCTTCGACACCCGAGGCGGACGTGGACCCGGCCGTTGCGCGACTGCGCAGACTGCAAGCCGCAAGCTTCCCGGTAGCCCCCAGGAACACCCACCCGACTCAGACACACCCGACGCCGCAAGGACCCAGCGGCCCCGCCCACGAACACTCACGCGACAGCAGCTTCGAGAGATAGCGAGAGGTGGGGCTTCGCTACGGCCCCACCTCACATCAGAAGGGCAGCAACGCGACCCACCTCAAGAGGGCAGGCGTATCTGGACGGAGCCCATTAGGGCACGTAAAACTCACGAGGTTCACTGGCTTGTACCGAGAGCGCTCCACCCGGTCCGTTGCCGCCCACCGTGTGCGCGTATGGCACGCCGGATCCGTGATTCCTGCCTGCGCAAGCGCATTCACATAGCCATGCATTCTCGGGATTGCCGCGGTCCCAGCACTGCTGGACGCACTTGTCGACGCCGCCGTGCTGGATGACCTTGACCCGCCCGTAGCGCTCAGCCAGCCCTAGAATGACCGCGTTCGTGTGAGGTCGCGATACGGACCAGACTCCACGGTTGTACTCCACCTGGCCCCTGCGTGATGCGTTGAACATGTCACCCAGGATCGTGTAGCCAGCGCCCTTGCCCTCGTACGGCAGATTTTGAATCTCGGTCCGCGCACCAGCAGGTCGGATAACCACCGTTACGTCGCTCATGGGTAGAGCGTAGGGCCTGATCTATTCACGCAGCGAATCGTGTCGTTTGGGGATCCCTTCCGGGCATGTAGTGGCTGTGCAGACGACTTTGGACATTTTGTGCAGTTAGCTTCTGAAAGTGACAGGTAGCACCGTCTGCTGACGGACGAGACTCCCGATATACTCAACAAAGTTGCCCGAAGAAACCCCCAGAAATAGCGGAAAAACGCCTATTCATTCAGTTGAATGATTGGTAAAATGAGAGTAGCAACTAAGCAGTCGAACCTAACTAACGTGATACGAAACCGAGGACTGAAAATGACTCTCACCATCTACACCAAGCCCGCCGGATGCTTTGGCTGCGCTAAGACCAAGCAGAAATTCGCCGAGGCCGGCATCGACTTCCACGAGGTCGACGTCACCAGCAGCCCGGCAGCTTTCGAGTACATCACCGAAGAGCTCGGCTACTCCCAGGTCCCCGTAGTCGTGTACGACAAGGACGGCACCGAGAACCACTGGTCCGGTCTGAACCCGGGCGGAATCGAGCAAATCATCGCCATCGAATCCGCCGTCCGCGAAGCCTGGGGAATGGTAGGGGGAGAGTAATCAATGGCAGGCGATACCAGCATCACAGTGGCCGGCAACCTTACTGCCGACCCCGAGCTGCGGTTCACCACAGCCGGCACGGCCGTCGCGAACTTCACCATCGCATCCACGCCCAGGGCGTTCGATAACGAGCACAACGAGTGGGTGGACGGGGAGACTCAGTTTCTGCCTGCGCATATCTGGCGGGGAGCGGCCGAGAACGCCGCAGAGTCTCTGACCAAGGGCATGCGTGTGATTGCAACGGGTGAATTGAAGTCCCGCATCTACGAGACAAGGACGGGGGAGAAGCGCACTGTGCTCGAACTCGAAGTCGAAGAGATTGGGCCGTCCCTGCGATACGCGGCAGCGGCCGTGCACGGCTCATCCCGCGCAGCCGCAGATGCAGCGGAAGAAGAACGCCGCAGTGAGGAAATCCACCCCGTTGATCACTTCAGCCTCAGCGCCCGCGGGTACACCAACGACGACCTGTGGTTTGGCATGGATGCCAACCCCGCCGGGCGCATCAGCATCCGCCCCCAGGACCCCGAACCGGCGTACTGACCACAGTCAGAGCCAGCGGCTACGCTGACTCCAGGAATCGATGCACCGCGCCCTACGAGACACCAAGGAAACCGCTATGACGCATGAAGATGATCTCCGCAGCTGGGCAAAAGGCTCCTACACTTCCGAGGCCGGAACTGAGCTGCTGCTGCGCGCCTTCGGCGGCCGCTACGCAGCGGTCGGCAACCCCTGGGTCCATGCCAGCGGCACATCCACCGAGGGATACATCGAGAACGCCTGGATTGATTTCGAAGCCCTCGGAGAGCACGCCAACAACGGACCCTACTCCGGCGGCGAACGGCGGTTCCTGCTGCTCGCGGCGTCCCTGGCGGAGGACGTTCCTGTCGTCCTGAGCGAAGTCGTTCCTGGCTTGGATCGGCAAAACCTTGATCTGGTGCTCGCCGCCATTGCCCACGCCGGCGGCAGTCACCAGCACTCCGATATCAGCACGAACGACGACGGAAGCATGACGCTTCGCCCCGGATACCTCGACAGCCTCCACCCGTGGCCACGGAGCCTTCGTGCCGTCTAAAAAGATCGCCGCGTTCACTCCCTACTTCACGGAGGACGAGGCCGGCCGGGTCCGGGCAGCGTTCCTGGCCGCCGGGCCGTTGGAGGGTGATGCGAGCGTGTCGGACTTCATCGTTCGTGCAACGATGCGCGAAGTGAAACGCCTGGAACGCAAACACAACCACGGCAGAAAATGGGAGCCGGCGCCGGCCGGATCCCTCCGCCGCGGACAGCGCACCAGGGACGAGCTGCAACACCGGAACGAGGTGGATTGAGAATGCCGAAACGGACAGAAGACTTGACCGAGGTACCCGCGCCGGCGGCGGGGCCAGTGTTCCCCAGGATGCTGACTCTGGAACAGGTTCAGGAGATTCTGAACGTCAAAAGCGCACTGGTCTATTCGCTCGTTCGCAGCGGCGAGCTTCCCGCCGGGCAGTTCGGTGGACGGGGTGTGTGGCGGGTCCGGGAAAGCGACCTATCGGCCTACGTCGAAGCTGCGTTCGCGAAGACCGCAGAGCGCATCGCGGCCGGTCAGATCAAGGATGATGACGTCACCACGGAGGACTAAAGAGAACACGAATACGACGAAGGCCGACACCTCGAATAGGTGCCGGCCTTCGTCGTAGCTGCCCACCGGAGCCGCTTGTGGTCTATGGCTGAAAAGAGTCAGCCACAGCGTCCTCCGACGGCGGGAGCGGCGTGTCTTGGTCCATGGGAAACGTGGCCGATGGCGACCGGGCAATGTCCAGGCTGTGCATGATCGCCGGACACGGTGGTGAGTGACGAGTCCGAAGGCTACCTGGCGGTTGTGTGCAGCCGGTCAGCCGGGTCCCGTCGTACACATGTGTGCGGGAAAAGCAGCGGAGCGATTGGGCTTTTGCCGTGCCCATGCGGGCGAGGGGCAACGCTACTGGGCGCCGTGACTTTCGTCGTCTGTAGTGGCTGCGGCGCTGTCGCTTGTGGCGCGATTCGCGGACTTACGGCGCCGCCCTGCAGCGCCGGATTCGAGGCCCAGCTTCTTCAGCTCCTCCGGGCTCCATCCGTCCTTGGTGGCGCGCACGTAGGCGCGCTTGTCTTCACGTTCTGCCTCGGCGAGCTGTTCCCGCAGGTCGGTGATCCGCTGGCGGGTCTTGACCAGTTCGGTCACGGAATCGATGCGTGAGTCTAAGAGTGCTTTGGCCTGGTTGCGGGTCTGTTCAATGTCGATGGTTGCCATGTGACCAGCCTAGCCCGCCGGTACGACGATGCCGGGTAGCGCCCCTGCATGCCGGTGACGGCTGATTTACACTTCCGCCCGCCTACGGGAAACCGACGGGCGGAAGCCGAAAGAGCGGAGCAAGCTGGTAACTTAGCACGGCTAAGTTGGCTCGATCCTCGAATTGTCGTCTCGGATGCGGCACACTTGTCAGTGTGGTCCCCGGGATTCCGGGTTCGCTGCGCTGGCAAATTCGAAGGGCGGGACAAGTGATTGAAGGCAGTGGCTTCGCCGGTTGGAAATCCCGTCGTCGGCGGGCGAACGTTGACGGCGGCCGTATGCACCGTCACGAGGTCAAGGTCAGCCCGGAAGAGGAGGCCCAGCTCCTTGCCCTGGCGGAGAAGCATCGCGTGACGATCCCGCGGCTTTTGATCGAAGCGGCGCTCAGCGAGGGCACAGAGAATCCGTCGGAGCGGCGGGATCAGTTCATGCAGCTCTCTACGTTGCAGCGTCTTGTCGGGACCGTGGCGAACAACATCAACCAGATCGCGCGCCACGCGAACGCGACGGGGGAAGTGCCGGCAGAAGCTGCTGCGTCCATCGCCCACGCACGGGATGTCATTATCCGGATTGACCGTCAGCTCGCCGACATGGCCGGGCGGTAGTTTCACCGTGATTCCGAACATCACCCAGGGCGACCGCATGGCGGGTCTGATGATCTACCTCGCGGGCCCGGGGCGGGCAAACGAACACGAAGAACCGCACCTCGTTGCGGGCGATTCGGCGCTCATGGCCTGGCACGACGACAACGAGCTGAACCGCGATGCTGCCCTGGATATTGCCAACGCACTCGACCGGGCCAAGCAGTTCTTCGACACGGAAGTAGAAGGCGGACACGTCTTCCACTGCTCACTGAGTTTGGCCGCAGAAGAAGGCCAGCTCAGCGACGAGCGATGGGGCGCCATCGCGAACGAATTCATGAAGGAAATGGACTTCACCGAGGACGGCGGAAAAGCCCCCGCCCGGTGGGTTGCGGTCCGTCACGGACTGAGCAAGAACGGCAACGACCACATCCACATCGTGGCCAGCATGGTCCGGGACGACGGTACTAAATGGAACGGCTGGAAGAGCAAGTACAAGTCCCAGCAGGCTGCCAGGACACTGGAGAAGAAGTACGGACTGAACGCTGTCGGGACCCTTCGCGCCGAGCGCGGGTTCACCCCGGCCGAACAGTCCAAAGCCATCCGCCAGGGACTGCCGGAAGTCGAGCGCCACAGCCTCGCCCGCAAGGTGCGCGTCTGCGCTGGAGCATCGACAGATGAGGCTGAGTTTGTCCGCCGGGCACGCCAGGAGGGCATGCTCGTGCGCCCCCGCTACGCGGCCGGCCGTACCGACGTCGTGACCGGCTACTCCGTGGCCGAACGCCCCCGCAAGGGAGAACGCGCCGTGTGGTTCGGCGGCAATTCGTTGGGCCGCGACCTGGCCCTACCCAAGCTGCGGGCAGAGTGGGAAAGCACCCCTGAGTCAGCTACTTCCGCTGTCGCGGAATGGAACGCTGCGGCGCGCAACCGCAGGCCGGTAAGCCCCGGCCGGGAGACGCTGCAGCCATCTGCTGAGCTGTGGAGCAAGTACGCCAACGACGTCAGTTCTCTCCGGGAGAAACTGGCCACCACCCCGCACGATGATCACGCCGCCTGGGCGCAGGCAGCCCGCGAGACTTCCGCGGCGTTCGGTGCATGGTCCAAGCGGATCGAACCGACACCGGGACCGCTCGCAGACGCCGCCCGAGAACTCGCCAAGTCCGCCCAGCTGCGCCGTTACCCGGGACGCCCGGCCGTGTCCCTGCCGTCCGCACGCGGGGCAACCATGATCCTTCTGGCCGCGACCTCCAAGAGCGACCGCGCCGCGTACGCCCTCATGTTCCGGCAGCTCGCCCAGACGGCCCGGGCGATCCACGACATGCACAAGGCCACGGACGATCTGCGCCGGGTCCGGGGACTTTCCACAGCCGTCAGGGCGGCCAGCAAGGTTGTCGAAGCCAGCGCCAACGCACAGACACTCAAGGCACAGCCGATGTCGATGGAGACGCTGCGCCAACAGCACCCGGAAGCGTCCGAGGAAGCCCTTAAATCAAGGCTCCTGGTCGAACGTTCACGAGGCGGCTCACCGTTGCCTCCCGTTCTGACCCGACCAGACGCAGCGCAGCTGCAGGGAGCGCAGCCACGGACCGAAGAGACCCACCAGCAGAACAATCCAGGCATCGAGCGATAGGGGAAGAGCATGAGCGAAGCAGACGGAATGGAAGATGCAGTGGACGGGGCGATGCGTACCGGGCTGATGGTTGCCAGCCGAATCGGCGAGCAGCTTGCCAGAATGCGCGAACAGGAACAGCGCACCATCGCCGCAGCAGAGGAACAACGGGCCCGGGAGCTGCAGGAACGCTTCGACGCCCAGCGGGCTGCCGCCCGGGCCCAGCTGGCGCCGGTCTCCCGCGAGGACTGGTGGGACAAAGCCACCCCCGAAATGATCGAACGGGTTCACGAGACGGCCACGGCTTGGAAGGACTACGACCCCGCAGCTGCGCAGACGGCCGAGAAAATCGGCGAACAGGTCCAGAGCCGTTACGGCATCGATGTGAACAACACCGGTGCGGACGAGGCCTCCGTATCCGAGGCCCTCGCCCGGGCACAGCAAGCCCGCCTTGAGACCGAAAATGAACGGACCAAAGGAGCGGCGGCGCGCACCGATGAGGTCGTGGCCGGCGCAGCAGTTGCCGGGGCCAACCGACAGGACCGGGCAGACAGAAGCGAGCCAGCTTGGGATACCGCAGAACGGCGCCAGCAGCTGGCCGAAAGCCTGGAAGGTAAAGGGGACCGCGAAGCCGTGAACTCCCGGCTCCTGGCAGACAAGCACCAGGGCACCCACCCCGCGGCCGCCGTCGCGCAGAAACCCTCGTTGGCCAAGACGTCAAAGATGGCCAAGCAAGGCGCCAAGGGTAGAACCCTAGAACGCGGAGGGCTCGAACGCTGAGACCGGATGTTACAAAAAAGGAGGACCGCCAACGGCGGTCCTCCTTTTTGTTTACCAAGTCTGTGCTTTCTGAGGTTCAGCCGCACACAGAGAGAGTGGATGGCTCTCCGGGCCGCCGCTCACCTGGGGTGCACGTTTTGAATCTGCGCCGCACACCTAGTGAGGGAGTACGTCCCTCGGGACCGACTCATCACGAAATACTCACAACGAAAGGTCTCACCATGACCCTGCTCGCCCTGGCCGCTATCGCCGCCGGACTCGTCCTGTTTGACCGTCTCTGCCCTCGGATCCAGGTATCCGGCTCGCCGCACAACTGGCCCATGCCGCTCCGAGTCCTGACGTTGACCTCCGTCACCCTCATGATCTGGGGAACGATCACCCTGAGCATCTTCCCTGCAATCGGCTGATCCCGGCTAAACATGTGGCTCCCCCCGAAGCCCGGGGGGAGCCACAAGGCCTTCGAAGCTGATTCAGTCGAAAATGCCGCGTTCAGGGACCACGAAAGTCCCCCACTTCGCTTTCTTACGTAGACAGCTTCAGCCCGCTATTTCGCGTAGATACTGCTCCCACCTAGTGGTTACCTTTTTGCCCGGGTAATCAGATCCGGCGTAAAAGGGTCCGGCAGCGAAGTTCTTGAAGAGGACGTTCGCACCCAACAAGCAGCGGCCCTGAAGCCTCTCGATGGTCTCGTCGGTGTCGAATTCGTGGGGGACGGGGAATCGCCCATGCTCGCCGAGCTCGTGCATCAATCGGTGGTCGATTGGAAGAACGACGCACATTACGTCGGCATAAACCCCAACGATGTGGGTAGGTCGATATGGTGAGTCTTCCCGGGACCACTCGGCGATGAGCTCCTGCCGAATGGTCCAGTCTCCGATCGTTTTTTCCCGAACCTCCGGGCTGGGGAGGGAAAGCGCCTGCTCGACGCTTATTTCCCGTCCCGGGAACTTCTTGCCGATGCTGAGCAACACCAGCCGATCGTCTGCTCGCAATGAAACTGTCTCCAATGCCCCGGAAATTGTTTCCAGAAGCTGGGCCTTGTGATGCGGAGGGGCAACGTTGGCCAACTCCGCCCCAGCGAGCCGAATAGCCTCCATCGCCGTTGATTCTGCTTTGTAGGCTTCCTCCTCGTCCTTGATGCCGCTTTGCAGGATGCGAATACGCGGATTTCCCCCGGCCTCGTGCACCTCACGGAGCTTTGCAGTCAGGTGTTTTTCGGCTTTGGCTCTGGCGTCGCCCTTTAACCCTTCGAGGTACTGTTCGTGCCTAAACCATTCAGCTGCATGGTGCTCGGCCCGGTTACCTGTGCCCTTGCCGATGTAGAAAACGCGGTAATCGTCTTCATCGCGTCCTGTCTTTTGCATGAGGGCGTAGACGTAATAAGGACCGATTTGTTCCCAAACCACTCGCGAAACCTTGAGTGCCTGCATGAAATACCGCCTTCCGGCTCCATGTGTTCCCCTGCGGTTTGTGGTGCCAGTTCGAACGGTACAGGTCCGTTTCCCTCAGCTACCGACGGCGCTGCCTGCATTAGTCGAAGATTCCTGGCTCCGGTACAACATGAGGCAGAGCCGCCTTGGCGGCGCTGGGGGCAACATGGCGGTTGTCATGGGCGCACTTCTTGAAGGGTCCTTTGGTGTCCATGAGTACACGCATATGGGGGTCTGCGTGGTTGAGCCACCAGCTGCTTATCCCCAGCGCCGGCTCCAGGCGTAGGTGTTCCCAGGACCGCCACAGGGATTCCATACGGATCAGGGCCTCGGGGTGTTTGTACCATTCCGGACACCACGCCAGCTCTGCGCCTTCGTTGACGTCCCGGACGTAGGACGGCGCCAGCAGCTCGACGAAGAACTCAATGGCGCTGTCATAGACCAACTCTGCGGCGGGCTCTCCATGGGAGTGTTCTGGCCCTGCCGGATGCGTTTCTTCATCGGGAAAGGTGTCCTCTCCGAAGTCTTCGCTCATTGTCCGGCCCCGTCGGTCCAGGGGTTGTGCGCCGGAACCGTCACCGGTTGTTGCGGCTGCTGCTTCGGAGCGGCGAGGGAGTCCTTGACCTTCTGGGCGTGGGGGCCGTTCATCCACGGAATGGTTTCGATCATGGTTGCCGGGGCGCCGGAGGCGAGCAGGATGGCCCGGAACCTGGGCAGTGCCGTCAGGTCGGCCACGGACAGGATCTCGTCTTTGTTCTCCTGCCGGGAGGAGGAGGACCCGGTTTTGCTGTGGCTGCGGGAGACGTTGATGTAGCTGTATTGGCCGATTAGGCGGGAGAGTTCATCGAGGTAGCCGACTTCGGAGACGCCGCCGCCGTAGATTTTCACGTTCGACGCGGACCAGAGTTTCCGCATGCCTTCCAGGGACCAGACTTCCACGCCCTGGGACCAGGACTGCAGGATGGTCATGAGGATGATCCCGCGGGAGCCGTAGTGGCTGTACTGGTCCGGCAGGGCCTTCCAGCGGCAGACGTTCGCAGCCTCATCCAGGATCCCCAGCAGCGGGGTGGCGAGCCGGCCGCCGGGCTGGGAGGTGGCGTACTTTTCGGCCGCTTCCACGACGGCGACGGTCAGGGCGGTGACGAGGGGGCCGGCTGTGCCGACGCCTTCGCGGGAGAGGCTGTAGAGCGTGCCTTTGCCGCGCACGAAGTCTTCGGGGACGAACTGCGGCCGCGGGTCGGTGTCCACTGTCGTGTCGCGCAGGGGCGTGACCCATTGGCTGACCTCGCGGTCGGTCAGGCAGGAAACCATTTGCCGGGCGGTGCCATAGACACCGGCCCGCTGCTTTTCCGGTTCGCGGATGTGGCCCATCACCATGTCCGAGAGCAGGTCATAGCCGGCGGCCCGCAGCAGTTCTGCGGGGGCCTCGTCGTGCGGGCGGGTCAACCAGGTGTAGACCTGTGTGACCGGGGCGGAGTCGAGGGAGGCGGCGAGCAGGAAGGCTTTGAGCAGGTTCTGCCCGGCCGGGTCGAAGTAGGCGTCCGGTTTGGTTCCAGGTTCCCGGGAGCCGTTGGCGAAGTGCTGTGCCAGGTTCCCGGCCGTCGCTTCGTTCTTCACGTAGGAGAGCGGGTTCCACCACCAGGTGGGTTCCTCTTCGGCGACGGACTGCGGATCGAAGACCCACACGGCGCCGGCCTCAGCCCGGATCGGGCGGGTTACATCCACGATGTCACGCTTGTTCGAGGTGGCGATCACGGCGCCGGGTGCATCCAGAATTGCCGGGACGGCGTAGGAGGTGGTCTTCATGGTGCGGGGACCGGCGATGAGGATCAGCATGTCCTCCCAGGAGGCCCACAACGGGCGCTTCCCGGCGACGCTGCGGCCAAGCCGCACCCCCGTGGAGTTCTCCACGCCGAGACGCACAGCGGTGGCCGAGGCCCCCTTGGTGCCGAGGTGATCGAGGTCTTTCCCGCGGCCCATGTGGACGGCGGCCTTATCCACCCGGGTGCGCTTGTGCGCTGTTCGGGAGCGGACCACCAGCACTGTCACTGTCAGGGCAATCAATATTCCGAGGAGCACGCAGGCGACGATGGTGGACTGAACCGGCCAGGGCACCCGGCCCTTGGCCAGGCCGGCCACCAGATCAATCGGGTGGGCCGGGGGCGAGGCAAGGCCGGCCATCCAGGATCCGAGATGTGCCGAGACCCAGCTGCCGCCCCCAATGACGACAGCTGCGCCGATGGCCAGCCAGATCCCCAGCCCGTCGCCGAGCCCTGTGCCATTCCGGTTCGGAGCACTCATGCTGCACCCTCTTCCTGGACCGGGGCGGTGGCTTCCAGCAGGGATTCTGCCGGAGCGTGCCAGCGCTTGTTGGTGTCGTTCAGGGAGGCCTCGATGGAGGTCAGGCCGATCTGGACGGGGATGCCGGGGCGGCCGCCGACCTTGATCAGGAATTTCCCGCGTCCGGGGGGTTCGACGTCGCCACCGCGGGAGTCCCATGCGGGCGGGTCCTGCCAGGAGATGAGCTTTTGCTGTTCCTGCCGCGAGAGCGGGATCGCTGCGGTCAGCAGCGGCATTTCGGAGGCGGGAAGCCCGCCGCAGATGACCATGCCGGAGCGTTCAACGAAGCCGCGGGCCTTCATCCGGTCCTCTTCTGCCGGGAGCGCCAGAAGGTCGGACATGGTGTGGGAAATCATGACCTGCCCGACGCCGACTGAGCGGTTGAGGCGGGTCAGGGCATCCACCCGGTCCACCATGCCCTTGCCTGCGCGCAGTGCCCGCCAGAGCTCGTCCAGGACGACGAAGTAGTTCCGCCGCGGTTCCAGCCCCGCGTCGGCGAGGGCGTTGGCGACGTTGACGGTGCCGAAGCCGTAGGACCAGCACGCCAGCAGCACTGCGGCCTGCAGGTCTGTTTCGGTCTCGTCAATGCTGGAGACATCGAAGACCACGGCCCGGTCACGCCGCATCGGGTTCGTGGTGTGTCGGGAGAAGATTTCCCCGAGTTTGCCGCCGCCGGTCAGGCCGAGCAGGGTCGCTTCCAGTGCACGGGTTTCCTGCAGATAGACCGTCATGTCCCCGCGATCCAGCGCGACCTGGCGCAGCTCGTCCGGGGCGGCGATGATGACGTCGAGCAGGTCTTTCAGGACCGGAACGCCGTCGAAGGAGTCATCGAGGACGCGCAGGGCGCGGTCCAAAATGGTCTGTTCCTGATCCGTGGGCGGGTTGTTCCGGCTGATCGTGATGAGGGAAACGACCATGTTCAGGCGCCGGCCGTGGGCATCGGCCCTGACCCGGACGGCCGCTTCGTGGTGTCCGCGCTCCTCGAGGAGCTGGGCGACCTCAATGGCCTGTCCCGGATCGAGGATGTTCAGGTAGCCCCGTCCGCGGCCGAGTTCGATGACCTGCCCGCCGATGGCCCTAATGGCGTCCACGTGTTCGCCCTTCAAGTCCCCGAGCACCAGCGGGTGGACACCCTGGCCGGACAGGCCCAGCATCATGCGGCGCACGAGCGTGGATTTGCCCAGACCCGGCTTGCCGAGGATGAACGCGGAGGGGTTGGAAATCAGGTGGGCGCGCTGGAACCAGCTGATCGGATCACAGCAGACCGTGGCCTGGGTTTCCTCGTGCCGGCCCAGCGGGACGCCGACCATGGGCGAGGACGTACCTGAGGAAAACGGCCACAGCCCGCAGACCTGCACTGTCGTGCCACGGTATTCACGTACCGCCGGGACCAGGGCCGCAGCCCCTCCCCCGCGTCCGCCCCAGCCACGGGAGCCGGGGACACGCACCCGGGCCGGACGAGCCGTGGACGCGCGGCCGTCGCGGGCTTCGGATTCCGCACCGTCAAGGAGCGGATTCTTCTTCTTCCGTCGAAAGAGCTTCTGCATTACAGGGCCTCTCTGATTTCGGTGGGCAGCAGGATGTGCTTGGGCAGAACCAGTCCGAGCGGCAGGGACGCGGCAAACGCGGTGTCCTGGGAACCGTAGGCACGGCGCAGCAGCACCCGGGCGGTGCCGGAGGTCTGTTCCACGGCGGCGACCGCATCGGGGAGCCGGGCCGGGTCCGTGACGGTGGCAGTGACGACCATGCCGAAGTTCACCAGCCCGGCACCTTGTGCTTCTTCCTGGGCGGTTTGTGCAGCGGAGCGGGCGTCGACCAGCGCACGGGCGGAGGGGCGCCCTCCGGAGGTGATGCGGACGTTCGCGTTGTTCTGGTCCCGCTCGACTACGGCGGCGGCCCGGGCCGAATCCATCGGCCGGTAGAGCAGGGAAACGCGCTTGCGGTCGATGTCCCCGTGCGGGGCCAGCAGACGGGAGAGAACCGAGGAATTTACCGACCCGCGCGGGGCGCCGGTCATGGTCCAGGAGGCAGAGAACGCGCCGTCGTGCCGGTAGTCATCCCAGCTCGCCTGCGTCGCAGAGGGTCCGACTTCGCCCCAGGTGAGGGCGACCGGGGATCCGGCGGCGTGGGCCTCATCAATGATCAATGCCGCGGGCGGGTCGTAGGCGATCCGGACGACCTCGCAGAGTTCCTGCGCGGACATCGGTCGGGCGATGCCGGCGCCGGTGGCCTGCAGTCGGGCACCAAGTCCCGGGATACGGGATGCCAGGTCCCGGGCGACGTCTTCGGGTTCGCGCTTCCGGGATCCGGAGCGCAGTGCTGCGGTGAACGTCAGGGACACCCAGGCCCGGACGGTGGCCGAGCCTTCCGGGTACGTGCGGACAACCTCGCGGAGGATTGCCTTCGCGGCAGCCGGGGCGTCGGCGTGGATGTTCATTTCAACTTCGTTGCGCAGCCGGTAGCCGGAGTCCGGGGCGGTTTCCACGGTCACGGCCGCGGCCTCCAACCCGGCTTCATCCCCGAGTCCGGCGATCCAGCCGCCCCAGTTCGCGACCCACGCGTCAACCTGTTCCGGATCCACCAGGGAAGCACCGTCAGGTTCGGTGGAGAAGACCACGGTGAAGTGGTTCGTGGTGGGGACGTGAAGCATGGCGAACGGGCGGTTGTAGGAGTCGTTGAACTCGTACAACCGGGACTTCGCGGCCAGGCCCGGAAGCTGGAACATGCCCCACTCGGTGACCCCGAGCGGGCCGGAACGATAGAGGTTGGTCCCGCCGGAACGGGCGAGCCGGAAGTTCGTCCGCGTAGCGAACCGGTCCACGATGGACTGACCGTGCTTGTCTTTGACGGTCAGAAGCAGCACGAGCAGTCCGGCGACGGCAAGGACGCTCAGGCCCGGCAGCAGGCCCCAGATGGCGAAGGTGATGATGCCGGCCAACAGACCGGTCATGACAATGCCGGTGCCGATCGCGCCCAGGCTTCCCAGCCCTGCGGAGCGTGGAACGCGCCAGTTGCCGTAGGACGGTTCCTTGTACTCGGTATTAATTGCTGCCACTGGGGCCCTCCCCGGTTGAATCCTGCGCGGTTTGTTGTGCGGCCTGAGAGGCCTTTGACGCTGCTTGTGCTCCTGCGGCGACGGCGATACCGGCCGGGCCGGCGGCTTTCGCCGCTCCCGACGCGGCGCCTGCACCGGCGGAACCTGCGCCGGCTCCTGCGACTGAGCCGGAGGTGCCTGCCCCGGCGGTAGCGGCGCTTCCGGTGGTGCCCTTGCCGGGCGCCCCTCCGGGGCCAGTTGAGCCGGGGGTGGGTTTGCCGTTGCCGCCGTTACTGCCGCCGGCGCCCTTGCTGCCCTGTGCGCTGGCGCTCTGGCTTGGCTGGCTGGCCGGTGTGGGCGATGCGTTGCCGCGTCCACTGCCCGAGCGGCCCATCGACACAGCACCGGTGGCCATGGCCCCCACCGCCGCTCCTGCTCCCCCACCGGAACCGGAAGCGACAGCTCCGACCATCGGGGTGACGAAGCGCATCAACGCCGGCAGGGCCAGCAACGCGACAATCATGAGGGCGAAACCGGTAATGGATCCCAGCAGGACGTTGCCGCCCGAGGATCCCATGAGCTTGAAGGCCACGGCGTAGACGATGGCCGCGGCGGGCTTGTAGAGAATGAAAGCGATGGTCCAGCCGATAGCTTTCTGGAACCACTGGCGTCCCATCTCGGTGTTGGTGAACGCAGCCGTGGTCGGAAGGATGCCGGCCAGGATCACGAGCATTCCGCCGCGGACGATCATGAGGACGATCTGCACCAGCGAGGCAATCAAACCCACCAGGCCCAGGATGATCAGAATGAAGACCCCTACGCCGGTCTGGTTCGTCATCACCAGGATGGCCATCGCGTGGGCGAAGCCCTTGCCGTCGGTTGCCCGGTCAATAATCGAGGCCGAGAAAGCATCGGCAGCGATCACCAGAATGGAGATCACCGCCAGTCCGAGGCCGGACACCAGCGTGAGGGTCAGCAGGGACCGGAGCAGGTCCTTCAACGGCGCCCCACGCTGCTCCCAGATCATCCGGGTGCCCCCAAGGATGACCGACAGAACTGCCAAAGCCAGTGTCCAGTAGCCCAGTTCCGAATTGACGAACCCGACCACAGGACTGGCGGTGAGCCCGTCCTGGGATGCGAGGTTGGCCGTGGGCATGGACACCCAGAAAGTGGAGAGCGTCGTCACCATCTGGCTCATGCCCTCCATGATCGACTTCGCCAGGTTCGTTATGGCGTCGTTGACTGCCCCCGAGGCGATGTTGCCCGCCACGCACGTCAGGTCCCCCAAGCTGCATTCAGCCATGTCAGACACCCGACCAGAGGATGAAGCCGCTCAGATCACTGAGCTGGGCGACACCACTGAAGATCTGGCCGTCATCGGAGGCTTTGACCTTCCAGTCACCGGCTACCCAGCGAAGCGAAAGGACTGAATGCGCCAGCGCCCCATTCGGGAGCTTGATAGCCAGATCAACATCTGCCTCAGCCGGGCTGTAGGACTTGACCAGGAAGCCGCTGACCTGAGCGGTCTCACCGCTTCGCGCAGTCGATGTCCGCGTCTTGGCCTTCGTAATAGCCGCGTCGCGTCCGGGGCCGGGCACCAGAAGTTTCTCAGAGAGCTTGAGCTCATCCTGCGTCCCGGACGAGCCAAGGGCGATCATGTTGGCGGCCGCGTAGAGCGCGCCTGTGGGGGAATTTGCGAAGCACGAGCGGAACCCATCTCCATCCGTCACGCCCGGTCCGAAGGTCTTGGGGTCAGTGGGGGCTGCCATTTTGCCGACGAGTTCCCACTTAGACTTCGGTGCTGCGCCCAGAGCCGTCTCCGTGCTTGAGGGCAGTCCGCAGACACTCTTTCCCGCCGCGTCGGCTGACTTTGATGGCGCCGAGGAGGCACCGGCCGCTGATGAGGCCGGGGCGGGCTGGGCGGTGCTGTCTGCCTTGGGGAGGAAGAAAATCACGACGAGGGCGGCGATTAGTGCGACGACCAGGGCGGCCGAGATGATGAATCCGGGCTTGGTGAACGGGCTGCGTTCGGTGCTGCTGTGGGTGGATTCGCTCATGATGAACCTCTCCGGTAGTTGCGGGTTTAGACGAAGGCGCGGACGATGCCGGAGGCGCCGGTGATGATGATGCAGCCGGCCAGGACCCAGCCGAGTTTGCCGATGGACTCGCCGCCTTCGCCGCGGCGGAGCTGGATGACCATGCCGATGCCGACGATGATGACGCCCAGGACGCCGAGGACCAGGCCGATACCGGAGGCCCAGTTCAGGACAGTCAGCAGGCCTTTGGCCTGTTCCGGAACGGTGGGCGTCGGGTTCGGAATGACGCTTGCTGCAAATGCGGAGAAGGAGTTCATGGTGAGACCTTTCAGTTGGTGGTGCTGGGTGTGTCGGTAGAGAGGGCGGCTAAATCGGTGATGAAGCGTTGGTACTCGCGGGGCGGTGGGGACGTGGATTCCCCGTGTCGCCAGGCTTCGACCCAGGGCAGGGTCCAGGACCGGGGGGCTCCCCCGCAGACGATGGCGGCGAAGTCCCGCAAGGGTTTGGGCGTTTTCCCCGGTGCGTCCGCCAGGACGGCTAGGCCGAGCAGATCAACCGCGGGTGCCGCGCCTGATGCCCACTGGGTCAGGGCGCTCCGGGCCGCTGTCAGGCCCCGCATGTCTGCACGGCAGACCAGCAGCACCCGGGGCCTACTGCCGTCCTGGAGGACCGGCCAGCAGTGATCGGTGCCCCGTGCCCCTCCGATCAGGTCAGCGGTGCGGCTTTCACCGGATCCCCCGTGGGCGCCGGTGACCCACAGCGCTGCAGAGCCGGAGACGGTGCGGCGGCCCAGACGGTCTGCGGCGTCGGGTTCGACCATTCCCCTGAGCGGTTCACTGATCACCGCCGCCGGCGGCACGTGCGCCTCCGGAGTTGCGGTTTCCGCGCCGTCGGCGGTGGCCGGGCGGGTGATCCAGGGGTTCAGGGACTGTTGCATGGGTCCTCCTCTCGAAGTCCGTTGGTGGGTGGTTTAGAAGCCGGCGGCGACGGCGGCTGCGGCCGCGAGCCATGCCCGCTGGGTGGCGGGTTGAAGGGCTTCGTAGCGGATGGGTCCGTTGACCAGGGCAGGGTCGTAAGGAATCCGGACGACCGCACGGACGAAGGGTGCGAAGCCGTCAGCGATGCGCTGGGCCTCGTCCTTGGCCCGTTTCAGGGCCTCGCCGCTCATGCTGCGCTTGGCGTCGGTGGACTCGGAGACGATGACGACGGCGTTGCGGGCCAGTTCCGCGTCGTGGCCGCCGCGGGATTCCAGGGTCTGCAGCGTCAGTCGGGCGGCTTCGGCGCGGTCCTCGATGGCGGTGACGGGGACGACGAGCTGGTTGGTGTGGTCGATCATCCGGCGCCAGTTCGCGGCGCGGGCGGTGTTGCCGGAGTCCATGACCACGAGCCGGTAGTAGCGGGTGAGGACCTGATGGGCGATGTCGACTTCCTCGGCGGTGACTTCGTGGTCGCCTTCTTCGTTTTCATCCGAGCGCAGGACATCGAACTTGTCGGCGGTCTGGTGGTGGACGAACTTGGCGATTTCGGCGGCGTTCGTGGACGGGGAGAGCAGTTCGGTGGAGGCGTCGATCAGGTCCAGGACGCTGCGGTCGTGGGAGCCTTTTTCGGTCCGCCACCCGAGGGTGCCTTGGGATTCGTTGTTGTCCCATGCGACCGTGGCGGCGCCGCTGTAGCGGGCGAGGATGGCCGAGAGCATCACCACGGTGGGAGTCTTGTTCGCCCCGCCCTTGCGGTTCACCACGGCAATGGTCCGGGGGCCGGGCCAGTGCTGGCTGACCGTGCGGATATCTTCCCTTTCGGTGAGTTCTTCCTCGGAGGGGTCCATCCGCAGTCCCAGACGCGAGAGTGTTCCGCGCCAGCCCTGGGTGGCAGGTTCCAGCACCGGGGCGCTGACCAGGAATGAAGTTTCCTTCAGGCTGCGTCGCGTCGGCGCGGCTTCCTCAACAACGGCAACTCTCTGCAGTTCCGGGGTGGCCGTCGCGGGGGCGGTCGGCCACGGCTGGGCGTCCGCTGGCGCTGCAGGGGCAGGAGCTGGCGCCGACTCTGCAGGAGCGGCCGCGGGCTCCGGTGCGGGTGCGGGGACGGTATCAATGACGGCCGGCGCTGCGGTCGTGGGTGTGGTTTCGGGGGCTTCTGCCCGGCGGCGGGCCGGAGTCGGCTCGTAGGAGACGGATTCGATCTTGTTGTCCGGGTGCACGATGAGTTCGCCGTGGCCTTCGGGGTCCTCGATGCGGACCCGGACGGGGCGCTGGAGGGTCTGCGCTTCGCCGACGATGAGGGCCAGGGCGTTGTTGCGCAGTTCCTGCACTGAGTCTCCGGCAGGAACGATGCGCGAGTTGCCCGCGACGATGACCTCGGCGGTTCCGTTGTCGCGGACGATGGCCCGGATGTTGGGAAAGGCCATGACTTCGGTTGGTGTACTACCCATGAGCTTCTTCCTTTACGTGTGTGAGGTGGAGGGGTGCGGCGTTTAGGACGAGGGCGGGGTGAGTCGGTTGACCTTCCACGGGGCGTCCTTGCCGATGCGGAGCAGCTGCACCGTGTACGTCCCGGCGTTGGTGGGGACCGCTGCCATGACGCCGAATCCGTTGGCCTCATCGACGGCGAGGGTGGCGGCACCGGTGACGCGGCTGGCCGGGATGTTGGCCGGGTCCACTGCCGAGTAGTCAGCGGTCGCCTGCGGAGTCAGCCACCGGGCGAGGTCATTGGCCCACTGCTTTTCCTCCATGGCTGGGCGGGCGAAGTCCGTCATGGCGTTCTCTGCGACGTCCACGGCCTCGTCCTTGCTGGCCTGATCCCAGGTAATGCCGATGGTGGCGGGGATAGTGCCGCCCGGTGCCTGGGGTCCGCTGTTGGCGCTCAGGGAGACCGGCGCGGATGAGGTGGGGCTGGCGGCCGCTGATGACGACGGCGCTGTCGTGGTGTTGCCTGCCGGTGCGCAGGACGCGCAGAGCAGCGCCACGGCGAGCAGTGTCAGGGGCTTTTTCACTTTTTCTCCTCTGGGGTGGGCAGGTACAGGAAAGCTGAAGGGACAGTGTTGGTCACTGTCCGGGTGTAGTAGCTGTGGTCCGCCGGGGCCGGGTTGCCGTTGTAGCCCTCTTCGACGTAGGTTCCGTTGTCCTTGACTTCTTTGACCACCGCGACGTGGCCGAAGTTCGGGTCCGCTCCCCCGGCGCCGGGGGCGTACCAGACAACGGCGCCGACCCGGGGTGTGCTGCCGGAGTCCCAGCCCTTGGCGTCCCAGCCGGCCTTCCAGGTCAGGGCCGAGCCGAGCCCCTGTCCGTCGGGGCGGAAGGAGCCGTTGAGGAACTTGAAAGGAGCTTTCGTCGAACCCATCTGCTGGTTGACCCGCCAGAGGGCGAAGTCCACGCACTCGCGGTAGTACATGCCCAGCGGCGAGGTGCTGGCCGCGTTTGCGCCGGCCTGTAGCCAGGTCGGGGAGTTCTTCCACGGGTAGTCATCCCCCGCGCCGGACTGTCCGGGGACAGCGCAGTCGCTGCCCCGCAGGGAGAACTTCGAGTTAGAGAGCGCCTGGACGAGTTTGACGGCCTCCGGCAAGTACTTCTGGTAGTGGTAGGGATCGGCGTTGCGCTGGACCCTGTTGCCGGCAATGGTCGGTTCCAGCAGCTCCCAGCCGGTCACGCTTTTCAGGGCTTTGATGAAGTTCGTTGCGCTCGTGGTGGGGTTCATGCGGTCTGCGTAGGAACCCCACGCGCCGTTGTCGCGCTGCTGAAACAACCCGCGGGAGTCCGGGCCGGCGCCGTCGCCGCTATCCAGGACCCGCAACCCCGACTCCCCCAGAGCCACCATCACGCTGATGACCTGCCCGTTGACAGACAAGTCCTGCGCCTTTCCGGCGCCCATGATCGCTGCGGCATTCTTGAGCTGTTCCTGGGTATAGCCGTCAACTTTGGTGCTGCCGTCGATGACGACGGAAACGGCCGGTCCGCAGTCAGCCGCCGCCGGTTTGGCGGGGGCCAGCAACAGCAGCATGGAGAAGACCAGACCGGTCAGCACCACGGGTACCGCTACGGCGGCTCCGGTGCTGAGCATCTTGGACGGCTTCACGCTTCCCCCTGCGCTTGTGTGCTGGTACTGCCTTGCGGTCATGGATCGTAGGCGGGCCCCGGCTAAACTCGATCCCAGAAGCTACGATGGATTAATACAAGGTTTGAATTATCTGAGTTTGTTTAATTATTGGTTCAATCCTAACAGGTATTGATCACCCGCGCTTGTCTCATGCCCTTTGTCTAAGGAGTGTCCGTGCCTGTCTCAGCCGCCGAATTTCGGGAGTGGTTGGAAGGGCGATCCCTCAGCCCCTCCCCGACTGCGCTGAGTGCGTTGACCGGTATAAATCGGGGCACTCTAAACAACCAGCTCAGGCGCGGAAACGTTGCAGAGTCCACCGTGATTGCCATCGCCAGGGCCACCGGAATAAACGTCATCGACGCGCTCAGCGTCTTCAGTCCGTACCAGGTCATCAAGACCCGGCCCATAGAACCGTCCTCCGCCGAGATCTTGAGCCAGGTCCATCACGCCGACCTCATGGCCGAGCTACAGTTCCGCACGTCTAAGAAGCACTATCCCCGCGAGCTCCGCAAGGGAATCGACCTCATCCCCTTCCCGCATGACGGCTCAGTCCGGACTTGGATCGACTCCATCGACCCGGGGGACATTCGCCAGCAAATGTCCCAGGAAACAGGCATGGCGCTTACCTACATCGCCACCCAACTCACCGAAAACAAGCTGAACCCGTCTTTGGCGATTGCAGCCTCACGAGCAGGTGGAGGCTCGTTCGCCACCGGACTTGTGGTGACGGAATTGATCACGCCGGCCGAAGGCGGCTGGCAGATCAGGGCTCGCGAGGATGAGCTGCTGGAAGTTTCCGACGATGTTTTGGTCGAGGCCATTTCTGCCCGGATTCATCTACTGCAGCGGCGGGTGAAGCAGCGGAAGGAAGCCCGCGAATACGCGGAGAAAATGACGGAACTCCTGGGATGAACCCGCTCACCGTCGTCCCGGTAAGTTTGATGCTTATTCTTCTGGGCAGCCTGACCTTCAAACGCATCAACACTCCCGTGCTGGGACACCAGCACGCACTGCAGGGGAAAGCCAGCAGCATCGCCCTGTCGGGCATCTTCCTGACTCTCGCCTATCTCCTGCTCCTGCCCCCGGTCTACATGGGCGTGGAAGCACTTGTGCCGCTCACCAACGGCACCGACCTGATCTCCAAATACTTCGCCCTCGTCGCCGTCGCGTTCCTGGGCGGGCACCTCAGCACTGCCTACGCCTCACCGTTTGCCCGCCGGTGGACTGTCGGGGCGCCGGGAGCGGCCATGCTCGGTATCGTCGCCACCGGCCTGCTGGGCACCCTCCTGGCGACCAAAGCCCCAAACCCGTCACCGCAGCTGCTGGACTACGCTGCTCAGCCGAGCGTGCGCCTGAATACATGGCTCGTGCTGGCCTACGTCGCCTACATCGTCTTCCCCCTCATCAAGCCCGCCTTCAAGGACTCCCGTAAGAATCCACTGAGAATCGGCCGGATCGCGTCCGGACTGATCGCTGCCGGCTTTGCGCTGTCACTGGTACGCGCCTTCACCTATCCGGTCGAGCTGAGCGCGACCGGCGACGCCACCTACCTCTTCATGATCGTTTCCTATGTCTCCACGGCCTTCGTAGTGATCGGCCTGGCACTCTTCGCCTACGCCCGGAAAAACCGCGCTGCACAGACTGAGCTCGGCTCAGCCCTCTCCATCGACTAGAAAGGCTGCCTCATGAACCCCACGCCGCAAGATGCCCAACAGGCCGTCAAACGCATCCTCGCCGAGGTCAACAATGAAAACGAAGCCGCGTACCGGGTCATCTTCGAAGCAGTGAAAATCTGCATCGGCGCCGGGATGAACCGACGGGAAGCCGCAAGGTTCCTCGGCGTCCAGGCCCGACGAATCGACCGCCGCGGACAGTACTTCCGCTCACTCCTGGCAACCAGAAACCTGTTCCGTGGCGCACGGAACGCCAGCGGCCGCGCATATGCCGATGCTGCTGACGTCGAAGCCATCGTTCGACGGGCCTGGAAGCGCTGAACCGCGCCGACAAACGCCCCATATCTAAAATTTTGCGAGGTTGTGACATATTTGAGTCATGACTTTTTTGATTGCCCACCCGGTCGATGGCGGCCACGGCGTCCCATGACGGGTTCCGCGGATATTGTCGCGACACGACGCCAATATCCCACTTAAGGCAATCTGATTGATATTGGCTGGTGCTCGGTACACAAAACTTAGGAGGATCCATGGCACAGATGCATAAGGGCGATCGTCTGACCGTCACATCCAAGATTCCGCGCGCGGATGCCATAAAGCTCACCAGGGTTGTCGAAATAACCTCTGAGAGCCGCTCCGAGCTGCTCGCGCGGCTGTTGCACGAGCACCTAAGCACCATCGACCTTGATGCCCTAGAAGGCCAGGAGTCCCTGCCTATCGCTAAGGCCAGTTAAAGACTGAAGGCCCGCACTAGGCGGGCCTTCAAAAAGTATGACGTTCAGATCCGAATCTTGGCGGACAACGATCTGAACTTAACAAGTTCCCCGCGAGGGGCGCTCCATTTGCTATACCCCGAAAGGACTAGCTGTTGTCTATGGTACCTGTCGCGACCCTGCCGTCAATAACTGACGCGCTGCAATCCGCGCGTCAAGTCACGCCCGCTATGGCATGGGCTCTCGCTCCCTTAATCGCTGGAGCACCGACTTACCGACCGGGACGATGGATCGGCGGGCGATTCCAGTATCCGCGGCCGCTAAACCCTCCCCGGATCACCGCTTCCCTGCCGAAACAGCCGGCGGCCGTTCCCATTCACGGAGCAGATGGCTCCGTTGCGACTCTCTGCCTTGACCTGGACACTTCCAAAGCGCTTCAGGGCGTCGTCGACGACGATGCCCGACACCTCGGGAGCATCTTGGAAGGCTGCGGTATCCGCTACATCGCGGACTACTCCCCCAGTGGCGGACGCCATCTCTACATTCCCCTGGCTGAGCGCATGGAAGCACCAGCGGCGCGTGAGCTGGTCGAAGCCCTTGCACGGATAGCAGCCAGCCTTGACCCCAGCCCGCACCAGAACGTCACTGACGGCTGTATTCGGGTCCCGGGAAGCGCCCACAAACGCGGCGGCCACCAGACACTCGTCACGCCCCTCAGCGAGGCATACGACGTGCTGCGACGCCGCAACCCTGTCCACGCTGTCGCGGCCCTCCGACGCCATCTGGCACCGGAGCTCAAACGTGCACGCGAGCTAAAGGCCCGCGCCGCCAAGCTGGCAGCCCCGACGACGACTGGTTTTGGTCCGGTCCCGTTTGGCGGAAGCCAGTCCCCCCTGCGCCTGACGGCCCGTACCGGCCTGTACGACACCGCCCGGTACGCCAGCCCGTCGGAGGCCCGCATGGCAGTGCTGAACCACTTCGCATCCTGTGGCTGGACCCTGGACCAGGTCCGCCTCGAGCTAGGCGGCCAGCTCCCCGGCCTCGCAGCCCTCTACACCGACGCCCGCCGGCAGGAACGCCTCCTCGATAAAGAGTGGGCCGAGGCCTGCCGCTGGATCCAGAAAACGGGAACCCCGGCAACGGGCAAAAGGAATGCCCGTATTAACGACACAAGCCAACCAATACCCACAGGGGGGGCCAGTAGAACCACCAGCAAAGCTGCTGCACACCAGCTCGTAAACGATCTTGAAAATGTCCTGTACGCAGTGCTGGACCACAGATTCAAAGAACGCGGACGCGAAGGCCTCAGCCTGCGCCTGCTGCTGCGCGCAGTACTCGGCTACATGCGAACCATGGAAACCGACGTGCTGGACGTAGGCTGCCGTACCTTCGCCACTGCACTGGGCAAGCACCACGGCACCATCTCCAGACTGCTTCCGATGCTTGAACAAGCTTCAGACGGCATCCTGACCAAAATTGCCGATGCCCGCGGCCGCAACGCCGACACATACGTGATCCAACTCCCCCAGCACTTTGAACAACTTGCCCGGGAACTGTCCTGGCGCAGCGGAAAGATTCATGGCATCCGCCCCGTATTCCGTGCCCTGGGCGACGTCGCTGCCCTCGTCTACGAATCCATCGAACGCGGACGCCTCTCCCCCACAACAGCAGCAATCGTCCGGTCCACAGGACTCAGCCGCACAGCCGTCGAAACGGCCTTGGCCGCCATGAGTAGCTACAACATGATCGGACGCCGGCACGCGCACTGGAGCATCACAGCCGGGACGAGCCTGACAGCCCTGGCCCGGCGGCTCGGTGCGCTTGACGACGCCGCAGAGCAGATCAGTGCCCACCGAAAGCAACGCGCAGCCTGGCACGCATGGCTGGACAGGAACCTCGCGCCCGAATTGGCGGAACACGAAGTGGACGAACCTGACTCTGATCTCTACTGGATCCCGCCCTCGGAAACCGAAGTGGACTTGATCGGGACGCTGTGGCGAGCTGCCTGACTTGGCGACGAATGACAGTAAAGCCTTCATTGACTGCAATACCAGCATTGCAAGTAAAGACGTCAATACCGTCAAAGACAGTATTGACTGCAAAAAAGTCTTTGACTGTAAAGACTTCAAAGACAGTATTGACAGTATTGACAGTATTTGCACTAAGGTGGGAAACATGACAGCAACAACAGCGTTCGACCGGACAGGCATGGACCGTATCTGCGGTTTCGTCAACGGCAAGGGCGGAGTACTCAAGACGACCCTGACGGCCAATGTGGGTGCTCTGCTCGCAGTGTCCGGGTGGAAAGTCCTGCTCGTAGATATGGACCCGCAGGGAAACCTGGGCTTAGATCTTGGTTACAGACACGGCACCCTGGACGACGACGGCAGCGCCCTTGCTCAAAGCCTGATGTTCGGGACGCGGCTGGCGCCACTCAAAGACATCCGTCCTAACCTGGACGTCGTTCCCGGGGGAGCGGAGCTTGACCAGGCCGCTGCCGGCCTTATCGCGCAAAGCAGTAAAGATGGCAGCAAGGCAAAGCTGGCCCTTGCCCGTTCGCTTGCACCGATCGCGGCCGAATACGACATCATCTTCATCGACTGCCCGCCCGGGAATGAACCCCTGCAGGTTGCAGCCCTTGGTGCGGCCTCGTACGTAGTGGTACCGACCAAGACGGACAAAGCTGGCCGCGAAGGACTCATCGGCGTAGCCAAACGTCTGGATACGGTCATTGACGTCAACCCGAACCTGGACCTGCTCGGCGTCATCATCACTGCCACATCTTCGACCGCCACCAACGTTCACCGGACAACGCGGGACGCCATAGCAGAAACCTTTGGTACGGATGCTGTGCTATTCAACGGAATGGTGCGGCACGCGGAAGCTCCGGCCCAGGCAGCCCGCGATAGGGGAGTGCTGGTCCATGAGCTCGAAGAGCAAGTCAAGGCTGCCCCCAAATGGTACGAGGTGCTGAAGGGTACAGCCGAAGCCGGCCAGAGTCAGCCTCGGTCGGCCGCCAACGTCGCTGAAGACCTGTACCAGATCACCAATGAACTCGTTGCCCGCCTGGAAGCAGCCGAGGAAAGGAACGCATCATGACTGAAAGCAACCGCAAACCCATCGGCCTGCCGCCACGTCGGAATGCAGACAACCTCGCCGTGCAGAACCTGATGAAAGCAAACAGGGACTCAGCGACCACCGGCAGCGACACACCTGCGGCCCCTCCGACGTCGCGTCCCAGCCCGCTGCCGGACACTGCCCCGAAACAGATCACTTTCTACATGGCCGCTGATGACCTAAGACGCGCAAAAGCCGCCTACACCGGAACGAGCGGCAAGGAGATGGACCGGAGCTGGTCGGACTTCATTTCCCGTGCAGTCCTCATGGAAGTGGAACGACGAGAACGCCTCTACAACGAAGGCAGCCAGTTTGAGGGCGGGGCGCAGAACCTTGCACCCGGGCGGAAAATTCAGCTTTGACAGCATTACTGTCTTTGACAGTAATGCCGTCAATTGGCCTTGGGGAGCCTAGGAGGGCCAGACAGCAGGCTCTTCTAGGTTTAACGACTGAAAGAGTATTGCTCGGTCTGCTTCGTCGTCAGCGTGCTCACTAAACCACAGCCAGGCTTCATCAAGAGGGACCCAGAGATAGCGCATACTAACTCGGGACTTGTACCAGTCCGATCGTTGCTGCAGCTTCTTGGCGTCCCAGGAGTGTGCCTTCCAGATCCAGCCAGGACCGTACGGGCCCATGCCATACGGCAGGTCCCCGAATCCGCCTGTCCTTGCGAACGTGACCAACTGATGCGTTCGTTCTCCACGAGCAAGCGCTAGGGCACCCACGGCAGCGCCGCCTGTCGCGCTAAGAACCTTGTCCTTCTCGGCCACTCCTTTGATCCTGCGTGGACCGAAATAGGCCTCGTGGAGGTCGTACACGGCGTGGAGACCGAAGTGGGCCTCAACGGATGCCGCATCAATGTCACTGCCTTGGCACGCCGACTGAACTCGCTCGGAGGCTAATCCAAGGGCTTGAAGACTGAGCTGATAAGACTTCCTTACCTCGTTCAGCCAGATCAGCGCTCCGCACGGATCACGAGAAGCTTATGTTCATTCGGGATTTTTCCGTTGAGGGCTTCGCGGGCATCCTCATAGCTTTCCCCTTGGACGCTGACGCGCTCGTAGCTGCCGTCGGGGGCCTGGATCGTGCCGGTAATCTCCACCTGAACAGCTTATGTCCGGCGCCTCTAGAAGCCCTCCAGCGCCTCGACTTCGGCGACGTCGAGCAGGCCTACTGCATCTGCCCCGGTGGCCCGTGCCAGGTCGTCCAGGGACTTGAAATGGACCCGGGCGAGGGTGATGGCCAGAAGTTCGAGGTACGCGGTGCCGTTGCGCTGTCCGAGGCCGTCCAGGTAGTTCCGCATGCGCCCTTCCAGGGCGCCGGGGCCTTCGGATTCTTCCGCGGCAAGCCGGGTCAGTGTCACGGCTGCGAGGTCCGGGTTGTCGTAGATGAGTCCCATGGGCCAACGCTACGCACCCCGCCGGTTCCGTCAAGGGCCGGCTTCAGCGCCAGCGGTAGGTTTCCAGCGCCCTGAGCAGGGGAGCGGGGTCCTTCTTCAGGTGATCGACGGGCCGGGTCCCGGCCAGGGCCCGGGACGGGGTGACCATCCAGACGGTGAAGTAGTTGTGTGGGATGTCCAGCTCCATGGCCCGACGGAAGAGCGCGGTGACAGTCGGCTGGAGCTGCCCGCCGGGCAGGAACTGGAAACCCGGGCAGTAAGTCCCGTCGTCAATGAAGACACGCACGAGCTGCTGCATGACCGGTTCCGGGTCCTCCATCAGTTCGGAGAGCCGGCGGTGGACCTGCGCGAGGGCAGGCAGCGTGAACTCGGTCCGGATCCCGGCCCAGGTCTGATCGCTGATCGCTTGAGGGATCACCGGGGCCTAGTCGCTGATGCTTTCCAGCAACCACTGAGCCGAGAGCGGGTTCCGGCGCAGCGTGAAGGTCCGCAGGGCCGAGTCGGACCCGAGCCGGACCTGAACTTGCCAGTATTCGATGCTCACCAGGTCCCCGCTGCCGACAGCCGCGGTGCGCCGGGTGTTCCACCACGCGTCTCTCCCGAACCAGTGCTGGGAGTCGGTGTCGGGATCGACCAGCCAGATCTGTCCGCCGTGGCGGATGGCGAGGGGTTTGCCTGCCGCGTCGGTCCGGACCTGAAGATCGTGGGTCAGGGCAGGGGCTTCGGTGATGGTGCTCATGGAGTTTGTGTTCTTTCGTGGTGCGGTCATGCGGGTGGGTTAGGCGGCTTTGACGAGGGGGAGTTCGTTCCAGTGGGTGGTGTAGCGGGGGGAGAGCATGTCCCGTTTCATCGTCCAGTCCGGGCCGCCGCGGATGCCGCCGTGGCCCAGGCCGATGGAGCCGCGGCCGTACCGGCGGGTGATGTCTTCCAGGAGCGTTCCGACGTGGCGTTCCTCGTGCGGGTTTTCGAACAGGGCCAGGGGTGCCTGGTTGCCGGTGGGCCGCAGGTCGGTGACCATGATCCCGGCCCGGGCGTACCGGATGCCCTCGCAGATGCGGGGGAGAAGGGCGTGGGCGGCCTTGGTTAGGATCACCGGGTCCGCGGTGGGCATCGGCAGGGGCACGCACACCGAGGGGTAGGAAGTATCTTTCGGGTTGAAGTGGGAGGTGCCGGCGAAGGCGGTGAGGACCTTGGCCTGGAGTCCGTGTTTGGCCAGCCGGGCCGAGGCCTGCTGGCCGTAGACGCTCATGACCTGCCGGATCCCGGACGCGGTGGTGATCGGGGTGGCGAAGGAGCAGGAGAAGATCAGCTGGTCCCGGCCGATCCGTTCTTCCTCCATCGGGATGCAGGGGGTTCCCTGCAGCTCCAGGACGGTGCGCATCATGACCACGGAGAAGCGGTCCCGGATCATGACCGGATCGGCCCGGGACAGGTCAAGGATGGAGTGAATACCTAAGGCGTTGAGGCGTTTGGTCAGCCGGGTGGCGACACCCCAGATCTCAATGACGGACAGCCGCCTCATCAGATTTTCCCGGTCGGCGGCGGGCACGGAGTCCCAGTGGCAGACCCCCTCGAAGGCGGGGTTGTTCTTGGCCCACTTGTTGGCCAGCTTCGCCAGGGTCTTGGTGGGTGCGATGCCCACGCAGACCGGGACGCCGACGTTGCGCCTCACGGCGGCTTTCATGTCCCGGCCCAGGGCCAGGAGCTCGTCCGGGGTGCCTTTGACGCCGAGGAAGGCCTCGTCGATGCTGTAGACCTCCAGCCAGGCGGAGTACCTGCCCAGCAGCTCCATCACCCGGGCGCTGATGTCACCGTAGAGCTCGTAGTTACTCGAGAGGGCCACGAGTCCCCATTGTTTGGCCCGCGGGGCGAGCTTGAACCACGGCTCACCCATGGCAATGCCGAGGGCCTTGGCCTCGGGGGACCGGGTGACGGCGCAACCGTCGTTGTTGGACAGCACGATGACGGGCCGGCCCTCCAGGGACGGGTCGAACGCCCGCTCTGCCGAGGCATAGAAACAGTTCACATCCACATGAGCGATCTGCGGCAGATGCCGCATCACCGCTGGCTTAGCCATGACCGGCCCTAGACGTGGTGAAGGCATCGGGTGACGACGCCCCACACCACCAGGTCGGACAAGGACGGCACCCGGATATCCGGGTACGCAGGGTTCTCCGCCTGCAGGACGACCCCGGTACTCGTGATCCGCAGCCGTTTGACGGTCAGCTCCCCGTCCAGGACCGCAACGACCACGGACCCGTCCACCGGTTCCAGGGCCCGGTTGACGATCAGTTCATCACCGTCGCTGATCCCCGCGCCGGCCATTGACTCCCCGGAGACCCGCACAACATAGGTGCTCGTGACGTCCTTAATCAGGTGCTCGTTCAGGTCGATCCGGCCATCAAAATAGTCCTGCGCGGGCGAGGGATATCCGGCCGCAACAGCGACCGGCGAAATCAGCACCGACAACAACGATGCGCCCGCGTCTATCACGCGGGGACCCACAACAACGCCCACAACACACCTTTTATTCGAATATATGTTCGATTAATTTCAAGTCTACTGGTGCGGGGCGACAAAAGAACCATTCAGCTTCCGGACTGGCCTCCGGCGGGACGGGTTGTACGCCAATGGGGACAGCTATGAGCTGTGCGGAGGGCTCCACCTGTCCACAATGGGCACAACCCGGGGGCTAGGCCCAGGATCAGAACGGGCGTCCGCTGGCGCGGCCGGCTGTTGGGTCCAGTGCTGTCCGTCGCAGGGCTCCGGCCTGCCCTGGCCCTGTCTTGTCTACGACGTCTTTTG
>NZ_JBEPSC010000012.1:0-5687 GCF_040548695.1 Arthrobacter sp. 754
CGGCATCCAATTCGACCTCGTCACCAAACACGACTGCGCCGACACATGCCCCGACCCCGACTCCCACCAAGGCGGCACCCACACAGGCACCATCCCCACCACCACAACCCCGCAACCAAACCCGAACACACACTAAACCCACCACCACCACCACAACCGCCCCGGCGGCACACGGCCCCCAGCCCGTGCCACCGGGGCACACCCACACCCCCAGCCAACCCGTCAGCGACGAGCCGCGGCCAATGCGATGTCAGAGATCGTCTTCGGGTCGAGCGGCGAGAATCCGATTGGCCCTGATCTGCAGGATGCCGAGCGACTCCTGGATCAGGGGCGAAGCGATGCTGCCCCTCCGCACCGCAGCGACAATGCGGCGCGTGGGCTTCCCTTTGCCGGTAATGCGCAGTCGAACGACGTTTTCGGCACCACGCAGGGGCGCCAATCGCGGCAGCAGGCCCACGCCCAGCCCCGCACCAACGAAGGCGATCTGGGTTTCCCATTCAACGGCCTCATGGGCAATCCGTGGTGTCACCCCAACTGCCGTGAACGCCGCGGTGAAGAGGGAGTGGTACGTGGACCCGGCGGCCTCGGTGATCCAGGGTTCCGACGCGAGCTCTTCAAGCGTCACCGTGTCCCGCGATGCCAGGGAATGGTCGGCGGGAATGATCACGTCCAGGGGATCATCGAGCAGGACGGTCTGCTCGAAGCGGGGGTCGTCCTCAACATAGGTGTCGGACTGCATGGCGACGATGACCGCCAGGTCGATTCGCTCGGCAACCAACAAGTCGAAGCAGCGGGCCGGGTTGGCCTCCAGTACCTGCACCTCCAGCAGGGGGCGTGTCGAACGCAGGGTGGCGGCCAGCGGCGCAAGCAACTGCGCGGCCGCCGTCGAGAATCCGCCGAGCCCAAAACGGGACGGCACCTGGTCGCCGGCCTCCATGGCAGCTGCGCGCAGGCTCTCCCATTCCGCAATAAGGGTGTCCGAGCCCTCCACGAGAAAGCGGCCCGTGGCGGTCAGCCGCACACCACGGCCGTCCTTCGTCAGCAGCTGCATTCCAAGCAGGCGCTGGAGCTCCCGCAACTGCGCAGAGACGGCGGAGGGGGAATACCCTGTGAGCTCCGCGGTTGCACCAATGGTGCCGCACCGGGCAAATACCCGAAGTGTGATGAGCCGCGCATCGATCATGCACCTATTGTGCACGGATATCTTCAAAATCTTGCGCTTTTGTTGTGGATCAATGATCCCTAATCTCATCATTACAAGGTTTTCGACAACGCCGCTCGCACCCCACGCAGCCGTGGTCCCCACGAATCACACCCTTATCCACGCCTCCCGGGAGGAAACACATGTCCGTTCCAGTCTTGCCCCTCAACTCTCGCGGAAAACTCGCTTCATCTTTGCCTGCAGAGCAGCTGGCGGAGATCAGCGGGTTGTTCGAGTTCCGGCGCGTGGGATATTCCCTCGACGCCCCCTTCTACACCGACCCGACGATCTTCAAGCTCGACATGGAGGCCATCTTCGGCCAGCACTGGATCTTTGCCGGAAGCGTTGCCGAGCTGCCGGAGCCGGGCGACTACATCACGGTCGACTACGGCCCCTACTCCCTGATCGTGCTGCGCACCGACGAGGGCGACGTCAACGTCCTGCACAACGTCTGCCGCCACCGCGGTGCACGCGTCCTGACCGAAGCTGCCGGTTCCACTGGAAACCTGGTCTGCGGCTACCACTCCTGGACGTACTCCCCCGAGGGCAACCTGATCCACGCATCCGCCCCCGGCGAAGCCAAGTTCGACAAGAACTGCTTCGCCCTCAAGCGCGCCCATAGCCGCGAGGTTGCCGGGCTCATCTTCGTCTGCATTGCTGACGAACCGCCCGCAGACTTCGACGAGACCTCCAAGATTTTCGAGCCCTACCTGGCCCCCCACGATCTGTCCAAGACGAAGATTGCCTACCAGCAGAACATCATCGAAGAGGGCAACTGGAAGCTCGTCATGGAGAACAACCGTGAGTGCTACCACTGCGACGGCCACCCGGAGCTCGCCTGCTCCCTCTTTCCCACCTGGGGCCTGACGGAGGGCCTGGTGCCGGCCCATCTCGAGGAAGTGTGGGACCGCAACAAGGAAGCACAGTCCTCGCTTGAGGAACGTTGCCGCCGCTATGGCCTCCCTTATGAGGTCGTTGAGGAGCTTGACACGCGCATAGCGGGAATCCGCATCTCACGGGAATCGCTCGACGGTGAGGGCGAATCGTTCTCGCCCGATGGGCGCAGGCTCTCCAAGAAGCTGCTCGGCGACCTGCGGGACTTCCGCCTTGGCCGCTGCTCGATGCACCTGCAGCCCAACAGCTGGTTCCATTTCCTCGGGGACCACGTCATCACGTTCGCCGTCTTCCCCGTTAACGAACACCAGACGCTGGTACGCACCACCTGGCTGGTGGCTGACGACGCCGAGGAAGGCGTCGACTACGACCTGGACAAACTCACCTACACCTGGAAGCAGACCAATCTGCAGGACAAGGCGTTTGTGGAGCTGTGCCAGAAAGGCGCGGGCAGCCCCGCATACCAGCCCGGCCCGTACATGAAGAGCGAATACCAGGTCGAGGCGTTCATCAACTGGTACGTGCACCGCGTGCAGGAGCAGTTGGCATGATTGAACTCCTCACTGAGACGGCCGTCCAGGAACCACAGCGCATCCGCGGTCTTGAGATGCCGTGGAACAGGGTCATGGGCAGCACCGAGGCACCCGCCAGGGCCGCCCGCGCCTTGGGCCCCTGGCATCCGCAGGAGTTCATGGCCGAATGTGTCGAGACCGTTCCCGAGGTGGGCGGCATGATGACCTTCGTGTTCCGCCGCTGCGACGGTGCGCCGCTGGCGTTCCGCCCGGGCCAATACGTAAACGTCGCCTTTCCCGTGGACGGCGAGGACCGGGACGCAGCGGACCGCAGCTACTCGCTGTCCAGTTCGCCCACCAAGCCATGGACCTTCGACATCACCGTCAAATGCGACCCCACGGGACGGGTCTCCCCGTGGGTGCATCAGAACGTCAAACCCGGCACCGTTCTGGACATGCTCGGACCGGTCGGGGCTTTCCACCTGCCCGACGTCGACCGGCGGGCACGGTACCTCCTCCTGGCCGCTGGCGCAGGCATTACCCCCATCATGTCGATGGTCCGGACCATCCACTCCCTGCCCGGACAGGCCGATGTTGTGGTGCTCTACCACGGAGCGGCGGCCGGAGACTTTGCCTTCCACAAGGAGTTGGCCTACATCGCCTCAGTGGACTCGCGTGTCAAGGTCTTCTACTCCCTGGGCGACCGCAGCAAACCGGAGGGGTGGGAAGGGCTCACTGGAAGGCTGACCGCAGCCATGCTCGACGAGGTAGCCCCCGATGCCAACGGCCGCCAGGTCTATGCTTGCGGACCCGAGGGCTACCTGAACACCGCCACCGAGCTCCTTAGGAAAGTCGGCGTCGACGACACCTCCATCTACATGGAATTCTTCTCGGGCGACCGCCAGACGCTCCTCGAATACCAGGCGGAGGTCGCGCTGGCAGGGGACATCGCGGAGGAAATCGCCGAGGAAATCGCCCAATCCGCCGAGGACTACTACGAAGGCCAGCCCGCCGCGTTCGGGCTCTACGAGCCCGGCTACGACGCGGAGGGGACCCTGGACGCCACGGGGCTGCCGCTGGAAGCCGTCGACCTGGACGCGCCCGGTCCCGAAGCCCCCGCCGGCGATCCGGACGTCAGGCCGGAGGCCGGGTCCCCCGATGCCTCGAGCTTCGACACGGTCGGAACGGGAAGCCTCACCCTGTCCTTCATGCGCACCGGCATCAACGTGCGCATCGATCCCTCCGAACACATCCTCGGGGTGGCCCAGCGTGCGGGCGTCAGGATCGGCGCGAACTGCAAGGAGGGCATGTGCGGCTCCTGCAAGGTGGTCAAGCTTTCCGGCGAGGTCGATATGAACCACCAGGGCGGGATCCGTGCACGGGAAATCGATGCAGGCAAGTTCCTGCCCTGCTGCTCCACCGCGCGGACCGATCTGGTCATCGATGCCTAGCTACGCGCATCAATACACCCAACTTGCTTCACGAAACTGACAACAACTTTCCTCACCGAGTGCCTGCTGCGACCAGCATCACCGTGAGGGTTCAATCGCCAACCCCATAGGAGCCATTCAATGTCAGGTAACAAAGCCGTTGCATACAAGGCACCGGGGATCGTGGAAATCATCGATACCCCGTTTCCTACCTTTGAACTGCAGGCCGGCCCGGGCGTCAACCCCGTCAATATCGGTCGGAAGGTCCCGCACGGGGTCATCCTGCGTACCGTGAGCACCAACATCTGCGGCTCGGACCAGCACATGGTCCGCGGCCGCACCACCGCCCCGGCCGGTCTCGTCCTGGGGCACGAGATCACCGGGGAAGTCATCGAGACCGGGCCCGACGTCGAGTTCATCAAGGTCGGCGACATCGTCTCGGTCCCCTTCAACATCTCCTGCGGGCGCTGCCGGAACTGCAAGGAGGGCAAGACCGGGATCTGCCTGAACGTGAACCCGGACCGGCCCGGGTCCGCCTACGGCTATGTCGACATGGGCGGCTGGGTCGGCGGACAGGCCGAATACGTCCTGGTCCCCTACGCAGACTGGAACCTGCTGAAATTTCCGGACCGTGACCAGGCGCTGGAGAAGATCATGGACCTGACCATGCTCTCGGACATCCTCCCGACCGGATTCCACGGAGCCGTCACGGCAGGTGTTGGAGTCGGGTCCACCGTCTATGTTGCCGGGGCCGGTCCCGTGGGGCTTGCCGCGGCGGCCAGCGCGCAACTGCTGGGGGCCGCGGTGGTCATCGTGGGGGACCTCAATGAGGATCGCCTGGCCCAGGCCCGATCCTTTGGCTGCGAAACCGTCAACGTGGCCAACGGCGATCCGGCTGACCAGATCGAGCAGCTTCTCGGCGCCCGGGAGGTCGACGCCGGTATCGACGCGGTCGGTTTCGAGGCCCGTGGACATGGACACGGCGCCGGGGCCCAGGAGGCGCCGGCCACCGTGCTCAATTCTCTGATGGACCTCACCGCCGCCGGCGGATCGGTGGGCATTCCCGGCCTTTACGTCACAGGGGATCCGGGTGCCGCGGACGTGGCGGCCCAGAAGGGCAGCCTGTCCCTGTCCCTGGGCACCGGGTGGGCGAAGTCCCTCTCCTTCACGACCGGCCAGTGCCCGGTGATGAAATACAACCGGCAGCTGATGATGGCGATCCTGCATGACAGGATCCACATCGCCAGGGCGGTCAACGCCACGGCAATTCCCCTCCAGGATGCCCCGCGGGGGTACGCGGAATTTGATGCCGGAGCCGCCACGAAGTATGTCCTGGACCCGAACGGCTACCTCAGCAACTAGTCCGGGAAATGAGTCAGCGCGGGCGGAAGGTCGGGGGCTTCCGCCCGTTTAAGGTCCTGTTTTACCCGCAAGCCCATCATTCGCCGAGCAAAGGATTCGCTCATGGCTATTAGCCGTGACTTACAACTCTCCACCCCCGAGGAGTCGTCCGCCGACACCGCAACTGTCATTGATGTCCCCGCGGACGTAGACACCAGCCCTGCTGTCCTTGATCCGGAGGGCGGAGGCGCAGAGGGCCTGCCGGATTCAGAGGAGTACGTCCAGATCCTGGAAGAGCTTCGTACCGCC
>NZ_JBEPSC010000013.1:0-3194 GCF_040548695.1 Arthrobacter sp. 754
AGCAACCAAAAAACAACGGGGGGAGAGGGGAAGCTGGCCGGTCACCTGAGCCGCCCCACCCACCGGAATCCTCTGCACAAGGAGCAACACCATGATTGAAAAGATCAACCTCACCGGCCCCGCCGACCTGCTGGCGACCATCCCGCACCTGCTGGGCATCACGCCCTCGGAATCATTCGTGGTTCTCACCGCCAATGGCGGTGCCCTCGGTGCGAGCCTGCGGGTAGATGCACCCGAACACGTCGAGCCGGTCAACTACGCGCAGACGCTGACCAGCCACGCCGCCAACGATGACAAGGCAACGGCGTCCTATCTCGTCGTCTACACCGACGAGAACCAGGACAGCTACCCCTACGCCGCGCACGTCGCCGCGCTGGTGTCCGAGCTGGCCGCAGCCCGGATGCCCGTGCGCAACGTCTGGCTCGTGACCTCCACTCACTGGACGGAGTTCGGCGCGGACGAGGAGCACCCGCTGGAGCAGATCACCGACAGCGAAGCCAACGCGACGTTCACCTTCTTTGGCAGCGCCACGGACATCGACGTCTACAACCCCGCCCTGCTGGGCACGTGGGCCATGCCGGTGCAGGCACCCGAAGGCACGGAGGCGGACATTGAGGAAGCCTGCGCCGAGTGGGCGGCCGTGCTGGACGGCACCGGGACCCCCGACCACGACACGGCCCGGAGCATCGCGGGAGCCTTCCAGCACAAGATGGTCCGGGACTTCCTGTTCCGCGAGACCATCACCACCCAGAACGGCAACTTCGCCGACGTCATCCTCGGGACCTTCACCGGACGCCCGGACTGGAACCGGGTGGACCGGGCCCAGTCCATCGCGTTCGAGCTGATGAAGGCAGTCCCGGCAGGCCAGCGCGCACCGATGCTGGCCCTGATGGGGTGGCTGGAATGGCTCAAAGGCAACGGCACCCAAGCGGCCCGGTACCTCAAGCACGCGGACACGGACGCCCCCGGGTTCCGGCTGGCAGGGCTGCTGCTGGAACTGATCAACCGCGGCTCAGTCGCAGAGGTCGCCCGCGACCCGGAAACCTCCTACCAGCGCCACAACAACTAACCGGACAGGGCCGGGCCGGGATCACCACGAGATCCCGGTCCGGCCTTTTGCCGGTGGCGGGGCGGCCTCCCCCGCTGCGCTCCGCCGGCCGCCGGACGCTCGCGCGGGCGCAGCTCGGAACCCAGCTAGCGTGTAGAAACCACGGCTACAGTGAACCCCAGGAACACTGCACCGACCAGGAAGCGTGAGCATGGGAACCGAATACATCCTGACCGACGACGACAAGCCGGCGGCCGAGCCCAGCCTGGCTGAAGACGTCATCGAGATTCGCCTGCTCACCGCCGGCGAACCAACCGGGCCCGCGAACATCGGCTGGGCCCAGGAACACCACAACCTCTAACGACCAGGCAGCGAGACGCTGCCCACCCAAATTTCCTTTGCAGAGGGAAACGGCGAAAGGCCGGCACTTCGGTGCCGGCCTTTCCTCATGCCCGGGATTGTTCCAACACCCGGCGCCACAACAGGAACGCCGCCAGGGCATTCAGGGCGGTAATGAAGACATCGCCCGCTGCCGGCCGGGCAATCACAAGATCGAGAACTACCAGCGCCAGCGCCCCAGCTGCGGCAACGGTGAAAACGACGGCCAGGACCCGGAGGACCCGCGGGGAATCCAGCCCGGCACCGCGCCCCGCACGGACCGGGCGGCTATCACGCGGAACCGGCTCAGTCATGCCCTCACCCTACTCAGGAAGGGCATGCTCGCGGGGCTCGCACCCATTCGGGCGTCCGCTGGCGCGGCCGGCTGTTGGGTCCAGTGCTGTCCGTCGCAGGGCTCCGGCCTGCCCTGGCCCTGTCTTGTCTACGACGTCTTTTGGTTGCTGTCCTTCGGATTCTAGGCGTCCGCTCCACCCCGTCTAGCCCCTCCTTCGTCGGGGCCTGCGGTGCAGGAATTTCCCTCCGGCGCTCCTGCGTCGCTGATTTCCTCCGGGAATTTCCGGCACCTTGCCCTGCGGGTAGACAGGGCTCCGTCGGCCGCCGAGCAAGCGAGCTTGCCAGCAACCAAAAAACAACGGGGGGAGAGGGGAAGCTGGCCGGTCACCTGAGCCGCCCCACCCACCGGAATCCTCTGCAAAAGGAGCAACACCATGAACGCAATAACCACCAAGACGGTGACCACCCAGGACACCGGGGAAACCATCGACGGCGTGACCGTGCTGGGCGATTACCACGAGAACGGCGGCTACGACTGGATGGAACTCATCGGCGAACACGGCTGGGCCGTCATCCCCAGCTGGGGCAGTGACGGCTGGGACCTCGGCAACTGGCCCTACGTCATGGTCGCCGCCACCCGCACCGCTGACAGCATCGGGAACCTGTTCGGCGTCGCCACCTACTGCGAGGGAGACGTGAGCTGCACGTTCTACCGGACCAAGGCCCGCCAATGGGACGCGATCACCGAGCAGGCGTTCTTCCACTGGGTGAACGGCCAGGCCCACGGACCGGACGACCTGCCCGAAGCCGCCGCGGAACTTCCCAGCCGGTACCGGATGCCGTACATGGCCAACGTCGCCTAAACCGGCTGTTACCTTGCCGGGCGGAACCACCGCCCGGCAAGTGCCGCTCTAGCCGAAAGGTTCGGGCGGTCCGCCGCCGGTGGTTGGCTGTCGCTGGTGGTCACCGGCGGCGGACCGCCATTTCGGTGAAGGACCGCCGGTGGAACAGCCAGCGGGCCGGCCAGGCTAAGAGCGGGGCCGGCATGGGCGGATCCAGGGGGAGACGAAGCAAGGGGCATGCTCGCAGGGCTCGCACCCATTCGGGCGTCCGCTGGCGCGGCCGGCTGTTGGGTCCAGTGCTGTCCGTCGCAGGGCTCCGGCCCGCCCTGGCCCTGTCTTGTCTACGACGTCTTTTGGTTGCTGTCCTTCGGATTCTAGGCGTCCGCTCCACCCCGTCTAGCCCCTCCTTCGTCGGGGCCTGCGGTGCAGGAAATGTCCCTCCGGCGCTCCTGCGTCGCTGATTTCCTCCGGGAATTTCCGGCACCTTGCCCTGCGGGTAGACAGGGCTCCGTCGGCCGCCGAGCAAGCGAGCTTGCCAGCAACCAAAAAACAACGGGGGGAGAGGGGAAGCTGGCCGGTCACCTGAGCCGCCCCACCCACCGGAATCCTCTGCACAAGGAGCAACACCATGA
>NZ_JBEPSC010000014.1:0-2977 GCF_040548695.1 Arthrobacter sp. 754
GTGAGGTGTGATGTGCAGGCATAGGTGAACGGTCTTGAAAGGCCGGCCAGAGAGGGTGTGAGCCCCGTAACCGAAATGTTTTGTGCCGCCTGGAGAGTATCCCAAGTAGCACGGGGCCCGAGAAATCCCGTGCGAATCTGTCAGGACCACCTGATAAGCCTAAATACTCCCTAATGACCGATAGCGGACCAGTACCGTGAGGGAAAGGTGAAAAGTACCCCGGGAGGGGAGTGAAACAGTACCTGAAACCGTGTGCTTACAATCCGTCGGAGCCAGTCTGATTCTGGTGACGGCGTGCCTTTTGAAGAATGAGCCTGCGAGTTAGTGTTACGTCGCGAGGTTAACCCGTGTGGGGAAGCCGTAGCGAAAGCGAGTCTGAACAGGGCGTTGCAGTGGCGTGATCTAGACCCGAAGCGAAGTGATCTACCCATGGCCAGGTTGAAGCGACGGTAAGACGTCGTGGAGGACCGAACCCACTTCAGTTGAAAATGGAGGGGATGAGCTGTGGGTAGGGGTGAAAGGCCAATCAAACTTCGTGATAGCTGGTTCTCCCCGAAATGCATTTAGGTGCAGCGTTGCGTGTTTCTTACCGGAGGTAGAGCTACTGGATGGCTAATGGGCCCTACAAGGTTACTGACGTCAGCCAAACTCCGAATGCCGGTAAGTGAGAGCGCAGCAGTGAGACTGTGGGGGATAAGCTTCATAGTCGAGAGGGAAACAGCCCAGACCACCAACTAAGGCCCCTAAGCGTGTGCTAAGTGGGAAAGGATGTGGAGTTGCGAAGACAACCAGGAGGTTGGCTTAGAAGCAGCCATCCTTAAAAGAGTGCGTAATAGCTCACTGGTCAAGTGATTCCGCGCCGACAATGTAGCGGGGCTCAAGTACACCGCCGAAGTTGTGGATTTCAGATAGTAGCCAAGCCGCCCCCTTGTGGGGTTGGTTCAGGCGTCTGGAGTGGTAGGGGAGCGTCGTGTGGGCAGTGAAGTCGCGGTGTAAACCAGCGGTGGAGCCTACACGAGTGAGAATGCAGGCATGAGTAGCGAAAGACGGGTGAGAAACCCGTCCGCCGAATGATCAAGGGTTCCAGGGTCAAGCTAATCTGCCCTGGGTAAGTCGGGACCTAAGGCGAGGCCGACAGGCGTAGTCGATGGACAACGGGTTGATATTCCCGTACCGGCGAAAAACCGCCCATGCTGAACAGGGGATACTAACCGCCCGATACCTGCCCGCCCGCCCTTGTGGTGACGTGGGTTTTGGTGGAGCGCGGGACCTGATCCTGGGAGGCAAGCGTATTAACAGGTGTGACGCAGGAAGGTAGCCAAGCCGGGCGATGGTTGTCCCGGTCTAAGGATGTAGGGCGAACGGTAGGCAAATCCGCCGTTCATGATGCCTGAGATCTGATGGGACCCCCGTTTGGGGGGATTTGGTGATCCTATGCTGCCGAGAAAAGCATCGACGCGAGGTTTTAGCCGCCCGTACCCCAAACCGACACAGGTGATCAGGTAGAGAATACTAAGGCGATCGAGAGAATTATGGTTAAGGAACTCGGCAAAATGCCCCCGTAACTTCGGGAGAAGGGGGGCCCCAACCTTGAACACCACTTGCTGGTGGGAGGGGATCGGGGCCGCAGAGACCAGGGGGAAGCGACTGTTTACTAAAAACACAGGTCCGTGCGAAGTCGCAAGACGATGTATACGGACTGACTCCTGCCCGGTGCTGGAAGGTTAAGAGGACCGGTTAGCCTCACGGCGAAGCTGAGAATTCAAGCCCCAGTAAACGGCGGTGGTAACTATAACCATCCTAAGGTAGCGAAATTCCTTGTCGGGTAAGTTCCGACCTGCACGAATGGAGTAACGACTTCCCCGCTGTCTCAACCATAAACTCGGCGAAATTGCAGTACGAGTAAAGATGCTCGTTACGCGCAGCAGGACGGAAAGACCCCGAGACCTTTACTATAGTTTGGTATTGGTGTTCGGAGTGGCTTGTGTAGGATAGGTGGGAGACGTTGAAGCCCGGACGCCAGTTCGGGTGGAGTCATCGTTGAAATACCACTCTGGTCACTTTGGACATCTAACTTCGGCCCGTAATCCGGGTCAGGGACAGTGCCTGATGGGTAGTTTAACTGGGGCGGTTGCCTCCTAAAAAGTAACGGAGGCGCCCAAAGGTTCCCTCAGCCTGGTTGGCAATCAGGTGTCGAGTGTAAGTGCACAAGGGAGCTTGACTGTGAGAGAGACATCTCGAGCAGGGACGAAAGTCGGGACTAGTGATCCGGCGGTACATTGTGGAATGGCCGTCGCTCAACGGATAAAAGGTACCTCGGGGATAACAGGCTGATCTTGCCCAAGAGTCCATATCGACGGCATGGTTTGGCACCTCGATGTCGGCTCGTCGCATCCTGGGGCTGGAGTAGGTCCCAAGGGTTGGGCTGTTCGCCCATTAAAGCGGTACGCGAGCTGGGTTTAGAACGTCGTGAGACAGTTCGGTCCCTATCCGCTGCGCGCGCAGGAAATTTGAGAAGGGCTGTCCTTAGTACGAGAGGACCGGGACGGACGAACCTCTGGTGTGTCAGTTGTACTGCCAAGTGCACCGCTGATTAGCTACGTTCGGATGGGATAACCGCTGAAAGCATCTAAGCGGGAAGCTCGCTTCGAGATGAGATTTCCATACACCTTGTGTGTGAGAGGCCCCCAGCCAGACCACTGGGTTGATAGGCCGGATGTGGAAGCGAGGACTAACGACTCGTGAAGCTGACCGGTACTAATAGGCCGATAACTTACACCACACACTCCCTCCGTGAACGGCATTCAAAAGACGTTCACACCCTGGAGAGAGTAAAAAGATAACAAGACTGCTTGCGTCCACTATGTGGTTCCCAACCAACAAACCCAGGTTTGATGGCCGGAACCAACAACAAAATAACAACACCACACCTGCCTTCACCGGCAGGAACACATGTTGTAACCACAGATTTCCCACC
>NZ_JBEPSC010000015.1:0-2428 GCF_040548695.1 Arthrobacter sp. 754
TTGGCCGCCCGCGGTAACCAGCTCTTCACTGTTCCCCTCGCGGCGACTTAGAAAACAATACACCCACCCAACCCCCACCGCAAATCCCCCCACACCAAGGGCCGTGCACTCGACAGATCCGCGGAAACGCGCGGATACTGGGGCCCTTCGACGGCCTCATAGGCAGCCACACACCGTTTATTGATCGTGTTCACTGGGTCACATCCAGCCGCACACAGATGGGGGCCGCGGGGCCGGCCGCAGGGTGATCCTTATTGGGCATGGTTATCGGGTAATCACTGAACATGCACTAGTCGACGTCCGTCTCGGCGTGGAAAACGATTCGGGGTAGCCATCAGCGAGGCAAAATCGATCATTGCTTCCATGCCTGGAGCAGATGGTTCCACACCGACACGCTGCACGGTGAGCGCGAACACGTAACTGCAATTGGTGGAGTGGGCCGGATGCGTAGATTTGCCAATACGTGGCGCGCGGTTGACAGTGCCTATGCTGGGACGATGCCGCTCAACCGAAGTCGCAAGGCCAGGGCCGCTCTGAGACGCAAGCGCCGGATGGATCGTGTCGAGCACGATCTCAACGAGGAGCAGTGGACCGCCCTCAAGGCGGCTTGGGGTGGCTGCGCGTACTGCGGCGCCATCAACAAGCCGCTACAGCGCGACTGCGTCCTGGCGCTCTCCCGCGGCGGGCGTTACACGCTCGAGAACATCGCGCCGGCCTGCGGCTCCTGCAACGCCAGCAAGTGCAACGATGAAGTCACCGGCTGGCTGCGTCGTAAGCGACTCGACGAGCGGGCCTTCCTGTTGCGCCACCTCGAAATCAACGCGATGCTCGCACTGCAGTTCCTCGCGGCAAACCAGCAGACTCTGCTTGGGGTTGGAGAGGTCCACGGAACGGGGTAGCGGGCTAGGAACAACGTTCCGCCATGAGTGTGTGCAGGGGATGTTCAGAGAGCAGCCGCAGGTCTAGTCTTCATCCCATGAACGAACACACGGTTCCCAGCGACGTCGGCGGGTATTTGTTCGAGTTCAGAAGGACACGTCCGCTCCGCGAGACGGCACGATGGGTGACTGGGCTCGGTCTGGTCCTGGCCGGCGCAGCCATCTCGGTGATAGGCAATGCCTCGTCCTCCTATATGTCCCTCCCGTTGGGAATCGCCATTGCTGTCTTGGGCATCCTCCTGCTCACCACATATGCGTATGACAGGAACAAGGCGAATCGAACCTCCCCTGCCGAGGCAGGCAAGCATCGAACAAGAAGCGTCCGCAAGGCGAATAGCAAAGAGTCCCTGGCATCGCAACTTGCCCTCGTAGCAGACCTGTATTCGCAGGGTGCCCTTACCCGAAGAGAATTTGAGGCCGCCAAGCGTCGCTTACTCGATAACTGATCCCTAGCCGCCTGGCCCCAGCCACGCACTGAGCCATTGACTACCGCGGCCTACTGCGGACACGAACAGCAAAGCCAACAGGCCGTGGCGACGCTCTACCCTTGACCACAAGTCGGGCGCCCGAGCCATAATCGAGTTTGGCACCAGCGCCGTGCCGAGGATAGGGCCGAACTGACGGCGCCTCTGGAGTAAAGGAGTTCTCGAGTGACGAAGTACCTGATCTCGTTTCCAAGTGAGGCCATGGTGTTCCCCGCGGAGGACTTCGAAGTGGTTGTTGAAGCCTCGCATGCCGTCATCGACGAGGCCAAAAAGGCCGGCGTGTACGTCTTCGGCGGCGGGATCGATGAGACCGTAGACCCTGTGCTCGTGGCCGCTGACGGTTCGGTCACGGAAGGCTCGCACGCAGGCCACGAGGTACCCAACGGCGGCTACCTCGTTCTGGAGCTGCCCTCGCGGCAGGAGGCACTCGACTGGGCGGCAAAGATCGCCGTGGCCTGCCGCTGTTCGCAAGCAGTCCGGCAGTTTGGGTACGACCCTGCCAGCTGACCGGGGGAACCGGGCCAGAGCCGGTCGTGCGTCGAATAGGTCGGGTGCACCCGGCTGGCGCTGGGCGCCAGGATCTGATGGACATTCTGAGAGCGTTCGTGGATTTGGCGGTACTGGACGTGCGCAAAATTACTGCAGCAAGTGGGAGAGAGTTGGTGCGTGGCCGGCGGTGTCGCCCAGGTCGGCGGGGGTCCGGCGGCGGTGCCTGGTGACCTGAGGTGTCGCCCGGGCCGGAGTGGACGACGACGGCGGTCGGCGGTGTGATGCAGTTGCTGCGGCGGCTGCCGGGTGGGTGCAGTTGCTGCAAGAGGGTTCCCCGGGTTTTTGCGGGTACTGCGAGAGCGATGGGAAGATTCGTGGAGGGAGTGCCGGAGGGTTGTGTGCTTGGGTCCCGGTGTGCGTGGGGCCGGCAGGGGTTGGTGTGGCCTGCCGTGGGGTTGTGGGTGTTTAAATGGGTCAGGCCCCGGACACTTTCGTGTTCGGGGCCTGGCCTGAATG
>NZ_JBEPSC010000016.1:0-1127 GCF_040548695.1 Arthrobacter sp. 754
TGGCTGGCCCTGGGCAAATTCGGCAACATCCCGCTGGGCAAAGACGGCGAAAAACCCGAATTCCGGACCGTCTCCTGGGTCTCGATGATGTTCGCCGCCGGCATGGGCATCGGACTGATGTTCTACGGAGTGGCCGAACCGCTCTACCACTACATCTCTCCCCCGCCCGGAACCGTGAACGGCCGCACCCCCGAAGCCATCCAGACCGCCATGGCCACCTCCATCTTCCACTGGACACTGCACCCCTGGGCCATGTACGCAGTGGTAGGCATCGCCATGGCCTACGGCACCTACCGCCTGGGCCGCAGGCAACTGATCTCCGTCGCCTTCACCTCGCTCTTCGGCGTCAGGAGGGTCGAAGGGCCCATCGGGAAATTCATCAACATCCTGGCCATCTTCGCCACCCTCTTCGGCACCGCCGCATCCCTGGGCCTGGGCGCCCTGCAGATCGGCTCCGGCATGACCTCCAACGGCTGGTTCGGCGAAATCGGCACCCCCGTGCTCGTCGGAATCGTCGCCGTCCTGACCCTCTGCTTCGTCGCGTCGGCCGTCTCCGGCATCAGCCGCGGCATCCAGTGGCTCTCCAACATCAACATGGTCCTCGCCGTCGTCCTCGCACTCATCGTCTTCATCGCCGGCCCCACCCTGTTCATCCTGAACCTGATCCCCTCCGCCGTCGGCGACTACGCCCGCGACCTGGCCGAAATGTCCTCCCGGACCGAAGCAGTCGGCGATGACGCCCTCCGAAGCTGGATGACCAGCTGGACCATCTTCTACTGGGCCTGGTGGATCTCCTGGACGCCCTTCGTCGGACTCTTCATCGCCCGCATCAGCCGCGGCCGCACCATCCGCCAGTTCGTCACCGGCGTCCTCCTCGTTCCCAGCGTCGTCAGCGTCATCTGGTTCGGCATCTTCGGCGGAGCCGCTTTCCACGTCCAGCAGGAAGCCGACAAAGCAGGCACCCCCGGGCTGGTAACAACAGCCAACGGAGTCCCCTCCGTAAACTTCGACGGCGCCCTCTTCGACCTGGTCAAAAACCTCGGCATGCCCGGCTGGCTCACCGCCGCCGTCATCGTCCTGGCCATGGTCCTGGTCGCAATCTTCTTCATCACCGGCGCCGACGCCGC
>NZ_JBEPSC010000017.1:0-1004 GCF_040548695.1 Arthrobacter sp. 754
CCACCTTGCCTCATGAATTTGAGTGTGGAGGGGTTGTCAGGAGTATATGCCCGTTGCGCAGACGATTGTTCTGCGGCGGGTGCTCAAGGGTGGAATATCAACGAATAGGTGCCTGGCGGCACATGCCGGCGGCTAGTACGAACACTGTTCTGTGAGTAATCGCAGGGTCCGGTGTTCTGGAACGCGGCTGGTGGGTTTCGCTGGGTAGTGTTTGGCACACTGTTGGGTCCTGAGGCAACAGGGCCGTGATGGAGGGGGTTCGCAGCTACGGGTTGTGGGTGTTCCTTTGTGGCGGGTTTGTTTGTTTCTGGTTTCCTGGCTGCACCGATCACACGGTTTGTCCCCTTTGCGGGGGTGTGTGTGGGGTGTGTGGTTTGGGGTTGTTGTTTGAGAACTACATAGTGGACGCGAGCATCTTTTATAAGAAGCAATTTCCAAGAATATGAACCTGGATCTGTCCGGGCGTCTGTTGCTGTGGCCTTTTGGGGTTGTGGTGGTGGTGTCCGGGTGGTTTTCGTGGTTCTCTCGAAAATTAGCGTAATTGATCTTTTGTGGTCAAGTTTTTAAGAGCACACGGTGGATGCCTTGGCATTAGGAGCCGAAGAAGGACGTAGGAATCTGCGATAAGCCTGGGGGAGTCGATAACCGGACTGTGATCCCAGGGTGTCCGAATGGGGAAACCCCGCCAGGCGCGCGAGTGATCTGGTGACCCGCATCTGAACACATAGGGTGCGTGGAGGGAACGCGGGGAAGTGAAACATCTCAGTACCCGCAGGAAGAGAAAACAATAGTGATTCCGTCAGTAGTGGCGAGCGAACGCGGATCAGGCTAAACCGTTCCATGTGTGATAGCCGGCGGGCGTTGCATGGTCGGGGTTGTGGGACTTTCCGTACTGTCTCTGCCGGGACAGTGAGGTGTGATGTGCAGGCATAGGTGAACGGTCTTGAAAGGCCGGCCAGAGAGGGTGTGAGCCCCGTAACCGAAATGTTTTGTGCCGCCTGGAG